>DATKUO010000137.1:0-68335 GCA_035530515.1 Bacteroidales bacterium
TATTCGAATCTCATTTGTTTAACAGCTTGAATATCTGTATTTTTGGTAAAACAACCAAAGAAAAACACAAGTAGATTCAAACAAGTTATCAACAATAAACCATTGTAAACCAATTAATTGAAAGTTTTCTTGCAGACACTAAGTAGTTTGTGCATAACTTGTAAATGAGACTAAAACGGAAACTGTACTTAGCACTAAAAACAACTTTAGGTTAAAGTGCATTGGGTTTTTCATAATTCCTTGATTTACAAGAAAACAGTACGTTACAAACTTTTGCATAAATTTAATACATATCAACACAATAATAAAAATGTTTTATCAACAGCCATTGTTAATAAAACATTGAATTGGAAATGATTGTAATATATTAAATATGAATGATTTAGCAATTAGATGCCTAGCCGTCAGTTTTTCGATCTCCTGAACGGAACAAACCTGACAAATGTAAGACGTGATTTTTCTATTTTTCCATTTCTTTTTACAAGTAATATCAATTCCTGTATTGCACCTGATTTGCCAACCGGGATTACTAATCGACCATTTTCAGCCAGCTGATCAATCAATGGTTCAGGTATCTCATTTGCTGCTGCGGTTACAATTATAATGTCAAAGGGAGCATGCTCTGCCCATCCATGGTAACCATCGCCTGCTTTTCCAACAATATTATCATACCCTAAACTTTTAAATCTTGCAGCTGATTCTTCTGCCAGTTCCGGTATAATCTCAATTGTGTAAACTGTGTCAACAATTTCAGCAAGAACCGCAGCCTGGTATCCGGAACCGGTACCAATCTCAAGAGCTTTTTTCTTGAAAGTTGGTCTGATCACTTCTGTCATATAAGCTACTATGTAGGGTTGAGATATGGTTTGCCCATAACCTATTGAGATGGGATAATCACCATAAGCGTCTTCTACAGAACGTTCAGGGACAAAAAGATGGCGGGGAACTTTCCTCATTGCTTTTAATGTAGCAGCATTGGTAACTCCCCTGGCAACAATCTGGATTTTTACCATATTGTCTCTTGCAGCAGAGTATTTATCTGCCTGCGGAAAGATGTTTCCACCCATAACAATACATAATATTATGATTGCAAGCCTCACAACACACTTGTTTCCTGCAATATAATAAATCCTAACCTATTTTCAAAAAAAAAGCAATCCTGATACCTTTGAGCCCCGCCCGAACGACTTAAATCAGTAAAATAATTGTAGTTCTGTTTATCGTTCAGTCGGGCGGGCGTTGCGCCTTTGAGCCTTTGCGCCTTTAATTATATCCCACAAGAGAAAGAAATCCATCTCCAAAAAACTGTATCATCGGCCATATTGGAAGCAAGTTTATTTTTGTCACAACTGTTACAAGAATAAGTCCAAAGAAAATAAACGAGCCGTATTTATAAAATCCTGAATAAAGAGCTGGAAATTTCTTAAAATATTGGAATAGCAAATGTGACCCGTCAAGAGGAGGGAGGGGAATGAGATTAAAAATAAAAAGTCCCCAGTTAATATAAATGCCGTAAAGAAAAACTTCCGATACTATCTGCATCCCTGAATTTTGATAAACTGGCATAAGCTTGGATATAACTGAGAATATGATAGATAGGATCATGGCAAGCAGAGCATTTGATAAGGGTCCTGCAACTGCTATTTTCATTACATCGCTCTTCGGATTTCGTAATTTCTGCTCATTGAACTGAACGGGCTTTGCCCATCCAAAACCTGCAACAATAATCATTATAAAGCCAAGAGGGTCAATATGCTTTAAAGGATTAAGTGTAACTCGCCCCTGGTCTTTTGAGGTTGAATCGCCACACATATGAGCAACTAATGCATGACTGTATTCATGTACAGTTAATCCAAGAATAATACCGGGAAGAAATTTTAGAACTCTCGCTAAATCAAAGCTTTCCATCCTGCCTTTTATTAATAGGTAAGAAAAAATCTTCTTGAGTCAGGTTACATTTTATTATTAAATCGAGAGCATATTCTGCACCAGAAAAATTACTATCCATATTGTTTGTTCCAACAGTAAATTTAACACCAGCCCTTTTTGCTCTTGAAATAAATTTAACTGAGGGTATCTTATATCTGTTGCTTATTTCGATAGCGATATTATTGTCTTTTGCGGCCTCAATAACCATATCCATTCTCTCATCTGTCCAAAATGAATCATACCTTTCCGACATTTGTTCAGGTAAAAAGGTAGCGTTAACATACATGTCAATTGGTTCACTTCTCATAATATCAACTATTGTATTAACCAGATAGTCCATGAACTCTTCCTCATTATCGATCCATGTCTCCTCTTTAAGCCATATCCGGTTTCTTCTTCCCTTTGCATCAGTGAAGGTCATAGCATCTGTGAATACATAATCAAACCTATTTATTGACTCTTTGGAGAAAATATTTAACCATTCTCTTCCTTCGGCCTGCATTCCTACGAAGAATTGCGGATAGTCTTTAAATGTGAGTAATACAGAATCTATCTGGCTATCGGTATGAACAGGAAATCCTAATCCGCAATTTGTTGCAATGCCATAATTAATATGCTCATTTTGTGATTTCAGTACTGCATCTTCAATGGTAAAGCCACCTTTTAAATGTATATGAAGATCGGTGATTGGAATACTTTCATTATTCTTACAGCCAATTATAAAGAGTAGTAATAGGACGGGAATGAACGAGGTTTTTTTCATGATGTTATTATATTAAGTACTTAATGATTAATTGTCCTGGATTCTTTAATAGTGATCTATTAAAACCGCGATAAAGCTAGTAAAAAAATATTAAGTTCATTTTTTATCAACCTTTCATTTCTCATGAAAATCTCTTACGTTTACAAAAAGAGAATTAATATGAAAAAAGTACTTATAATAATCTCATTTCTTTTCTTAATAACTCAAATGTCTGTCTTTTCGCAAACTGAAAGTGATACATCAGTCTATTTGATAACCTGCGGCCCGGGGACTGAAACTTATTCAATATATGGTCACAGTGCATTGAGGATCGTTATCCCTGAAAAAAATAGCGACCTTATTTATAATTGGGGAGTATTTGATTTCAGTACTCCGAATTTTACGTGGAAATTTGCTAAGGGCCGACTTAATTATATGTTAGGAGTAGAGTCGTTACAAAGATTTCTGCAAACTTATTTTTTTGAGAAAAGATTTGTTTATTCACAAAAAATTAATCTTGATACTTATGAAACTAAACGTCTGATTATTCTTATTAACGAGAATCTTAAACCGGAAAATGTAAGCTATAGATATGATTTCTTTTATGATGACTGTACTACCAGGATAAGGGACCTGCTTGAAAAGTCAATAGGTGAAATACTTTTGTATCCACCTCCTGAAACTGAAAAAAGCCCGACTTTCAGAGACATGGTTGGTAAATATCAAAACCCATATCCATGGCTAAAATTCGGTATTGATCTCATTATGGGCTCTTCCGGGGATAAGAGAACTTCTTTCAGAGACAGAATGTTTCTGCCTGTTGATATGCAAAATCAACTTGTAGATACACGAATTAACAGGGATAGTAAGATGATTCCTTTACTTCAGAACCCTGAAGTTATTCTTGATTTTAATCCACCACTATTACGCCACAAGATATTTACAACACCCATATTTCTCTTTACTCTTCTTTTAATAATAATTGTAATCCTGTCGGGTTGGATAAGGAGTAAAAAAGCTAACAGATTATTTGATATAGTCGTTTTTTCTTTTCTTTCAATCCTTGCTTTATTAATGATCTTTTTTAACTTTTTCACCGATCATCAACAGATGAAATGGAACCTTAATATAATATGGCTAAACCCTGTCATTCTATTTTGCTTTGTATCTCTTATATTTAATAAAGCTCCTCCGGTCTTGTTCAGGATACTTTTTGTAATCTCAGTTGCTTTTCTCGTTTTAAGCCTCATATTGCCTCAGGACTTCAATAATGCCATAATTCCTTTAGTAATGATTATTGTAATAAGAAGTTCTGTCAGATCGGAATTTGAGTGGAATCCATTATCATTAAAATGATGAGGTATAAATCAAAACAGTAATCTTATTTTCAGCGCATTGCTCATTCTCTAAAAGAAAAGCGGGCAGCCAGAATGAAGTGGGAGCATTACTACATTCAGAATGTTTTGGGTATATGTTAACCTTTTAACAAACTTTTAACACTCCTTAACACCACTTTAGAAATTCACTGCCTTCTTTTGTAATATGATTTTATTGTGAAAATTCAAAGATGAATAATAGTACTCGTTTTATTATAATTGCGACTTAAAAATTAAAACCATGGAGCAAACTGCTGACATCAGAATTCTAAATGAAAAAATTGAAAAGGAGAGTGCCTTTGTCGACATTATAAGGATGGAGATGAATAAAGTTATCGTTGGTCAGAGGCATCTTACCGATAGCCTTATGATAGGACTTCTTGCAAATGGCCACATACTTCTTGAAGGGGTTCCCGGCCTGGCTAAAACTCTTGCTATTAAATCGCTTGCCTCGATAATCGATGCGAAGTTCAGCAGAATACAATTTACACCTGATCTGCTCCCTGCTGATCTTATAGGTACAATGATTTATAGTCAGAAGAAGGAGGAGTTCATTGTAAAAAAAGGACCCGTATTCGCTAACTTTATTCTTGCAGATGAAATAAACAGGTCACCTGCAAAAGTACAGAGTGCTCTACTGGAAGCTATGCAGGAGAGACAGGTAACAATAGGTGATTCAACATTTAAACTTGATGAACCATTCCTTGTATTGGCAACACAAAATCCAATTGAGCAGGAAGGAACATATCCTCTGCCTGAAGCTCAAATCGACAGATTCATGATGAAAGTTCTTATCGGTTATCCTACTATGGAAGAAGAGAAGATGATCATCAGGGAGAACCTTGCTAAAGATTTTCCAAAAACTAATACCGTGCTGAAAACGGAAGATATTACAAGAGCCAGGGATATTGTAAGAGAAGTTTATATGGATGAAAAAATAGAAAACTATATTTTAAATATTGTTTTTGCAAGCCGTAATCCTGAAAAATATGGTTTATCATCGTTTACTAATATGATCTCTTATGGTGCATCTCCAAGAGCTTCAATAAATCTTTCACTTGCAGCAAAAGCATTTGCTTTTATTAAGAGAAGGGGATATGTTATTCCTGAAGATGTC
Organism: Bacteroidales bacterium; assembly: GCA_035530515.1. Taxonomy (GTDB): domain Bacteria; phylum Bacteroidota; class Bacteroidia; order Bacteroidales; family VadinHA17; genus LD21. The sequence goes on from DATKUO010000137.1 coordinate 5,165, forward strand.
AGAACAATATGTTCCGATGTTATGCGTCACAGGATTGGTCTTACATATGAAGCTGAAGCTGAGAATATTAACCAGGATCAAATTATATCTGAAATACTTAATGTTGTCGAGGTCCCATAGTTGAAAATATATGAAAAACCTCATACTATTTACAGTTTTCATACTTACTGGCCTGAGTGCTTTTGGTCAGAACCTTATCGGTTATAATGAAAAGGAAATTTAAAAGTATATGAAGGAGAATCTCAGGTAAATGAGTTTTAATAATGTCAGAAATGAAAGATATAAATATCTGAAATATTCAGACAGTTCTGATAAACAAACTCTTCTGTTCTTTTTTAATCCCGATTCAGTTTGCCATAGTGTGAGATTGATATGTGATCTGAGTGTCAAAACTGATAAAGTGAATGAGTTTAATTCAGCTTATAAAAAGAGTGCAGAAAACAGATGGATTGATAGACGTGATGGCAAGGATTATTTAATTGAGCTAAGAGATGAGAAATGGTCATATGTAGTTACTATTGAGCCAAATATCTAATTTATTGTATGGTGGAAGCAACTGAGTTATTAAAAAAAGTCCGGAGAATTGAGATAAAGACCAGGGGGTTGAGCAGGCATATATTTGCCGGCGAATATCACAGTGCTTTTAAAGGACGAGGTATAGCTTTCAGCGAGGTAAGGGAGTATCAATATGGTGATGACATCAGAAGCATAGACTGGAATGTAACAGCCCGTTTTAATCACCCCTATATTAAGGTCTTTGAAGAAGAGCGGGAACTAACAGTAATGCTGTTGATTGATGTTAGCGGTTCAGGAAACTTTGGTACTACTGTAAGCTTTAAAAAAGACTTAATGACTGAAGTTGCAGCAGTGCTTTCATTTTCAGCTATTTTTAATAACGATAAGATCGGTGTAATATTTTTTTCCGACAAGGTTGAGAAATTCATCCCGCCTCAAAAAGGACGGAAACATATTCTTAGGATTATTAGGGAACTATTGGACTTTAAATCACAGAGTAAAAAGACCAATCTTGATGAGCCTCTTCGCTTCCTGACAAACGCTATCAAAAAGAGGTGTACAGCTTTTATTATTTCAGATTTCATTGTTCCTGACTTTGAAGAGTCATTGAGAATTGCCTCCAACAAACATGATATCGTTGCACTAAAAGTGTTTGATTTGATCGAAAAATCTATTCCAAACATAGGTCTTATAAAAGTATATGACTCTGAAACAGGTATTGAGAAATGGATTGATACATCATCAAGGACAACTAGAAATGGTTATGAGAGCTGGTGGGTAGATCATATAGAACATATCAGGAATATATTTAAAAGATGTGGAGTGGATTCGACTGAATTAAGAACCGACCTTGATTATGTAAAACCACTAATAAAATTGTTTAAGAAGAGATGATAGTTATGAAGAGGTTAACGGTATTCTTATTTCTATCAGTTGCCATAATGTATGAATCATATGGACAGGAGGTTCATCTAACCTCAACCTTTGATACTTCCCGGATTTATATCGGTGATCAGATAAATTTCACAATTGCCATTGATCAGCCTACTGACGTGAGGATAACTCTACCTTTCTTTAAAGATACTCTTTGTAAAAATATTGAAATTCTTGCTGGCCCGGTTGTTGATAGTTCTTCAAATAACGATGGGAGAATAAAAATTATTGAGAAATATCTGATAACATCATTTGATACTGGCTTCTATCAGCTTCCTCCTGTGTATGCTGAGATAAAAAATGAGAATGGACTTAAAAGGTTTTATTCTGATTATGCACAGCTTGAGGTAATTAGGGTGGAGATTGCACCTGCAGATACTACAGCAAAAATATTTGATATAATAAAACCATACAGCGCACCAGTAACACTGGGAGAAATTCTTCCATGGTTACTTGTGGTTATACTTCTGAGCGTTATTGTGTGGGCCGCTATCAGATACTTACCCAAACTAAAGAGAATTAATAAAGAAGTTGAGAAAGTCATTGACCCTGACCCGGCTCATATAATTGCTTTCCGTGAATTGGAAAAATTAAAGCAGTATCAGCTTTGGCAAAAAGGTGAGATAAAAAATTACTATACAAGACTGACTGAAATATTACGTCAATATCTGGAAAACAGGTTTAGCGTCTTCTCTCTTGAGCTTACTACAACAGAGACCCTTGAAGCACTGATTAACACGGGTTATAAAAAAGACTCATCATATAAACAGCTTAAATCAATTCTGACAGGTGCAGATATGGTGAAATTCGCAAAATATAACCCGGAACCCTCAGAAAATGATGTTCATTATCAAAATAGCTGGGATTTTGTTGTAGCTACGAAAGTTGATGAAATCGTCATTGAAGAGTCTGTCAATAAAAACAAATCAGGGGAGGAAGTAAAATGAATGGAATAACATTTGGAGAACCCCTTTTTCTTTATCTGCTGGCAGTTATTCCTGCAATGGTAACATTTTATATCCTGAAGCAACAGAAAACTACAGCATCTTTAAGAATGCCTGGATTACAGCCTTTTGAAAAGGACAGGATTACTTTCCGTCACTATCTCAGGCATATTCTATTTGCACTTCGGGCAATATCAATAACATTGTTGATATTTGTTCTGGCACGACCTCAGGCTACTGATAGATTTCAGGATATATCCACTGAAGGAATTGACATAGTATTGGCATTAGATATCTCAGGAAGTATGCTTGCACGCGATTTCAGACCCGACAGACTTGAAGCATCAAAAAATGTAGCTACTGAGTTTATCTCGGGCAGACCATATGATCGTATAGGATTGATAGTTTTTAGTGGAGAGAGTTTTACGCAATGCCCTCTGACAACTGATCATGCAGTACTAATTAATCTTATGAGGGAAATCCAAAGCGGAATGATTGAAGACGGCACAGCTATTGGCAATGGCCTTGCGACAGCTATTAACAGGATTAAGGACTCAGATGCCAAAAGCAAAGTTATAATTCTTCTAACTGATGGAGTAAATAACAGAGGCGAAATTGCTCCGGCTACTGCTGCAGGGATAGCAAAAACTTATGGCATACGCGTTTATACTATTGGAGTAGGGACTCAGGGAATGGCGCCATATCCTGTCCAAACACCATATGGAATTCAATATCAGGATATGCCTGTCGAAATTGATGAAGGAATTCTCAGGGATATTGCCCAATCAACAGGTGGTAAATATTTCAGAGCTACCGATAATGATAAACTTGAACAGGTCTATAGCGAAATTGATAAGCTGGAGAAGTCTAAAATTGATGTCAGACAATTTAGCAGGAAGGAAGAAAAATATTTTCTCCCGGCACTGATAGCTATTTGCTTATTAGTGATTGATTTGCTTGCAAGGAATACAATATTCAGAAATTTAACTTAACGCAGGAGATAATATGCAACTATTTAGATTTGCAATTCCCGATTATTTATACTTGCTGCTTTTGCTTCCGGTAATTATATTACTCTACATATTTAATGATATAAGAAAGAAAAAAGCACTTAAAAGGTTAGGCGATATTAACCTGATAAGCAGTCTGGTTCCTGAGCTCTCGAAAATTAGGCCTGTTATTAAATTTATGCTTCAACTTATAGCTTTTTCAGCTGGAATTATCCTGCTTGCAAGACCACAGTTTGGATCTAAGATTGAAGATGTAAAAAAGGAGGGTGTGGAGGTAATAATTGCTCTTGATGTAAGCAACTCGATGCTTGCGCAAGATATTCAGCCTGACAGACTAACAAGAGCAAAACAGGCAATATCCCGACTGGTTGATAATCTCGATAATGATAAGATAGGGCTCATTGTATTCGCAGGTGATGCTTATACACAAATTCCGGTAACAACTGATTATGTGTCTGCTAAAATGTTTCTTTCAACAATTAATCCCAATATGGTACCAAAACAGGGTACTGCAATTGGTGCTGCAATAAATCTTGGAATAAGATCTTTTAGTCCGGGTGAAGAAAAAAGCAAGGCGATGATTATTATTACTGATGGGGAAAACCATGAGGACGACCCTGTTGTATATGCTGAGGAGGCTGCTAAAGCCGGTATCGTAATACATACTATAGGGATAGGTTCAACCGAAGGAGTGCCAGTACCTTTTATGAAAAGTGGCAAAAAAGAGTATCTTAAAGATGCTGAAGGAAATACTGTAATCACTAAGCTCGATGAAGATATTCTTAAAAAAATTGCGATAAGCACAAATGGAAATTATGTAAGAGCAAGTAATTCAAATATTGGGCTTGACCAAATCTTCAGTGAAATAAGGAAAATGAAAAAACAGGAATTGGAAAGTACAATGTACACTGAATATAATGATCAATTCCAGATTTTTGCTGCAATTGCTATACTTATGCTCTTGGCTGACTTTTTAATTATGGACCGAAAAAACAGAAGATTTGCTGATATCAGATTATTCAAATTTAAAGTTTAATTTACTTTTGTTTACGAGATGGGAAGAAATAAAGATATTAAAAGACAGAGATTCATTAATGGCTTGTTTATCTGCGCATTTTTGGCATTTTCAATTGCTATAAATGCACAATCAGAAAAAAAATATATCAGACAGGGAAATAAGGATTATGAAAAGAACAATTTTTCAGAATCTGAAGTATCCTATCGTAAAGCCATTGATAAAAATAAGCAAGCACCAGATGCAATATTCAATACTGGAACTGCTCTCTATAAGCAAAATAAATACGAAGATGCAGAAAAACAATTTATTGAAAACAGTAATCTGAATGAAGATAGTGAAAAGAGGTCAGCTGCATTGTACAATCTTGGAAATTCATTTCTGATGTCTAAGAAGGCAAAAGAGAGCATTGAAGCTTATAAAGAATCCCTTAAACTTAGTCCTGATAATAAACAGGCTAAATATAACCTTGCCTATGCTCAGGATATGCTGAAGCAACAGGAAGAAGAGCAAAAGCAACAACAAAATAAGGATAATAAGGATCAAAACAAAGATCAAAATAAGGATCAGAACAAGGACGACCAGAATAAAGATCAAAAAGATAAGAAAAATGACCAGCAACAGGATCAATCCAATAATAAGGAACAGCAGCAGCAGCAACAGACAATATCAAAGGAAGATGCGGAGAGGCTTCTCAATGCCTTAGCAAATGATGAGAAAGATGTCCAGGAAAAGGTTAAACTTGCAAAAGCAGCAAAAGCTAAAGTCAGAACAGTAAAAAACTGGTAATCTGAAGGAATTAAGATGAAAAAGGTACTACTCTTATATATAATACTATTAGTATCATTCGCAGTTACAGCGCAGGATGTTACAATAAAAATTGATTATCCTGAAGTAGTAACCGCGGGACAACAATTTAATATAACATGGACTGTTAATTCAGGAGGCGGAGAGTTTTCTCCTCCCTCATTTAATGGGTTCTACAAACTGATGGGCCCTCAAACATCATACAGTTCAAGTACACAGATCATTAATGGGAAAATGTCCCATCAAACTTCATATTCGTATGTATATTTCCTTCAGGCTGTTGATGAAGGAAAATTTGTCATTTCACCTGCTGTTTTTACACTGAAAAATAAATCTTATGTTTCTGATTCATTGCATATTGAAGTAATTGGCAACTCATCACAAGGTCAAAATGCTTCTTCAGGAAGTATTGCCTCAACAGATAACTCCCAGGTAGAGTCTGCTGGTGGCGATGTTTTCGTTAATCTTTCCCTTAACCGAAAAGAGGTTTACCTTGGTGAACATGTGGTAGCAACAATTAAAATATATACAAAAGTCAACCTTTCAGGTATTAACGAGATAAAATATCCATCTTTTAACGGTTTTCTTAAATCAGATATAGTTACTCCTCCTCTTACATCACTTCGTCAGGAAAAGGTTAATGGGACAATTTATGGTGCAGGTGTTGTGCAACAATTTCTGCTATATCCTCAGATAACAGGGGAAATAAATATTGATCCGGTTCAGATATCTGTACTTATACAACAGAAATCAAACCAGTCTGATCCGTTCTTTGGTGACTTCTTTACATCAATCCAGAACGTGTCCAAAGCGGCTGTTAGCAAGGCAGTTAAGGTAAATGTTAAACCTTTACCCGGGATTCAGCCTGGTGATTTTTCAGGGATAGTGGGAAAGCTCGATCTTGAAGCAGTCCTAAATAAGGATTCTGTAAACGTTAATGATGCCATCAATCTCAAAATAACGATATCAGGAAGCGGAAACCTAAAAATAGCTGAAGCACCTTCCTTGAAATTATCACCCGATATTGAGATTTACGATCCTAAGATATCTGATAATATTAAAAATGGCCTTAATGGTACAACAGGGAAAAAAACTTTTGAATATTTACTAATTCCACGTCATTATGGCGATTTTACAATTCCACCCATTACATATTCCTACTTTAATACCTCAAAAGGTAAATACGAAAATCTTTCAACTAAGGAATTTCATTTTTATGCACGTAAAGGGAGTGAACAGAACACAGGAATAACTGTATATGGTGGTGTTTCAAAAGAAGATGTCAAATATCTAGGAAAAGATATCAGGTTTATTAAATCAGCTCCTGGAAAACTTACTAAATCAAATAATATCTTTTTATTGAACCGATCTTTCTACAGTTCTTATGCATTTTCTTTTTTAGCTTTTCTGATTATCCTTTTCATAAGAAGAGAGCATATAAGACGCAATTCGGACCTTTCATTGGTAAGAAACAGAAAAGCAGGAAAAATTGCAACCAAAAGATTGCGATCAGCTGCAGTCTGTTTAAAGAATGAACAAATCGATAGATTTTATGAAGAGATTCTCAAAGCAATATGGGGTTACATTAGCGACAAACTCAATATTCCGGTATCTGATCTTACAAGAAATAGTGCTGTCTCCTCATTAGCAGAAAATGGAATTGATGAAGAAAGAATTAAAATCCTTGCAGATATTCTTGATGCTTGTGAATATGCAAGGTTTTCTCCATCAGCATCAGGAACAGAGGCAGCAACTATTTATGAAGGAGCATCACAATTTATTAAGTCAGTTGAAAACTCAATAGATTAGAAGATGAATTTAATAATAAGATATTTAATAACACTTTTTATTTCCTTGTCATTTGCGCAAGTAACTGTTGCACAAGAAGCAAATGCAGATAAATTCAATAAGGGAATTACTTCCTTTACATCAGGTAATTACGAAGAGGCTTTGCAAATATGGACAGATATTTACAATACTGGCTCCCGATCAGCAAATCTGAATTATAATATTGGAAATGCATATTTTAAACTAAACGATATCCCTAAAGCAATTTTATTCTACGAACGTGCATACCTTCTTAATCCGGTTGATGAAAATATAAATTATAATCTGCAGATTTCCAGAACGCTTATTGCTGACCGATTCCAGGAGATCCCTGAACTCTTCTTTATTAAGTTGTATAATTTCATGGCTCTGGTTTTATCCACAAACAGATGGGCCATAATCAGTATTATCTCATTTGTACTATCTCTTTTATTGGTATCCTTATATATCTACTCTTCAAAGTATCGTCAAAAAGTTATTGGATTTTGGTTTGCGGTTTTCTTTTTTATTCTTTCTTCAACCTCTTTAACATTCACCATTAGAAATAAATCACTGGTTTACAACAGTCATAAAGCAATTATATCCAGTCCGCTGGTAAGCGGAAAGAGTTCTCCTGATAATAGCGGGACTGATCTGTTTGTGCTCCATGAAGGCACAAAGGTTTCTGTTGAGGATGAAGTCGGAGATTGGTTGGAAATACGTCTCTCGGATGGAAATAAGGGATGGGTCCCTCTGGATTGTCTCAATATAATTTGATACGTTTGCAACTAATTTATTATATTTCGGGTCAAATAATTGTTGGTATTACTAATTATTCCCTTTTATGAAAAAAATTCTTATTATTTCATTGACTGTTCTTGCACTATTTGCATGCAAGAAAACAGAGTTTTCACCTGAGGGACCCACCGATGTCAGAATCAGAAACATATCCGATGCGACTTTCAATGAAGTAATTATGAAAACTTCGGAAAAAGAGGAAGATGTTGATACGATTGGGACTATTAGTGCCAATTCATTATCAGATTATTTCCGATTTGAAAAAGCCTATCCAAAAGCAGAAATTACAGCAGAGATTAACATAGGAGGTGTAGTTTCAACATATTCAACTGGTTCTGTGGATTTTACATATATGCAATATATTGGTCAGGACAGGATAACCTATGAAGTATGGATATCAAATCCCAGTAAAAAGGAACTTTCTATTTCTAATGTTATTGTTGAAGAACCATTAATTTTGGAATAGTTTTTATCTTCCTTTTTAGCTATAAAATCCTTCTTTCCTATTACCAGTTATATTGATATATTTGCTATTATCGTATAACTAATGAATGAGTTAATTACAGCCATTGAAAGAACACACTCATCTGAAAGGATTATTCATCCTCATATAAAATCACCAAGTAGTCGATTCTGTCAAATCACTGTTAATGAAGTGTTTGACAGAATCTAGGATAAACCATATTAATATAGAAAGATATGACAAGGAAAGAGGTTAACAGTTCACGGGTGCCTGTTTATCGTGACGCAGGATTTGAGCTTTATGATGCCAACACAACTAAAAATGCTTTCAAGAATGAGTCAGAGCATTCAAGAGAACCTGATAAATATATTTATTCCAGATACCGCAACCCGACTGTTGTCTCCGCAGAAGAGAAGATAATGAAACTTGAAGGCTGTGAATGGGCTCTGCTCACTCAATCAGGAATGTCGGCTATCGATACTGCACTTTCAATATTTCAGAATGGAAAGGATACAAAACCATGGTTATTCTTTACTGAAATATATGGTGGAACTATATCATTTATTGAGTCAGTATTAAGAACTCGTCGTGGAGTAGATATTCACTATTTTATGCCAGAAACTGGAACTTATGATCTTGGTGAATTTGAAAAAACATTATCGGGTTTAAAGCCTGAATTTATTTATATAGAATCGATTTCAAATCCCATGCTGATTGTGGCTGATGTTACTGAGATAATAAGAATAGCTAAAAAGTATGGCACAAAAATTATTATTGACAACACTTTTGCAACCCCATGGCTTTTTAAACCTCTTGAAAATGGCGCTGATATCATAATTCATAGTGCAACAAAATATTTTTCAGGACATGGTAATCTTACAGCCGGTGTTATTTGCGGAAATAACAAAAAGATTATGCAATCTGCTATTGAGTACAGAAAATTAGTAGGCCACATGCTCTCTCCCGATGATGCTTACAGATTACAGACACAGGTTCAGTCATTTGAACTGCGTTTCGCGCGTCAATGTGAGAACGCGTTTAAGCTGGCAGAGTACCTTAATGAAATTCCATTGATAAAAAAAGTATGGTTTCCCGGTTTGAAGAACCATACTTCACATAACATTGCCAAAAAACTTTTTGCTGGTAAAGGATTTGGCGCTATGATAACTTTCGACTTTGATGGTAAAGATGATACCGAAAAGAGAGCCCGGAGAGATAAATTCATAAGGATGGTGTCGGAAAAGATAAAATTGATTCCATCGTTGGGCGATCCTGATACAATATTAATGCCTGTTGAGGCTGTGTGGGGTTCAAAGTATCCTGAACCAGGAATGATAAGATTATCAGTAGGTTTTGAAGATTATAGTGAATTGGAAACAACAGTTAAGAAGGCTTTAGAGGCTATATAAGCTTTAGAGGCTTTAGAGGCTTTAGAGGCGTTACAGCTTTTACAGCCTTTACAGCTTTTATTATCTCCAGTCAATTGGATGAATGCCATTCTTTTTCAGATAGTCATTGCATCTGCTGAAATGCTTATTGCCAAAGAATCCTCTGGAAGCAGATAGGGGAGAAGGGTGTACTGATTCTAACACCAGATGATTTGATCTGTCAATAGATTCTCCTTTCTTCAGGGCATATGCTCCCCAAAGGAAAAAAACTAAATGTTGCTTCTCATTATTAAGAAGTGTAATTACTCTATCAGTAAACTCTTCCCATCCTTTTTTCTGATGCGATCCAGCCTGATGTGCTCTTACTGTAAGAGTCGCATTCAGCAACATAACGCCCTGAGCAGACCATCTCTCGAGATTTCCTGTTCTTGGTCTTGAAATGCCCATATCCATTTCAATTTCCTTAAAGATATTAATTAAACTTGGAGGGAAACTAACACCATCTCTAACTGAAAAGCATAATCCATGTGCCTGGCCCGAACCGTGATAGGGATCTTGTCCGATTATAACAGCTTTTACTTTATCAAATGGACATAGATTAAAGGCATTGAAAATGAGGCTTCCGGGAGGATAAACAGTTTTGTGTTTATATTCATCCTTAACAAATTCTGAGAGATTAGCGAAATATTCCTTATCAAATTCATCCTTCAGCTTTGTTTTCCAGGAGTTATCGATCTTAACATCCATAAAAAGTTTTTATTGCCAGGTGAACAAATCAATTCACTAAACAAAAACTTTAACTAAAACAGCACCAGATAATTAATAAAAATATGACTAATGCAATTTTAAAATATAAAGCTTCCTGATTTTAATTATATCAAATTTAAGAAACAATTAGCTAAAAATCGAATGATTTACACCTAATTTGATAATTTGTTAATAAATGTTAGTTAAATAAAGAAAATTCTTAAAGTTGACTATCTCCGTGGCAGAGCCAAGGAGTATTTCGCCAACTTTATTTCAGCTTAAAAACTGAAAAACGAATTTTCATTATTTTACCCCTCTGTCAGTCATTCGACTGACATCTCCCCTGATTCAGGGGAGAATATAATGGAACCCCGTGGCAAGCCACGAGGAATTATTTGATTAAAACAGGTAATCTGGTTTTTAAATACCATACTGAGAATTAATCTAATCAAAGCATAAAATATTTTTTTTTAACATTCTTGTAAAAAACATAAGAATTGTCTTTGGAGCAAGAAGGTTAATTTGCAAAACAGATAAATTTAAAATATTAACTTTACAATAAAAATGGCAACAGAAACAGAACGTAAGTATCTTATTAAAAGTGAATTCAAACACCTGGCTATAAACCAAATCAGAATTTCTCAATATTATCTGTCAGTTGATCCTGAAAAAACTATACGAATCAGACTTGCAGACAATGAAGCATTCCTGACTATAAAAGGTAGTTCATTTGGCCAATCATTATCAAGAAGTGAATGGGAATATTCAATTCCAATGGCGGATGCACAAGAGATATTGAAAATCTGCCTACCTGGTAAAATTATTAAAACAAGATACTTAATCCCTTCTGGAAAACATACTTTTGAAGTTGATGTATTTCATGATAAAAATGAGGGACTGATCATTGCGGAGATTGAACTCACTTCGGAAGATGAGCAGTTTGAAAAACCTGAGTGGTTAGGTGAGGAAGTGACTGGTTTGCCTCAGTATTATAATGCTAATCTGATTAAATAGAATTTACTTATATTAATATTACAATAAGTCTTACAAAACTTTTGAATATATCTGCTTTGGATCTCCCTGACCATAGAAATCCTTAAGACTTGCCTTTAGATCATACCCACTATTCGTATAAAAACCTTCAGTTGACGCATATAGCGGTCTTCCTGATGTTTCTATCCAGAGAATCTTACCACCGTATTCTCTTACATCATCTTCAATAGCTTTAAGCAACAGGGTACCTAATTTCTTATTTCTTGAATTCTGGTGGACAGCGATCCAATAGAGTTCCCATGAATGGGTAGAGAAAGCATTTTTCCCATAATTAGCAAATGCTACAAAACCATCCTCATCAGTTACTTTCATCCACAAATACCCACTCGTCTCCATACCTTTAGTTAATGTCTCATCTGCAATCTCAAGTGCAGTTTGAATTTCAAATTCATAAAAAACCCTGGTTGACCTGAGTATCTCCTCAATATACATTCTGTCATTCTCAGAGATACCCTTTGATACTACTAACATATAATCATTTGTTTAAATCATTAATAATTCTTTGCAGAACATTGATAAATGGATAACCTGCTTGTTGTGTAGCAGCAACGAATCCACTATCAGGCGATATGCAGGGATTGGCATTAACCTCAATAATAAAAACATTATCATTACAATCAGTTCTGACATCAACTCTGGCATAGCCTTTTAAACCAAACAAATGCCAACATGAAACGGCAGCTTCGTTTAGATTTTCTTCCAGGTCATTGCTTAGTTTTTCACCAGGGAACTCCCGCACAGTGTTATTATATTCAAAGCTGTTGGTTTCCCATTTAGCTTTGAAATCAACAATTCTGGGTTTGTTATCATCATAATCTACAAAAACAATTTCGGCAGGTGGTAACACTTCAGGGCCATCTTTTCCTGCCAATATGCTGATATTAAACTCTCTGCCATCAATATAATCTTCAATAAACCAATGTGAGTCATCAAGGCCTTCAACCTTCTTTTCAAAACCAGGTTTACACTCAAACACTGAATCGCCTGTAATTCCAAGTGAACCATCTTCCCATATAGGTTTGATAATATACTTCCGTCCCTGTTTGAGAAGATGACTCTGTGATGGCAAGTATGATGAAGGATTATTGATTCCTGAATTTCGCATTGTTTTATTTGCAAGAACTTTATTGCTTGTAATAAACATTGCTTCCAGAGGATTACCGGAATAGGGAATCGAATTCATGCTAAGGAGTGCCGGAATAAAGTAATTAAGCTCTCCTTTATTACTGATGGATTCAACCAGATTATAAACAAAATCAGGTTTTTCCTTTTCCAATAACGCTATCTCATCCATAAACCTTTCAGTTATTCCTTTTCTGTAAACAGCAATTCCAAGCTTAATAAGGTACTCTTCGATAAAAACAACCTGATCAAGCACATCAAGTTCATCAGTAAAAGCTCCAGATTTAGGTTCGTTATAAAGAATGCAACACTTTCTCATCGCATTTAAACTATGAAGATTGATTCGTTTGTTTATTAATTCTTTTCAATGCCGATTTCATAATCATTTCCAATAATGTCTGGTAATCAACGTTATTCAATCTGGCTAACATAGGTAAGTCTGAATGAATGGGATTAAGACCTGCAAGCGGATTAGCTTCTATAAAACATATATTTCCGTTACGATCAGCTTTTAAATCAATTCTTCCCCCGTCGAGTGCATCCAATGCAATCCATGCTTTGATAGCTACTGATTTACATTTATCAAATATGTTAGCATCAATAGGTGAATATTTGCAATATTTCTCGTAATTCTCTTTTACCTCAACGGAATATGGGAGATTATCTGCACATATCACTTCCATTCCACCGATAACCATCGATTCGTCACCAGAGCCAACAATACCAATTGTAAACTCTCTGCCAGGAAGGTATTCTTCCACTAGAGCAGGTTGTCTGAATTCTTTCAATATCCAGGTAACTATTTCCCTCAATTCTTCTGAAGTATTAACAAGACTCTTTTTAGTTATCCCTTTTCCGGTACCCTCCGATACAGGCTTTACGAATAGAGGATATTGTAATCTGCAATTATATAAATCTTCAATTTCATTGAGCAAGAATCCCGGGCTTACCGGAACCCCTGAAGCAGCTACCAAAAGTTTCGCAAGATGTTTGTTGAGCGAAAGCCCCATTATTAAAGGACCACTGAATACATAGGGAATCTTATATTGATCAAGTATAGCAGGGACAACAGATTCTCTTCCATCTCCGTACAATCCCTCAGCAATATTGAAAACTATATCCCACCTGTTTCCTGCAGCAAGTGCTTCTATCAGCTGAAAAACATTCCCGACAGGTTCTGTTTCATAACCCATCATTTTTAAAGAATTTTCCAGTGCATCGATTGTTTCCTGCTTATCAAACTCGGCAGTTTCATCCATGGAGTATCCCCGATCAATATACCATGATCGCAGATCAAAAGTTAAACCAATCTTCATCTATAAGTCCTATTTTTCAGGATATTCACATAATTCCCCCATATAATTACGTAATACTATCCGTTCATTGTTATGCTCAACAACATAATTTGGTATTAAAGGAATCTTTCCTCCTCCGCCAGGAGCATCAACAACATAAGTTGGTACTGCATATCCACTGGTGAAACCTCGAAGCCCTTTTATTATTTCAAGTCCCTTTTTAACTGTGGTCCTGAAATGTCCTGAACCCGGGATCAAGTCACATTGATACAGATAATATGGTCGTACCCTCATCATTAGCAACTTATGCATAAGTTGCTTCATTACAGGAACATTATCATTAATACCTTTAAGAAGCACAGTCTGACTTCCCAGCGGGAAACCACCATCAGCCAGTTTGTTACAAGCTTTAGCACATTCATCCGTTATTTCTGCCGGATGTGAAAAATGGAGGCTAATGAATAAGGGGTGATATTTTCTAAGTGTTTTAATCAGACTATCAGTAATCCTCTGTGGTAAAACTACAGGTACTCTTGTACCTATCCTTATGATTTCAACATGTTGAATTTTTCTAATTCTTGAGAGAATATAATCGAGAGCCTTATCTGTTAATGTCAAAGGGTCCCCTCCACTCACAAGAACATCCCTAATTTCCTTATGATCAGCAATATATTGAAATGCTTTCTCAAAATCCTGCCTTCCGAGCCTGTCAAACTGACCTACAGAATGCGATCTTGTGCAATACCGGCAATAGTTTGAACAAACCTGTGTTATAGTAAAAAGGACTCTGTCAGGATATCGATGAACAATTCCTTTTACAGGTGTAAATGATTTCTCATGTAAGGGATCAATTTGTTCAGTAGTATGCTGCATCAATTCTTCTACTGCAGGTACTACATTACGCCTCAGTGGATCTGAATATTTACTCTTATAAATTAATGAGGCAAAATATGGAGTTATCCTTAGCGGAAGCCGGCCCTTTAGATTATTTATAGCCATAATCTCCTTATCGGATAATTTCATGATCTTCTTCAGATCTTCGATACTGGTTATTGCATTTCGAAGCTGCCATTTCCAATCATTCCAGGAATCGATAGTTGTTAGGGGGAAGTAACGGTGCATGAACTCCGAACTTCGGTTGCTAACTAACTGAATTGGGATTTCGTTTTGCGAAAAAAACGTGGTTTTCGCGCCAGGCTCTTCATCAGAAGAGCAACCCACGAGGCGACTCTCAGCGTGGAGTGTCGTAGCCTCATTATTGTTAGCATTCATAGCAGATGATGAATAATTTCATCTTTTCTTTTGACGTTTTTTAATTTTATTTATTACTGGTTAACTAAAATATTTCGATGCGAAATTAGATATTCTATTAATACAATTCATGATTCGACATACAGAATTATCAACTTACTATATTCTTTTTCAACAAATATTGTCTTAGTTGCGAATATATCACCGTATGTAATTGTATATATGTGTGTTACTCTATTTTGAAAAAAACAGGTTAAGCCTTAAATTGCTTTTTTTTAATTATTTTTTTCGATTCATCTCTCTTATTTCTATTAAATACTAAAAATAATGACTCTTTTATTCCTAAAAATAGTTTGGGAAAGGAATATTCTGATAGATATTTACTTTAAATAGTTACTTTGAAGTGTACTTAATTGTATTATAGAAGACTGAAAAAATAACAGCTTGTAGTTGAATTTTTGCCTGCAAAAATTTGTTCTCAAATCAGATAACTATCTTTAATAAATTTGAGATACTTTTGCATTCGGTTTTACTGGCTTTCTTACTCCGGGTATTTTTCTGAGAAACAGGAGCAAAGAGCTTTTAACTATCTCAAAAACTGTCTAGTAGAAGGATGCTTATGAATTCTGATAACATATCCGGAAAAAACTCTTTAAAATTCAAATCGTTACTTAAAGATATTGCTGAAGCAGTTTCAGGAACTGATCAGGATTTTACAGAAGGAAGATTGAGACGTGCTATCCTATTACTCTCCATTCCGGCTGTACTTGAAATGATAATGGAATCTGTATTTGCTATTGTTGATATATATTTTGTTTCAAAGCTTGGTGCTGATGCAGTTGCTACAGTTGGTATAACTGAATCGATGATTACAATAATATATGCCATTGCTATTGGATTAGGTACTGCAACTACTTCCCTGGTTTCACGAAGAATAGGTGAGAAAAATCCAGAATCAGCCTCAAATGCAGCTTTTCAGGCTATCCTTACAGGTCTGGCTATTTCAATTTTAATTGGCTTGCCAGGAGCATTATATGCAGGACGCCTGCTGGATATGATGGGAGCATCAAAAAATATTACTGAATCCATGTCAGGGTATACCAGTATTATGATGGGAGGAAATGTTGTTATAATGATGCTTTTTATCATTAACGCCATCTTCAGAAGTGCAGGTGATGCAGCTCTGGCAATGAAGGTTTTGTGGATAGGAAATATTATTAATATTATCCTTGATCCTTGTCTGATCTTTGGACTAGGACCATTTCCTGAAATGGGAATTATAGGTGCAGCTATTGCAACCAATATTGGCAGGGGGGCTGCTGTACTGGTACAATTCTATATGCTTTTCTTCGGAAGAAAACGGATAAGGCTAGTATTAAGACAGTTATCTGTTGATCTCAGTGTGATGCTAAAGTTGCTTAAGCTCTCTTTCGGTACTATCGGACAAAACCTAATTGCTACTTCCAGCTGGATTGCTCTTGTAAGAATAATTTCAATCTTTGGAAGTGAAGTAGTCGCCGGTTATACTATTGCAATGCGGATAGTATTTTTTACTCTATTACCATCATGGGGTATCAGTAATGCTGTAGCAACGCTCGTAGGCCAGAATCTTGGAGCTAATAAACCCGACAGAGCTGAAAGATCTGTCTGGGTTACCGGATGGGTAAATATGATATTACTCGGGTTCATAGGCATTATTCTTTTTCTCTTTCCTGAAACGTTTATAGAACTCTTTATTGATAATGAAAATGTCATAAGATCAGGAGTTCTTGGCCTGAGGATTATCAGTATCGGTTTTATTGCCTATGGGTTTGGTATGGTGTTGGTTAACTCATTCAATGGGGCAGGAGATACCTCAACACCTCTGAAAATCAACATCGTCGCTTTCTGGTTGGTGGAAATCCCTCTTGCCTGGTTTCTTGCTATAACAGCAGGATTAAGAGAAGAGGGAGTTTTTATCTCTATTGTTGTAGCTGAAACACTTATGACGCTTATTGCCTGGCTTGTTTTCAGAAAGGGAAAATGGAAGTTGAAAGAGGTGTGAAAATACGGTATTATGGTATTAGGGTATTAGGGTAATTCGCCCGAATCATTTCGTAATCTCTTAATATATCCACGCTTCTTTTTTCCCTCAAGCCTTTTTAGTTTAGATGAAAGGGTCGGCCTTGTAGATCTTCTTTTAACAGGTTTCGTTAGCGCTTTGGCAATCAGATCATAGAATTTTTCTGTGACAATCTTCTTATTCATCAACTGTGTTCGCTCTGATTGAGATACTAATATCAACTCCCCATAACTATTTATCTTGTTCTTAAGTTTCCTGAAAATAATCTCTTTTTCACTTTCGGAAAAAAGTGATGTTAAAATCAGACCAAACCGTAATTCTATTTTTGTGTTTACTTTATTAACATTCTGACCGCCTGGTCCGCCACTCCTCGAACTGGAATATACGAACTCGTTTTCGAAATTTCGCTGTTTTAGCTCTTCAGGGTTCATAATTATTTTTCGCCTTTTGCACTCCGGCTGAATATTGCCATTGCAATTCCTGAATATGTCAATGTCATTTACTCCTCAGTATATTCAAACACATAATTGCCTGATCCTGCCTCCATCTCTAACTTATTACCTGATATTCTGATATCTGAGACATATTTGTTTTCTGAAATATTTTTGCCATTCTCTGTTACTTTTTCAGCTGAGTTAACAGGCAAAACAATTGTAGCTAAATTATTCGCAGGTATTGCTACATTAACAACTATTTTAGACCCTATTCTTTCCCATCCTGATGTAACGTTTCCGTATGAACTTTCGAATGAGGCTTTCGAGTATGTCATTTTACTTGTCGGATGTGGCTGAATTATAAGATGTTTGTATCCTGGGTTCATAGTTTCTATACCTGCTGAAACCCTGTACATCCAATCTCCAATAGCTCCATAAGCATAATGGTTAAACGAATTCATACCAGGGTCCTGGAATGTGCTGTCAGTTTTCTGTCCATCCCATCGTTCCCATATTGTTGTTGCACCCATTTTAACAGGATAGAGCCATGAAGGGTAAGATTCCTGAAGGAGTAAGTCATAAGCAACATCTGTATAACCGTTATCCGATAGAACATGACAAAGGTATGGAGTACCTAAAAATCCGGTAGAAAGCCTGTTTCTTCTGCTCTTAATATCCTGCACCAGAAAACCTGCAGCTTTCTCTTGAAGAGTATCAGGCAACAGATTGAACATCAATGCAAGAACATAGGAAGTCTGTGAGTTGGTACCCACTCTTCCTCCATTTGTAACATATTCATTAATAAATACCTCTTTAATCTTATTAAAAAGATCTGAATAGAATTTTTCATCATCTGTTTTACCCAACTCTTTTGCAGCAGCTGCCAGAATGGTTGATGAATATGCATAAAATGCTGTTGCAATAAAATCATGCTCAGTATGGCCATCAAACTCAGTATGATTATTTACAGGGGGATGATAAAAAAGCCAGTCTCCATATTTACTTCCACCTTTCCATATAAAACTATCATCTGCCCTTTCTCTGATATATTCTACCCATGTCTTCATACTGTGGTACTGTGTCTCCAGTAATCTTTTATCACCATACACAGTGTACATCGTCCACGGGGCAATTACAGCAACATCACCCCATCCTGCAGAAGGCTGAGCCGTCAAGGCCTCCTGCTTGTTTAAAACATCAGGAATTACGTCTGGCACCTCACCCCCCGGCTTTTGATCTGCAGCTACATCTTTCAACCATTTGGTAAAAAAAGCTGAGACATCCATGTTAAAAGCGGCTGTTCTGCAAAATGCCTGGGCATCACCTGTCCAGCCAAGACGCTCATCCCTTTGAGGACAGTCAGTAGGGACATCTACAAAATTTCCCTTCTGACCCCACTGAATATTATGCTGTAGCTGATTTATAAGAGGGTTAGAACATTCATAGTTACCTGTAACTGCCATATCTGAATGGACAACAATTCCGGTCAGATTATCAGTTGTTAGTTTGCCCTGGAATCCAGTAACCTCAACATATCTGAATCCCATGAACGTAAATCTGGGTTCAAAAATCTCTTCACCTGTGCCGGCAAGCGTATAATTTAACTGGCATTTAGCCGCACGGAGATTGGTCGTATAAAACTCCCCAAACTTATCCAGAACTTCGGCATGACGTAAGGTGATCATAGTTCCCTTTTTACCGGAAACTTTAAATCTTAGCCAGCCAACCATATTCTGACCCATATCAACTATCAGTTTGCCAGAGGGAGTCCTGAAAATTTTGACAGGATTTATCTCCTGTATTTTCCTGATTGGAGCTCCTTCAGATGCAATAAGATTATTATTATATTTTTCTGTCATCACTTTCATCCAGTTGCTGTCGTTGAACCCTGGTATATTCCATCCAGTAAGTTTTTTCCTGGCATCGTATGTTTCTCCATTATAAATATCATTCATTCTGATAGCCCCGTCATTTGTTGCTTTCCATGTCTCGTTGCTTACAATAAGAGCTTCAGATCCATCAGTAAATGTGATTTTTAATTGAAGCAACAGTCCAAGTCTTTTACCATAAATTGCCCAGTTATTTCCCCATGCCAGAGTACCCCTGTACCATCCATCACCAAGAACAGCGCCTATCGCATTATTACCTTTCATCAACATGCCAGTTACGTCATAAACCTGGTATTGAAGTCTTTTCCCATATGAAGTCCAGCCTGGCGTAAGTACTTGATCACCAACTTTTTTCCCATTAAGTTGTAACTCATAAAAACCATGTGATGTAACATAAACCCTTGCGCTTGCAATACTTTTCCCAATCGAAAATTCTTTTCTGAAGTGAGGAGATGGGCCATATCTTAATGTATCTTCTTCCATCTCAATCCATTTGGCTTTCCAATCAGATTGAGAAAGTAACCCCATTTCCCAGAAAGCAACTTCGCTCCATTTTGAATCCTTTCCTCTATTATCCCATACTTTTACCTGCCAGAAATACTGTTGCCCTGATATCAGATCTTTTCCTTTATAAGCCTGAAGGATTGATTCTTCAGATGAAATCTTTCCTGATTGCCATACTATATTGTTGGATGAAAACTTCTTGTCAGTAGCAACCCGGATAGAATACGCACTTTGCATAATATTATTTCCTGTCCCATAGATTTTCCATGAGAACCTTGGTTGAGTCACATCAATACCTATCGGATTCTTCTGATGCTCACAAGTGAGATTAGCTACAGACAGATCCTGTGCGCGAACTACTCCAAAAATGGAGAGGAAAAGAAGAGTAAGTTTAATAGATTTCATATTTTAGAGTTTTTGATAATAAACATCAAGATTATAAAAAAATCTCTTAATAAAAAAACATCCCGGAATTCAAAATATGTCTGAAAGTTTATAAATTGCGGTTCTGTTAAAAAAATTAATTATAGATGAATCCTTTTACGGGTATTTTATTAATTGCCTTGGGAAGTATAGGCGCCGCCAGTTTTTATGTTCCATTTAAAAAAGTCAGAATTTGGGCATGGGAATCGTATTGGTTAAGTCAGGGTGTTGCTGCCTGGCTCATTGCTCCGATATTGTTTGCATTTATTTTTGTTCCTAAAGGAGAGCTTTTCCCAATTATTAGCGAGGCTCCATCTTCAGCCAAATTAATGGCTATGTTTTTTGGTGCGCTATGGGGTTTTGGGGGCTTAACATTCGGTTTAAGTATACGTTATCTGGGTGTAGCCCTGGGACAGAGTATTGCTCTTGGTCTCTGCGCCGCATTTGGAACATTGATACCGCCTATAATCGCCGGTGATAATCTTTTTTCAACTAAAGCTGGTATTTTAACTATTGTTGGAGTATCTATTACAGTTGCAGGGATTGCAATTATTGGATATGCTGGATCGCTTAAGAGCAAGGAGATGACTGAAGATGAAAAAAGGGCTGCTGTTAAAGAATTTGCTCTCAAAAAAGGAATATTTATTGCAATTTTTGCCGGGGTAATGAGCGCCTGTTTCAATTTTGGTTTTGAAGCGGCTAAACCAATTGAAAATGTTGCACTTGCTCATGGAACAAATCCTCTGTTCCAGAAAAATCCTTCACTGATCTTTATTCTGTTGGGAGGATTCATTACTAACCTTGTATATTGCGGATATCTTAATATTAAAAATAAAACCTATAAAGACTATTATACTGTTTCCGGTAGCGTCCTTTTGAATAACCTTTTCTTTACATTCTTAGCGGGATTTCTTTGGTTTCTGCAATTTCATTTTTTTGGAATGGGCTCCAGTAAACTTCCGGAAGGGATGGCCGTATTTGGATGGAGTATACTGATGGCACTTAATATTGCAATAAGCAATATCTGGGGTATCTTTCTTAATGAATGGAAAGGAGCAAAACGAAAAACTATTATTGTATTGATTATCGGAATTTTAATTCTTATACTTTCAACTTTTGTTGTAAAATTAGGCTAAAAATGGAGACAAAAAGATTTGGTTTCAAGATGAAAATGGTTCCTGGTTTTAAGGAAGAATATAGAAAGCGCCATACCGGAATATGGTCTGAACTGGTAAAACTGTTGAAAGATGAAGGTATTGGAAATTATTCTATTTTTCTAGATGAAGAGACAAATACCTTATTTGCATACCAGGAACAATCAGGAGCAAGTTCATCCCAGAGCCTTGGAAGCACTGAAGTTGTTAAAAAATGGTGGAAATATATGGCCGATATAATGGAAACTAATCCAGATAACTCTCCTGTCACAACCCCTCTGGAACAGGTTTTTTATATGGAGTAGGAGTAATAAGGCATAAGACAATCCACCTTCGCTAAAGCTACAGCTACGGTTGTCGAAGAAGGCTACGGTGGACAACGAAAGTAAAAGTTAAGGACAAAATTGTTGCAAGGCAAAGTCTCGACTGCGCTATAACTAAGTACAATAACTATAAATTATGAAAAAAGAAATAATTGAGAAAACCTATCAGCTCGCAAAAGAGCAATATGCTGCTTTAGGAGTTGATACAGAGAAAGTACTTTTGGAGCTGGATAAAATTAATATTAGTCTGCATTGCTGGCAGACTGATGATGTTGGTGGTTTCGAAAAACCAGGATCTGTGCTTGGTGGCGGGGGGATCCAGGCTACCGGTAATTTCCCGGGTAAAGCAAAAACAATCGAACAGATGAGGGCGGATCTTGATAAAGTCATGTCACTTCTTCCCGGAAAACAGAGATTAAATCTTCATGCTATTTATGGTGAGTTTGGAGGCCAGCTTGTTGATCGCGATCAGATCGAGGTAAAACACTTCCAGGGCTGGATTGACTGGGCTAAAAAAAGAGGAGTGGGCCTTGATTTCAACTGTACCTGTTTCTCACATCTATATGCCGATGATGGCTTTACCCTGTCAAGCAAAGATGAAAAAATCAGAAAATTCTGGGTGGAGCATACTAAACGATGCAGAGCAATAAGTGCTGAAATGGGTAACCAATTAGGTACTCCCTCAGTGCATAATATATGGATTCCTGACGGGATGAAGGATACACCTGTGGACAGGAATACCCTCCGCAAACAACTTAAAAAATCATTGGATGAGATATTTGCAATAAAATACTCTAAAAAGTATATTAAGGATTCGGTGGAGAGTAAATTATTCGGAATAGGCTCCGAGTCGATGGTAGTTGGATCTCATGACTTCTATCTGGGTTATGCCATAAAGAATAATACAATGATAACATTAGATAATGGTCATTTTCACCCTACTGAGCAGGTAGGTGATAAAATCTCTTCAATCCTTCATTTTGTAGATGAAATCCTGTTACATCTGACACGGGGTGTGCGCTGGGACAGTGATCACGTGGTTACCTTCAACGATGAGCTGCTGCTTATTACTCAGGAAATAGTCCGTGCAAAAGCTCTGAACAGGGTTAATATAGGTCTCGATTTCTTTGATGCAAGCCTTAACCGGATTGGTGCCTATGTTATTGGTACACGGGCTGCTCAAATGGCCTTTATGTATGCATTGCTGGAACCTTTTGAAATGCTGGTAAAATTTGAAGAAGAGGGGAAAAACTTTGAAAGACTCGCATTTATTGAGTTACTTAAAACAAAGCCTTTTGGAGCTGTTTGGGATTACTACTGCCTGAAAAACAAAGTTCCGGTAGGCCAGGAGTATATTGAAGATATTATTAAATATGAAAATGAGGTTCTTCTCAAAAGGTAGAAATTTATAACTATCAGGGAGCAGTCTGAAAAGACCTTTTTAGTTATTTATTATGCTCTTTATGGAGCAAGAGGATGTGTGGTAAAAAATATTACAAATGAAAGTTACAGTTATTGCCATATTTGACATTGGTAAAACCAATAAGAAATTACTTCTGTTTAATAATGACCTGAAAGTTATTTCAGAATCGGAGGAAAAATTCCCATTAATAAAGGATGATGACGGATATGATTGTGACGATATTGAGTTAATTGAACAATGGATAAAAAAATCAATTATCAATTTGGTTCATTCAGATAAATATGACCTTAAGGCGGTTAATTTTTCAACATATGGAGCTACTATTGTTTGTCTGGATGAAAATGGGAAAAGAGTCACTCCGGTATATAATTATTTAAAACCAATGGATGAAAGAATACCGGAAAACCTATATAAATTATATGGAGGCAGGGATGAGTTTTGCAGAAGAACTGCATCTCCCGCTCTGGGTATGCTCAATTCCGGTTTACAGCCTCTATGGTTAAAAACAGTTAAACCCGAAGTGTTTGCTAAAATAAAGCAGATCCTTCATTTTCCACAGTATCTCTCCTACATCCTGACTGGAAAAATTTATGCGGAACATACTTCTATAGGATGCCATACAGCACTGTGGGATTTCGATAGTATGAGTTACCACCCATGGGTTAATCTTCATGGATTGAACCTTCCACAACTGGTTCCTGTCGAAACACTGAATGAGGTTGAAATTGATGGGAAAAAACTTATGATCGGGATTGGTATTCATGACAGCTCAGCCTCTCTCGCTCCTTATTTTGCGGATAGCAAAGGTAATTTTATCCTAATATCAACAGGAACATGGTGTATTAATATGAACCCTTTTAATAATGAAAAACTAACTGCAGAACAGCTTGATAAAGATTGCTTATGCTACATAAGTATTACAGGACAACCAGTAAAATCGTCAAGGTTATTCCTCGGTAATTTGCACGAAACAGTTGTACTAAAAATAAGTACCCATTTTAATAAGCCAGAGGATTACTATAAAAAAGTAAAGGCAGATAAAAAATTATCAGCTTTACTAAAAACAAAATATTTAAACAAAAAAATATTTTTTCAAACCGGACCATTCTCACGTGATTTGAAGAATTATATTGATTTATATGAGTTTAGTACATTTGAAGAAGCTTATCATCAGTTAATGAATGAATTATGTGATCTTGCTATTGAAGCAATAGACCTTGTTATTCCTGAAAATGATATAACTTCAACTATTTATATTACCGGAGGATTTGCAAAAAGCAGACTTTTCATCAACCTTATAGCTGAAGCATATTCATCAAAAGTTGTTTGTACCTCTGAGATTTCAAATGCATCAGCACTTGGGGCAGCCCTGGTTATTGCAGGTTCAACACCTTCACTTAATCTGGGTCTTTCAAAATGTCAAGGTTAGCCACAATTTAAATCATTATTCGATTATAATTTCCTAAATTCGCGCCGTTTAGACTCGAAAAATGAAAGAGTAGTGATATTATGTTTATTTCAAATTATTAATTATGATGAATAAAAAGAAAAAAATAATACTCTTCCTAATTATTCTTATTGTGAACCTTTCATGCAAGAAAACAGAAGATCCAATTATCAGAGATGTTGTAATTAATGAGCTAATGCCAGTAAACTCGACTATTGCCGCAGATCAGAATGGTGAATATGATGACTGGATTGAATTATTCAATTTATCATCATCAACAAAAGATATTTCAGGCTATTATTTGACTGATAACAAGAGTAATATCTCAAAATGGCAAATACCTCAGGGTACATCTATATCAGCGAACGGATACCTGATCATTTGGGCCGACAAGGATACTACCCAGATTGGATTGCATGCTAATTTTAAACTCTCATCACTGGGCGAAGAAGTCCTGTTTTCAAAACCAAATGGTACTGTAATAGATGAAATTATTTATCCGGGACAAACGCTGGAAGTATCCTACTCCAGATATCCAAACGGTACAGGAGCATTCAGATGGCAAAATCCAACTTTTAATGTAATAAATAGCACTTCCAAATGATCAGGATAAAAAAAGATAATTTCCACGTAATTGAATATTAGCAAAATAATGAAACATTTATTAATAAGATTTTATAAAATATGAATGATACCCAAATAAGAAACTCACTAAATTCACTTGTTCCAATTGGGTTAGATTCGATAACAAGCGTCAGGTTAATGAACAGGATTGAAATAAAATATGTATTCCCTGCTAATAAAATAGGAGATCTGATAAATCTGCTTGATAGCAAATATAAAGTACTGGAAATAAATAAATTGAGAGCTTTCCCATATCTTACAACATATATGGATACACCTGATTTTTTATTTTATAATCAACATTTAAGAGGAGAGTTTGGAAGGTATAAGATCAGGTATAGAAAGTATGAATCAATGGATTCTTCATATCTTGAAATAAAAATGAAGACCAATAAAAGAAGAACTATCAAGTCGCGTATTGAAAACAATCTTGTATCCGGCACTTTTGATGATCAGGCAGTTAATTTTATCAGTAAACACTTACCTGTAAATTCAACTCTTATCAAACCTGTTCTTATTAATCGGTTTACAAGGATAACACTGATTGGTTTAGATCTAAAAGAACGAATTACAATAGACTATAATATATCTTTTGAGGAACTAACCAGAGGTGGTCAAGCTGAAATGCCGTATCTTGCAATAGTTGAATTGAAAAAGAAGGGACAATCCCCGAGTTCGGATTTCAAAAAACTGATTAAACTATTAAATATATATCCACCGGGGTTTAGCAAATATTGTATTGGGAGTGCAAGCCTAAATGATCTGCTGAAAAAGAATATGCTAAAACCAAAATTATTATTACTAAACAAAATAGAAAATGAATACAATAAATTTATTAGCAACTGATAAAATCAAAATAGCTGGAATGGAAATATTCGACCTGTCAAATCTCCTGGAATTGATAGGTCGATTTTCATTTAACCTTATTGTTATTTTAATTCTTGTACGCTGGTTGTACTTTTCCACTTCAAGAAGGAAAGATTATCTTTTTACATACATTCTTATATCCAGCATCGTTTTCCTATTATGCTTTCTTCTGGAGAATGTCATGCTCCAGATTGGATTTGCACTTGGACTTTTTGCGATCTTCGGGATTATTCGTTACCGCACGCACACAATTCCAATAAAAGAGATGACATATCTTTTTTTGATTATTGGAATCTCAGTTATTAATGCACTCACCAATACTACAACAAGTTTTTTAGAGATAGTTTTTACAAACTTTGTAATCATTCTCATTACCTACGGATTAGAAAAGAGGTGGCTATTAAAGCATGAATCTTCAAAAAAGGTTATCTATGAGAAAATTAACCTTATTAAACCTGAATATTATGATGAACTTCTTGATGATCTTCAGAAAAGAACTGGAATAGAGAAAATTAGCAGGGTTGAAATTGGGGAAATTGACTTATTAAGAGACATTTGCCACCTTAAGGTATTTTTTGAGACAACTGACAAGGTGGAAAGTATGACAAACAAAGTCGGACATCAGAAAGACAGCGATGAAGAATAGGAGATTTGTTGTCCTTATACTGGTCCTTATCGTTACCCTGCCGACTTTTAGCCAGAGCGATGACTTTGGTATCTGGTACGGACTGAATACCGAATATTCAGTAAAGAAAAAACTGGAAATTGATCTTTCAGCAATGATACGTACCTTCAATAATGCCTCAGACATTGATGAAGCATTTTTGGAAGGTGGAGTTACATACAAACTTAATAAATATCTCGCACTGGCAGGCTCCTACAGAATTACCGAAAATCTTGAAGATAATTCTGAATACCATATCCGTCATAAACTGATGGCAGATATTAAAGGAAATGGTAGTCTTGGTAGATTTGATTTTTCCGCACGATTCAGGTTTCAGAGACAGGATAAAACATATTTCGAGGATGCCAATGATGAAATACCTGACTACCATGGCAGAATCAAAATCAAAGCAGAGTATAAAACCCCATCTTTCCCAATAAATCCCAGCATATCATTTGAGACATTTTACAGAATGTTTGAGGCGACAGAAAAACGTTTTGACAAGCATCGTTTTGCAATCGGCATTGAATATAAAATAAATAAGAAACACTCACTTGAGTTGGAATATATGTTTGAACGCGACTACTTCCCAAAGTTATCTGATATTAATCTAATCGTTCTTTCGTATAAATTCAAATTGTAAAAAGATTTTATTGCAGCGGGTAAAAGCAATTTTTTTTTATTCCTTTTTCAAACTTGCAATTAATGAATCCTGCGATACTGCGCCAGCAGATAGAATAAGGGCGACTAACCCTGTAATTGTTATTGCTAAGACCATCATAATAAGAAATAGCCAAGGTATTTCAGGATTTCCTTTTAAGGATGGGAGAGTAGCAATGGTTGCAGAGAAAACACCTGAAAAAACTCCGGCAAAAAGAATCAGCATCTGTTCGGAAAGGATTAATCTTCTGATTTTCTTTACCGAATATCCAGTTGCCAGCATGAGTGCAAATTCCCTTTTACGGTGGTTATAATTTCTCAATAGAACAAATCCCAGACCTACTATCCCTATTATCATACCAAAAACTCCAAATACACCAAATACTGTCAGATATGTATTTGTTACCTCATGAAAGGATGCCAGTCGTTCATTTGTTGATTCAATATTGATGCCAAAATTACCAAGCCTTTCATTCAAAGTGCTTTTATATAATTCAATATCATCAGGATCGCCATCAACCAGGAGAACTGAGTTCCCTGGAACAGAAGGATAATATCTCATGAAATTATCTCTGCCAATCAGCACATTTCCCTGAAAAACTGATGATTTCAATCCTGCAGCAATTATAATATTTAAAGGTTGCCCGGTCTCTGTTCTTAGAACTAAAGTATCTCCGGGTTTAATCATCAGCCCCCAATCAAGAACAGTTTGATCCGCAAAACCATATATTGTATTGCGGCCTGCATCAATATCTAAAAACTGCCATGGGTTTTCTACATTTCCAACTGATATAGAATGAGAAAATGAGAATGATCGTTTGGAAATAAAATCTACAGGATCGATCCCTAAAAGTGGAGGAGCTGTTATATGGTTGAGATTCAGACAGCTTGCATCATTACCTGAAGAACGTTTTGCCTGAACAAAACTCATATTCATAAGTTGTTCATCATCCAGACCAGTTGCTTTTCTGCCTGCAATAGTATTCAAATCCTCTTTAACAGGAATGGTGTTTTCGCACCAGAGAAGATATCCTCCGGTTCCACTTGATCTATTTTGATGCATACCATTAAAATTCATTCTGTTTGCTCCAGTTATGAATACTGCAAAAATGCCGGCAGCTATAAAGAGGATAGGAGTAACCCCATTTGAAGGATAGAAGGAGTAGTAAAGTTTAGATAATCCATTTCTTCCTTTCATGATATATCTGTTCCGGCCTATCGGGCCAATAAAATATTGCCTCCAGGATAGTATCAGAGCGATTAACAAAACAGTTCCAGCAGCAAAACTGAAAGTGAGTTCCTGATCTTTGAGTATAATCGAAAATGCGAATAATATTAATGAAATTATAGATGTTGTTATTAAAAAGATAAAATTTCTAAAGGGTGAATGACTTTCATAAATCTCTTTTTCCTGCCGATTAAGTTTATTGAGGTATCGTTTTATTTTAACAATCATTAAAATACCTGTCGTCAGGATTGTCATTATGAATCCTATCAAAATAGGTATAATATTGAAGAAAGCTTCCAGGGTATCTGTTTGAACCGCACCGCTCCACACTGAATTCAGAGCTTTGGTAATGAGTATATTAACCAGATATCCCGTAAATGAACCAATTAAGCAGCCTGCAAACGTTAATAATCCTGATTCAAGAAATAGTAGTTGTTCAATCCATTTGGTTTTAAATCCCAGGGCAAAAAAGATACTTATCTGATCTTTTTTCGAATCAAAATATGATGAAACGGCAAATGATAATAAGACTATTGAAGCCAGGATCAGGAAAAAACCCAGGCTTAAGAAAAGGGTACTGAAATCGACACTTTGATTTGCGGCCTTAATTGCTTCGTCAGACAAATCAGTAACAGTGAAGCCCACTTTATCAGGATCAAGAGATCCTATAAGCTTTTCTTCAATCTCTTTTTCTGATATCCCCTCAGGAAAAAGCAGAGCAGTTGCCGGCCCAAAATTATTTCCCCAAATCTTTTTACCTGTGTCATAATTAATAAAAGCTTTTGGTGTTCCTTTGTATTTATTCCAGTAATCTTCATCTTTACCTCGTATTTCATCCATTTTAACTGGTACACCTGCATCCCATTCTGAGCATGATTCACTTCCGGAGATACCTGGAAAATCAGGCATTAAGAGCGAATCTGACCAGATACCTTGCATATCAACGATACTGTCAACAACAAATTTACTGCTGCTTTCGAGAAGTTTATTAAGTAAGTCAGGTGAATACCAGAACATTTCAACTGAATCTCCCACTTTAACAGCCAGATCTTTAGCCAGCCAACTATTAATTATCATTCCATCGCCTTTAGGAATATCGGGGTAAATATCAGAAGGTAAAGCTGATACAAATGAATATGGGGTAGCCTTTTTTCCTGCTTTAAATCTGTTTCCCAGATATGTAATCACAGGTGCTGAAGAGGGTATTATAGATTCAATTTCCTTGACTATTGTTTCGTCAATAAACACTCTATCCGATATCAGTTCATTCTTTCCTGCTCTTTTTAACATCCTTATATCCAAACCAATATCAGACGGTTTTAAAATATTCTTAAGACTACTATAGACTTCATTCAATGAATTACTATTACTATTTTCTATTAGCAGTCTGTTTATTTTTAATGCTTTGCCAATGATATCCTCAAGATCAGATAGGTTAATAAAGATATTCATTGGAGTTATCTGGCTGATCGACAGGGAGAAATTACCTGTATTTTGAGGGTTCAGAATATTTCCAACTCTTATCACAAAGGAGCCACCTGCATCTTTTACCGGAGCAAATGGAGCATCGGCTGGTATGTCACTTAACTCATTAAAACGAATTATCAGTTCATCACCTTCACTTATATCAAGATAATTTGCAAGTTTTATGTTAACAGCAACTTCTCCAGTGCTGATTACTATAGAATCGTTACCATGAAATTTGAAGAAATCCTGGTTAATAGCATAGATATGAGTATTGAATGCCCCTTTTTGTGACTTAAGACTTTGACTATAACCATTTATTTCAAGTATGCCTGCAGAATTTATCTTGCTGCTATCCTTCAGCCTTTCAGCCAGGGAGCTATCAAAGAACCTGACTCCTGAACTGATCATAATACCTGTATTTCCTAAACGTTCAGAAGCAGATTTTTTAAGGCTTGTACGCACAGATTTTCCGGTTAGCAGTGATCCTGTTATTACCGCTGATAATAATGCAATTATAAGAATCTGGTAAATAATGGGCTTCTTATAAAATCTTATTGTCTGGAATACTATTTTGAATATACCTGGCGCCATCATAACTTACTTTCCTGTCTGTTCAGACATTTAATTTAACTTACCTTCCTCCAGTTGCAAAATCTTTGACATTTTACTTGCAAGGTCTGCTGAATGTGTTGCAAGTATAAGTGTTATCCCAAGCTCTCTGTTCATTTCAATAAGAAGTTCACCCAGAACATCAGCATTCTTTGAATCCAGAGAACCTGTAGGTTCATCAGCAAGAAGTATTGAAGGATTATTGGCTAATGCTCTCACCAGGGCTACACGCTGTGCTTCACCACCTGATATACGGAAAGGGTATTTATCAGCCAGATCAGTAATTCCTGTCTTTTTCATGAGCTCATTAACATTGTGCTCTCTAACAGCAAGCTCATCTTTTGAGTATTTGGCAGCAAGCAGAGGTAATAGTATATTTTCCATTACTGTTAAATGGGGCAATAAGAGGTGGTCCTGAAAGACAAAACCAACATTCCTGTTCCGGTACACAGCAGACTCATTATCGGAAAAGGATGCAATTGATGCTCCTCTGAAAGTTATTTCGCCTCTATCCGGTTTATCAAGCAAACCAATAATATTCATCAGGGTTGTCTTACCTGAACCTGATGGCCCCATTATTGCAATCGATTCTCCTTCATTCACATTTAGAGAGAGATTATTAAGTACTAATCCTCTCTGAGGAAATGATTTAGAAATATTCTTTATTGCAAGCATATTATTTATATAAATGAATATTAACCTATTTTGACATTATTCCATTATATACTTGTGACAGACTATCAGACATTTTATCAATTGAAAGTTCTTTAAGAACCTTTTCTCTGCCATTCTCTCCAAGTTTTGCCCTGTAGTTATTATCTTTAAATAACTTCAACAAGCTTGTTGCCAGTTCTGAAACCGTATCCGGAGAATATGTAATACCTCCTTTTGTCTTTTCTATTATTTCAGGAAATGCTCCGGTAGCAGGTTGAACTACAGCTACCCCTGCTGCATTAGCTTCAAGTAAATAAAGACCATAGCCATCATGTTTTCTTACAGGAACACTCACAATATCGACATTGCTGAAAAATTCCTCTTTGCTGTTTCCCCGGAATTCAGGATATATTCTAATAAAGCTTTTTAATCCATGTTCTTTTATTTTCTTAATCTGTTCAGCTATAAAAGGTTTATCATCACCTGTGTAACCTCCTGAGACATGAAGAGTAAGACCTGGGAGGCTGTTTTGCAATTTGAGTTCAATAAATGCATCAACAAGCTTGTCAAATCCATTCTGAGAGCTGATCCTGCAAAAATATCCTAAAGAGGGGTAATTATCTTTTTTTTGGACATTGGCTAAAGTTCCGGGATCAAATCCAAGGGGGATAACATAAAAATTATCCCCGGAAACTCCTGTTTTCGATATAAACAACTCTTTATAATAGTTGCTTGGTGTAATAAAGACATCTACATTATCTATCTCCTGAGAAATTAATTTCCAGGCATTTGACTGGTAAGGCTCAGCCATCTCATCAATCCAGTCATCCTCATTGAGAAGTGAACATACAATTTTTACGTCCAGTTTTTTCTTTAGTTGATGGGCAAGGCCAATAATAAGTGCATTTGACAGATGAATGATATCAGGGTTCC
The DNA here is from genome assembly GCA_035530515.1 of Bacteroidales bacterium. GTDB lineage: Bacteria > Bacteroidota > Bacteroidia > Bacteroidales > VadinHA17 > LD21. The sequence continues at coordinate 37,678 of DATKUO010000137.1, forward strand.
CCTCCTTTGTGAGATAATTAACAAGCCGTTGAAGCTCTTTTTCAGGGAAAGCATTTTCCCCCTTGATCATGTTCAGTGTCATTTCCTCCAGCCCTTCTGTTCTCGTTGTGCCAGCTCTTCGTGCAGCCATTTTCAGCATAGGTGCAGAGTCAAGTAATTTATCAAAGAATACCGGCATATTCCTTAAGAATGGAACCTTTTCCCTAAGGTACATTGAGATAGCTCCAAAGAAGACGTGTGTGTCAAGACCTTTCTCACTACTCGTCTCTTCAGGAGGAAGGTAAAGCGGTATCGCAGTAGCACTAATCCCTGAGACCTTACGTATGGCTCTGAGATAAATCATGTCGCGGTAACAATTACCACAATAAAATGATCCACCGGAGCCTGTTATCAGATATACTATTTTCATTTTCTTTTTCTTTTCCCTTTTCTCCGTGTCTCTCTGTGTCCCCTCAGTGCCTCCCTTAGATTAGCGTGAGCTAATTTAAGGGTTACACAGAGTAAATTTATTACTTATCGCCAAATGCTAACAATCTTCCGTCCTCAGTAAGGATGTAAAACTTTCCTTTTATAACAGCCGGAGAACTGCTTATAGAGGTTCCTGCATTAAAACTCCACACCTTCTTCCCATCATTAATATTAAGAATTGAAACAGTACCATCCATACTGGTAAAGAGAACTTTCGTTTCCGTAATAACAGCGGAACCAACTATCCGGCCATTTGTCCGGTATTTCCAGATTAATTTACCATTTGTTGAATTGTAACAGTAAAGATATTTATCCTCATTACCTATTACAACATAATTTTTTGCCACTGCCGGAACTGCCAGAACAGATCCCGACTGCTCGTTTCCCGTAATCTTCCAGACCATTTTTCTTGTCCTGATGTTAAGTCCGAATACAGTACCGTCATAATCACCGAAATAGGCCATATCGCCTTCCAATGCAGGAGAGGCAGCAATATATACACCAATATCAACAGTATCTTTCTGATTTCCAGTCAGCGGATCAACAACTCTTATAATGCCATCGCATCCACCAAAAACTATTTTCCCATCCTGTATTGATGGTGTGCCATTGACATAATTATCTGTTTCAATTTTCCAGATTGACTTTCCTGTCCTGGGATCTACGCAGTGCAGATAATAATCATAACTGCCAACCACAATACCTGCCCTGCTTCCTAAGACCCAGACATTGGATGATCCCGAAATCTGGTTTTCTGTGGTATATGACCAGATGAACTTACCGGTAACCTTATCAACAGCTCTCAGAATGCCATCGTTCGACCCTACAATTACTTTATTACCAAATATCAGAGGTGCAGCTTCAATCAGACTTCCTGTTTCATAAACCCATTTGATCTTACTGTCTGATGATACAGCAGTAATGGTTCCTTTATCGTTTCCGAAAAAGATAGTGCCATCACTTATTACAGGAGATGATTTTGTTCTGGTTCCCGTGGATACGCTCCATAGTAATTGTGGAGAAGTTGGAAATTCTCCATTATAGTAGCCAGACAGGTCAGCGTTTCCTCTGAATAAAGTCCAATCACCATCAACAGACTGGCCATAAGTTGAAATAGAGATTAAAAAAGTAAGAAGGGCTGGCAGAAATAAGTTCTTAAATTTACTTAATGCGCCTGTAGGGCATATCTCTATCACTTCTTTACTCTTGTTTTTCAGAATGTTGTTAAAATCTTCCGTTAGAGGCTCTGAGATTATACTTACAAATCCCCTGTGAATAAAACAGAGGGCAGGTTCATCGGTTGAATCTTCACAAAGCCTCACGCATAAACCGCATTTAATACATTTAGCATTCTCAAAAACCAGGCCGGTTTTATGATTTATCTTCTTTTCAATTGGCGAATTTACTATTTTCCCTCTTGGATCTTTTAATGAAAATTCTTCGGCAAGATCTCTCAATCGGCAATCACCAGCAGCACGGCAGTCGCAATGCATGCAGCTTTCAGCCTCTGAAGATGCTGAATTGATATCAGGAATATCCCGGTGTCTTACAACTTCAGCAGGACACTCTTTTAACCATTCCTGCTGCTCAACAGGCTCTAGCCTGCCTATTCTTGAACTGAAACGTTTTTTATTAAATACTTCAGCAAGAGTATCTGTGATTTTGTGATCTGTCAGTTTAATTTGCTGGTATATAAATAGTTTCATATTCCTGATTGATACCGGGGTATCAATTTTCTTTCTTCTGCATGCATTCTCACAATATCCCTGACAATCAATACACTTAATCTCATCCAACCCGATTTCAGAAGCAGTAAGATTAAAAGCTCCTTCATAATCATGCGCCGACAAGAGTCGGTTCATCAGTGGTATATTGTAACCTGCAGGACAGACTACTCTGCAGGGAGCTTCACATTCGGCTCTGTGTTCCGAAAGCAACAACTCTATTGCTTTTTTGCGAAGATTGATAACCTCTTCACCAGAGATATCAAGGTCCATTCCATCCTGAACCAATGTTGAACATGATGGCATATAATTACCTGATCTGTTATCCTTTACCATACAAACCATACAGGATGAGTAGTGCGGTATTCCTTTTTTATGACAAAGTGTAGGAATAGTTAATCCTGCACCTGTGGCTACATCCAGAATAGTGGAACCTTCCGTAGCTTCAAATTCGGTATTATCGATCTTTAGCTTAACCATTAATGTTTATAATTTCAATAGCATTTTCAGGACAGACAATTCTACAGTTATCACATTTAGTGCAAATTAACTGATCTATCTCATGTTTTTCATAAGGTTTGAACGGTATAGCATTTACAGGGCAATCCTGAGAACATTTGGTACAACCAGTGCAATCGTCAGTGACAACATATTTTATCAGGCTTCTGCATTTATTTGCAGGACAAATCCCTTTTGTATGAGCTTCATACTCCTCCCTAAAATACCTGAGACCTGTCAGAACCGGGTTGGGAGATGTCTTGCCAAGTCCGCACAGGCTTCCATCCTTTACCGATTTGCATAGTTTTTCCAACTCATCAATATCTGTCATAACCGCCTTACCTTCGGTTAGTTTTGTGAGAATATCAAGCATCTGCTTTGTACCTACCCTGCAGAATGTACATTTGCCGCATGACTGTTTATGGGTAAAAGTAAGGAAGTATTTAGCCATGTCGACCATGCAATCGGTATCATCAAGTACCACCATACCACCAGAACCCATCATGGCGCCGATTTTTGTAAGTTCTTCAAAATCAACAGGAGTATCGGCTTCACTTGCAGGAATACATCCACCAGAAGGACCTCCGATCTGAACTGCCTTGAATGTCCTTCCGGGAGCTACGCCGTCGCCAATGTTTTCAACAATCTGCCTGATTGTTATTCCCATTGGCACTTCGATAAGACCACCCTTTGAAATCTTTCCTGCAAGAGCAAATACTTTAGTACCCTTGCTTTTTTCAGTTCCTATTGAGTTAAATGCTTTAGCACCGTTAGTTATTATCCACGGTACAAGTGAAAGAGTTTTCACATTATTAACAAGTGTTGGCTGATCATTAAAACCTTTGACAGCCGGGTAGGGAGGCCTTATATGAGGAGTTCCTCTCTTTCCTTCAAGAGATGCTATTAATGCAGTTTCTTCACCGCAAACAAACGCCCCGGCACCTTCAAAGATGTCAATATCGAATGAAAAGTTGCTGCCGCAAACAGTTTTACCAATAATACCATTGTCATAACACTTCTTAATAGCTCCTCTGACCCTTGAAACAGCCAGAGGGTATTCAGCCCTGATATAGAAAATGCCCTGACTGGCACCGGTTGCAAAGGCTGCAATGATCATTCCTTCAATAACCCTGAATGGGAATGACTCAAGCAACATCCTGTCCATAAAAGCTCCCGGATCACCTTCATCACCATTACATACCATATATTTCTTTTCACCAACAGACGATTGAGATATTTCCCATTTTTTACCTGTAGGAAATCCTGCACCGCCTCTTCCTCTTAATCCACTCTCTGTTATTAAATTAACAATAGAATTCCTGTCAAGTGTATTAAGACACTTTTTAAGGGCCTCAAATCCACCTGACCGGGAGTACTCATCGTACGAATCAGGTGAAAGAGATCCACTGTTTTTAGTAGCAATGTGAATCTGGTAATTAAGAAAATTATTGAGATATTTTTCTCTTAATGCAACAGGGACATTTATTTGACTTGTAAGTTTGTCATCGGAAAGAAATGTATCAACAATGTCGTTAATATTATGTTTAATTCGTTTGTTTAAAGATCTGGGCTTTATATGCTTAAGCAGTATCTCCTCAACTTGTCGTTTATTTACATTTGTATATCTTGAATGGTCATTTTCATTCTTTACGATTTCCATTAACGGAGTCTGATTACATACTCCGACACAACCAACTGACTTAAGTCTTATATTTAGATTATACTTTTCTTTTACTTCAAGAATCTCGCCCAAAATCTCCTTGCTTCCTCCGGCAACACAGCATGAACCTATCCCAATTCTTACCTCAGCATCGATATCTTCAATAATTTCCTCTGAAATTGATTTGACATTTTTGTTACCTGAATGCAGAAAATCCTTTATAATATCATCCGCCTGTGTAGGTTTGACATGACCATATGTTTTTCCGTCAATCTGAACCACGGGTGCAAGTGTGCAGCAACCTAGACATGCAACTTCCTCAATAGAAAAGAGGTTATCAGGTGAAGCATTAATTTCATCAGTAATCTTCAAAACTCTTTTAAATGCTTCGGATATCAATGGTGCCCCTTTAACATGACAGGCTGTTCCCGAACAGATTTTTACAGTATGTTCACCTGCAGGAAGATGTCGGAACTGAGAGTAGAAAGTTGACACTCCTGAGATCTGACCAGGCGTGATGTCTGTCACCTCGCAGATATGCTTAAGCGCTTCAGAAGGAAGGTAGTTAAGCCTTTTCTGAACCTCCTGGAGTATCTCGATCACTTTATTCTTTTCTCTTCCGGTTACAGCAATAACTTCATCAACCACTGAGGTGATCTCAGCGACTGACGTCTGCTTACAGTCACAGCTGGTGGCTGGTATTTTTGTCTCTTCAGTTTTCAATTTTTGGCAATGCAATAAAGGTTTTTCTTTCCGCGTATATAGATTTTTTTATCTGAAAAGGCGGGAGTACAATCTGTCCTCTCACCAAGTGGCGACTCAGATACAAGCTCATATGAAGGCTGTGCCCTGACAATATGCATAACCCCACTTCTGTCGAGCAAATAAACCATATCATCGGCTATAATCGGTGAGGCATAAAACTGATCCAGGTAATAGCGTGTCCATAGTGTATCACCCTTTTCCGAATCATAACATGCTATATCTCCGTTTCCTGTAGTAACAAACAAAAACTGATCGTTGGCCACAGGACTGGAAGCATCAGGAGTAAAGGTATTGTCTGACCAGACTATTGATGGAATGGCACCTGGTTTTATTGCAGCTAGCATAGCATAATCTGTTACAGCATAAACCATTGTATTATTTACCGCAACTGATGGTGCAACATCTCCGCTCATACATTCAATAGTCCATAATTCCTTTCCTGTAACAGCATCATAGCTTGTAACATTAGGATTTCCATTTAAAACTATCTGCGGTTTTCCGCCAAAATATGCAATAACAGGAGAGGACCAAACTGCCCGACCCCTACGTAAGGTTTCCCATTTAAGTTCACCAGTTTCTGATTCGAAGCCCATGAGAGATATTTTTTCATTGCTGTCGAACTGGACTATCAGCAGGTCTTCGTAAATTATCAAAGAGGATGAATATCCGTAGGCATTTGCAGGTAAACCTATGTTTTTAGACCATTTAAGCTTACCATCGTGATCAAAACAAACAAGGTTTCCATTAGCAAACACTGCACATACCACATTCTTATTAACTGCAGCACTGGATACCGCCATGCCTGCATCCTGATCAGTCTCAGGCACTTCATCAGGTTCTCCTTCAATATTTGATGCAAGTCCTGTCCAGAGTATTTTTCCTGTCTTTTTACCAATACAAAATACTTCTAAGTCATTGCCCTCAGCACCCGTGACAAATAACTTATCACCCCAGATAACCGGTGAACTTTGCCCTGGCTTTGGAACCTCAATTTTCCATTCTATGTTTTTACCTGATTCACCATCCCATTCTATCGGATAACCAGATCCGCCAGCAATTCCACGACTATCCTGTCCTCTGAAACCAGGGTAATCTGTTTTATCAGGTTTTGGTGCTGTTACATTACTCTTTCCGTCAGCCTGTTCTATACCTGACGATCCTCCTGTTGGATCAGGAAGGTCACCCCTTAATATGAATGAAGATACTATTGCTGTTAATGAAATAACCGAAGCAGCCGCAATCAGATATCTCCTGTTTTTTTCCTGTTTATTCAACTGATCCTGTTTAGCACCGGGAAGAGCCGGAGCAGGTTTCTGATTATCTGATATAAGTCTCTGACATAAAATAAATAAAATTGCACCTGCAAGCAGCAGGTAAGAACCAGTTTCCACCTGCCATCTGGATGAAAAGTAAGCTTTTCTGGCCATCAGATCCATGGCTCTTACCTGCTCAGCATTTGAAGCATTAGCCGGATCCTTATCATACTGATCCTTAATTGACATTAAAACCGGATTATCTAAAGGATTAATGGTTTTTAATTGTATCAGACTGAAAATCATTGTTAAAGCAACTATAAGAGTAAATCCGCCAGCTATCTGGCTAACCACTTTCAGAATACCGATATCTTTTTCATTAAGGTTAAGCTTCATTCCAGGTCTTTACTTTAATTGGACAATACTTAAAACATCTTCCGCAACTATAACACTTTCCCTGATGAGGTTTGTATTCACTTCTCTTACTTCTGATTGTAAGGGAGACCATCCCGATCCCCAGCGATATACCCAGGAACAGACCAGCCCATGGTGATGCTTTTTTAAAACGCCTTATTATTGTTTCTTCATTTGCAAATAATTCAGGTTCTGTTTTTCCCGACTCCTTAAACGCAACCACTGCATTTGAAACTGATTCAATTCCTGTTTCATTCTCAATTCTTATCTCCCTTGCAAGCCGTACCTCGCTGTTTATGCCTGCCAAAGCAGGAGCAAGGCTATAAAGAATATAAGCTCCAATTACTGCAAAAAGCGGAATAAGCAGAAAGTATAAAATAAACCGTTTCCTGGGCATCTCCGGCTCTTCTCTTGTCTGATCTGTGTTAGAAGGGATAATTGCATCATAGGGACAAGCATCTTCACAAAGTCTGCAATTAGTGCATTCAGCAGGCGTTATGGTCAGATGTTTTCCTGCAAACCTTGAGAAAATGTTTAGCAGAACACCATAAGGGCAAAGATACCTGCAATAGGGCCTGTTAACAAAGATCCCGGCTAATAGCAACAGAACACCAAAGATTATCATAGTATAAGGTGCATCCAGTCTGAATATACCAACGAACGGATCATACCTGCATATTATAAACTGACTGTTTGTCGAAGAGAAAAGTATTGCGAGGGCAAGGTAAACAAATGGTATTGAAGAGAGTATGATCTCAACTGATTTTGGAAGCTTGACTGGACTAAACCCTGTAAGTTCCTGGATTGCTCCTAGCGGACATACTCCTGCACAGAATATCCGTCCGTAGAAAAGGGCAAAAAGAAGAGGGATTATAAAAAACAACAGAGCAGTGAGAGGAATAGTATATCCGTCGTTAAAGAGTGCCAGTGCAACATTTTGTACCGACCCGACAGAACAGATACAACCCTGCCTGTAAAATCCAAAATAGGCAAGTGAAAACACTGACATCCATATCAGACCCTGCCGTGAACGTTTTTTAAGGGCTAACCATGTGGTTACTATTAGAGCTGCAAGCAACACGGCAACATCAAGGTATTCCCACCCTAAAGCTCTCTGAGTGGGCATCTGGTAAGTCGGGTATTCATATCCCGTTTCAAATTCCGGACGTGGAAATCTATCCTGAGCAAAGAGGACAGCATGCCAGCACAAGAGCAAAACAAGTATTATATAGGGAAGAGCTTTCTTCATTTATGTTTTGTGTTGTGTTTCAAATTTCAAGGTTCAGGGTTCAATGTTTGGTTGACCTTATCTTTCTGAATATATGAAACATCAGCTGGTATTCTGGAAATTGCATTAGATGGGCATGTTCGGGCAATTGAACATTCGTTGCAGTTAACACACATATCATGTCTTATCTGCATATACAATGAACCATTACCAAAATCAGCACACCCCTTTACACATTTTGCGCAGCCATCACATAGTTCTTCATCGATTGTATATTGAAAATAAGGTTCTTCGACAAATGTTCTGGTTATTGCGCCTGTCGGGCATAACTGGTTTTCGGCCCCGGTACTGATTGTTTTTACACCCTGTCGGAGGTAGCCTCCGCAAAGATCACAGTAACCACACATCTGGAATGCATGAACACACTTTGATGCAGAAGGTGTTAAAACACAGTTGGTCTTACATTGCCCGCACTGAGTACATTTATAAGGATCAATCTGCCAGACATATCCTGATGCATTTGTCTTCTTTCCAAGCGCCACAGGAATTAAAGCAAGCGGAACTATAACGGCCAGCTTTCCTGCTTTTCTCACAAAGTCTCTCCTTGATTGATATTTATTCTTTCCCTCACTCATTTAACCATCAGTTAGTAATTATTACAGTCTGCCTCACCATTACAAATACCTTTTCCGGGGCACGAATTACAACCCTTTCCAGTTACTACCCTGTTTCCAACTAAAAATGCAATCAGGGCTAGTATTGCAAGAAGTCCTAAACGTATAATCTTCCTAAAAAATTCAATTCTGCTCATATCTTTCTATTGATGTCCGATGCCTGATGCCTGATGCCTGATGCCTGATGCCTGATGCCCGACGCCTCCATTATTTTCGTGTAAATATATAAAGTTTAGAGTCAGCCGGGTTGGCTGCATATATAGTTTTTCCATCAGCAGAGGCCAGATCAAGAGGTACTGAGGGTGTAAAATTATTCTCAGATGAAACATATTCAACAAATGCTCCATTTTCATCCAGTATTTTAATTCTGTTGATTCCTTTTTCAGCAGTTGCAAACCCTTCAGGGAAAAGAATAAAATGGGCTGGGTTGCAGCAACCGCAAAATGCATCAGGAGCTGTACCTGCTTCTCCGAAATAACTGATTAGTTCACCATCAATTGTTCTTGTCTCAACTCTTCTGTGGCCAGTGTTAGCTATGAATAAGGTATTATCCGAATCGATTGCAACATCAAAATAGGGGCTTGGAATGATAAATGGTTCACCTGAGTGTCCTATGAGCGATTTAACCTCACCACCTTTGTCCAGACAGAACACTGCCTTGGTTCCGGCATCAGCGAAAACAACGTACGATCTGTTTGATGCTACAGAGGTAATAATACTGTTATCCTCGTACGGACCCCATTCGTTTATTAACTGACCGTCTGAACTGATTACCAGTATCATATCCATGGTCGATGCAAAAATTGAATCACCAAAATTTGAAAGAGCTGTTACAGAATATGGTGTTTTAAGGTTCCAGATTAGGTTAAGATCCTTGTCATAGCATTGCACAAAAGAGTCACCGCCAATATATATACTGCCAGTGGATGGTACTGTAACAGCTCTAAGCGATCCATCATCTACCTGAAGTTCACCGGAAATAATCCATGAGTCCGGTATTGACTCACTATTGTTAATCTCTACAATGTCTTCATCCGAAGATCCTGAACTTATAGAATCAAAAATAATGTATCCGATAAAGACCAGTATCACAATTACGGATAACACCGCTGTAAGCTTCTTATTCATTTTGTAGTATATTTCCAATGTTAAGACATAATAAATTTCTGGTATCCCTCATAATGAGGCGATTAGAAGCAATAGCCATTGGACCCCAGGCTTCTACTCCTTTTAAAATCTTATGGCTTGCTAACAGAGTTACACTGCTCTCTTCCATTCTAAAAAGATACAATTTTCCATTATCATCGAGAAGATATAACTTATTTCCACTTACAATATAAGGACCCAGTCCACGGCCAAATCTGTTCTCCTTACCACTTGACCAGACTTGAGTAGTAATATCTGATTTATGATAACAAACGAGCTGTTTTTTAAGAGCTCCTGCATTTTCAGGCATAACGCTCCATATATAATCTCCCACAATTACAGGTGTCTGCTGATCACTTGCAATTCCATTAGTTGCTTTGTGCTTTTCCACCACTTTAGCTGAATATCCTGTCCCATTTGCATCTATTTTAATTCTTGCTCCGCCAACTCCATAGCTGCCAAAAACTGCAATTTCGTTATTGCCAAGCAGGAGTGGAGAAGCAGCAGTTGTTGAGGGACTCCATTCAGTTGTTGTCCATAACAACTTTCCAATATCATCTCCTTCAGCAGACACACCGCATACTCCACCAATCGCATTATAAACATACATCCTTTTACCGGAAATTATCATTGGAATAATTGACCCATGAGACATTCTCAGGGAATCAGGATTGGGAGTTTCCCAGAGAATCGTTCCATTGGCACAATCAACTCCAATCATCAAAGCCTTAACCCCGGGGGCTAAAACAGCTACATCATTATCGATAAGAGGACACTGCCCGGAATAAAAATCGGGTGTAATTCTGCCATTCTCTTTTCCGGGTATTTCAAATTCCTTTTCCATGTCGAGTGTCCAAAACAAGTTGCCATTTATCGGATCGAGACACATGACATGCGATCTGGGTCCGATTGTAACAACATATTTATCAGTTACAGCAGGAATTGTTCTTGAATATCCATGATTTCGCTTAAAGTCAACATAATACCATCGTCTCCATAATTCCAATCCGGATTTAAGAGAAAAACATCTTAACATATCAGCCTTTCTCCTTTCGTTATAATCCAGAAGGTATACTCTTCCATTATGAACTGCAGGGCCGGCATAGCCTTCACCAAGAGTGGCTCTCCATATAATGGCAGGGCCTGAACTATCCCATGTCTCAGCCAATGGAGTTGCATCTTTACTTATGTTATCAAAATCTGTACCTCTGAACCTGGGCCAGTCTCCGGCAATAATCTCATCAATTGCTGCAAGAGAGTCAAGAAACTCCCCAATAACAACTGAATCTGTTCTTATTTCCATCGGGGGACGATTATCCATTCCGGGAACCCTTTCTGCAATATCAAAAGGTTGTTCTTTAAGTATCCACCATAACAAAATAAATGTGAAAGCTGCCAGAACAACTCCAATATATAGTTTACCATTTTTAAATAATGCTGGCATCAAACCTCCCAATGAATTATCTTATTCAGATCAATAATCTTATGAATTTGCAATATAAAAAAACAATGTCTAATATTAGAAGTGAGGTGATATATTACTTATATCTTAAGATAGATTTAAGGATTTTTAACATCACTTTAAATATTTTAAAAATCAGCTCACTTTATACAAAATTGAAATAAAAAATCTACAAAACATGATTTAAATCATATTAATAATATTCATTATATATGGCATATTTACAATATATTTATAGTATAAACATTATTTTACTTAATATATTTCCAATATATATGAATATTTATTTCAATTCGAATATTGAATGAATAGTTTTATTACTAGCTTTGCATCCTGAGATTTCATGTGGAGTTATTCAAAAAAAATAAAATCAATTAAAATGTGTGGAATTGTAGGTGTTTTTGATCTGAAAGTTGATCATAATGAGTTAAAGGCTAAAGTCCTCAGGATGTCTAAAAAAGTGAGACATCGCGGCCCGGACTGGTCTGGTATATTCGCTTGTGACAATGCGATATTAGCTCATGAAAGGTTATCTATAGTTGATGTGGAATCAGGTAAACAACCACAGTACAGTAAAGATGGTAATCTTATTCTTGCCGTTAACGGAGAGATTTACAACCATCAGGAAATAAGGAAAAGATATGAAAATTCGTATGAATTTCTTACAAAATCTGATTGTGAGGTTATTTTAGCACTTTACAGGGACAAGGGTCCCGCATTCCTTGAGGAGCTGAACGGGATTTTTGCTTTTGCCCTTTATGATAAAGAGAATGATTGTTATCTGATAGCGAGAGATCATATCGGTATCGTACCGCTTTACATGGGATGGGACACTTTCGGAAATTTCTATGTGGCATCAGAGTTAAAGGCCCTTGAAGGTGTATGTAACAAGATAGAGGAATTTCTACCAGGTCATTATCTCTACAGCAAAGAAGGTGTGATGACAAAATGGTATCAGCGTGACTGGCAGAGTTATGAAAATGTTGAGAAAAATGAGACCTCCATCCCTGAACTGAAAAAAGCTCTTGAAGATGCAGTTCATCGTCAGTTAATGTCAGATGTGCCATATGGAGTATTACTATCAGGAGGTCTTGATTCATCAATAATTTCTGCTGTGGCGAAAAAATTTGCCTCAAAGAGAATTGAATCAGGCGACAAAGCTGATGCATGGTGGCCTCAACTTCACTCTTTTGCAATAGGATTGGATGGCTCGCCTGATCTAACAGCGGCAAAGAAAGTGGCTGAGCATATCGGTTCTGTTCATCATGAAATACATTTTACTATTGAAGAGGGACTGGATGCAGTCAGGGATGTTATTTATCATATTGAAACATACGATGTTACAACCGTAAGAGCATCAACACCCATGTACCTGATTTCCCGTGTAATAAAATCAACAGGTGTCAAGATGGTGCTTTCCGGTGAAGGTGCGGATGAGATTTTCGGTGGCTACCTCTATTTTCATAAAGCTCCTGATGCAAAAGCTTTCCACGAAGAGACTCTCAGAAAAATCAGCAAACTTCATCTTTATGATTGCCTGCGGGCAAACAAATCTCTCGCTGCCTGGGGTGTAGAAGGACGGGTTCCCTTTCTTGACAAAGAGTTCATTGACGTTGCTATGCGCATAAATCCCAAAGATAAGATGTCAGGTAAGGACAAAATGGAAAAATGGGTCTTAAGAAAAGCTTTCGAAGATTATCTTCCTGCAAGTGTTGCATGGAGACAAAAAGAACAATTTTCAGATGGAGTCGGTTATAACTGGATCGATACTCTGAAAGCTCTGGCACAAAAAGAAATTTCAGATGAGCAATTGGAAAATGCAAAATATCGATTCCCGATCAATCCTCCTCAGAATAAAGAAGAGTATATGTACAGAGCTATCTTCTCTGACCATTTTCCCTCTGATTCGGCAGCGGCCTGCGTGCCTTCGGTACCTTCAGTTGCCTGCAGTACACCTGATGCTCTTGCATGGGATGCCTCATTCACAAACCAGAATGAACCTTCCGGCCGGGCAATCAGGAATGTTCATAACGATTCATACAAATAATATACATCTTTATCATTTTATTGATTTTTAAATTTTATATCTTAATTTTAGGCTATAGAGTCAGGATTATAATTCTTTCTCAATCTGACTAAAGTATATGATATGAAACCTAAAATTTCAATTGCTCTTTGTGCATCTTATGCACTGATTTCATGCGTGCCGGGAAGCAAAAAAGAACCAAAACCAAATGTGATATTCATTCTGCTTGATGATTACGGTTATACTGACCTGGGCTGTTATGGTAGTAAATTCTACGAAACACCAAATATTGACAGACTTGCATCTGAAGGAATCAGATTTACCGATGCATATGCAGCATGTCCGGTCTCTTCTCCTACCAGGGCCGCTCTTATGACCGGCAAATACCCTGTTAATACCGGAGTTACCGACTGGATACCAGGCAGACAAGCGTATGGAGCAAATGGTCTCCCCGAAGACAGGTTCATAGCTCAACCTTTTAATCTTAAGTTAGATCTTAATGAAACCACTATTGCCGAAGCCATGAAATCGAATGGTTATGCTACAATGATTTCCGGGAAATGGCACCTTGGTGAAGACTCTATTTATTGGCCAGAGCAACAGGGTTTTGATGTTAATAAAGGGGGCTATAGCAGAGGTGCTCCTAATAAAAATAATAAATCAAACGGCTATTTCTCACCGTATGGAAACCCCAGGCTTGAAGACGGCCCTGTAGGTGAATATCTTACTGATCGTCAGACAGATGATGTTATGAAGTTTATTACAGATCAGGAAAATGCACCATTCTTCGTATATCTTTCTTACTATGCAGTTCATAATCCTATGCAAGGCAAGGAGGAACTAATAGAATATTTCCAGGCAAAAGCTGATTCAATGGGCTTGTCGGAAATTCAGCCTTTTACAAAAGAAAAAGAGTGGATAAAACTGGCACCCGGAGGTGATTTCAAGGAGAGAACTATTCAAAGTTATGCTGTTTATGCAGCAATGATCTATAGTGTTGATGAGAACCTTGGCAGGCTTTTTGAAAAACTGAGGGAGCTGAAAATCGATAATAATACGGTTATCATTTTCACATCAGACAACGGAGGATTATCTACAGCGGAAGGATCACCGACTACCAATTATCCATTGCGTGCAGGTAAAGGGTGGCTTTATGAGGGTGGAATAAGGGAACCCTTGATTATAAAGGCTCCTGGTTTTATAAACGGCTCTGCTATCTCAGATGTTCCGGTTTCTACTATTGACTTCTTTCCAACAATTCTTGAGTTGACGGGAACCTCTTTATCCAATATCAAAACTGATGGTATCAGCATCTTACCATTACTCAAATCAGGTGAGATTATGATCAGGCCCTTGTTCTGGCACTACCCTCACTATTCAAACCAGGGTGGCGACCCGGGCAGTGCTGTCAGACTTGGAAATTTTAAACTTATTGATAACTTTGAGACTGGCAGACAGGAATTGTACGATCTTAAGACTGATATTTCAGAATCAATTGACATCTCAGAAACAAATCCTGAAAAAGCAAAGGAGCTATATGACCTGTTAACAGAATGGAGAGATAAATCAGGAGCAAAAATGATGGACCCAAATCCGTTATGGAATGGGTTAGAATAATAATTCCTTAAAAAACTACAATGATAGACATTAAACCTTTACTCGGAATGGGAATGGCTTCACTGATGTCATTTCAGGCTGCTGGTCAGAAACCGGAAACTGCCTTGACCAAACTCCCTAATATTGTACTGATTTTCATCGATGATATGGGATATGGTGATCTGGGTTGCTTCGGAGCTACACAATACGACACTCCCAACATCGACAGGCTTGCTTCGGCAGGAATGCGTTTTACTAATTTCTATGTTGCACAAGCGGTAAGCAGTGCATCTCGCGCCGGACTATTAACAGGTTGTTATTCAAACAGGGTTGGTATTTCAGGGGCGCTGATGCCATATGATAGTATCGGGATTAATGCAGAGGAAGAATTAATACCTGAACTGCTTTCACCAGCAGGTTACAAAAATGCAATCGTTGGCAAGTGGCACCTTGGCCATCATTATCAGTTCTTACCTTTACAAAATGGCTTCCAGGAGTACTTTGGACTTCCATATTCCAATGATATGTGGCCGGTTGACTATGATGGTAAACCTGCAACAAAAGATAAAAGACCGGGTAAATTAAGATACCCGCCACTTCCTCTTATTAAGGGCAATGAAAAAGTGAGAGTGCTGGAAACTCTTGAAGATCAGGCAGAACTCACAACATTATATACCGAATATGCTGTTGATTTTATTAACAGAAACAAGAGGAATCCATTCTTTTTATACCTGGCACATTCTATGACTCATGTCCCTCTGGCTGTTTCAGATAAATTCAAAGGAAAAAGCAAACAGGGACTTTATGGTGATGTTGTAATGGAAATTGACTGGTCGGTTGGTGAAATAATGAAAACACTCAAAAAAAATGGGCTTACCGAAAACACTCTTGTAATATTCACAACTGATAATGGTCCATGGTTGAATTTCGGGAATCATGCTGGTTCTGCAGGTGGCCTCCGGGAAGGCAAAGGGTGCAGCTGGGAAGGAGGACAGAGGGTGCCATGTATTATGTCGTGGCCGGCAAAAATACCTTCTGGAAAAATTTGTAATAATATTGCTTCCACTATTGATATACTGCCAACGCTCTGCTCCATTACCGGATCTGCTCTACCCACCAGAAAAATTGACGGGGTAAATATACTCACATTACTTGAAGGGAATTTTGATGCCAATCCGAGGAATGCCTTTTACTATTTTTATCGAAAAAACAGTCTGGAAAATGTTAGAAAAGGTCAATGGAAACTGGTACTTCCTCATACCTATCGCTCTTACGAAGGTGTTATGCCCGGTAACGATGGCTGGCCGGGGAAATACAACAACGGACAGACAGATTATGAACTTTACGACCTGCGGCGTGACCCGGGTGAACGTTACGATGTAAAGGAACTATACCCTGAAGTAGTTGCTGATCTGAAGAAACTTGCAGATGAAATGCGACAGGATCTGGGTGATGAGAATTATAATATGCCTGGTGTAAATACACGTAAACCGGGTTTAATTATAAAAAGATAAATTGATTATATCTTTACTTTCTTTGCAAAAAATCAATAGTCGGGCATTTACTAATACAAATGATTAAAAAGATTCAAGATCTCAAACCTGATAGAAGTATTCTTAAATTAAGAAGTAAGACTTTATCTGCAAAAAGATACTTTTCAGTTGACCAGGCTAAAATAATTACCAGAGTATATAAGGAAAATAAGAATGCAACGGTAATCCTGAAACGTTCTTTAGCCCTTGCGCGTTCACTTTCAGAGATCCCCATCGCAATTGATCCTCAGGAATTGATTGTAGGCAACCGAACACCTGATATAAGGGCTGGTGTTGTGTTTCCTGAAGCAGGTCTTACATGGCTGTTAAAAGAACTGGATACGTTACCCTCCAGGCCACAAGATCCTTTTAATGTCAGAAAAAAGGATGCTGAATATTTTAAAAAGCATATTGAACCATACTGGCGAGGAAAAACACTCGAAAATGATATACACAAATCATTCGGAGACGAGATAAAAGCTATTGAAAGAGTAGTAAAAATAAATCAGAAAGATCATGCACAGGGTCATATATGTCCGAATGTAGGAAAATGGCTGAAGTATGGTCCGGCTGGTCTTGTAAAAATTGCCTCTGATAGACTGGAAAAAGCGAACAATGACCAGAAGGATTTTTATAAAAGTGTATGCATAACACTTAATGCCTCATGCCAATTCATCAGGCGCTACAACGTTCTGGCTACTGAGATGATTGATAATCAGTCTAATAATAAGCATAAAGATGAACTTAAAGCGGTTGCTCACGTCTGTAATAATATAGCTGAAAATCCACCTTTATCATTTAGGGAAGCTATCCAGTCCCTCTGGTTTCTTTTTGTTGTGCTTCAAATGGAATCTAATGCATCCTCCTTTTCTCCCGGACGAATGGATCAGTATTTATATCCATTTTTTATTAACGATCTGAAATCCGGGAAAATTGATCTTAATGATGCCATAAAATTGGTCGATGCACTGTTTATCAAATTTAATCAGATTGTCTACATGCGTAATACACACAGTGCAAAATATTTCGCAGGATTTCCTATTGGTTTCAATATAACAATTGGCGGGCAATTTAATAATGGAGATGATGCCACTAATGACCTCTCTTATCTTATCCTTAAAGCCCAGGACCATATCAGAATGCCACAGCCAAATCTTACTGTCCGTATTCACAAAAAAACCAGTGATAAATTTCTGAGTGAATGCAGCAGGGTAATAGGTCTGGGTACCGGAATGCCTCAGATTGTGAATGATGAAAGCATTATACCTGCACTGGAATCAGCTGGCATTGATCATGTTGATTCTATGGACTATGCACTTGTAGGTTGCGTTGAACTCAGTACCCAGGGAAATTTTCTGGGATGGAGCGATGCTGCAATGTTTAATATGGTGAAGGTACTGGAACTGACTCTTAACAATGGCAGGTGCATGATAACAGGAGAAGAGATGGGCTTAAGAACCGGAAACCTGCCTGATTACCCTGATTACATAGCCTTTGAAAGCGCATTCCGAAAACAGATCGGATTTTTTATAAAGAGAATGATAAAAGCTTGTGAGATTGTTGAAAGAAATCATCAGGAACACCTTCCTTCTCCATTTCTGTCAGCGGTAATTGATAATTGCCTATCAGATGGAATCGATGTCACTGCAGGCGGAGCAAAATATAATCTATCGGGGATACAGGCAATCCAGGTCGCAAATATAGCTGACAGTCTGGCCGTCCTTAAGAAACTGGTATTTGACGAAAGAGTTATTGAAAAGGAATCACTATTATCTGCTTTGCAAGAAAATTTTGCTGGCAATGAATCTCTCAGGCAATTTTGCATAAATCATGCTCCCAAATATGGAAATGATATTGAAGTTGTTGATGAGCTTGCAGCTAAATGGGTTGCTTTATTTGCAGATGAACTTAAACAATATACGAATCTGAGGGGAGGAGCATACCAAATGGGGCTCTATACGGTATCTGCGCATGTACCTATGGGACAAAATGTCGGTGCTACACCGGACGGACGACTCGCGCAGACTCCTCTTGCCGACGGAGGACTGTCACCTATGTACGGAAGAGATAAAAGCGGACCCACTGCAGTTTTGAATTCTGTCAGCCGTATTCCTTCGCAACAAGCTGGCAATGGAACGCTTCTTAATATGAAATTTCTTCCATCTCTTTTTAACGATAAACATGACAGGAATAAATTCAATTCATTGCTTAAGAGTTTCATTTATCTGCCTATACATCACGTACAATTCAATGTTGTAACAACAGAAGAACTGATTATGGCTAAAGCTGATCCCGAATCATACCGAGGACTGACAATCAGGGTAGCAGGTTATACAGCATACTTTACTGAACTGGCAGAAGATCTTCAGGATGAAATAATTAAGAGAACCACTCATGGCTAAGATACTTGATACTGAAGGAATAATCTTCAAAATTAAACGGTTCGCTGTGCATGATGGTCCGGGGATTCGCACAACTGTTTTTCTTAAAGGTTGTCCCCTGAGCTGCATCTGGTGCCATAGTCCTGAGGGTATAACTCCTCAGATATCAGTCTGGTATAACTGTAACTTTTGCATAACCTGCAGCAAGTGTATTAGATCATGTCCTGAAGGTGCATTATTACTAATAAATGAAACCAATCCAATTATAACCATTGACCGTACATTATGTAAAGTTTCCGGCGAATGTGTAAAAGTCTGTCCGACAAATGCATTACAGCTCACAGGTTCAATAACAACAGCATCAGAAATAATCAAAGAGATTGAAAATGATATTCTTTATTATCAAATGTCGGGGGGCGGCGTTACTTTAACAGGAGGTGAGCCTCTTATGCAACCTGAATTTTCAGCGGAAATCCTTCAACAATGCAGGAAAAGAAAAATCCATACAGCAATCGAAACATCTCTCTTTAGTGATAGAAAATCATTAACTCAGGTTATGGACCTTATCGATCTGTTTATTGTTGACATAAAGCTTTTTGATTCAGTACAACACCTTCATTATACAGGAAGAACCAATGAGATCATAAAGGACAATTTTCAATATATTTCAAAAGCAGGAAAAGCCATAATTGTCAGGATACCAATGATTAAAAATATTACAGACAGTGATAAAAATATTAAATCAATAACAGATTTTGTCCATAGCACAGACAGGAACATCAGAATTGAAAAGATCAGTTATAACCCGCTTACTGAGAATAATTATAAGAAACTGGATATCCCTTTTTTACTTAAATAAGATTTCTTTATCTTTATTCTTCATTAAACCAATCTTTATCAAATGCAAGCCTATCTTAAAATACTGACAATCCTGGGATTAAGTGCATCTATTCATCCTGTCGTAAGCGCACAAGGTGAAAAAATACAGCGACCTAATATCGTTTATATAATGAGCGATGACCATGCCTGGCAAGCAATTAGCGCTTATGGCGGGCCTCTTAAAGACATTGCGCCAACACCTAACATTGACAGGATAGCTGCCAATGGAATGATATTTAACAGATGCCTGGTTACAAATTCAATCTCAGGACCATGCCGGGCAGTGATATTAACCGGTAAATACAGTCACCTGAACGGATTTACTAAAAATGAAGGACAGGCTCCTTTTGACGGTTCCCAGCAGACCTTTCCAAAATTGCTTCAGGCAACAGGCTACAATACAGCTATGATAGGGAAATGGCACCTTGGTTCAGATCCTACAGGGTTTAACTATTGGGAGATTCTACCCGGACAGGGGAATTATTATAATCCTGATTTTATCAGTAAAGATGGCAGACATACAGAAGAAGGGTACGTCACCGAAATAATTACAGAAAAAAGCATTAAATGGTTAAATGAAGTAAAAAACTCCGAAAAACCGTTTATGCTGATGATGCATCATAAAGCACCACATCGTGAGTGGCAGCCTGGTCCTAATGAATTATCTCTTTATAAGGATGTTGTGTTTCCAGAACCTTCTACCTTGTTTGATGACTATTCAAATCGGGGTATTGCAGAAAAAACGCAGGACATGACTATTTCAAAAACAATGCGTATCGAGGAGGATCTTAAATTGTACCAGGATCGTTCAAAGATGAAGAAAACCGGTCTTACCCGGATGAACAAGGATCAGTTAGAAGCATGGGATAAGGTTTATGATCCTATTATCAGACATTTCTACGAATCGAAACTGTCAGGTGATGATCTGGTCAGATTCAAATATCAGAGGTATCTGGAGGATTATCTTGCATGTATCGCCGCTGTAGATAAGAGTGTAGAAGAGGTGCTCGAATTCCTTAAGAAGAATGGCCTCGATAAAAATACTATTGTCATTTATGCCTCTGATCAGGGATTCTATCTTGGTGAGCATGGATGGTTTGATAAACGGTGGATGTTTGAAGAATCATATCGTACACCCTTGCTTATACAGTGGCCAGGCATAACAAAACCAGGTAGTGTGAATAAGGATATGGTGTCAAATCTTGATTTCGCAGAAACATTTCTCGATATGGCCGGAGTAGAGATACCCTCCGATATGCAGGGGGAGAGTATGGTTCCTGTTTTAAAGGGAAGAACACCAGAAAACTGGAGAAAAGAACATTATTACCATTATTATGAGTATCCCGGTTCTCATATGGTAAAACGCCATTATGGTATGAGTACAGAAAGGTATAAACTTATTCACTATTATTATGATATTGATGAATGGGAACTATATGATATTCAAGCTGATCCGTTGGAAATAAAGAATGTTTACAATGATCCTGCTTATGATTCTGTAAAAGCTGATCTCCACAAACGTCTTGAAAGACTGATGATTAAATATAAAGACAGCGAAGAGCTGGCAAAATCATTTTTACCTGCTAAATAACCGGGTTTTCAGGAGACATCATTTTTCATTGATTGTAGCTAATCAGTGTTAAAGGTATTTCAGCCGGAAGTTTGCGCTATGCGCTTTTCTCTCTCCAATCAATTCTGAAAGCACAAAAGGGCACCCCGCAATGCCAGGGATATCTGGTTTTCATTAGAAAAGATACTTTCAATATCAATTCCGGGAAAACAAGGTTGCCTCTCTTCAGCATGTTGCTCTTTCATACAAAAACGGCAACAGCTGGTCTTCGTGAAATATTTTTGTCCCTCCACAACAGCCTCCCTACCAGAACTTAAGAAGCCCAGGCTGATACTGCTTTTCTCATCAGACAGGAATGGACAACCCTCCTGATGAACAGCATGATAATCATTTGTTTGCGGTCTTTTAGACACATAATACTTTGAAACCATTTTCTATGATTTAGATTAATATACTTTTTAGTCAGATCCTTTATTTCTCCACTTCAAACGGAACAACTTTTCATCTTATCAGGTAATAAACATAGTTTTATCAGTTTTCTGCCAGATTTGTTACCTTTCCCTATAAATTGGCATTAAGAATCCATAAACTATTTTATATTTTTTATAACGTTAATTCCAATTTAAATACAAGTATAATTGCTTCTTCTTTAGATTCTTATAATGTATTATACCATGTATTGCAAATACTGCGAGGTAACATTTCATCACCTATTCCTATAAAACAGTATTTTAAACTTAAATATTTTTAATCATGAAAAAAGCAGACAAATCAGCAAAAGCAGCAAGAACCCTTGAATTGATAATTTCTAAATTATCGGAGAATGAGATCTTAAACCTGAATGCAATGAGTTATGTAAGAGGGGGAGATGCAGAAGATAATGGTGGGGAACCCATAATAATTATTCCGAAGAGATAAGCTTGAAATATTCCTTTTTTACTTGAAAAAAGAGTATCCCTGTAATAGGTGATACTCTTTTTTTAATCCCATTTTCCATATTTTGATTAACTTGTCCTGCTGTGTAATAACTGTCAACATAGGAAAATATATTGAAAAACTACGTTATAATATTAAGCTTTATATTTTCAATTGCTTTTGGAAATGTGTCAAACGCGCAAGATGAAGATATTGATATCAAACTTCAGAATTTTCTAAACTACTACAGCCTGGGAGATCTTGTTAGTTCTGAGTACGTTCTGCATTCGATTCTTGATTCAAATATTTCCATTCCGAAAGAATACTTCATTGCCATATATAATAATCTTGGTGCAATAAATATGCTTATAGGAAAATATGAATCAGCCCTAGAGTATTATAACAAAGCTGAGATTCTCATCGAGAAAAAACAGGATTCTCAGTCATTTGCCGATATCTGCAGTAATAAAGCATTTATTTATACAATTCAAAAATCTTTTAATTTGTCAATTGAGTATCTCGAAAAAAGTATCCGAATATATTCTAATCTTAATTCTGATGAAAAAAACAATTATCAGAATTTATCTTCTGCATACCTAAACATTGGAATAACATACCTTGAAACCGGAAATTCAGAAAGAGCTTTAGAATATTTTAAGAAAAGTTCTAAGCTTAAATTGGATTATAAATTATCAGGCTTAGCCCTTGTTTATGTAAACATTGCAAAAACTTATGTAAAAACCAGAAGTTTTGATCAGGCTGAAACATTCTTTCTAAAAAGCATTGAAGAATTCGACAGAGAATTTGGACCAGACTATTACCGTGTTACAAGTGCATTGTCCGATTATGGTCTCTTTTTAAGAACCACCGGCAGGAGCAAAGAGTCACTTAAAGTTCTTCAAAAGGCTTTATCGATCTGCCTCAAAAACTATGGTAAAAAGCACACACTGGTTTCACTATCGTATAAGCGTATTGGTGATCATTTTGTAAATGAGAATGATTGCGATTCAGCTCTATGTTATTACCAGAAATCGCTGATCGCGGTAGTAAATGATTTTAATGACCCTGATATTTTCGCTAATCCCTCTATCGATTCAGCTATCTTCGATATTCGTCTGCTCGATAATCTTAAAAGCAAAGCCAAAGCGCTGGAACTAATGGCTGGACAACAGAAGGATCACAATCTGAAACTAAAAACCACAGAGATAAGTATAGAGACAATGGCGCTGGGAATGAAGCTCATCGACATCATCAGAAATAATTATCTTTCGGAAGAGAGCCGTATTTATCTTGCTGAAAATGAGAAAGAAACATATCTCTTTGCAACACATTTGGCAAATAGCTTATTTAAACTCACAAATGATAAATCAGCAGCAGTGAAGATGTACGACATAGCTAAGAAGGCCAAAGCAGCTATTCTGAGGAACGAGATTACTGAAAATGAACTGGTCTATTCTGTAGGCATTTCTGATTCACTGCTGAATAGACAGGATCAGCTCTCTGGTGATATTTCTGCATATAATAATCTCATCCTTACTGAGATGAGGGGAAAGGATCCTGATAATAAAAAGATTTCTCTTTGGAAAGATGCCCTTTTTAAGATGAACCGGGAAAATGAAAAGGTGAAAGAACTTATTAACAATAGATATCCGCAATACAATATTCTCCTTCACAACACTGAACCATTATCACTTGATGAGATACAACATCAACTCAGCAAAGAAGAAACTGTTATTGATTACCTCCTCTCTAATCAATACACCGATGGAAAAAGGAGATTGTATATCTTCATAATTACAAAAAACGGTCTTGAGTTTCGTGAGAGCAACCTCGATTCGCTCTTTATAAAAAATGTTGATATTATCCGCAACTCTCACATCAGTGCCCTTTCAGCATCAATATCCGTGGACTCATACAGAGACTATACAGCTGCCCTTTATTATATGTATGAGAACCTTATCAAACCGGTGGAAGAAACCTTAAGCGGCAAAAGGCTTATCATAATACCAGATGAAGAGATTGGCTGGCTTACCTTCGATTCATTCCTTAGAAACAGACCGGAAAAAGAACAAATAGATTTTGAAGGACTTCAATACCTGATTCGCGATTACTCGTTTTCATTTGGTTACTCATCATCACTCATTTTCCGGGACGCACAAAAAGTAAGAGGGATGAAGAAAGTTTATGCTTTCTCTCCTGATTATAGCAAAAGTATTACTGGTGGTAACCTACAGGGAGCAGCAGATGAAATTAAGGCCATCTTCAGATTATTCGGAGGTAAAATATTTACAGGAGAGAAAGCAACAGAAACAAATTTCAGGAATGCAATGCAAATGCCGGCAATTTTCCACATGGCTATGCACTCATTAACCGATAGCCTTAACTCCAGGTACTCATACATGATGTTTGATGCCGAACCTGATAGCCTGAATGACGGAAAACTCTATAATTATGAGATAAGCTTAAGCAGAATTAATTCCCCGATGGTTGTTCTTAGCGCTTGCAACTCTGGTACAGGAACATTATACCATGGAGAGGGACTAATGAGCCTTGCCCGCGGATTCTTGCTTGCAGGTGCATCGTCGGTGATTAAAACGGCATGGGAGGTAAATGACGAAACAAGTGCCGCAATAATAAAACGTTTTTATTTCCATCTTTCAAAAGGTAAACCAAAAGATGAAGCACTGCGTCTTGCTAAACTTGATTACATGAAAACCAGTGAGCCTGTTTATAACAACCCCTATTATTGGGCAGCTTATGAGGTTCTTGGTGATAATTCAAAAGTTACCCAAACAAACTACCTCAGGCTGTTTCTGATATTAACAACTATTGCTATTCTGGCAGCAGGTCTGCTGCTATACTATTTCAGACGGCGGAGGATCTTTTCTGCCCGTTCATTGTAAAAACCCGGTGATTGTGCAAGCTGGTCAAAGCATCCGGCAGCTTTTGCTTTTTCGCCGGCTATTATGTAAGAAAGTCCCAGATACCAAACGGCTTCTTTACGGTACTCACCCGAACCGTTTGCAACAGAGCCAAGCAGATTGATAGCCTCATCATAGTTTTCCAGTGCCATCTCTGTTATGCCCATGAAAAACCGTGACGGAATAACTTCAGCATCACTTAGAACAACGTTTGAAAATCCTGTTGCAGCTGCCTGGTATGCGCCCTCTTTATAGTTCTCAAGTGCTGATGAATAGCTATCTGGCATAGTTGACCCGGCATCGCGTGTGACAGCGGATATAACATTAAAAGGCTCATAATATGAGTTATATAGTTTTCCCGGGTCAGAAGAGGGAAGAAGAGTCTTAATAAGAATAAAAGCTCCAATTACAGCAGCTGCTGAGAATGAGATATAACGAATGATCAGAGATCTTGATGTACTTTCAGGTTCTATCCTGATCAGACTTACTTCTGGTTCACTTACTTCAGAATCAAGCGAACTTGTTATGTAATCTTTAATTTTAGTTGCATTAGAATCTGTTACACTGTTCTTTTGCCTCTTCTCATGCCAATCTTTAACCCATTCTGCTGTCAACTCATTTATACTTTTTTCATTTATCTCAAGTTTGATTTTTTTAATCTCTTCCACAATTTTCTCATCGTGGACTAAACCTTCACAAATTTCCTTTATAAATTTTTCATCAACTGTGCTTCTTGTCCTGTTATCATGGTAATCTGATATCATAGCTTTTACATCCTTTTCTATCTCAGGCAAAAAGGGATCGTTCCTCACTTCATCCAGATCAAACCGTCCTTTCATATATTGGCCGAATGTATCAAAAAGGGCAGAATCCTCAGCAGATAAGTTATGATCATAATACGAATCTTCCAAGGAATCATTTCCAGATTGATTCCTGATCTTACCATTCTTATTTTTGTTCTGCTTTTTCATTAATATTTATTCCTTTTATCCTAACGCACTACATCTCTGATCACTTCATTTGAGATAATAATTTGTTTATAATCAGGGTGATTCTTTACTTTATTTACAAGCTCAGCCTGTACTTCACATTTTTTCTTTCTAACATAACCATATGTTAAACCCAGGGTATCAGCAATCTCTTTAGCAGACATCTCATCCCAGTAAAGTTTCAATAGTTTTTGACTTGCGGGATCGAGTGTTTCAAAAACCTCATAAAAAATGTTCTCATAGAGAGCATTATCCTGAATTTCTGTGAAGTCCTTTTCATTGTTATCAATTTCCCTGCGTGAAAAATAATTTGCAGCTGCTTTTCGTTTTTCAAGTACCGCTTTCCAAAGGTTTTCACATACGCAATAAAGGAAGGTTTTAAATTTACAAGTAAGAACAAAATCCTCATTATCAATCTTCTCGAGCATGATTATAAGTCCATCCTGAAAAATATCTTTTGCATCTTCCAATGAGCCTCCCAACTGGTAAACCATTAGCCTTATCATTGGCATATACCTTTCAGAAAGGTAGCGAACAACATAGCTCTGCCTACTCTTCAGACATTCAATTATTTCATTATCAGTATATTCTTTCAATTAATTGAACAGTTTTATAAATGAAATATTTAATAGACAATCAAATATAAGCATTTTTAAATAGAATATTTATATAATACTGATAATAGAGGGTAACAATTTTACATCAATCCCTATAAAACCTGTAATAAAGTTCTAACTATTTAAAATAAATATGTAAAGAACTGTTTATGTGTGCTTTATCATTTTCATTAAATGGGAATGATGAAGTAGTAGTATATTTTGATAATCAAGGTTAGTGCGATGTAAGAAAAATATTAATTAATAGTTTTATGATAGCTGCCAAACCTCCTGATAAATTTAATGGCCTCGTAAGCAAAAACTTTGAAGAGCAGTTTTCTCAAAAGGGTGCACTCTATTATCAGGCAATAGAGAATGCCGAGGGTGTCCCTTTTCAGTTAATGTTCGGCCCGGAACCGGGGCAGGGATATTATTTAAATGTAGGAGCCGGTATAAGGCAGCTCCTTGGAATAGCCCCAGAGGATTTCACTGAAAAGATCTTTCATGAAATGATTCTTGAAATTGTCCCACTCTCTGACGATACAGTTTCAGATCTATCGGAATCACGCAAAAAGATAATTGGTGGTGACCTGATTAACTATAAAGCGGAAGTTCTTATAAAAATGGCAGGAGGGGATAGAAAGTGGATACTGGACTCTTCGCTTCCTTTACTTGATGATGAGTCAGGAAAGGTAATAGGTGTTTTTGGTATACTCTTCGATATAGATGCACACAAACAGACTCTTAAACATCTGGACAAAGCATTGGAGAAAGCAGATGAGAGTGACAGACTAAAAATTGCCTTTCTCCGCAATATCTCGCATGAAATAAGGACTCCACTCAATGCTATTGTTGGTTTTACATCTCTTCTGAATGATTATAAAAATGGGCCGGAAGTACGGCAGGAATATTTGGATATTATCTGCCAAAGCTCAGATCATCTGCTTGATATCATTAATGATATTGTTGAAATATCCAATATTGAGACCAATAGTATAAATATAAGCAGGGATGAAATAAACATTAATAATGAACTCAGAAAATTATATGATCAGTTAAACCCGATTGCAGCTGATAAAAACATATTTTTCAGATTCGCATGTGCTGCTGATGAAAATGAGATATTTATTTATACTGATCCCGGCAAGCTAAATAAAATATTAAAGAACCTGATTGGTAATAGTCTGAAATTCACTCTCAAAGGAGAAGTAGAATTCGGATTCAAGGTAATTGATAATTCGATTGAATTCTGTATTTCCGATAGTGGCATTGGAATTCCTCTTGAGTATCAACAACTGATATTTAACAAGTTCTACCAGGTGGAAAACAGTTCAACCCGTCGATTTGAAGGTACCGGGCTAGGTTTAACAATATCAAAAGCCTACGTTGAGTTACTTGGTGGCAAAATATGGTTTACGTCGCAACCCGGCAAAGGATCTGAATTCTATTTTACCATTCCCTTCGAAAAGAAAGATTAAAATATAGTGTATTAAAGATTTTTTAAGCAAGAGTTTCCAGCAACCCAACCTGTCGAATATGCTATCTGCAGGTTATAGCCACCTGTTTCAGCATCAAGATCGATCATCTCCCCGGCAAAATATAATCCTTCAATTATTTTCGATTCCATCGTTTTAGAAGATATTTCATCTGTAGAGACTCCCCCGGATGTGATGATAGCTTCTTTAAAAGACCGATGATTAGTGATCCTGAAACGAAGGTTTTTAAGAAGATGCCTGATTTGTTTTCGTTCTTTTGATGAAACCTGATGGCACTCTTTTTCGGGATCAAGTTCCAGAAGATCAATAAAAACAGGCACCATGGTCAACGGTAGCCAGAATTGGAAAATATTGTTGATTTTTTTCTTACCATGTTCATTAAGGTCACGAACTAAACGATTATCGAGTTTTTGCTCATCGAGAGCAGGTTTAAGATCAATGGTTATCTCAGCTTTGTTTTTATTATGCAACCCGGCAACTATAATTCTGCTTAGAGTTAGTATAATAGGTCCGGAGAGTCCGAAGTGAGTGAAGATCATCTCTCCAAAGGCCTCACCTGATTTCTTATCATCCAGCCAGACAACAGCTTTTACATTTTTCAGGTTAAGTCCCTGTAATTTTTGAGCCAGATCGCCTGCGGTTTCCAGTGGGACAAGTGCAGGTCGAATTTTCTCAATAGTATGTCCTGCCTGCCTGGCCAGTTCATAACCTTCTCCATTTGATCCTGTTGCAGGATAAGAGTTCCCTCCTGTTGCGAGGATGACATGGCTGGTCATGAATTTCTGACCGTTCGCCTGAATACCTTTTATAATATTATTTTCAACGATCAGTTTCTCAACCCGATAGCCACAACGTATCTCAACTTTCATTTTATTGACCCATTTCAGCAACGCTTTTAACACATCAGCTGATTTATTACTTGCAGGAAAATAGCGCCCGCCTCTTTCAAGGGTCGATTCGACACCATATCTCTTAAGCAGTTCAATTATATCAGATGAAAAGAACTGTGAAAATGCACTTCTCAGAAATCGGCCATTAGGGTATATATGTGTTATGAAATCGTCAATAGGGGCATCGTTTGTGATATTACATCGCCCTTTTCCTGTGATTAGCAGCTTGCGTCCTTCCTGCTTCATCTTTTCCAGGACAAGTACTTTAGCTCCCAACTCGGCAGCTCGTCCTGCTGCCAGTAATCCTGCTGGTCCGGCCCCAACTACTATAACATCGAAATTATTCATGCGCGACAAAGGTATCTAATAGCAATTAATAGTTACCATTTGTGGTCTGTTTCATCACTAATTATTCAACTTATACCATAGATTATATTTTATGCCTGAGCCCATATTTAAAAATCTCTATCATCACTTGAATAATGGACTTCCCATACAGCAATTCTTGAATTTTTTCCCACTGCCACAGGGGCAGGGATCGTTTCGCTCCGGTAATACGGGTTTTATCACCTGGTTATCTTTATTTTTGATCCATTTCATAACATTTGCGGGAGCTCTTTTGCTCTTAAGCTCTTTTGCCATGTATTCCATATATGGTTCTACATGATGAAAAAACATCTTATAACCTTCACATAAATAGTTTAAACCGGGTTTGCCATCAGGTGTGTTAATAAACCTGTGCTTCGGACATTCACCATGGCAGGCATAGCGCACATCGCACTGCAGACAATATCGCGGTAGTTTGTTCCGCTTATCAATACCAAAGTCGAACTGCCTCTGCGACTTGACCATATCAATAATTGGAGTTACGGTAATATTACCAAGAAAATATTCAGGATAAACAAAATGATCACAAGAAAATATATCCCCGTTATGCTCCATTACAAGAGCATCACCGCATGTTTCAGAAAAAACACATAAGCCCGGATTCTCTCCAACATAATTAGCCAGAGTTGTATCGAATATCTGAACATAGTATTTTGCAACATCATTGCGAACCCATTTATTGAAGATGGTAACCAGGAATTTACCAAAGTCTTTTGCACCAACTGACCAATCTGTAACAGAAGCATCAGCACCAAATATGGGAGCCACAAGTTTTAAACTTTCAACTTCAGGGTTATTGGCAATCCTCTCGATAACTGGCAAAAATTGTATAAATCCGCTGCCAATTTTTTTAAGGAATCTGTATGTTTCTGATGCAAAATGGACATTATAACTATTTACACAACTTAGAGTATTAAATTCAACCTTGTTCTTATGAAGCAATTCGATACCTTTCATTGCTCTTTTAAAGGATGGTCCTCCTGCATTAGTCTTCCTGAAATGGTCATGGTTATGTTCTTCTCCATCTACTGAGATTCCAACGAGTATATTCAGACCTCCTGATCTCTCGCAGGCGTCACTGTCGCAGTTTTTAAAACCAGCTTGAGTTTTGTACCTGGAAAGACCGCCTCATAATCATTTAGCGTCTGACATATTTCATTTATAGCCATATTGTCTCTGGGTGTTGCC
>DATKUO010000138.1:0-3221 GCA_035530515.1 Bacteroidales bacterium
CCAAAAATAAAAGCCTTTAATAGTAATATGGCTGATATGCATAAAAGCCTTGATAAATCTAAGAATAAAATGCATGGCTTTGAGCAGAAAATGGCTAAGATGAAAAAGGTTATGGGTGGTGTGACCAAGACTATATTTTCATTGAAAGGCGCTTTGGTTGGTTTAGGTTTAGGCATTATAGCAAGATCTTTTGTGGACGCTGCAAGCACAGCCGAACAGTATAGAGTTCGACTAGAAGTGCTTCTGGGTAGTGTATCGGAAGCTAGTCGTATGTTTAAAGATATGTCGGCCTACGCCGCAGAAGTCCCTCATACATACCAGGAAATCATGGCCTCAGCCACGATGCTTTCAGGTATCATGAAAGGAGGTGTGGATGAGATAAAGGCATGGATGCCGATGATAGGCGATTTGGCTGCGGCTTACGGGATGACTATACAAGATACAACCAGCCAGGTTGTTCGCATGTATTCTGCTGGGGCATCGGCGGCCGATATGTTCAGAGAAAAGGGTATCTTGACGATGTTGGGATTTCAGTACGGTGTGAAATATTCTGTTGATGAAACCCAAAAAATGATGTTTGATGCCTGGAATAAGACTGATTCTAAATTTAAGGGGGCGACGGATAAGCTTGGTAAAACCTGGAAAGGTTTGACCTCAATGATGTCTGATAGGTGGTTTCAGGTGCGGAATAAGGTTATGGCTGCGGGACTATTCGATATGATCAAAAAGGGTATTAGTGATGTAATTAAGGCGATTGATAATTTGGAAAAAGCCGGGAACTTGGATGATTATGCTATTGCAATGGCCAATAAAGTGATTACTTCAGTTGAAGCAATAGTATATGTTTTTGAAGGATGGTTACAAATAATACATCAAATTAAAGCGGGTATGGCATGGATTAAAGCTGAAGGCATGGAAAAGATGATCCCTGGACTTGAAAAAGAAAGGGAACGCCTTATAAAAACATATTCAACACAAGGGAAATCTTGGGCCACACAATTAAAGGAAAACCTTTTACTCCCTTATCATGCACGTAGTGAAGCTTTAATTGTGAGTGCGGAAAGAATAGCTCAAATAGATGAAACTATTCAAAGGTATAAAGAATTACGTGCTGAATCACGAATGACGGTTGTTGAAGAATTAGAGGCTATTGGGAAAATTAATGAACGATTTAAAAAAGCACGTTCATGGCTTGAAGGATTGAAAGGGACACCCGGGGATTCTTCTCAAAAAGATGATCCAAAGATAATTCCAAAAGTGCCCGTAAAAATAGAATTATCCGGAGCTGAAAAATTCTGGAATGAATTTGAATCCTATTTACCCAAAGTATCTGAAAGTATTACTGATGTTATTGGGGATTCATTAACTGATGTAATTATGGGATCTGAAGATGCCTGGAAAGATTTGGGTAAATCTATAAGCAAGATTTTCGCTAATGTTTTTGTTGATGCAGTTAAAAAACAATATATAAAGCCTATGGTTGATAATTTAATGGATAGTTTTGCAGGTAAAGGTGAAGGGTTTTTTAACAAACCTGCCTTCGGCGGGGTGTTAGGCGATATGAATTATGGACAAATGGTTGGCGCAGGCGCTATGGGTTATGGTATGGGCGGTGTCGGCGGCGCCGGTTTAGCATTGGGCGGCTTGGGGGTAGCTAGTTTGGCAGGGTTTGGCCCATTAGGTATGGCTGTTAGTGCTTTGGGTGGCGGTTTATTGGGCGGTGAGTTGTTTGGTGATAGTGGCCCAACTGACAGAGAAATAATGATAGCGCAACAAAAAGAACAGCAAGCACAATTATTGGCTGTAGCCAATGAAGAATGGCTTAATATGTTGGAAGGGTTTATACAGGGATTTTCGGCAGACATGGGGTCGGCCATTAGTAGCGGATTTATGGAAGCATATCAAAGTCAAGAATACCAAACATTCATAGATGCTTTTAAATTAGATATGGGCAATAGCGTTGTCGAGGCGTTTAATAAAGTTATGATGATGGATGCACTAAAACCTTTAATGAATCTTTTTGAGCCAGCATTTTCCAAGGTTAGTGAATATACCCATCCGGATAAAGCCTTAGCATTAGGGTTTGAACAGTATAGGATTAGTGAACTTGAGAAAGCAAAAGCCGTTATTGAAACAGAACGAGCGTCATCTGTCATTTTTGGGGGCAGGAAAATGCAAACTCCTGAAGGATTAAAATATATACCAACTATTCAAGAATGGGACTTGGCATCTCATCGAGTGGCAAATCTAACCAATCCTTCCGCTGCTATATCATATGGTGGACAAACATATACAGGCACTCAATGGAGTGAGTTAGCGGGACAGGGTGGAATAAATATAGAGGATATTGTAGCGGCTTTCCCTGGTAATGAAGATTTAACAGCTTATTTAACTGAGATGGAGCCTGTTTTTGATGCTGTTACAGGAGCCTTAGAGACTGTAACTTCTGCCCTTGGCCTCAACACCGAAGCCATTGGATCTAATACCGAGGCAATACTTGGCCCTGTAGAATCCTTCCTCCGTGAATTAACAGTCGGACAATACGCACCTGCATTAAGCCTTGAGGGTATGCAAGCCGAATACGCCAAGCTCTACGAGAAGGCTTATTTTGATCCTGAAGCCTTTGGTGATTTTGCCAGCTTTGCCGGGTCGGGATACTTAGATTTCATGAAAGCATATGGTGATTACAATATCGCACATGAGGGGGTTGTTTCCGGTACTCAAGCTTTCCCTTGGTATCAAGAGGCCTTAGCAAAACAAGCCGAAGAAGAACAACAGCAATTTAACATACAAAATGAAATCACCTTAAACAATAACATTACCTTTGAGTTTGAAGGGCAGGCTCTTGGTCATGTAATAACACAGACGGCAATGAATACCGAAGAATTTAATACATTTATAAAAACTGTTGTTCAGAATGAAGTAGCACAAGGGAATTAAAATTTATGGCATCACACGAAATATATGATTACTTATCAGAAAAAACCCCCGATAAAGATGTCACCCTTTCTGTAGATCCCCAAACCGTGATAAGCGGCACCGGACATAAAGTAGTGAATATTCATATGGCAGTAGATGGATCGGCAGAAGAAAGAATCAATATGTCCGGCACGGGGGTTATATGTCATCTAGGGATATTATATAAATTACTTAATGAATCTGATGCCGGCACAGTAATGCAGTTTTGGTATGACACGGATTATGGTAATGGACCCACCAAT
>DATKUO010000139.1:0-118530 GCA_035530515.1 Bacteroidales bacterium
TTGACCATCTTGGTATCCTCAAGAAATATTGGAAGAAACTGTTGCATATCTGATTTTTTCCGGCTAATTTACGACATTTTGTGTTTGCGACATGAAAAACGCAACTAACTGATATCCAGAAATGGGATCAGGAGGTCTGAAGTTATTAATTCAGATAAACAAAACAAATAAATCTTACGACTTAAAATGGCAACTCTCTGACACCTCTAATTTGTGTTACAGAAATACCCTTCATATTATTTTTATACCTTTGTATAAATTAATAAAGTCTGATTAATCATCAATTAATACCGTAAATCAGACAAGCTTATAAATCAACTGTTAACAAAACTGATAAAACAGGAGGAGCATTAATATGAAAAAACTTCTAATATCTATTTTGATTCTGGCTGGTGGGTTTTCCCTGAAAGCTCAAACTCCACCAAAGCCTGAAAGCCTTTTTAATGGACAAGATCTTTCCGGATGGCATGCTGATGTTCCGGCCATAGATAACGATGCGACCTTAAAAAGTCCGTTTATTGTCCGTAACGGATTGCTTGTCAGTCTTGGTAAACCCGGAGGTCATCTGATTACGGATAAGATATATCAGAATTACAGGCTACAAGTCGAATACCGTTTTGCTTCAACACCTGGTAACTGTGGTGTACTTGTTCATGCCTCAAGCCCACGTGCCCTATACAGTATGTTTCCGCAATCAATTGAAGTGCAAATGGAAAATAAAAATGCAGGCGATTTCTGGTGTATTGTGGAAGACATTAAAGTTCCCGACATGGAAGCACGGCGAGGACCTCAGGAGAAATGGGGTATTACTGAGGGCAAAAACCGTCGTATCCCGAATCTTACTGAGGATTCTGAAAATCCTGTAGGAGAATGGAATACAATGATCATTGAATGCCGGAGTAAAGAGATTAAAGTATGGGTAAACAATGTTATGGTAAATTATGGCTTTGATTGTACAGCTGAAAAAGGTCAGATAGCTATCCAGGCTGAAGGATCTGAAGTAGAATTCAGAAAATTAGAATTGACTCCCCTTAGTGAGGGGATGTAATTTATTACAAGTATCTAACCACTCAGGAACACAAAGGTCGTCACAAAGTTACTCAAAGGATTATCCTTATTTCTTATTGTATATTTTTGTTAAGAGATAGTGTGTACCATTTTTCTGTAATCCCAACACTGGCAGTATCCAATGCAAAATGCCACAATCCACTAAGAGCCATTGTATTACGAACCGGAATAAAAGTTCTGTCGCAGCCTGAAGCAAGCATTGACAATATCGCTAATAATGCGATACTGAGTTTTTTAAACATGATATCATTTAAATTTAGATAAGATACCAGGAATCATTCATACATATTATTAATATCTGCTTCCGATAATTCAATCATCAGGTTTCCTGTTTGTTTAACTACCTCATTAAAACACTTTTCTCCCTTTTCAGATGTTGCTTTATGGGGATTACCAACTCCTGTATCGCTGGTGACCTGTGACCATTTTCGCTCTGCCCAGGCCCATTTTTCATTTAACGCTTTGATTTTAAACTTCTTACTGGCCCCACTTCCGGCTACATGTAATGGAAGAACCAATTCAGGTACAAGGTACTGCATCACACTTGTTTCCATCTCATCTGCATGACCACCACTATTCTCAAAAAATTCCGCGTTGTCAAATGACTGATACCAGTTACAACCACAAATAAACATTTTTGGATATTTTAACCCTAACTCTCTGATAATCTGCTTAAAATCATTACCTCCATGTCCATTCAATATCAGAAATTTATAAATACTATGCCTGTTTAACACATCAATTACATCATTAATAATGGCAAATTGTGTGGTTGGATTAAGATTAATATTTAGCTTTATATCAAGCTGACCTGTATTTACACCAAATGGAATTGTAGGCAATACAACTACCCTGGCTCCTTTATTCCATGCTGATTGAGCTGCTTCTGCTGCTATTTTTTCAACCATAATATTATCGGTTGAAAATGGCAAATGATAATTATGTGCTTCAGTTGCCCCCCATGGCAAAACAGCTAATTCAATATCCTGATCTTTAATTGTTTTCCAGTTCGTCTCTGCTAAAATAAATGGCCTCATTTTTTCAAATCATTTTATGGATATTACAAATAATAATTAAACCGGTATCAATTCACGGGAAACCGCTATGTACCGGATAATAAAAATAATAAATTTCTTCACATTTGGGATATAATACCCTTTTATGTAAAATACCAGGGAGACAGGGTCTGGCTATTTCATCGGTTTCTTAAGATGTTCTATCTCTTTATCCTTGGCAACAATCTCCTTTTCAAGTTTACCAATACTCTCATTCAGTTTCTCAACCTTCCCATTAAGTTTAGTTATATCTTCCTTTAAACCGGCAATCTGCTTATTTAATTCGGCTTTATCTTCTTCAAGACCCTTAATAATAGGAGTATAAACTGATTTTGCATAAAACCAGGCAGTAAGGTATCCAATTATTGCTGCAACCAGGAGTAATGCAATTATTGTAATTACTGCTCCTGTAACAGATTGTGCGAGTAGAATATATAATAGCTTCATATTATTTCATTTTAATTGATATTTCTGTTCTTCTGTTCATTGCTCTTCCCTCTTCTGTAAGGTAATCACCCAGAGGTTGACTCTCCCCTTTTGAGTCTGTATTAATATTTGCCAAAGGGATTCCCTTTTCAACCAGGTAATTTTTTATTATTTTGGCTCGATTGAGCCCAAGAGAATGATTATAATCCGTTGTGCCTACCAGATCGGTGTGGCCGGTAATTAAAAGATTGGATAATGGATATTTCTCAAGCCAATTCTTTAACTCAGATATTCTGATATCAGTTTGCGGATCAGTCTTGAATTTTACTTTATCAAACTCAAAATAGATCATCAGGCTCGGTGGTATTGACTCATTAAGCTGCGCTAAAGAATCTGCCACATTAGTTTGTAATTCATAGATTGATTGTACCGGAACCGGTTTCCCCATTGCAGGTAATACTTTATCGGTATAAAGCCATGCGGAAATAAAACACCAAATCACGAATACAACAAATCCGGTAATAAAAATTCTCATTTTAAGATTTGTTAAGTTACAGATCAGTTAATTATCCTACAAGTTAGGAAATTATAATAGAATTAATGGTATCAAAATCAATAATAATTAATACACCCAACAGGTTGGGCAAATTAGTCCTACTCAATGCATAACCTCTCTGGTCTCCTCCAGATATAATCCATCCCTCGATAACAGGTGATCAAGATTGGCCAGTCCGTAAACAACAACCGCTGTAACTATTGAAGTATGATTCTGGTATTCAGGGATACTCTTGTTATACATGTCACGCTCTGTATGCCATATTTCGCCATAGTTAAAATCGTACCCTTTCGTATCTGCAGTTCCAAAGCTGATTGCCGGAATCCCATTTTTCGCAAAATAAGCATGATCTGAGCCACCAGCTGATAGAGGTCTTGGTCTGGGAGGTGTTGTTCGTTTTTTAAGAGTAAACGGGAAGTCGGGATTGATGCTGTTAAGGGGCTCGCAAACCTTTTCAAAATCATCGTACATAGCTTCAGGAACCGTAAGACTGTTAGCTACAGTTGGGCCACCATCGCGGTTGAAATAATTAGATATTTTATCCCATCTGTTTTCATTCCTCTTAACCCAACTCTTCGACCCCCAGAGCCCAAACTCTTCACCTGCCCATAGACAAACGAGGATAGTACGTTTAGGCTTCCCGCCTGCAGCCATTATCAGACGTGCAGCTTCCATTGTAGGAGTAACTCCTGAACCATCATCAACACCACCGGTTGCAACATCAAATGCATCGAGATGACCACCCATCATAACATACTCATCCGGATACTTTGTTCCTCTGATAACTCCTATTACATTATGATATTTTACAGGGCCCATCTTAAAATGGTTTCTTATATCAAATTCCAGCAGAAAATACCTACGCTCCTTAACCATCTGCTCAATAATCTTGTATTGCCTTTCATCAAGCTTTATGTCAGGCACTGTAGGGAGAGACTCAAAAGTCATCTTCTCGACATTTTTTCTGTCATATAAAACCCTTATAGGCACAGATGCAGACTGAATGATTCCCAGTATTCCTGCCTCGCACATCTGCTTATAAAAAAGAGCCGGCTCCTCCTTTAAAGGTGTTGTTTCTTTGGGCTCCTGGTCAGGGTTACTTCTGTTCTCCCTCACGATCTCCCTGTTGGCCTTAGCTATTTCTTCATTTTCAGCAATCACCTTTGCCCTGATTGAATCGCCTTTTAACGAATAATCAACAGGCCAGCCGGTATTTGTGCCACCAATAAGTACCCAAGCTCCTTTAAGGGCTCCTTTCATGCGATCAAAGTCGGTCTGGGTTAGAGGCTCCTTCAAAACATGACCTCTTTGTACCCCTTTCGTTCCTGATGTATATGAGGGAGTGGCAAAATGCAGGTCCATACCGTTTTCACTTAACATACGTCCAAACCATGGACCACGATTAAATCCCACCGGTAAGGTCCCAACTTCATCCATCTGAACTTCAATTCCCCATTTTCTGAACTGTGAGGCGCACCATTCACCTGCATTTTCATATGCATCCGATCCTATTAATCTCCCTCCAAAACGGTTGGTAAGAACATCCAGATGGTTCATGGTCTGATTATCTGTTTTCCCAATCTCGATAATTGTACTTATTACCTTACTCTGCTGTGCCGATAATGTTGAAAAACAAAAAATAAGAAGAAGTAAAATTGAGGTGTAGTAACTTTTTGCCATTTTTTAGTGTGTTAAAATTTGCCTGACAGATAATACAATTACAAGTTAAAAGCAAACTCTGAAGCGAGGATAAAATTCTTATTCCGGGTTTAATCAAAATTGATAAATCGTACTCAGAAGGATTCTTAAATTACTGACATTATTTGTGTTGGTAACCTTGCCACTGGTTTGCATTGTTCCATATGCTGCTGTTGTACTTTCAATTTCAGCTGCAAAAGTTAATCGCCCTTCCGTAAAAGTTACACGAGGAGAGACTCTGAACAAATGATCAATGTTATTTCCACGACCATATACAGCTCCAGTGATTTCTTCGCTGGCTCCAAGGTTTTTACTAAAGCCTGTAAAGAGACC
The DNA here is from genome assembly GCA_035530515.1 of Bacteroidales bacterium. Classification (GTDB taxonomy): domain Bacteria; phylum Bacteroidota; class Bacteroidia; order Bacteroidales; family VadinHA17; genus LD21. The sequence goes on from DATKUO010000139.1 coordinate 5,137, forward strand.
AAATGCTACTTTCTTCCCATTAGTGTTCATATCAGCCCAGAAATTAGCAGTATTCAAATTGGTATAGGTTTTAATCTGGCTAACAGAGTTTGTTCCGGAAACTGCATATCCTCCTATCATGACAAGGTCGCTTGCATTCTGACCATAGACTCCCATTACTGAGAGATTAACAGGACTCGTCTTAATTTTTACATTTGCATAAGCTGAAAAGCTGCCGATGGTTGCATCAGTTTCAAAATTTGCAGTTGTAACGAGCTCCGGTCTTAGTTTTTTATAATCAACTCCTGCCCATCCTGTTATAACATCTCCCACCGGAATACGTGCCTGTAGATCAAAGCCAGGTAATCCGCTGTTGCGTAAATAACTGTTACTACTTCCAAAGGGACCTGAAGAGGTGAAATCACGTTGAGCGTATGCTGTAAGCAAGAGACTAATATCTCCAAGTTTCCTGGTAACTCTGACTTGCGGGTTTCGGCTGAATGGAGTAAAGGGAGCCCCCGTATTAAAACTTAAGGTTAACGGATAGCTTTCAACAGGAAACATAGGATGCCAGTTCTGTCCAATAAGAAGTGAAGTATTGGACCAGTCCAGTTTAACAAAAGCATGCCGCAGTCTAAATCCATTAATATCGCTTTCGCTTGTGCCAAAAAATTCTGCCTCAATCCCTCCTGAAGTTTTTGCACCAAATGCATCTGGCCCACTAATAACTCCCTTAAGGCGTGTTTGAATATTAAGTATATGAAATTTTGGATTGTCATTTATATCATTCCCGGCTGCATCAAGAAGCACATTATCAGGGAAAAGGTAAAAATGTCCTTCCCTCAAACCATTTGCTGTACTTGATTGTCTCGTATCACGCAATATATCAGTCTTTACAAAACCCGAAAATACAATCCCAAAATTCTGATCTTCCTTATTGTCCTGAGCACTAACTGATAAGGAAACAGCAAGTAAGAATACAATTACTAGTTTTTTCATTTTTCCATAATATTATTAATGATCATTGTTTAAAGCTTATGTAGAATTATCTATTTATGTCATTAAAAAAACATCCACCAGAAATGATTGCCAATTGTACAAAAATAAATGCCAGGATTCAAAATAGGATATCTGTATTCGGGAACAGATCTCCCATCAGGAAGACATTTTTTTAAACTTTTTAAGCAATTTGTCCTCATCTTCCCCATTTGCTACACCTTCCAGGAGAAGATTGATAAGACCCTCAATTACATCATCGTTAAAACCTGCAGTAACAGCATATCTTCTCATTATTTTCTTCTCCGAATCTGTAACTACATCATCTGCAAGTATCATTTCAGCAATGTTGTAAATCTGGTCAAATTTATCATTAAGACTATAAGGTGGATGATAATGATCATGGCTCTCCGAATCTATTAGTTTCTCAATCTCCGGATCGGTCAGCCCAAATTTCCTGCCCTCTTTGTGAAGCAACTCCATCTCTGACTTGCTAATTGAACCATCAATCATAGAAACCTGAATAAGGTGGATATAATGCTCCTTGTTTACCCTTTTACCATTATGAGTAATAAAGTCTGAAAAATTCATATAAATTATTTTAAATTACTGAATCACTGTCTATTATAAATTGTATTTCATGATCCTAACTTTAGAATCAATCCTTTAAAATATGACAGCAAGGTATTAATAAATTTGATTTTTTTATTCATAATAAATGTTAGTTAATAAAATAATAATATCGTTGTATCATGTTTTATAAAGGGAATAAATTTCATACTTTAACTGTCAAAATACAAAAGCTTTATTTATCCACTAATACGCAAGAAAAATGAAAACTCTGAATAATTCTGGACTAATAATTTGTTTGCTTATTGGGGCATCAATATTTCAGGCGCCAATAATGGCGCAAACATCTAAAGAAAATACTGTCCTTGACGAAAAAGTGAAAAAGTTTCTCTCTGATCATTCACGTCAATGGTATGATATGAATGTCCCGGCAGTTGACGGACAATTACTTTATGATCTTATTATTAAAGGTAATTATAAAAACGCACTGGAAATTGGCACTTCTACGGGCCACTCAGGAATCTGGATCGCCTGGGCTCTCAGCAAAACAGGAGGTAAGCTTATTACAATCGACATTGATGAGAGAAGGCATAAAACTGCTGTTGAAAACTTCAAACAAGCCGGTTTATCAGAATATATTGATGCCAGGCTTGCAGATGCCCATTCACTGGTAAAGGAACTTAAAGGACCATTTGATTTTGTCTTCAGTGATGCGGATAAAAACTGGTATAAAAATTATTTTATAGATGCTGATCCTAAACTTATTGTTGGAGGATGTTTTACGGCTCACAATATTTCCTCCGGTGGTAGAGGATATGGCAGTGGACAGGCCATATTCCTTGAATATATAAAGAGTATGAAAAACTATGAGACCACAGTTAATACTTCAGGCGGAGGATTATCCATAAGCTATAAAAGAGCTGAAAAGTAATATCTCCTGAATATGACAGACGATAATCTCCAGAGGAAGCTGGGACTCTTCCCTGTTACTAACATTGTAGTAGCCAATATGATCGGGGCAGGAATATTTACCACTTCTGGTCTTCTTATGGCAGGGCTTAACAATCCCTTGTTAATGCTGGCACTCTGGGTAGCAGGAGGAATTATTGCACTTTGCGGAGCTCTATCGTATGGAGAGCTGGGAGCAGCAATGCCAGGAGCAGGAGGTGAATATCTTTTTCTCTCAAGACTATATCATCCAATATTTGGCTTCCTGAGTGGATGGGTATCATTTATTGTCGGATTCTCTGCACCAATTGCGGCTTCAGCAATGGGTTTCAGTGAATATTTCTGCAGGGCATTGCCAATAATCCCTTTCTGGTTCGAAAATGAAGGGATCATGAGCCCTGTTGTCACCAAAACATTTCTTTCAGTTACAGTCATCCTGATTTTCACGTTCATTCATTACCGAGGAATAAAATCAGGTGCCCGTGTACAGAATATACTCACAATAATGAAAATAGCACTCATAGTGTTACTGTTGCTGGCAGGGTTCCTTTCCGGAAAGGGAGATATGAGTAACTTCAGTTCAGGAGGCGGGGTCTCTTCAGGATTTGCCGGGTGGAAGACTATCGGTCTTTCTTTAATGTGGATTATGTTTGCCTACAGCGGGTGGAATGCCTCAACTTATCTTGGAGCCGAAATTAAGAATCCGTCAAAAATACTACCCCGGTCTCTCATTTACGGAACCGGAATAGTAATATTTCTTTACCTGAGTATCAACATATTGTATGTGTATGGGATCAACCCGGAGGAGATGAAAGGTGTAATTTCAATCGGAGGACTTGTTATGGGAAAATTATTTGGACAATCTGCCGATAATTTATTTTCACTTTTAATCGCCTTTGCCCTCTTTTCATCTCTTAGTGCTTTTATTATTATCGGACCAAGAGTTTATTATTCAATGGCCAAAGACGGATTATTCTTCAAAGCTGTAGCAAAGATCCATCCAAAATTTCAGGTACCTTCAAACTCAATTATACTTCAAAGCGCTATTGCCATTGTTCTCACACTATCCGGAACTTTCGAACAGGTTCTTACCTACATGGGATTTGCACTGGGCATATTTCCGATACTTACAGTGATAGGTGTTGTTAAACTTAGAAAAGACAGCCCCTTAGCACTCAGGTTACCAGGATATCCTTATACCCAAATATTATATATAACAACCGGAGTGCTTATTTTAGTTCTCGCATTTCTTGAAAGACCAATGGAATCAGCAATTGCATCAATTACGGTGCTTGTAGGGATTCCTGCTTATTACATTTTCAAAAAGACTCGTAACCAAGGTTAATTAAAACCATGTACTGATACAAAATAGGTCTGTCTTTTACTCCGTACCATATTTGATCTCAAAAGATAATGGTCCTTACTTAATATTTACCGATAACAGAAAGTCCTTTGTCAATACGCTTAAGTGTCTCCTCCTTCCCGATCCAGCTTATTATATCAAACATACGAGGGCCTCTCAATGTACCAACAATTACAAGTCTGAAAACATTCATAATTGCCCCGGTATTATATCCTTTATCCATAATCCATTTTTTAACAACAGGTTCGGTTCTGACAGCTTCAAAGTCATCCATCTTTTCAAGCAAAGATCTTAATTCCAATAGAAGGCTTAACGAGTCCTCTTTCCATCTTTTCTTAATTACCTCCTGATCATATGTTTCCGGAGCCTTAAAAAAGAAATCCGTCTGTTCCCATATATCTTTTACAAAACTAACCCTTTCTTTTACCAGGCTGATAAGTACTTCAAGTCGAACAATGTCAATATGATATCCCTGAGCTCTCAGAAATTCCCTTAATTCAAGTGCAAGCTGATTATTACTCCTTTTCTGAAGATATTGATGATTAAACCACTTCGCCTTTTCAGGGTCAAAACGCGAACCTGACTTACCTACTCTATCGATAGAGAATGCTTCCGTCAGCTCCTTTATGGAAAAAATTTCCTGCTCTGTACCCGGGTTCCACCCCAGTAATGCAAGCATATTGACAAATGCATCCGGGTAATATCCCTCTTCCCGGTATCCTTTTGCTGTTTCTCCGTATGGCCAGAAGAGAGGAAATACCGGAAAACCCATTTTGTCACCGTCACGTTTGCTTAATTTACCTTTCCCATCAGGTTTCAGAAGTAAAGGGAGGTGAGCAAAATGTGGAGGATCCCAACCATAAGAACGATAAACCATAACGTGAAGAGGCAGTGAAGGGAGCCACTCTTCTCCCCTTATTACATGACTTATCTTCATTAAATGATCATCGACAATGTTAGCCAGATGATAAGTTGGCATGCCATCTGATTTAAACAGAACCTTATCATCGAGTGTGCTGGTGTTTACTACAATGTTACCACGGATAATGTCGTCAAAATGAATATCCTCATTATGCGGCATCTTATATCGTATTACGTAAGGCTCACCCCTCGTAAGTTTTTCCTTCCAGACTGCTTCCTGTATAGAGACCGAATTGTCCAGAGATTCTCTTGTAGCTGCATTATAAATAAATGTCTGGCCTGCATTTTCTGATTTTCTTCTTAAGCTTTCAAGTTGTTCAGGAGTATCAAAAGCATAATATGCATCACCACTATCTACAAGGATATCAGCGTATTGCCTGTAAATTTCTTTTCTGTCAATCTGCCTGTAAGGGCCATAATCTCCGCCCTCATTAATTCCCTCATCAACAATTATCCCGCACCAATTCAAGGATTCCATAATATACTTTTCAGCTCCTTCGACAAATCTTGCCTTATCGGTGTCTTCAATCCGTAAAATAAATAGACCATCATTTTTTTTTGCAAAAAGATAGTTGTACAGGGCTGTCCTTACACCACCAATATGTAAAGGGCCTGTCGGACTTGGTGCAAAACGAACTCTTACTTGTGCCATATAATGGTTGAATCAGTTTAAAATATGTTGTAAAGATAAGCAAACCTGATTACATAAAATACTATTACAAAAATCAGGCTTTGAATAGTGGAATTGTATTAATTTAGTAGTTTAATAAAACTTAAAGATTAATAAAACGGACCTTTATGGAGAAGATGAAAGCTCTTGTGAAAGCCAGGCCTGAGAAAGGCCTCTGGATGAAAGAAGTTCCTATCCCGGAACCGGGGCTTAATGATGTAATAATAAAAGTTAAGAAGTCTGCAATATGCGGAACTGATCTGCATATCTATGAATGGGATTCATGGTCGCAAAGGACCATCCGTACTCCAATGGTAATTGGTCATGAGTACATGGGGCATATTGAAAAAATGGGTGCAGGAGTAACCAATCTCAAAATTGGTGAAAGAGTTACCGGGGAAGGCCATCTGGCTTGTGGCCATTGCCGCAACTGCCGCCGTGGAAAAGAGCATGTATGCGAAAATACCATCGGTATCGGAGTTCACATAGATGGATCATTTGCTGAGTATGTAAAAATTCCTGCCGTAAATGTAATACCTCTCGACCCGAGAATTCCCGATGAATGGGCTGCAATCATGGATCCTTTTGGCAATGCAACCCATACAGCTTTGTCATTTCCACTCCTTGGTGAAGATGTTCTGATTACCGGGTCCGGACTTATTGGAAGTATGGCTGTCGGTATTGCAAAATTTGCAGGAGCAAGATTTATTGTTGCCAGCGATCTAAGTGATTACCGCCTCGATATTGCAAAAAAAATGGGAGCAACTATAACTGTCAACCCCTCGAAAGGAGAAAAGATCACTGATGCTGTTAAAAAGCTTGGTATGAGAGGATTTGATATCGGACTTGAGATGTCGGGTTCACCAAAAGCATTCGTAGATATGATCAATAATATGTACAATGGATCAAGTATATCATTGCTGGGAATACTGCCATCAAACTTCGAGGTTCCCTGGAGTGATATTATCTTTAAGGCAATTACTCTTAAAGGTATATATGGTCGTGAAATGTGGGAAACATGGTATAAAATGGAACAGATGATCATAGGAGGAATAGATCTGAGCCCTGTTATCACACATCGTTTCTCTATTGACGACTTTCAGAAAGGATTTGATATAATGGAGGAAGGAAATTGCGGAAAAGTCATTCTTAACTGGGATTAAAAAAGTCGAAAGTCTTTAAAGCTGAAAGCTATTAAAATACAATTTATGATATTATTATGACTTTCGACTTTATAGCCTTTACAGACAAACTCACCCTCAACTAAAACAATATGTATTCAAATTATAAGAACCACCTGGTTGCGATTATTAAAGAGATTAAAGAAGCCGGCCTCTACAAGAATGAAAGGATAATTATATCACCCCAGGGTGCTGAAATTGAACTTGATACAGGTCAGAAAGTATTGAATTTCTGTGCCAATAACTATCTTGGACTATCGAATAACCCATCGCTAATTGATGCAGCTAAGGTTTCTTTGGATAATCATGGTTATGGGATGTCATCGGTCAGGTTTATCTGTGGTACAACAGATCTTCATAAAGAACTCGAGAAAAAGATAGCCGGATTCTTCGGAACTGAAGAGACAATTCTTTACGCAGCTTGTTTTGATGCAAACGGAGGAGTGTTTGAACCTCTTCTTACAAGTGAAGATGCAATAATCTCTGATGCTTTGAATCATGCCTCTATTATCGATGGCGTAAGGCTCTGCAAAGCACAACGCTACAGATATGAAAATGCTGATATGGAGGACCTGAAAGCACAACTGCAACTCGCACAGCAACACAGGTTCAGACTTGTTGTAACCGATGGGGTATTTTCGATGGATGGCAATGTGGCACCCCTGGATAAAATAGTGGCGCTTGCAAATAAATACGATGCACTGGTTATGGTCGATGAATCACATTCAGCAGGTGTTGTTGGAAAAACAGGAAGAGGGGTTACTGAACTTTTTAATATTTCAGGAGAAGTTGAAATCATTACAGGAACTCTTGGGAAAGCATTTGGTGGAGCAATAGGTGGTTTCACAACCGGGAAAAAAGAGATCATCGAGATTCTGAGACAAAGATCGCGTCCTTACCTGTTCTCAAATTCCATACCCCCAATGGTTGCTGCAGCTGGCATCAGAATGATTGAGATGATGACTGAAACGAACATTCTGCAGGACAAACTTCACTGGAATGCTCAATATTTCATTGCTGAAATGACCAAACTGGGTTTTGATATAAAACCCACTAAGTCAGCAATATGTGCAGTCATGTTATATGATGCAAAACTTTCACAGGCCTTAGCAGCAAGATTACTGAATGAAGGTATTTATGTTATTGGCTTCTATTATCCTGTTGTGCCAAAAGGTCAGGCCAGAATAAGGGTACAGCTTTCTGCAGCACATGAAAAAGAGCATCTTGATATGGCTATAGCAGCTTTCGAAAAGACAGGAAAGGAATTGGGTGTAATAAAATAGATGTAGATGGCGCAGAATCGATAGTTCTTGACAGCTGCAACAATGTTTTTAAAACCGGGAGGTCATTTAAAGTGGCACTTTGCACATATCATAAAAATGATGACGAAAATGATTTTACAAGGCTCATGCTTGAGCATGGATTCCAGGTTACTCCTTCAAAAGGGTATATGATTCATTACTATGATAAGAAAATGAAAGCACCTTATCTGAGAAGAGGATTAATCAGAGCTGTAAGATAGATCTGATATTTAAGAGTAGAGACGTTGCATACAACGTCTCTACAGTAACATAAATTGATATATAAATATTCCCTGAAACAGGGACCCCTATTACAAATCTAGCCGCACTTTGACGATCCGCAGTCTTTACAAATAAGACAACCTTCCTCATAAACCAGGTTCTCCGAACCACATTCACCACATTTGCCTTTTGCCTTTGTTCCGTTTGGAATATACTTTTTCAATGCTCTCTCCACACCATTCTTCCAATTGTTAATTGACTCACTATCAAGCCTGAGAGATATTATAAGGTTAACTACGTCTGATATTGGCATCTCATGTCTCAACACACCTGAAATAAGTTTTGCATAATTCCAGAACTCAGGTTTGAACATGTGAGACAATCCTCCCATTGTTTTCTTATAACCATACTTATCGGTATACTGAAAATCGTAACGAGTCTTGCCGTCCTCATCCCTGTTTTTAATAATTTTACCTTTGATTATGCTTTTCGGGATAGGGAATATCTCCTCATCGGCTATACCGGTGAATATTTCATAAGGCCGGCTCTCTTTTAACCCGACAAAAGCTACCCACCTTTCTTCATTAATATTAAACCTTATCACATCACAATCAAGAACTTTAGGACGTTTTGGTTTTTCAGGACGTATATCACTCTTGCCAGCTATAAGAACCCCGTTTCTTGATCCATCGCGATAAACCGTCGCTCCTTTGCATCCCGATTTCCATGCAGTAAGATAGAGCTCGCTAACCAGCTCTTCTTTCGCATCTGCAGGCAGATTAATTGTAACGCTGATTGAATGGTCGACCCATTTCTGTATCGCGCCCTGCATCTTCACCTTGGCTATCCAGTCAACATCGTTAGCAGTTGCTTTAAAATAAGGCGATTCCTCAATTATCGATTCAATCTCCTCGTCTCCCATCCGGGTAACCTCATCGGTGTCGTATCCGTTCAGTTTAAGCCAATCAATGAACTTATGGTGGAACACATTAAACTCTTCCCATGAATCTCCAACTTCATCATGGAATGTGATCTTTACATCTTTATCATTAGGATTAACCTTTCTTCTTCTTTTATAGAAAGTTGAAAAGACAGGTTCAATTCCGGAAGTTGTCTGGGTCATAAGACTTGTTGTTCCTGTTGGCGCTATTGTAAGCAGGGCAATGTTTCTGCGACCAAACTTAACCATGTTATTATACATAACCGGATCTGCCTCTTTCATTCTTAATATGAAAGGGTTATTTTTTTCACGCTCTGCATCATAAATTGCAAAGGCTCCTCGCTCTTTTGCCAGGTAGGTAGATGACTTATATGTTTCCAGGGCAAGGGTTTTATGAACTTCAACTGAAAAATTTGTAGCATCGTCGCTACCATATCTTAATCCGAGTGCTGCAAGCATATCTCCCTCAGCTGTTATGCCTATTCCTGTTCTTCTTCCTTCCTCAGCTTTTTTTCTGATATTCGTCCAGAGGTTCCTTTCAACAAGTTTCAATTCTTCAAGCTCAGGATCTCCATTTATTTTTGCAAGAATTACATCGATCTTTTCCAGTTCAAGATCAATGATGTCATCCATCATACGTTGTGCCAAACCTGCGTGCTCTTTATACAATTCAAAGTCAAATTCAGACTTATCGGTAAAAGGATTATTTACATAACTGAACAGGTTTAGTGCCAGAAGCCGGCAGCTGTCGTAGGGGCATAAAGGTATCTCTCCACACGGATTTGTTGAGACAGTTTCATATCCCAGATCAGCATAGCAATCGGGAACGCTCTCTTTAATTATAGTATCCCAGAATAATACTCCAGGTTCCGCTGATTTCCAGGCATTATGGATTATCTTGGTCCATAGCTGCACTGCAATGATGTCTTTTGCAAACTTAGGGTTATCTGATTTAATCGGATATTGTTGTCTGAAAAGTGTTTTTTCTTCCACTGCTTTCATGAAATCATCGGTAAGCTTAACAGACACATTTGCACCTGTAACCTTTCCGCTTTCAAGTTTGGCATCAATAAACTTCCCAGAATCGGGGTGCTTGATAGATATTGACAGCATGAGCGCTCCTCTTCTGCCATCCTGCGCTACTTCGCGAGTTGAGTTTGAATATCTCTCCATAAAGGGGACTACGCCTGTTGAGGTGAGAGCGCTGTTAAAAACAGGTGTCCCTTTTGGCCGGATATGCGATAGGTCGTGGCCAACTCCTCCACGTCGCTTCATAAGCTGAACCTGTTCCTGATCAATCTTCATAATACCCCCGTAGGAGTCCGAAGTTCCATCATTACCTATAACAAAACAATTCGACAATGAAGCTATTTGGTGGTCATTACCAATACCTGTCATTGGTCCGCCCTGCGGAACAATATATTTGAAATTTTTCAATACACTGTAGATAAGCTCTTCCGATAACGGATTTGGATATTTCTTTTCAATCCTGTGTATCTCACGGGCCAGCCTGTGATGCATATCGTCAGGTGTTTTTTCAAACAGGTTTCCAAATGAATCTTTCAGTGCATATTTGTTTGTCCACACCCTTGCTGCCAGTTCATCTCCATTGAAGTACTGTATGCTTTCCTCTACTGCTTCTTCGTGAGTAAAAACAGATTTTTTGATATTACCCCCTTCAACTGTTTTCTGCATTTCTGGTACTGATTGCTTTTTTATTGCCTTTTCAGTTGCAATAGCTGGTTCCTGGACAAATAATTCTTCCATAGTTTTCTGTTATTCTCTGATTTTAATGAGATTAAACGACCACTGATTTTTTCGGCGGGTAATTGCTAAATTAAACAAGCATTATCCCCGATGCAAGCCAAAATTTTTAAGTTTATTAACATTTGGTAGTATAGTTATTAACTACTGCTTAACGACCTGATATTTTGCATTATATAAAAGCAGCCTATTCTGACATATGTAGTTATTTCACCAAAGTCATTAATTTTTGAGGATTTTAAAATGTAAGGAACGGTCTGTAGCTATAGTATTCCTTATAAGCCTATCAAAATGATAATATTATTGCCACCGACTGCAGCTACTTCAAGAGCCCAATAAACATTTTCCTGTCCACGGACATCTGAAAAGTCAACATCATATTTCCTGTTTTCAGCGTTGCAACACCCTAATTTTAATTCTAAATTGATATCGTTTGTTATTCCCAAAAAACTTGTTTGTCAATATAATTAATTTCAATTATTTAATGTAAATATTCCGGTGCGCTGCACCTCTATCCTTTACGACAAACATTTATCTACAAATATTATTGTGCGCTGCACCTTTTGGCCTGTGCTACAATCAAGTCGTTGCAAATATAATGGTGCTCCGCACCTTTTGGTCTGTACTACAATCAAGTCGTTTAAATATAATGGTGCTCCGCACCTTTTGGCGCCACCAAAATCATTTACATACAAATAGTTCGGTCATCTATACCTTTTATGGCATAACACTATGCAGCAGAGCTGCAAAATATTTGTAGAAATGCATTTGAAAAACATAACCACAGGTGCAGAGCACCGCAATATTTAATCCCCTCCATAAATATCACTAAAAAATTCAAACAGGTATTCCTGGTTAAATTCAACATTGTTCTTTTCAAGCATTTCCAAATACTCTTCTTTGAATCGCTTTTTTTTGTGATGTTCTTTCTGAGTTAAAATATATTTCACCACAGTGTCAACTTGGGACCGGGAATGGGTAAAAGCCCCGTAACCTTTTTGCCATTCAAATCTAAATTTAGATAACCTTTCCCCTTTTATCCATGAATTAGATGATGTTTTAATTTCTTCTACCAGATCCGGGATCAGTTGATTCACATTATATCCGATTAAGAAATGAATATGGTCGGGCATTGCACCTATTGCCAGCATTTTATGCCGATGATTTTGGACAATTCCTGTAATATACATCTCCAATTCATCTTTCCATTCTTTTTTTATTAAGGCATCGCGGTTTTTCACTGCAAATACCAAATGAAAATAACATTGAGTATAAGTGTTTGCCATTGTGTTTTACATTTTAATTTTCGCATAAACGTGCCATAAAGGTAGCTTGCAACACCCAAATTCAAAAATCAATCCACATTAAATACGGGTTTCCGAAGCTATTTTTAAATAGTGCGTAAAACAGGTGGGCCCGTTAAACATTTTCCTGTCCACTGTTTAGCAAATTTTTATCATATTTATAAGGTTATAATTCATGGAACCGACTCGTGGTACAATTTAGATTATTATATTCCCTGTAATTATTTATGAAATCGCTCCGCGGTTTCATATTAATGATAATAATTCATCTATGATTTAAAGAAAAAAAGAGGCTGTTAAGAATCTAACAGCCTCCAATATTGAAAAACAAATCAGTCTAGTTGAAAATATATCTTAATCCAATCTGGCCTCTCCAGCGTGAAGAGAAATCACTTATAGACCATACATCCTGTGTTTGTGGTTTAAAAGCATAGGTTGGAAGGGATGTGCCTCCCTGTCGGCCCCTGTAATCAATAATTGTCTTATTAAACCCTGCTGAATAAACACGCCCCCAATCTTTGTTAAGTAGATTCCCCAGATTCATGATATCGAATGTAATCTGTAGAGTATTTCTCTTGTCATTTACATTAATATAGAAATCCTGAGCAATTCTTAAGTCTAATTGATTTACAAAAGGAACATGAGCCCCATTTCTCTCAGCATAATCTCCTCTGCGTGTGCTTAAATAAGGTTCGTCTGCCAAAAATTCTTTGAGTGCACTGGCTTGATCAGCAGGAGCAGTTGTTATCGAACTAGATGTAACAAATTGTCCATTAGTAAGCATCCCGTCAATCTGAGCATCTGTAGGTATATATATTAAGTCATTCGCATAATATCCATCACTATTAACATCCCCATAATAGATATAGGAGAAGTTATATCCAGTTTGTCCACTATAAAAGAGACCTATTGAAGTAGCCATGCTATTAAAATAATCCTTTTTATATGAAACAGCTGCTATTACTCTGTGCCTTGTATCAAAATCGGAATATGATAACTCTGGTGAGTTGGCTCCACTATACTGCTCATTATATTTCCAGTTTGAAAATGCCTGACTTGATGTTCCTGCATTTATATCTTTAGCCATTCCGTATGTATAGGCAGCCATCAGATTAAGTCCAAAACCAAAATCTTTCTCAAGTTTACCTGTAATTGAATAGCTATAACCCTTGTTTGTATTAGTAAGATATACAACATTGGTAAAAGGAGTTGTTATTTTTGTATAAACTGGTCTGTTATCTATCCCTGGAAGAAACGTTGGTGAAAGTTCAATAGTAAGGTCTCTATAATCAATATCATTCATTTTTTTGGTATATATACTTTCTAAAGTTCCTTTTATACCATAAGGCAATTTCTGGTCAACTGCAAGATTAGTGCGGAATGATTGAGGAAATTTGAATTTAGGATCAACAACATCTATTTCACTGGAAAGAGCACTTGTACCAACTGGTTGATTATTTATATCTGAAGTAAACTCGAATCCTGGAGGAAAAGCACCTGGATTAGTAAAAGAATACCTGATATATTCAACTCCTGTATTTGAAAATTGGTTTGACAACCATACAAAAGGAAGCCTTCCTGTAAATATTCCAGCACCACCACGAACCTGAGTTTTACGATCGCCTGTTACATCCCAGTTAAATCCAACTCTTGGAGACCACATAGGTACAGCCTCAGGCATTTGGTCAGTAGTAACTCCAAATTTTGTATAATTTGGATCACTATTAAAAGTTGTATTTCCAGTAGGTTTATCAGGGAAAACAGGCAAGTCAACTCTTAAACCAATAGTAAGTTTTAATCCCTTTGCTGCATTCCACTCGTCCTGAACATATAATCCTAACTGGTATGCATTAAATGAAGGAGCCCATCGAGGAGAACCTGTAATTGATTCATTTGAGAACGAATATCCATATTCTTTAGGCAATGCTTCTGCAAGAGTTCCTACTGACATGAAATTATTAAAACTGCTATAAACATAAGCACCCATATTATCTCTGATGAAGAGATTTCTGAACCCAAAAAATTCATTATGTGTTCCAATAGTCAGGTTATGCTTTCCGAGAAACCATAGGAGGTTGTCTTCAATACTCCAAATATCCTGATCAAGTTCATTTGCTGAAGAGTATCTTTCACTTCCAATCTCTAAACTTCTGGATTCTCCGTCTATTTTATCAATTTTGATGTATGGGAATGGATCTCCCATTAATGAACGATAATCACGAACTCGTGTATATCCTATTCTAAGTTCATTGGCAATATTATCGTTAAAACGTGATTTTAATTCTGCAACCGTTGAATTAGTCTTATTAATAAATCTATAACCAGCATTGTTAAAGGCAAGATAATCTCTGGAACGACTTAATTTATCATCAAGAGCATCAAGAAAACTATGACGCAACGTAAGTTGATGGTTGGCGTTAATATTCCAATCCAGACGGCCGAAAAGTTTTGTGCTTTTTGTACTATTAATAAAGCTACCATAACCTCCTGCATCATAACCAGGTCCTATTTCTGCAAGTTTAGTTAAAATACTATCAAGCATTCCCTGACGAAAATTTGATCCATCACCTAAATCATATGTAGAGGGTTGCTCCTTTTTTGTCATTTCAGCATTTAAAAAGAAAAACAGTTTATTTTTGATAATAGGACCACCCACACTAAGCCCTGCCTGATAATCACTATAATTATTTAGTTTTGATCTGGTAGCATCAGGATTATCCGTTGGTGTTTTTGCGACAAGTCCTTGATTATTACCGAAGAAATATGCAGATCCGGTAATTTCATTAGTCCCGCTTTTTGTTATAGCATTAATTCCACCACCGGTGAAACCTCCCTGACGAACATCGAAAGGTGCAATAACAACCTGTATTTCCTGAATAGCGTCAAGAGAAATCGGTTGGGTTGCTGCCTGACCTCCATTGGTTCCACTACCAGATAATCCAAAAACATCATTACTTACTGCACCGTCAATCTGAAAATTATTATACCTGTTGTTTGAACCTGCCAGAGAGACGCCCCCTGATGTTGTTGTTGCTTGTGGGGTTAGTCTTGTAAAATCATTCAGACTTCTTGCAATGGAGGGCATCTGCCCCATGTTTTCCTGAGTAATGTTAGTATTAGCACCTGTTCTTCCTGAGTTAAAAGTATTATCAGGTTTGCCAACAACAATTACCTCACCCATTTGTACAACATCCTCAACCATTTTTATTGAAAAATCCAGTCTGTCACCTAACCTTAAAAATACTTTCTCTTGAATATCTGGTTTATATCCAATGAAAGTAACTTTAATTGAATACGGTCCACCTACATTAAGGTTTGGAAGGTGAAACATCCCATTAGAGTCTACTAGAGTACCATACTGAGTACCAGTAGGGCCGTGGATTGCTATTACAGTCGCCCCGGGAATCGGTTGATTCTTTTCATCTACTACCCTGCCATTGATACCAGATGTTGTAGATCCCTGTCCATACATCATTACAGTAATGAACAGGAAGATCAGCATCGTAAACATTCGTTTGAATAGCTTCATCATAAAATTAGGATTAAGGATTAATAAATTTTTTGACAAGATTATTGTAATTATTTGATTACACCGGGATTACATTTTTGTTAATTCCGGCGGAACAATTTACGTCTCTTTATAGGATACTAATCTATAAGGAAAAGATAAGTTTTTAACAAGTTATTAGATCTGCTTGTTAATATCTTTGTGAAGAATTTCTTGCAGAATACTGGTGGTAGCTCCGGTATTTTTACTTATGTAATCAGCTACCGTTTTAGCTGATTTTAAGTATAATGGCTCATTTGTTAACCATTCATCAAGTATATGTGAAAATATTTTGAACGAATCGTAAGTCATTGCCCCTTTTTCATTAATTAAATCCATCGCTTCCCCGAATTTTTTATGCTCCGGACCAAACATTACAGGTATTCCCCAACAGGCCGGTTCAAGTATATTATGGATACCTTTTCCAAACCCCCCCCCTATTGCAGCTATATAAGCATACTTATATGCTGACGAAAGCATTCCAATATTATCAATTATCAAAACTCTTGAGTCAGCAGTAGCTTCACTGAATTCAGAAAACCTGACTGTACCGACCTTGAAAAGTTTTTCAAGTCTTTCGATATTTGGTTTATCAATTTCATGTGGAGCGAAGACCCATTTCATTCTGTCTGGGAACTTATTAATATATTGAGCAATTATCTCCTCATCCTGTTTCCAGCTGCTACCGACCAGAAACAATTTCTCGTTACCACGGAACTGTGCAATCTGAGTAATATCCCTGGCTGTTTCAGCAATCTGAACAACCCTGTCAAAACGGGTATCGCCTGCAAGTATAATATTTTCAATATCAATACCTGAAAGCAACTCGAGCGACGGCCTATCCTGGACAAAAATTATCCTGAACTTCTTCAGCATAACCCTGAAAAATGATCCGTACCATCGGAAAAAATGTTGATCGGCTCTGAATATTGCCGAAATCAGATATAATGGTATATTATTATAATAAAGTGCTGAAATATAATTGTTCCAGAATTCATACTTGACAAAAATGACAAATTCCGGATTTATAAGCCTTACGAACTTTGAAGCATGTCCCGGAGTATCGGAAGGAAGATATATAATGCTGTCTGCATGAGGATAATTTTTTCTTATCTCATATCCTGACGGAGAAAAAAAAGTAAGCACAATCTTTAATTCCGGAATCTTCTCTTTAATAGCCTCAATTACAGGCCTTCCCTGTTCAAACTCACCGAGGGAGGCACAATGAATCCATATAGTACGGTCGCCTGGTTTTATATTATCTCTGATTTTTTCTGCCCATTTTTTTCGTCCTTTGATCAATAATGAAACTTTTGAATTAAATGGAGATACCAAATAGGTAAGAGCGGTAAAAACATATATTCCTATATTGTATAAAAATTTCATATAATATGATTTGAGGTCTCAAAGGTAATAAAAAGGCACAACGGCACAATGGCATAACGGCATAACGGTGTAACGGTGTAACGGCATAACGGCATAACGGCATAACGGCATAACGGCGTAAAGGCGTAAAGGCGTAAGAGTTCAACGGCACAAGGGTGTAATGGATATTTTGGATCAGGACAGTTTATAAGGAACTTCTGGCTTTTATAAGTTTGGTAAGCATAACAGATATAATTTTACAATCATTTATTAGCTCCTCAGATTTGAGATTGCTGATATATCCAATTTCCTGTCCAATTATTATTTGCGTTAATAATTCAGCAGTAGATCCTTTCGCAATATAAAAGTGTCGCACATATTGTTTATCTGTATCAAGTTCATCCCCTTCAGATATATTTGAAGGAATACTAATAGCAGATCTTTGAATCTGATCTTTAAAACCATAATCTTTTGATAATACACTCGTCCGTGTTAGCTTATAGATTTTTACAGCTAATTCTTTGGCCAGTTGCCAAACCCGAAGTTTTTGAAAGTCTCCCATTTTGCAGCGATTTAATATTTATAATATGTTCCTACCAAAAGTAATTCCACTTACTCTGTGTATTATTCAAATCTAAATAATAATCTTGAATTAATCATTTTTTAACCGTAATTTGCTACTACCGTTATGCCTTTGCGCCGTTGTACCGCTGTGCCGTTGCACCGTTACGCCGTTGCGCCGTTACTCCATTACGCCTCATTTTATTGATAAGAGTCAGGGTAATAGAAAATATCTCCTATTTTTGTACTATAATACCTGATCGGTTATGGTAAGACTAATTGCCCTTATTCTCTCTATCATTCTGCAGATAATTGCTGCATCTATTGCATTGAGATTTATGAAACTGACAAAATACAGGCTCTCATGGATATTGCTCTCTCTCTCTTTTGTATTTATGGCTGTCCGTAAAATCATTCAGCTTTCTGAATATGTCCGTGGTACACCTTCCTATACATGGCAGATGATAGATGAATGGACTGGAGTTCTTGTTTCAGTTATGATTATCGGAGGAGTAGTCCTTATCCGCGAATTATTCTCTTCTCTCAAAAGGGCTGAAACTGATCGTTTACGTTCAGAAAAAAGAGTAATAAATGCAATTATAAACACCGAGGAGAATGAGAGAAAAAGATTTGCAAAAGATCTGCACGACGGACTCGGTCCCATCCTGTCAACTGTAAAAATGTCTCTCTCGGCACTTAATACAAGAATCAAAGATGCTTCAGGAAAAGTTATCCTTAATAATACAAACCACCTGGTAAATGAAGCTATCAGTACAATTAAAGATATCTCAAATAATCTGAGTCCTCATGTATTGTCGAATTTTGGCCTTGCCAGCGCTATAAGCGCTTTTACTTCTAAAATCAATCAGACTAAGGCTGTTAAAATTGATTTTAAATCAAATATGGAAAGCCAAAGGCTTGAAAACGAGAAAGAAGTTGTTATTTATCGAGCTGTTTGTGAGCTTATTAATAATTCAATACTTCACTCTGGTGCATCAAGGATTGAGATAGATTTAAACAAACACGAAAAATTTGTTACCTTGCAGTTTTATGATAATGGACGCGGTTTTGATACATCCACACTAAGCAAAGAAGATACAAAAGGTATGGGATTATCTAACATTGAGACACGTGTTAAAACAGAAGAAGGCGTTTTTATTCTTGAATCTACTCCGGGGAAAGGAACCAGCGCTCTTATCAAAATGATTGATTCTTATTAATCAGGAATTATTAATAATGGGAAAAATAGGGATAATTATAGCAGACGATCACCAGCTGTTTCGTAACGGATTAAAAATATTACTTAATGCATTTCCCGAATTTGAGGTGACAGGTGAAGCATCAAACGGAGTTGAGTTTCTTAAAATATTGAAAAATACTGAAGCGGATATTGCTCTTATGGATATCAATATGCCTGAGATGGATGGGATAGAAGCTACCAGACAAGGACTGAAAATTAATCAGGAAATTAAGATTATAGCTCTCTCTATGTATGGTGAGGAAGAATACTATTACAAAATGGTTGATGCCGGTGCAAAAGGATTCCTTCTGAAAGATTCTGATATTTCTGAAGTAAAAGAAGCAATTATTACTATTAATAAAGGTGGAAGTTATTTTTCACAGGAGTTGCTTTATCATGTAATTCAAAAGTTCAAGCACAGAGAGCATGAAAATAAATCAGCCAATCTGTCAAAAAGAGAGAAAGAGATCCTGTTTAAAATATGTGAAGGTCTTTCCAATCAGGAAATTGCCAACACATTATTTATCAGCAAAAGAACTGTAGATAAGCACAGGGCAAATCTCCTTGGTAAAACAAACTCCAAAAACACCGCCAGCCTCATATTATTTGCCATTCGAAATAAGCTTATTGAGATATAAAAACAGATATATATAAAGTTGAAAAGGTTGAAGGAGTTGAAGGGTTGAAGGAGTTGAAGGGGTTGAATAACAGATATTAATATATTTCAAAAATAACTCCAGGTACTCCAGGCTCTTTAGGCACTTTAGGCACTTTAGGCACTCCAGGCACTTTAATTAAAATAACCTAAAGACTTTAGTAAAGATATGGCTGAATCACATGACTTAGGTAAAAAAGGTGAAGATCTGGCTGTTAATCATCTTAAAGAATCAGGGTTTAAGATACTTTTCCGAAACTGGAAATGGGGAAAACATGAAATTGATATCATTGCTGAAAATAAGGATGTTATCGTTTTTGTGGAGGTAAAAACACGTACTGACGACTTTCAGATGCATCCTGTAACGGCTGTTACCAATGAAAAACAAAAATCTATAATATGGGCCGCCGACGGCTACTTAAAAAAATTTAATGTTGATAAAGAAAGTCGCTTTGACGTTATAACTATAATTAAAAGTGGGGAATCGTACCAGATTGATCATATTGAGGGTGCCTTCTACCCCACTCTTAGATAATGGATTATATGAACATCGAAGAGATTCGCGAATTTTGCATTTCAAAACCCGGTGTCACCGAAGGTTTCCCGTTTAATGAGACAGCACTGGTATTCAAAGTGGCAGGGAAAATGTTTGCTTTGCTTGACCTGTCAGAAGACAGAAGGGGAATAAGCCTGAAATGTGATCCTGGACTGGCCATTGAACTTAGGGAACAGTTTCCTGATGTTACACCTGCATATCACTTTAACAAAAGCCACTGGAACACTGTTTACCTGAATGGTACTATTCCTGCAAAAGAAGTGATATCAATGATCGACCATTCTTTTAACCTGATATCAAAAAGAAAAAAGAAACAAGGTTAATGGGATTTTCATCAAATAACTTTTTATAAAAGATTTTATACTCAATAAAAACATATATCAACTGTTTTTCTTATGTTTTTTTTTATATTGTTGCCCTAAATTAACTGCAAATTCAAAATTAAATTATAAACCATGAAAATCCGTTTCATCCTGGCAGTCATTATCTCTTTGATAATATTGCCTTCATATGCTCAGAAAAAAACTGTTGCCACTCCTAAAGAAACTCAGGAGGAATACAAATTTACACCGGTAGTGGAACTCAAAGCTACTCCTGTTAAAAATCAGGCAGGGACAGGAACCTGCTGGTGCTTTGCAACCACATCATTCATTGAGTCTGAACTACTCAGGATGGGCAAAGGGGAGTATGATCTTTCAGAAATGTTTATTGTAAGACAAAATTATATTGATAAACTGAAGGATAACTACTTAAGGCAGGGAAAAGGTAATATTAATGAAGGCGGTCTCTCTCACGACTGGATGAGGGTTTTCACTGAATCGGGGATTGTCCCCGATGAGGTCTATAGTGGCCTTAATTACGGATCACCAACACATAACCATAGTGAGCTGCAAAATTTTATCCACGCAGTCGCTGATGTTCCTGTTCAGCGAAAAAAGGAGAGTCCTCAATATCATGAAATTGTTAATGCAGTCTTGGATTCGTACCTTGGTAAGGTACCCGACTCGTTTGAATATAAAGGTGTAAATTATACACCAAAATCATTTGCCGACAGCCTGGGTATTAATCCTGCCAATTATGTCGAGATTACATCTTTCGCTCATTTCCCTTTCTATACACTGGGACTACTGGAAATACCTGATAACTGGACAATGGAACGATTCTATAATGTGCCTCTAGATGAACTTATAGAGATAATGGATTACTCACTAAATAATGGATATACAGTTAACTGGGATGGCGATGTAAGCGAAAAGGAATTCTCACACTCCAGGGGTGTTGCTGATTTTCCTGAATCAAATGTTAGCCAGCAGATGCGACAGGAAGGGTATGAAAGTTTTACAACTACCGATGACCACCTGATGCATCTTACAGGAATTGTGAAAGACCAGAACGGCATGAAATATTATATAACTAAAAACTCATGGGGAACCGAAAGAAATCCTTTTGGCGGATATCTGAATATGTCAGAAAACTATGTCCGTGCTAAAACCCTATTTATTATGGTTAATAAAAACGCTATTCCTGCTGAGATAAAAACAAAATTGGGATTATAGTATTGTCTTGCAGGTCTTATATGACTGTTCGACTTGCATGACTTGCACGGCTTGCACGACTAATATTATTCTGCCAGTAGATTACACCCTCTAATATCGCTGCTATCAAACCTCCCAAGAACTTCAAATCCACCATCATCATGAAGCCTTCCAAGATCCCCGGTGGCAATAAATGAACATGAGTTTATATTTGCCAGATCAATAATGTTTATCCCTCCTGTTTTTCCGGTTTCAGTATAAATAAAAAGTGGATCTAGTGGATCTCTGATAACTACCTTCATCCATGGCGGACAATAAAAAATTCCTTCTCCTTTAGAATATGCCTGACTCATCAACTCAGTCATCCCATACTCAGAATGGATAGAAGAGAGATTGAATTTTTCCTTCAGAATACCATGAAGCTCCGAACGGATTAGCTCTTTTCTCTTCCCTTTCATTCCTCCGGTCTCCATTACAAGAACTCCGGAGAGATCAGGCAAATATGTTTCGGCAAGATCAAGCAATGCAAAGCTGACTCCCAGCAATAATACTTTAAGATTTGCCCCTTGTGCTTCCTTAACCGCATGAAGAAGCTCATCTATGTTACTTTTGTAAAATCCGCTAAGCGCGTGCTGGCTTCTTTTAATAAGGTTTTCAGCCATATATACAAGCGAAGAACCTTCTCTTTCAGTATATGATGGCAGTAAAGCACAAATTATATATTCAGAAGGATCTCCGTAAAAAATCCTGAAACTCTTCAAAAAACTCTCTTCATATAATTTTAAATCGGTAACAAAATGCTTTCCGGGGATAGTACCAGCAGAACCACTGCTCTCAAATATCATTTCAACAGGAAGGTCTCCTGTAATGATTTTCTGATTTCTGAAAAATTCTACCGGAAGAAATGGTATCAGGGAAGGATCATTGATTGTGACATGATTCTTTCCTAAACCTGTAATAAACTTGTTATAAATAAGGTTTTTATCGAACTGGTACTTAAACACTTCATGTGCTGTTTCCCAAAAGTCATTCTGATTTCTGATATTAAAAATCCTATTCCTTAAAACTGCATTCATTTACCCGGGAAGGTTAATGACCCATCAGGCTGATAGACCCATTGAAAAGTACATTCGGCATAGCCTTTAGGAATACTGTCCTTAGAAACAGTGTTTACAATCCTGATTTTGGTATAGTGATCAGTTCCTGACCTGTATAACCATATCTGGTTTGGTTCAATTGAATCGGCCCAGACAACCCATTGAGGAACAGTTAGCGAAGTCAGATTTTTAAAGGCTTGTTCTGCAGAAATGGCATCAGTAAATTCACCAACCTTATAAAATGAATTTTTATAATTATTTGCTTGGAGAATTAAATTACTCAGTGTACCATCATTGTCGATAGTGATGTCAGGAGGGGGAGTATCGAGAGTTGAAACTAATTTTGCTTTAGAAAACAAAAACCCATAAACAAAATAAGTCTGGATCTCTTTGTTATAATCTCCATGATTATTTATTTTGATAGTTCCTGAAGCAGTAGGGAAATCATCTTTCTTGCAGGATAGCAGGAAAACCATTATTATTATTCCAATTAAAAATAATTTTCTCATAATCAATGCAAAGATAAGATAAATACAGTATCTCAAAATTGGATCAGGCAGACCATTTCAATTTGCCTGCTTTCAGGAGTAAAGGATTGCTTCGTCGTTTCACTCCTCGCAATGACCGGTGTCCTTTATCAAGTTTAGTACAATCTCCTAACCAGTCTAATTTACCAGCATTGTCATTGCGAGCCCGACGCAGGGGGGCGCGGCAATCTTACGCTCAAATTTACTGAACCTGATCACCTTCTCAGCCGTTGAGCCGTCACTCCCTTTGACCACCGTAGCCTTAGCGAAGGTGGTGTGCGCCCTATTCATCTCTTATCGCTGTAATCCCGGGCAGTTTCTTTCCCTCTAAATACTCAAGCATTGCGCCACCACCTGTTGAGACATAACTGACTTTATCAGCAAGTCCATTTTTGTTGATTGCAGCAACCGAGTCACCGCCTCCAATAAGACTGTAAGCTCCTTTAGAAGTAGCTTCAGCTATTGCTTTTGCAATAGCAGTTGTGCCTTTTGAAAATTTTTCCATCTCAAACACACCCATCGGTCCGTTCCAAAGAATAGTTTTTGAATTTTCAATGACCGAAGAAAATTCCTTAATAGTTTTTTCAGCTATATCCAGACCCAGCCATCCGTCTTCAACAGCATCTACATCAGTAATGGATATATTGGCTTCATTATCAAACTTATCTGCATTTAAACTATCAACAGGCAGATAGAGATTTACTTTCTTTTCTTTAGCCTTTTCAATAAGTCTCAGAGCCAGGTCAAGTTTATCTTCTTCACAAAGTGAGTTGCCTATCTTTCCACCCATAGCCTTAATAAAAGTATATGTCATACCTCCGCCTATAATAAGATTATCAACCCTGTTAAGAAGGTTTTCGATAAGTAATATCTTATCCGACACCTTTGCGCCTCCCATAATTGCAGTAAAGGGCTTCTGTGAATTATTTAACACCTTGTCCATTGCAGCTAGTTCGCTGTTAATGAGATACCCAAACATTCTCTTATCATAATTGAAATAATCAGCTATAACGGCAGTGGTAACATGTGCACGATGGGCAGTCCCAAATGCGTCATTGACATATATTTCAGCATAACCAGATAGTTTTTTTGCCATCTCTTTCTGTCTGATCTTCATCTCTGCTTTTGCAGCTTTCTTCTCTTCATCTGTAACTGTCTCAGGCAGGATTGGTTTTCCCTCCTCTTCAGGATAAAACCGGACATTCTCAAGAAGCAGAATCTCCCCTGGCTTCATTGCTGCAGCCAATCTCTCTGTTGACTCTCCAAGGCAATCGTCGGCAAACATTACCTTTTTCCCAAGGTGTTTTTCAAGCACAGGCAGAACAGGTTTCAATGAATATTTTTCCATAGGTCCCTGAGGCCTTCCGAGATGCGACATAAGAATCAATGAGCCACCGTCTTCTATGATCTTGTTAATTGTCTTCAATGCTCCTCTGATGCGTGTATCATCGGTCACTTCAAAAGTTTTTTTATCAAGGGGCACATTAAAATCCACCCTGACTATTGCCTTTTTCCCTTTGAAATTAAAGTCCTGAATCATTTTCATTTTCCCTGTATTTTTATTTGACTAAATAATTTTTCTTATACAAACCTACTGCTTTTTTTGAAATATTCATTTAACGCTATCTGAACTTATCATCACTTTTAATGTTTCACCTTCATAAATTATTGATTAAATTTGAAAAAAAATTATGGCAAAAATTACATTTAAAGGAACTCCTGTAAATACATCTGGAAACCTTCCCTTAATAGGGAGTAAGGCCCCCGATTTTTTACTTGTTAAATCTGACCTGTCAACCCTTTCTCTTGCTGAGCTTAAGGGGAAAAAACTGATCCTGAGCATTTCTCCAAGTTTTGACACTTCAATATGCGCAACCTCTGTACGTAAATTCAACCAGGTAGCAGCAGAAAAATCAAACACGATGGTTCTTGCAATAACGAAGGATCTTCCATTTGCTCATGGTCGATTCTGCACTACTGAAGGGATTACCAATGTTGTTTCCCTTTCAGGATTCCGCGATACAGCCTTTGGCAAATCTTATGGCGTCGAAATCATAGACGGACCATTTACAGGGCTCTATGCACGCGGTATTGTTGTTGTTGATGAAAACGGGATTGTCACTCATTCACAGCTTGTTCCTGAGATAGCCCAGGAAGCTGATTATGATTCAGCTCTTGCAGCTTTATAAAAAGTCGGGAAACAATATTTATTTTGTATTTCCTCAGGGGAAAATAATTAGAAGATGAATTTTTCACAGATACCTGGGCAAAAAGAGATTATTAAAAAACTTGTAAGGTCAGTTCATGACGAGAGAGTCAGCCATGCACAGATATTTGCAGGTCGTGCAGGATGTGGTAGTATGGCTCTGGCTCTTGCTTATGCCAGGCTTATAAGCTGTGAGAACCCTTCAGAAGATGACTCTTGTGGCGTCTGTAAGTCGTGTGTTAAATATGAAAAGTTAATCCATCCCGATCTGCATTTTGTTTATCCTGTTATAAAAGGGAAAAAAGCTTCAGACCCTGTAAGTAATAATTATATAGAGGAATGGAGAGAATTTGTAAAAAAGTCTCCATATTTCACTATTAATAACTGGCTCAATTCTATAGAAGTTGGTAATGCCCAGGGTATGATCTTTGCTTCGGAAGCTTCTGAGATCATTAAAAAACTGAGTCTAAAAACTTTCGAATCAGAGTTTAAAATAATGATTATCTGGCTGCCCGAAAAAATGCATCAGGCAACTGCTAATAAGCTTCTTAAAATGATTGAGGAGCCACCTGAAAAAACACTCTTTCTGCTCGTTTCAGAAGAGCCGGATAAGATTATCCCTACTATACTTTCGAGATGTCAGCTTGTAAAAATCCCCTCCTTCAGCAATCACGATATTGAACATTATCTCATGCAACGATTTAGTATTACCGAAGAAAAAGCTGTCGATATTTCACGTGTTTCTAATGGTAATTTAACATGGGCTATTGAATTATGCGAAGACGAAACCTCTTCTCTGTTTAACCTTGACCGTTTTAAGAGTCTTATGAGATTTGCATGGAAACGCGATATAATTTCTATCATTGGCTGGTCGGAAGAGATTGCTGCCACCGGAAGGGAGGCGCAAAAAAACTTCATCTCATTTTCTCTGAGAATACTCAGGGAAAACCTGATGTTGTCGCTCGATCAGATGAAAAACAAACTTGTATTTCTTGCCGGTGAAGAGGCCGCTTTCTCCGGAAACTTCCACCCCTTTATCAATCAGAATAATATCTATCCATTGACAGACGAATTTAACCTTGTCTATTCACATGTTGAAGCAAACGGGAATGCCAAGATAATCTTTCTTGACCTTGCATTAAAAGTAACCAGACTCATCCGCTGATCCATATACCGATAGTTGAATTAATACTTTAATTCACTATTTTTGTGGAATAATTAAAGAAGCATAGGATTTATATGACAGATAATGATGATTTTCAAGGGCAACCCGAGGAAGAGATCCGGATGCCTGATATTACATATAAGCCAGGATATAATAAATTAGATGCTTTCAACTGGCTAAAAGATCTGCCCGATGTTCCGGGGGAAAATGAGATAGTAGAAATCCGATTTAAAAATACACGTAAAGGATTTTACAGGAATGTTAATAACCTACGGTTGGAGATCGGTGATGTTGTTGCAGTAGAAGCTTCACCCGGACATGATATCGGAAGAGTTTCGATGGTTGGCCATCTGGTAGATGAACAGATGAAAAGACTCAAGGCTCATCCCTCAGCCGATGACATGAAAAAAGTATATCGAAAAGCGAAAGTCGTTGATATTCAAAAGTGGGAAGAAGCAAAAAAACTTGAGACTACTACTATGCTTCGGTCCAGAAAGATCTCTGAAGAGCTGAAGCTTAACATGAAGATTGGAGATGTTGAATACCAGGGAGATAAGACAAAGGCTATCTTCTTTTATATTGCAGATGAAAGAGTAGATTTTCGTCAGCTAATTAAAGTGCTGGCTGATGAATTCAGGATAAGAATAGAGATGCGTCAGATTGGCGCCCGCCAGGAAGCAGGTAGAATTGGAGGGATAGGTTCATGTGGACGGGAACTCTGCTGTTCAACATATATCACCAATTTTATTTCTGTTTCAACAACTCATGCTAAATATCAGGAATTATCCCTGAACCCCCAAAAACTCGCCGGGCAATGTAGTAAACTGAAATGCTGCCTCAATTTTGAACTCGATTGCTACGTTGATGCTCAGAGATCATTTCCTCAAAGAGATATACCTCTTGAAGCACTTGACTGTACAGCATATTTCCAGAAAATGGAAGTCCATAAAGGAGTGTACTGGTATTCAACTGATCAACATTCAACAGCTAACTTAATATCTCTGACGGTTCAAAGGGTAAGAGAGATTCAGGCAATTAACAGAAAAGGAACAAAAGTAGACCATCTTCAGGTTTTAAGTGAAGTACGTGATTCTGCTCCTGTTTCACAGGACCTTTTGAAGAATAATAGCCTTACACGGTTCGACCCTCCTGATAATAAAGGCCAGAATAACAGGAACTCAAACAGAAGAAAAAACAAAAGATTCAATGATAAAAGGAATAAATAAATATTCATTCGTTTTAATATTGATCTCCTCAATTTTACTGACATCCTGCAACAGTAACGTTATATATACCGATTCTCAGGTAATGGCTGAAAAAACCTGGGGATTATTCGATTCGCCTGTTTTTAAAATACCTGTAAATGATACAATTAACAGTAATAATGTACTTTTTTTTATCAGAACCGGATCATCATATCCCTATCGGAATATCTTCCTATTTGTTACTGCAACCTCCCCGGATGGCACAAGCATAACAGATACCCTTCAATATTATCTTGCAGATGAAAAGGGGAAATGGTATGGTAAAGGATTCGGCGACATACACGAGCTTAATCTTCCATATAAATCAAATGTATATTTCCCGCTTAAAGGTACATATCAATTTAAAATTCAACATGGAATGCGGGATGAAGATCTTAAAGATGTCTATGACTTTGGGTTGAAAATAGAAAAAATCCGTAAATAAATTTCCGGAAGTGGGAAAGAATAAACTTGCCAAATGGATTGAGTTTTCAGCATTCGATAATGTTATCCAACCCGAAATCGGAGATGTTTCTGGCAAAAACCACCCTGTAAAAGGGAGATGGAATAATCAGATCTTCAGAAATGAAAAGCCAATAATTCTAGAGCTTGGATGTGGAAAAGGAGAATACACAGTTGGACTGGCTAATAAATTTCCTGATCATAATTTTATCGGAATTGACATAAAAGGAGCCCGTATGTGGAGAGGAGCCAAAACAGCCAGTGAACAGAAGCTGCCAAATGTTGCCTTCCTACGAACAAGAATTGAGTTTATTAATTCATTCTTCTCCACTAATGAAGTTGATGAAATCTGGCTTACCTTTCCTGACCCTCACCCGGGAGGGAGAAATTCAAACAAGAGACTTACATCCCCCAGATTCCTCAATTCATACCGCTTCTTGCTGAAAGACAAAGGATTGATACATCTTAAAACAGATAATACCGAGCTCTTTGAGTATACAAAAAAAGTTGTACTACATAATAATCTGGATATTATCTTTTCGACCAGCGATCTCTATTCAGAAAACTTACATGATGACATCCTTTCAATTAAAACACACTATGAAAAGTTATTTATGAAGGAAGGATTATTAATTAACTATATCTGTTTCAGACTGGATATAGAAAATATTATTGAAGATGACTCACCAAAAGCAAAAAGCAAATAACGACTTTTTCTCAAAGGTTTATGAAGTCACATTGCTCATACCTTATGGAAGAATTACCTCGTATGGAGCTATTGCCCGATTTCTAGGTTCAGGAAAGTCAGCCCGTATGGTAGGTTGGGCTCTCAATGCATGCCATAACAACAATGAATTTATCCCGGCCCACAGAGTTGTTAACCGCAATGGACTGTTAACTGGGAAACACCATTTTGGTAATTCCTCAACCATGAAACAACTACTCGAAAACGAAGGAATCATTATTGAAGATGACCGCATCATAAACTTCAGAGAAAAATTCTGGGACCCCCTTACAGAAGTGAAGTAGATATTTTGCAATCTGCTAAAAATGTGTTAAAATTGCACCTTCTTTATATTTAAATTAAATAAAAATAACAACTTATTGCGGGTGCAGATGTTTAACCCATATGCATATCGCTGGTGCAGATTTGTAATCCGTACCGTAACAGACAAAAAATATTAAGCATGGATTGCAAATCCGCGCTACCACAAATAAAATTTTAATTTAATTTTATAATGATTTCAAAAGAACAAATATTAGAAGCCCTTTCAAAGGTTATTCATCCGGAGAGAAAGAGCGATATAGTTTCACTTGGAATGATTTCTGAAATTGATTCGAGTGACAGCGGGATTTCCCTGACAATAACTCCAGAAAAATCAAATGATCCATTTATCTCATCAATAAAGAGTACAATAGTTAAGACATTAAAAGAAGATCTTGGACCCAATACAGTTATCAACGAAATTATTATTCAACCGAAGGTGATTGTTGGTAAGCAACAGGAAAAACAACGGGAAATATTACCGGAAGTTACAAATATTATAGCTGTCTCTTCAGGAAAAGGAGGTGTAGGAAAGACAACAATAGCTGTTAACCTGGCTATTTCGCTGGCTAAGATGGGATATAGTGTCGGACTATTGGATGCTGATGTCTTTGGACCATCAGTTCCAAAAATGTTCGATGAGGAAAAATTCAGACCTGAGGTAAGAAGGGAAAATGATATTGATTTTATAATTCCATTAACAAAATATGGCGTTAAAGTTCTTTCAACCGGTTTTTTTGTTGATCCGGCAGATGCAGTTGTCTGGAGAGGACCAATGGCTTCAAATTTTCTTAAACAACTTATTACCCAGGGCGAATGGGGTGCTCTCGACTACCTTCTGGTCGATCTCCCTCCTGGCACAAGCGACATTCATCTGACTCTGGTGCAAGAGGTTCCTGTAACTGGAGCAATCGTTGTCACCACACCTCAGGATGTTGCTTTAGCCGATGCTATTAAAGGAATTTCAATGTTCCGGAGCGATAAAATTGATGTGCCCGTAATTGGACTAGTCGAAAATATGTCATGGTTTACTCCTGCCGAACTTCCGAAAAATAAATATTATATTTTTGGAAAAGAAGGAGGTAAAAAACTTGCTGAAAAAATGAAAGTTCCACTGCTGGGACAAATTCCTCTGGTCCAGAGCATCTGTGAAGGAAGTGATAATGGTAAGCCGGTGGCTCTTGGAGATTCAGTGACAGGAGATGCATTTATGAAGCTGGCCGGTGAGATGATTGAACGGGTAGATCAAAGGAACAAAGATCATAGTCCAACTGTTAAACTACAGATAACTAAATAAATTTCAATATGACAGATATAAACAGCATAAGAGAGCGCGTTTTTAAGGCTTTGGAAAAAGTAAGACCTTATCTTCAGTCGGACGGCGGCGACATAGACCTTATTGATGTAACTGACGATATGACTGTTAAGGTAAAACTTACAGGTGCATGTAATGGTTGCCCCTACAGCATGCAGACATTAAAGGCAGGAGTTGAACAGGCAGTTATGAAAGAAGTTCCCGAAATAAAGAGAGTAATTTCTGCCTGATAACGCACATCATCCCATTTTTATCTACCTTTGAAATACTATTGACAAGTTTAGTCAGTTATAGTATTAAAAGTCATTTATTGGCTTCACTCAAAACATTATATAAATACCTGGCATTTCTGGGATTATCCCTGATCCTGGGAAGCTGTTCGGTTGAAAAAAACACGGACACAACCAGGTTTTATCATAGCATGACCGCTAGATACAACATCTATTTTAATGGTTATGAGAGCTTTAAGGCAGGGTTGGCTAAAATTACAAATGGTTATCAGGATGACTATGCAGATTTACTTAAGGTATTTGAATACAGTGATCCTTTAACGGTTTCAATGTGCTCATCCGACATGGAAAAAGCCATTCAAAAAGCCTCAAAGTTAATCACTTTAAAATCCATTACTGCAAAACCTGAACTAAAGGATAAACGCCAACTATCAGATAAAGAGAAGGAATTGCTTGACAGAAAAGAATTCAATGAGTGGGTTGATGACAGCTATCTGCTTATTGGTAAAGCTCGTTTCTATAAACATGAGTTTAGTGAAGCAACATCAATCTTCAATTATTGTATAGCTTCAGCTAATGACCCTGCAATTAAAACAGAAGCTACACTCTGGCTTGCAAAAATTTATAATGAGACTGGAAACTACAATGAATCATTAAGATTACTTTCTGAGACAGATATCTCAACTGATTTCACAAAATCTTTATTGTCAATGTATTATACAACGATGGCAGATCTCTTCATTAAACAAAAAAGATATTCTGAAGCCATTGATCCCCTTAGTATATCCATTAAACATATTTCAAAGAAAAAAACCAGATACAGGCTGACCTATCTTCTTGCCCAGTTATTTGAACAAACAGGCGACGGAGCCAGAGCAACTTCACTCTATCGTGATGTTGTTAAAATGAATCCACCCTATGAGGTTGAGTTCAACGCAAGAATAAATATTGCTGACGTTTTTGATATTAACTCCGGAAATCCTCTGGAAATAAGAAAAGAGCTGGAAAAAATGTTAAAAGACTCCAAGAATAAAGACTTTCAGGATCAGATTTATTTTGCATTGGGGAACCTCTTAATGAAAGAGGGAAATGAAACAGAGGCATTGGATCTTTTCAGAAAATCAGCAGCAGCTAATTCCAGTAATCAAAATCAGAAAGGCAGATCCTATCTTGCTCTTGCCAGTCACTATTATGAAAAACCCGACTATATGAAAGCCGGGAAATATTATGATAGCGCTGTCTTTTTCCTTAACCAGAAATATCCCGATTACCAGGCATTAAAAACAAAATCACAAAGCCTGAATGTCCTTGTTTCACAGTTAACTATTATCCAAACTGAAGATAGTCTGCAAAGGATAGCCATGATGACTGAAGCTGAAAGAGATGCTTTTATTTCATCAATAATCGCTAAAATTTTAAAGGACGAAAGTGAGGGTAAAACGTCAGAATACTCTGATAGATACAATCTTGGGCAATTTTATGAGAACGAGAGGCGTTTTCAGGGTAATATTGAACAGGAAGGAAAATGGTATTTCTATAACCAGGCGGCTCTTACTTTTGGACGAACTGAATTCCGTAGAAGATGGGGAGACAGAAAACTCGAAGACAACTGGAGAAGATCAAACAAAGCAATAGTAACTTTTTCTCAGATTTCAGACAACCCTGATGAAGTATCCCAGAACAGTACAGACTCTTCATCAACTATACTCGATTATAAAAACCCGGAATTCTATCTTATAAATCTGCCATTAACCGATTCCTTAATTAATATTTCAAATGAAAAAACAGCCAATGCCTTGCTGAATGCCTGTAAGGCCTATGCTGAAAGAATATTTGACCTTGACAAAGCTAATGAAACATTAGAGTCGCTTAGCAGACGTTTCCCAGACAGTGACCTTCTCCCTGAGGCATTATATACTCTCTACAGGGTGAATAAAGAGACAAATAGTGCCAAAGCTGAAACTTACAGGCAGAGTTTACTCAAGAAGTATCCCGAAAGTGAGTTTGCAAGAATTCTATCAGATCCGGCTTACTACGAAAAGAAGATGGCTGACTTGAAATTGGCTGAGAAGCTTTATGAGGAGTCATACAATGCATATAATAATGAGAATTTTAATTACGCCATTACAGTTTGTGATGATGGTTTAATAAAATTTCCTCAGAATCTTTTGGCGCCAAAATTTCTTCTTCTTCGTGCCTATTCCATTGCCAGGATAAGTGATGAAAGAAGTTTTAAGGAGGAACTGAATAACCTTATCAAAACATGGCCTGAAACAGCTGAAAGCAAAAAAGCAGTAGAGATAATTGCATTCCTTAACAAGAAAATCCCTGAACTTAAAGTTGAAGAGGATAAAGAAATTGCTGCGGAATTATATAGTGCAGATACAACTGCAACTCATGTTTTTGTGTTGATTATTATTGACCCTGCATTCAATATTAATCTGGCCACTTTTGATGTAATCAGCTATAATATTGATAATTACACAAATGAGAATTATCGTACCACAGGATTGCTTGTGGATAACAAATATATTATGATAACTGTTTCTGGCTTTCCCGATTATACGCAGTCACGCTATTATTTTGATGCCTTCCGAACAGATCAGTTAATCAGAAATTCATCAGAAACTAAGATGATGACTTTCATAATAAGCGATGATAATCTTAGTGTCCTTAATAACGATAAAAACCCCGGCCGTTATCAGCTTTTCTTCATGGAAAATTATTTAAAATGAAAAAGATAAGAATCTTATGGACCGATGATGAGGTAGAAGCCCTGAAACCACATATCCTCTTCCTTGAATATAAGGGATATCAGATCGATACCTGTTCTAACGGGAATGATACCATAGATCTTGTAAGGCAGAACCCATATGACCTAATATTTCTCGATGAAAATATGCCAGGGTTAAGCGGAATAGAGACGCTCAGGCTTATAAAAGAGGTTAGAACAGATATTCCGGTTGTGATGATTACCAAAAGTGAAGAAGAGGAGCTAATGGAGACAGCTATTGGTTCGGAGATAGCTGATTATCTTATCAAACCCGTGAAACCCAAACAGGTACTTCTTGCAATAAAAAAGATTCTCGACCAACGCCGGCTGGTAACTGAAAAAACAACAACCGGCTACAGGCAGGAATTTAACCGGATCAGTAACATGATATCATCCGCCTCAACATACAGCGAATGGACAGAGTTATACAAGAAGATTGTATTCTGGGAATCTGAGCTGGAGAAGTCAACAGATCCCGGCATGGATGAAATTCTTAGAATGCAGGAAAACGAAGCCAATAATTCATTTTCAAAATTCATGATTAATAATTATGTGGGGTGGCTCAATACAGAAAATACAAATAGCCCGTTGTTGTCACCCTCCCTCTTTGAGAAAAAAATCTTTCCCCAGGTACATGAGCACAAACCGCTCTTTTTTATCCTTATCGATAATATGAGATACGATCAATGGAAAACAATATCCAGTGAATTATCCGGACTCTACAGGATCATAGAAGAAGATATCTATTTCAGTATTTTACCCACTGCAACACAATTTAGCAGGAACTCAATCTTCGCAGGATTAATGCCATCTGTAATTGCAGAGACTATGCCTGATTTCTGGATAAATGATGATGAAGAGGAAGGCAAAAACATGTTTGAAGAAGAGTTGTTTAAGAGCCAGTTAAAACGAAAAGGGCTAAATTACAGATGGTCATATAACAAAATCAGTAGTAGTCTTGAAGGGAAAAAGGTAAATGAGAAGGTCAGATCATTGCTTGAAAATGATATTAATATTCTGGTCTTTAATTTTGTTGATATGCTTTCGCATGCAAGAACAGAGATCGGAGTAATACGCGACCTTGCTGATGATGAGTCTGCCTATAGAAGTCTTACACGTTCCTGGTTTATTCATTCATCGCTTTTTGAATTACTGAGAACCCTTGCTTCACATCCGGTAAAAGTAATTTTCAGCACCGATCATGGTACAATAAGAGTGCAGAATTCTGTAAAAATAATCGGCGACCGGAAAACATCATCCAACCTGAGATATAAAATGGGCAGGAACCTCAGTTATGACCCAAAGAAAGTATTTGAGTTGAGGAATCCGGAGAAAGCGATGCTGCCAAAAACAAATATCAGTTCAAAATATATCTTTGCTCTCAACAAAGACTTTCTTATATATCAGAACAATTATAACCACTATGCCAGTTATTACAAGGACACTTTTCAGCATGGCGGGATATCGATGCAGGAAGTAATGCTGCCGTTTGCTACTCTTGAGCCTGTTTAAATAAGTATTTAATAAGTAGCATGAAAATATTAATAAAGGATAAAAAGCATCTTGCTTCAGCTGCAAATAAGCTTCTAAAATATACAAAAGACAAAAAATTATTTGCATTTTATGGATTGATGGGCGTCGGTAAAACAACAATTATCAAAGCCATTTGTGAAGTTCTGGGTACCGTCGATATCGTAACCAGTCCAACCTTCACTCTGGTTAATGAATACCGGACTATTAAAGAAGAAACTTTATATCATATCGATCTCTACAGAATCAGAAAACAGGAAGAGGTTTTTGACTTTGGTATTGAAGAGTACCTGACAGGCGATTCATATTGCTTTATGGAATGGCCTGAACTTATTAAAGAAATTCTGCCTCCCGAAACAGTTCGTATAAGAATTACTGTTGATGATAATGAACAACGAATACTTTTGATATCTTAACATCATCTCACTATACCAGGTATTACAATTTTTTTTAACTTTGAAGAAATAACCCCTTCCTAATGATGAATGACAGAGGAAAGAACGGAAAAGTTAGTTTTGGTAATACCGCTTTCATGCCAAAAGAAGAACTTCTGGAAACTGCAGTTAAAAACCGTAGAATTACGATTGGGATACCCAGTGACAAGACAGAAGATGAAAAAAGAGTGGCTCTTACACCAGAAGCAGTGAATCTACTTGTTGAAAGCGACAATGAGGTAATAATTCAAAAAGGTGCCGGCCTCGGAGCTAATTACACAGATAAGGATTACAGTGAAAACGGAGCAATTATAAGTGACTCGGCGGCAAGAGTTTACAGTGCCGATGCAGTGATCAAGGTTGCACCTTTTTCCGGAAAAGAGACTGATTATCTTAAAGGGAATCAGGTTGTGCTGTCATATCTTAATGTCCTTAAACTTGATGAAGAAACCCTTAGCAAACTCATCAGGAAGAAGGTTACTGCTATAGCATTTGAGAAGATCCGCGACGATAATGGCGAAATGCCTGTTATCGAGTCGATGAGCGAAATATCAGGTATAACATCTCTCCTTATTGCATCTGAATATCTCAGCAATATGCACGGAGGCAAGGGAGTGATGCTTGGTGGAATTACAGGTGTTACTCCTACTGAGGTCGTTATAATTGGGGCAAACACAGCTGGTGAATATGCTGCAAGGGCAGCTATAGGGCTTGGATCTACTGTTATGATATTCGATAGTTCGCTGCACCGGTTAAGAAGATTCCAGAATCTGCTTGGACAAAGACTTCAGACATCTGTCTTCCATCCCCAGGTATTAAAGAAAGCGCTTAAGTCAGCCGATGTGCTTATCGGCGCTATTGAGCTTGAAGATCTTCGCCCATGGTATTTCATAACTGAGGATATGATACGTAACATGAAAAAGGGAGCTGTAGTTATTGATCTGAGTATCGACCGTGGCGGATGCATTGAGACAACTGAATGTCGTCCCCTTAAAGATCCGGTATATGAGAAACATGGCGTTATTCATTTTTCTGCATGGAATCTGCCGTCGCGAGTGGCACGGACAGCCTCCATAGCGCTGAGTAATATATTCACCCCACTTCTCCAAAAAATGGCTGATGCAGGAGGGATTACACAATTGCTTAAGAATGATCAGGGTGTACGCAATGGAGCCTATTTGTATAAAGGAATGCTTACAAATGAAACATTGGGACAAAAGTTTGGTATAATTTCAAAAGAGCTCGATCTGCTTATCTCCGCATTCTGATCATCAGATATATGTAAGGGTAGCTTTTTTACCCTTAATTTCAATTTTTGCCTGCTTGCCGATATAGAATGCCCTGTTATCAGCAATATGTCCGGCCGGAAAATTAAAAAAGAGAGGATAACCATATTCGCCTACAACACTATAAATAGTCTTTTCAATACTCTTGCTCCACGGAAGTTTTGCATCCTTAATATCGTTCATTCCTCCAATAACCAGTGCAGATAATCCTTCCAACTTTCCGGCAAGCTTAAGCGAGGTCAACATTCTGTCTATATGATAGTAATACTCTCCCACCTCCTCGATAAACAATATCTTCCCTTTGGTCTCCGGTTCTGCAGGTGTTCCTGCCAGGCTATAGATGAGAGAAAGGTTTCCTCCGGTCATTTCGCCAACTGCATTACTGGAATTTAGAAAATGACCTTCCCAAATACATGGATGAAGATCACCAAATAATGCTTGTTGCAACGACCTTAGAACTTCCCCGTTTCTTGCATGACTACTAAAGTTAAGAGGCATCTCTCCATGCACTGAAATTATTCCATATACTTCATTTAGCCACATTTGCAGAACAGTAATATCACTGAATCCAACGTACCATTTTGGATTTATCTTCAAAGCTGAGAAGTCAACATTATTAATAATTTTTGAAATGCCATAGCCACCCCGTGAACATATAACTGCCTTAATTTCACTATCGTCAGTCATCTCCTGAAGATCGCATAATCGCTCTTTATCACTACCGGCAAATGATCCGTTACGTTTTAGAGCATTTCGCCCGACACGTACTTTTAAACCCCATTGATTAAGCACCGTTACTGCACCTGCAACCTTCTCCTCATCTATAAAAAATGAAGGTGATATTATAGCTACCTCATCACCGGGTTTAAGATATTCAGGTTGTATCTTTTTTGAAGACATACTATATTATATAATATGTAAATGTAATCGATATTGTTCCTTTTTACAACTTCAAAACTCTGTCTTACTCGGATTCCCTTTGTGTAACTTAGTGTCTTTAAGTCTCACAGTCAACTTCGATAGTCTTTAAATTTATTATCTTTGTTCGATTTTACAAATTGCTAACACCTCATTATCAGAATCATGAAGAATTTTAAAAGATATCTTATCACTTCCGCTCTCCCATATGCTAACGGTCCAATTCATATTGGCCATCTGGCAGGAGTCTATATACCTTCCGATATTTACACCAGGTACCTGAGAATGAAAGGCGTAGACGTTATTTCTGTTTGCGGATCTGATGAACATGGTGTTCCTATAACTTTAAAAGCACGCAAAGAGGGTGTCTCCCCGCAGGAGATTGTTGACAGATATCATTCAATTAATAAAAAAGCATTTGAGGATTTTGGAATTGCTTTCGATATCTATTCCCGTACATCAAATAAAGTACATTACGAAACAGCATCCGATTTTTTCCGGACATTGTACAGCAAAGGTGAATTCACCGAAAAATCTTCCGAACAATATTATGATGAAGAGGCGGATTGTTTCCTGGCCGACAGGTATATAATGGGGACCTGTCCGCATTGCGGAAATGAGAACGCTTATGGCGACCAGTGTGAAAAATGTGGAACTTCGCTAAGCCCTAATGAACTCATAAATCCCCATTCAACAGTCAGTGGAAGCAAACCGATATTACGTGAAACTCTTCACTGGTATCTCCCACTCGACAAATATGAAACATGGCTTAAAAAATGGATACTCGAAGATCATAAGGAATGGAAAGCTAATGTCTACGGACAGTGTAAGTCCTGGCTCGATCAGGGCTTGCAACCAAGGGCTGTAAGCCGGGATCTCGACTGGGGCGTACCGGTCCCTATTGAAGGGGTAACAGGTAAAGTACTCTATGTGTGGTTCGATGCCCCTATTGGATATATTTCCGCTACAAAAGAACTGACTCCCGAATGGGAAAAATACTGGAAAGATAAAGAGACAAAGATGGTTCACTTCATTGGAAAAGATAATATTGTTTTCCATTGTATCATCTTCCCGGCAATGCTCAATGCAGAAGGAAGCTATATTCTACCTGAGAATGTTCCTGCAAATGAATTTTTGAATCTTGAGAATGATAAAATCTCCACTTCAAGAAACTGGGCTGTATGGCTGCATGAATACCTTGAAGATTTTCCGGGGAAACAGGATGTTTTGAGATACTCCCTATGTGCTAATGCTCCCGAAACAAAAGATAATGACTTCACCTGGAAAGATTTTCAGGCAAGGAATAACAATGAACTGGTAGCCATTCTTGGGAACTTTGTAAACAGGACTCTTGTGCTTACCAATAACTATTATGACGGGAAAGTCCCTGAAAGAGGAAAGACCGATTCAAATGATGAATATGTTTTAAATGAGATTGCCAGGTTAAAGAAAAATGTGGAGACCAGCCTTGAAGCATTCAGGTTCCGTGAAGCACTGAAAGAGGCAATGAATCTTGCAAGACTTGGCAATAAGTACCTTGCCGATTCAGAACCATGGAAAGTAATTAAAACAGATCAGACAAGGGTAAAAACTATTATTAACATTGCCTTGCAAATAACTGTAAATCTGACGATTGTTTGTGAACCCTTTCTTCCTTTCTCAATGGATAAATTACGTGGATGGATCAATCTCAATAAATTGAGTTGGAACGAAGCAGGGAAAAAAGATCTGTTACTTCCGGATCATGTAATCAAAAAACCTGGTTTACTGTTTGATAAAATTGAAGATGAGGAGATTACACGTCAGTTAGATAAGCTTATGTCAACAAAAAAAACCAATGAAGCAGCAGACGCTAAAATTACACAAGGTAAAGAGACCATAACTTTTGATGATTTCTCCAGAATAGATATCAGAACAGCAACGATTCTTGAAGCTGAAAAAGTACCAAAAACTAATAAACTGCTTAAACTCAGAATTGATACCGGTCTTGATATCCGTACTATTGTATCCGGTATTGCAGAGTATTTTGAACCGCAAGCTATTGTAGGTAAACAAATTTCAATCGTAGCTAATCTTGAACCACGTAAGATTAAGGGAATAGAGTCTCAAGGGATGATACTTATGGCTGAAGATAAAGATGGGAGATTAGTAATGGTTTCCCCTGCCGATAATGTCAGTAATGGTAGTATGGTAAAATAAGAATTTTATTTATCTTTTTCTTGAAACCCAGGTTCCCGGG
This sequence comes from Bacteroidales bacterium, assembly GCA_035530515.1. Taxonomy (GTDB): domain Bacteria; phylum Bacteroidota; class Bacteroidia; order Bacteroidales; family VadinHA17; genus LD21. The sequence goes on from DATKUO010000139.1 coordinate 45,226, forward strand.
TATTTCTTTGAGATGCTGTCTTTTCTGATCATTGCACTGTTCAGATCGCTGCAACCCATTGCACTAACCCTGTAAAACCCATTTGATGCTCCTATAATTTCTGGAGTAAACCCTTCGGCCTTAAGCATATCGGCCTGACTAACAGCATTCTTATGAGATTTAAAGCTTCCTGTAATCAGACAATAAGAATTGACTTCAGATATAACAGGGACTATCACTTCCGGGGCTACCCGTTCTTCAGATATTGGCACTACATTCTCTCCAATTTTATTCAACACATCTTTTATCCCCTCATCAACAGCATTTTTATTATGTTCAAATTCAGCTGTTACAAGAGGACTAAGTGTAGCTGATTCAATTTTCGCCTTGAAGAGATCAGTTTTTAACGAGACAAAAACCAGTATTGATAAGAAAGGAATGATTACAGCTGCTCTCCATAATATTTTCCTGATGGATGTCTGTTTTATAGGATCATTCCCTATATGTCTTATAATCCGTTTTCTGACATCATATCCTTCAAGAGGCAAACACTGAAATGATTCAAGACCATACGAATCCAGATGGTAGTTCGCACTCATATCGGGTTCAAACTGCACGTTGCCTTCCTGGTTATTGATAAAACTTCCGATATGATCAAAAACAACCTTCTCACCTCTTCCCAGTTTTTTTCGTAGCTCATCAACAAACTCCTCAACCAGATGTCTGGCGTCGCCATAATTAATGCCTGATGATCCTGATATCCTGCCAATAAGAAGGCCATCGTTCTGATTCAGGTTCCGGTTGAAGGATATCTGCTTCACAGGTGGGAAAAATGTACTTGTACTCTTATCAATACGTGCCGGAGCATAGTTTCCCAGCAACCCACCAAAACCAGGGACAATAACACAGTCGTGTCCGAATAATAATTCCCGTATATGAGCTGTAATATCCACCTTAAGATCATTAGATTATTAATACAAATTTAACAAAAAATAATTACCCGCAATGAAAGATCCTATTCAAGTCATGTTTTTATTGGAATTTTTTGCCCCCTGCACTCTCTTTTTTCACCCCCAGAGCCCCTGCAGTGTGCTAAAAGGAAGAGGGAATGAAACTAAAAAGAGAAGAGTTGGAGGTAAAAGTCTCTTAAAAATATTATCTTCGTATCTCCAAAATTCCAGTTGATATGAGAGAGATTCAGATGGTCGACCTGAGGGCTCAGTACCAAAGAATAGGGACAGAAATTGATATTGCCATTAAGTCTGTTCTTGCATCAACTGCGTTTATTAAAGGCCCTGATATTAAACTATTTGAAGATGAGCTCCGGGAATATATGGGAGTAACCCATGTTGTTTCGTGTGCGAACGGGACAGATGCTCTTTATCTCGCTATGATGGTTCTTGGACTTAAACCAGGGGATGAGGTTATTACAACAAATTTCACCTTTATTGCAACAGTAGAGGTTGTTGCTCTGCTAGGCCTTAAGCTTACTATTGTTGATCCCGACCCAGGTACATTTAACATCTCTGTTGAAGCTATCAGAAAAGCAATAACACCAAAAACCAAAGTTATTGTTCCGGTACATCTTTTCGGTCAGTGTGCTGACATGGAAAGCATTATGGAGCTTGCTACGACCCATAAGCTTTTTGTTATAGAAGATGCCGCCCAGGCAACCGGAGCAGATTATGTCTTTCGCGATGGATCTGTAAAAAAGGCAGGGACGATCGGACATATTGGTACGACTTCATTTTTCCCGTCAAAGAATCTGGGATGCTATGGTGATGGCGGTGCAATATATACTAATGATGATGCTTATGCAAAAAAGCTACGAAGCATTGCCAACCATGGAATGAAAGTAAAATATCATTATGATGATATAGGTATCAATTCAAGGCTTGATACAATTCAGGCAGCAATCCTGAGAGTGAAGCTTAAATATCTTTCGCTCTTCAACACTGATAGAAAAAAAGTTGCGGATCTATATAATGAAGCTTTCATAAGGTGTGATTCAATTTCTGCTCCCGAAAAAGTAAGTTATTCTTCTCATATCTATCATCAATATACCATCAAAATAATAAACGGAAGAAGGGATGAGCTAAAGAAATATCTCGAATCTAAGAATATTCCATCAATGATTTATTACCCCGGGCCATTGCATATGCAGGAGGCCTACAAATACTTAGGATACAACGATAATGACTTCCCAATAACAAACACTCTTTGCAAAGAGGTTCTTTCACTACCAATGCATCCTGACATGGAACAGGATCAAATTGATTATATAATTCAGAATATCTTACAATTCTTCGATAAATAAATATTATGAAAAAGAAATATTTTGCCCATAAAACAGCAATCATCGATGATGGTTGTAAAATTGGTAAGGGAACAAAGATCTGGCATTTCAGCCATATTATGACAGATTCTGAAATCGGGGAGAATTGTAATATTGGGCAGAATGTTGTCATCTCACCTGGGGTAAAGCTTGGAAAGAATGTAAAAGTCCAGAATAATGTATCAATCTATTCCGGAGTTATTTGCGATGATGATGTTTTTCTCGGACCTTCTATGGTATTTACAAATGTAATCAACCCTCGTAGCGCAATAAAACGTAGAGACCAATTTCTTGAGACGATTGTCGAGAGAGGGGCTTCAATAGGAGCGAACTCAACAATCGTCTGCGGAATAATTATAGGAAGGTATGCATTTGTTGGAGCAGGCGCTGTAGTAACAAAAGATGTCAAGCCTTATGCACTTGTCTTGGGTAATCCTGCTCGTCAAACCGGTTGGATCAGCGAATTTGGGTATAAACTGGATTTTGACGACAAAGGTTTTGCTTTCTGCCCTGAAAGCAGCGAGAGATATCTGCTTGAGAACGGGATTGTTTCTAAAATAATTTAGTAGTTTTATGCGGCTTTAAAGGATTAAGAATGAATAATATTTCAAAAAATTTTGGAATTATAGGTGTTGCCGGATATATTGCTGTCAGACATCTTCATGCAATTAAGGAAACAGGCAATAACCTCCTGGCCAGCCTCGACAAATTTGATAGTGTCGGACGAATTGACAACTATTTTCCGGAAAGTGATTTTTTTGTTGAGTTTGAAAGATTCGACAGACATTTTGATAAACTAAAACGAACCGGGACTAAAATTGATTATGTAAGTATCTGTTCTCCCAATTATCTCCATGATTCGCATATCAGGTTTGCCCTGCGTCACCAGGCGGAAGCTATCTGTGAAAAGCCTATAGTCCTCAACCCATGGAATATTGAAGCGTTACAGGAGATTGAAAATGAGACCGGACATAAAATCTATACTGTTCTCCAACTTCGGCTTCATCCTAAATTGCAGGAACTGAGGGAAAAGGTACTGAATGGACCGAAGGGTAAAATCTATGATGTTGATCTGTCATATATAACCAGCCGCGGGAACTGGTATTCAATATCCTGGAAAGGTGATATCCAGAAGTCAGGGGGGGTGGCAACTAACATCGGTATTCATTTTTTCGATATGCTGATCTGGATCTTCGGTACCTCTAAAAAGAATATTGTTCATCTCTCCGAGCCAAATAAAGCAGCTGGATTTCTTGAACTCGAAAATGCAAGGGTCAGATGGTTTCTTAGCCTTGATTATAATGATATTCCTGATCATGTGAAGACAAATGGTCAGAGAACATTCAGATCGATCACTGTTGAAGGCAAAGAGATTGAATTCAGCGATGGGTTTGCCGACCTGCATACACTTTCATACAAAGAGATACTTACAGGGAGGGGATTTGGATTAAAAGAGGCAAAACAGTCAGTCGAGACAGCATACACAATCAGAAATGCAAAACCTGTAGGACTTAAAGGAGACTATCATCCAATATTAAGAAATGTAAAAAAATAATGTATAAAAATCTTATTACAAAGGAGACGAAACTTTCAGTTATTGGCCTTGGATATGTCGGCCTGCCAATAGCACTTGAGTTCGCAAAACAAATCAGCGTTATCGGCTTCGATATTAAACCCGACAGAGTGGAACAGATGAATCGGGGTATTGACCCAAGTAATGAACTTAGTTCTGAAGCTTTTAATGATTCAGATATCATTTTTACAAGCGATCCTACGGTATTAAAAGATGCCTCATTTCACATTATTGCAGTACCTACCCCTATCCACAGAAACAATCTGCCCGATCTGACCCCAGTACTTAAAGCTTCAGAAACTGTTGGAAAAGTGTTAAAAAGAGGAGACTATGTAGTCTATGAATCAACCGTTTACCCGGGATGTACTGAAGACGAGTGCATTCCTGTACTTGAAAGATTTTCAGAATTAAAATGCGGCACTGACTTTAAAGTTGGTTTCTCCCCCGAAAGAATTAATCCGGGTGACACAAAACATTCTCTTACAAAAATCGTAAAAGTAACAAGTGGATGCGATGCCGAATCGGCAGAAAATATAGCAAAAACATACGAGCTGATCATTGAGGCCGGTGTTCATAGAGCTAGTTCAATAAAAGTTGCGGAAGCTGCAAAAATCATCGAAAATACTCAGCGCGATATTAATATCGCTTTTATGAATGAACTATCAATCATTTTCAACAAGCTGGGAGTCAATACGTATGAAGTACTTGAAGCAGCCGGAACAAAATGGAACTTCCTTAAATTCTATCCGGGCCTGGTTGGAGGACACTGTATTGGTGTAGATCCTTATTATCTCTCTTTCAAAGTAAAGTCATTGGGATATCATCCTCAGATGATTGATTCAGGCAGGTTCATAAATGACAGTATGGGAAGGTATATTGGAAAGCAGACTGTCAAGAAAATAATAGCATCAGGAAAGAACCTGAAGAGCGCACGCGTTCTTATTATGGGAATTACTTTTAAAGAAGATGTTACCGATATTCGTAATTCAAAAGTGGTTGATGTTATCAGCGAACTTGACGACTTTGGAATAACAGTTGACGTTATTGATCCGGGAGCCTCTAAACATGAGGTTAAAGAAGAATACGGAATCGACATGAAGGAGCAACATTCTGGCAAATACGATGCCGTAATTCTGGCTGTCAGTCATGAAGAATATTTAAAACTTGATGAATCATTTTTTACGTCTATCCTGAATAATGATGGAATAGTTGTTGATGTGAAAGGTGTCCTCCGTGGAAAAATTAAAAATCATACTTACTGGAGTCTTTAAATGAAAAAGAAAATCCTTGTTACCGGAGGAACCGGATATATTGGCTCGCATACAACTGTTGAACTTATTGAGAATGGATTCGATGTTGTAATTATCGATAACCTGTATAATTCTGAAGCTGAGGTTGTTGACAGGATTCATGAAATATCAGGAGTTAAACCGGTACTGGACATTTTTGATCTATGTGATAAGGAAAAACTCGATGGTTTCTTCAGTAATAATACAGATATCGCAGCAATTATCCACTTTGCAGCCTATAAGGCGGTAGGTGAATCTGTTAACAAGCCTCTTGAGTACTACCGGAATAATCTATTATCATTGGTTAATATTCTGAATGCAATGATACGCTTCAAAATTCCGGATCTGGTTTTTTCATCCTCATGCACCGTCTACGGACAACCGGAAAATCTACCGGTAACTGAAGATGCTCCGCTACAACCGGCAACTTCTCCCTATGGAAACACAAAACAGATTGGAGAAGCTATTATCAGGGATACTACTGTTTCTGATAAAAATATTAAAGCAATTTCGCTAAGGTACTTTAATCCGATCGGAGCGCATCAATCAGCTCTGATAGGCGAACTTCCCAGAGGAGTTCCGGAAAATCTTGTACCCTTTATTACACAAACTGCATACGGTTTAAGAGATGAACTCAAAGTATTCGGAGATGATTATGATACCCCCGACGGCTCATGCATAAGGGACTATCTCCATGTTGTCGATCTGGCCAAAGCCCATGTTATAGCTGTAAAAAGACTTCTTGAAAAAAGAAACAAGTCAGATTATGAGGTCTTCAACCTTGGAACAGGTACCGGAGTTTCAGTTCTTGAGGCTATCAGATCGTTTGAAAATGTTTCAGGAATAAAACTGAAGTACAAAATAACAGGAAGAAGAGAAGGAGATATTGAAAAAATATGGGCAGATCCTTCCTTTGCGGACCAGGAACTAGGCTGGAAAACATTAAGTTCACTCGATGAAGCAATGAATACAGCCTGGGAATGGGAAAAGAAAATCAGAAATAAAAAATAATTGATATGAAGAAAACCATTCTGATTACCGGTGGTGCGGGATTTATCGGATCTCATGTGGTTAGAAGATTTGTAAACAACTACCCCGATTATCTAATTGTTAATGCAGATAAGCTTACCTATGCCGGCAACCTGGAAAATCTTACTGACATTGAATCAAAACAGAATTATGTTTTCGAAAAAATTGATATCGTTGACAAGGGATTTACGATGGGATTATTTACAAAATACAACTTTGATGGAATAATACATCTTGCTGCCGAATCGCATGTCGATCGTTCCATAAAAAGCCCTGATGAATTTGTTTTTACAAATATTGTAGGTACAGTTAACCTTCTTAATTCAGCTCTTAACAGCTGGAAAAATTCTCCTGAGGGGAAGCTATTCTATCATATTTCTACCGATGAGGTTTACGGATCACTTGGAAAAGAAGGGCTCTTCACGGAACTCACAGCTTACGACCCGAAAAGTCCTTATTCAGCTTCCAAGGCAAGTTCCGATCACATGGTCAGAGCCTATAATCATACTTTTGGAATTCCGGTTGTAATCTCTAATTGCTCTAATAACTACGGACCAAACCAGTTCCCTGAAAAGCTTATCCCTCTGGTAATAAATAATATTAAAACCAACAAACCTATCCCGGTATATGGTAAAGGTGAAAACATCCGCGACTGGCTTTATGTTGAGGACCATGCCTCAGCAATAGACCTCATTTATCACAGGGGAAAAGTAGGAGAAACATACAATATCGGAGGAAATAATGAGTGGAAAAATATTGATCTTATTAAGCTTCTTTGCAATATACTAGATAAAAAGCTAAGCCGGCCTGCCGGTACTTCAGAAAAGCTTATAACCTATGTTAAAGATAGACCCGGACATGATATGAGGTATGCTATCGATTCCTCGAAAATACAGAAAGAGCTTAGCTGGGCTCCAATACCTGACTTTGCTGTTGGACTTGAAAAAACTGTTGAATGGTATCTCACAAATGAAAGCTGGCTCCAAAGTGTCCTGTCAGGGGATTATGGCAAATATTACGATTTGATGTATTCCGGCAGATAAATATTTTTATTTATTTATCCTTCTCATCTTCTTAATCAACTCATTGCCCAGGGCTATTTTTTGTTTAATATGCTCCTTGATTGCGGCAACAACACTGTTAGATTCAAATTCTCCTCTTACCTGCTCAAAATCAAGTTTTTTATTCCACAGTTACAGATTTTGCCAGGTTCCTTGGCTGGTCAACATCACACCCTCTTAATACCGCAATATGATATGATAATAATTGAAGAGGTATCACTGCAAGAAGTCCCGTAAATGCCGGAAGTGTTTCGGGAACTTCAAGAACATAATCAGCCATTTTTCTGATTATTTCATCTCCTTCTGTAACAATCGCAATTACAATACCTTTTCTTGCCTTTATCTCCTGTATATTACTGATGATCTTTTCGTAAGTATCATCTTTGGTTGCAACAACAACAACAGGCATATTTTCATCAATAAGCGCAATCGGACCATGTTTCATTTCAGCAGCAGGATAGCCCTCGGCATGTATATATGAAATCTCTTTCAGCTTAAGTGCACCTTCTAATGCTACAGGAAACAGATACCCTCTTCCAAGATAAAGTGCATTGTGAGTGTTTTGAAAAACTCTGGCAAGTTCAAGAGCCTGAGTATTGATTTCAAGCGCTTTCTCAATTTTCTCTGGGATTGAAACCAGTTCTGTAATCAAATCTTTATATACTGAATCGGTGATGATTCCCTTCTGATGTCCAATTTCAAAGGCCATCATTGCCAGCACCGTAACCTGGGTAGTAAATGCTTTTGTTGATGCGACACCTATCTCTGGTCCTGCATGAGTATAAACACCCGCATCTGTTTCACGCGGAATGCTGCTGCCGACTACATTACATATCCCAATCACTTCTGCTCCTTTTGCTCTTGCAAGTTTAATAGCTGCAAGAGTATCAGCTGTTTCACCGCTCTGACTTATTGCAATTACAATATCCCCTTTTTTAATAATAGGATTTCTATACCTGAATTCAGAAGCATACTCTACCTCTACAGGAATACGGGTATATTCCTCTAAAATATATTCTCCCAACAATCCTGCATGCCATGAAGTTCCACATGCAATTATTACTATTTTTTCAGCCTTCGACATTGATTCCAGTACGTTGTGAAGTCCGCCAAGCATCACTCCGGAATAGTCAGGCAATACTCTGCCTCTGAAGGTATTGTGGATTGCCCTGGGCTGTTCAAAAATTTCCTTCAACATGAAATGAGCAAATCCCTCCTTATCGATCTCTCCTATCTTTAAATCCAATTCTTTAACCTCCGGTTGTATCATCCCGGTTCTTATTGTTTTAAGGATAAGTTCATCTTTCTTTATAATGGCAATATCATCGTCATTCAAATAGATAACCCTCTGAGTATATTCAACGATAGGCGTTGCATCGGAAGCAATAAAATTTTCTCCCTCGCCCACTCCTATAACAAGTGGACTACCCTTTTTTGCAGCAAACAGCTTGTCTGATTCCTTTGTGCAGATAATCACCAGACCATAGGCACCTTCCACCCTATTTAGAGCCATTATAATTGCCTGTTCAGCAGTCAGATCGCCTTCGAGATAAAGATGCTCAATAAGGTTTGCCAGAACTTCAGTATCTGTCTGGCTGGTAAATATTATTCCCCTGGTCTCAAGGTGTTTTTTCAGACGGGAATAATTCTCAATAATACCATTATGAACAACTATAAAGCTGCCTTTGTAAGATACTTGAGGGTGAGCATTTAACTCGTTGGGTTCGCCATGCGTTGCCCATCGGGTGTGCCCCATTCCTGTTGTTCCGTTAAAATTTGATTTATTGACTATCTTCTCTAGATCCTTAACCCTTCCTGTACATTTAAAGATCTTCGTTTCGCCATTTACCAGAGCAATTCCGGCTGAATCATAACCACGGTACTCAAGTCGTTTAAGACCGTTTATTAATATTTCACGGGCAGGTTTCGAACCAATATAACCAATTATTCCACACATAATGAACAAGCATTAGAACATAAGGCACGAAAGTAATAATTTTGGTTCACAAAATCTAGAACTTAGTATAGGTATATTCGAATTTAACAGGAGTTTTGCTGTTATTGGCTTTCAAAATGACATTCTTTATACCTCCATACTGGAATAATTCCAGCTCAGGCAGTACTTCATCAGTAGCATCATTAAAATACCCCTGTACAAATGTAGCCAGATTAAATTTATAGACATTATTTATTGAATCGATCCTCCCGTCAAAGAAGTCGTGATACTTATCAATATAATAATCGGGGACCTCATATTTAGCCCCGCTTTTTGTCCTGTACCTCAGATATAGTTGAGGAGGGACCGTAGATGGTTTAAACATATCACCATCCAAATAGACAGGTATTGAAAGTCTCGCTTTATTAACTCCAATATTATTGAAAGCCGGATCATCTTTCAATGTTTTAAGAGATGGTAACTCTATTTTTGTATATACACCGTTAAGCGACTGAAGGTAAGAAAGAGTGTCGAGAAAACCATCATTAATATGCGCTATTTTCTTCTCCGGACTGGCAGTAGTAAAATCGTGTGAATACTTGTTAAAAGAGGCGTTTTTATTAACAGCATCGAGAATGAACAGGAATTGTTTCAGTTCATCAGCTTCATCATGCATGTATAGAACTAATACATTATTATATGCTCCAGGAGTAGAGGGCGGTGTAAAACTTAACAAAACAAGTAAAGGGTCAGAACCAGGTGTTATACTAAAATATAATCCGTTGAAAAAAGATCTGAAATCATCTCTTGTATTACTGTAAAATAGTTTTGAAGTATCTCTTATAAGATAATTCCCGAATTCAACAGGCAGATCGATAACAATATTATTTATGGTATCGGGTGTCAATGCAGGAAGCTCAATATCGGAAATCTCATACCCAGTTAGAGGCACTACCTTGCTTGAATAATATGCAGAGTCGATATTAAGTTGCTCAGCAATCTCTGAAAGTTTTAAGGTATAAACATTGTCCGAGCCTCCCCCCTTAACATCAAGAAGAGTCAGGTATAACCTTACAGAATCAATTGTGGTGGGTTCAAAATTCCACTCACTACCCATTCTTATCTCAGTAACAAACTCTGCTGTAGTTGTGCCAAAATAGGGATCGTAAATATATCCCAGATACGAAATGGAAGGATTATCAGTACGATCTAATTCATCATACATAGTATATGACCATGCACTTATTGTATCTGTAGACTGTATATCAACAAAATCACCTTTCGGAAGCAGTGCCGATCCGATTTGTGTTGGCTCCTCTTCACAAGAACTTAAAAAAAATGTTATGAGAGTAAAGAGTGTCAGAAAGAATTTGCTAAAGAGATGATGAGAAACAGAATAAAATCTGTGTAGTGATTGGGAACTATGATAATATCTTGTCATAAAAGTCATTATAGGCATCAATATATTCGGTCTCATTTTTGAATGAAAGAACCGGTTTATTAACTGTACTCACGTATTTGGTCAATTCCTCGTTTATATCTTCACTTCCGATAATTATCCCGTCAGAATATTTAATTGCCAATTTCGATACATTAACAAAATCAGGGTTCTTAACCATTTTAAGGCTTTCACCATCTATTCCATCGAAACGCAGTTTATCGGCGAATGTTGATCTAAACGGAGTTTTAAAATCATTATTGTAAAGAGAATATATAATTTTGTAATTATTGAACAGAGGATCATCATTGTAAATACTCTTGAGGTAAACCGGCACCAGGGCTGACATCCAACCATGGCAATGAACAATATCAGGAGCCCATCTCAATTTTTTCACAGTTTCAATAACCCCACGGGCAAAGAATAAAGCCCTCTCATCATTATCTTCAAATTCCTTCCCTTCAGAGTCGCTGATTATATATTTTCTCAGGAAATAATCGTCATTATCAATAAAATAGACCTGCATGCGGGCTGACTGTATCGAAGCAACTTTAATTATTAGGGGATGGTCGGTATCGTCAATAATTAAATTCATTCCTGAAAGCCGGATAACCTCATGCAGCTGATTCCTTCTTTCATTAATACAACCATACCTCGGCATAAAAGTCCGAATCTCTTTACCCCTTTCCTGAATACCTTGTGGGAGAAATCTTCCGATCTTCGACAAATTCGATTCACCTAAATATGGAGTGATCTCTTGTGAAATGAATAATACCTTCCTGCTTTCCATTTATTTACCTACCTGTATATACCATCTCAATTTAAAGGGGCAAAGATAGTAATAAAAAATTACATAATTAAATATCCTGATTGTGCAGTGAACACGAAATTTTATCTGCTCTGAAAGTTCTGGATTGAAATAATTTCATATAGGTTTGTATAAAATATGAGCAATGGAGGTGTTTTGTACAGTTAACGAATTGCAAAACCAGATTAAAAAGAGGCATCTTGCACCTGTTGGTTTTGTGCCAACAATGGGTGCACTGCATGAAGGGCATCTATCTCTGGCTGCAAATGCTGTAAAACTATGCCCTTTAGTAGTTGTGAGTATATATGTAAATCCGACACAGTTTAGCGACAAAAAAGATCTGAATAATTACCCCAGAACTCCGGAAATGGATCTGGAACTTCTTGAAAAAGCCCTCAGGAAAACTGACATTGTTTTTACTCCTGAAAACGAAGAAATTTACCCTGAAGAAGATATACGGCATTTCTATTTCGGTAATCTTGATAATGTAATGGAAGCTCTTTACCGTCCAAACCATTTTAATGGTGTTGCAAAAGTGGTGAGCAGGCTTTTCAACATAGTTAAGCCCGATATCGCCATATTTGGGATGAAAGACTTTCAACAACTTGCCGTGATTAGAGAACTGGTAAGGCAGACCGGAAATAAAGTGAAAATAATTGGTCATCCTATAGTACGGGAAAATGATGGATTGGCTATGAGCAGCAGAAACCGGCTTCTTGAGTCTGGTATAAGAAGAGACGCAGCCATTATCTATAAAACCATCTCCGCTGCCTCTGAAATGACTACTGAACACGATATTTCCGAAATAAAATCCTTCGTTGAAAACAGCATCAATAATGTCTCTGGCTTCAAAGTGGAATACTTTGATATTGTGGATGATACAGATCTTATCCCATTAAACAAAAGAGATGAAATCAATATAGATAAAAGATATTATGGATGCATTGCTGTCAAAGCCGGTAATATAAGACTGATAGATAATATCGAATTTGGGTTGGTCTGAATCAAAAGGTTAATTACCTTTGCTGAGTAATTATTATCAACAAGGTATCATCCTATGTTAATAGAAGTATTAAAATCAAAAATTCACAGGGTTTCCATAACAGGTGCAAATCTTCATTATGTTGGGAGCATCACAATTGATGAGGATCTTATGAATGCTGCAAATATAATAGAAAACGAGAAAGTCCAGGTTCTAAACTTAAATAACGGTGAACGTTTTGAAACCTATGTAATAAAAGGTGAAAGAGGCTCAGGAGAGATATGCCTTAATGGTGCTGCTGCAAGAAAGGTGGTAGTCGGCGATATTATCATTATTATGTCATTCGCCTTGCTTGATTTCAGGGAAGCGAAGACATTCAAACCATCTATTATCTTCCCTGATACACAAACAAATAAATTGATCTGAAATTGAGGAAAGGAATTCTACAATCTCTGAAGTTTCTGGGTTTCCTTGCTGTCGGAATAATCCTTTTATGGTTTGCATTCCGAAATGTCGATTTTCCGAAGATTACTGCTGTTCTAAAGGAAGCTAATTACTCCTGGCTTATACTGTCAGTATTCTTTGGGCTTGCCGCTTTTATCAGCCGTGCCAGAAGATGGGCACTCCTTATTAACCCACTGGGATTCAACCCTTCATTAAGAAACTCGTTTTATGCATTGATGACTGGCTACCTGGCTAACATTGCATTACCAAGAATTGGCGAAATAACCCGTTGCGTAGCATTGGGGAAAAAGGAAAAAATACCTGTCGATCAACTTATAGGAACCGTGGTTGTTGAACGTTCCATAGACTTCCTCTCCCTCCTTGCAATCATGATTTACCTGATATTCACCAGTGGGGATCAAATAAACCTTTTCCTTAAGGAGAGCATTCTGGTTCCTATTCAACAGGATGTGTTGTCTATATTTGGTGTCACATGGATTCTCTGGGTAATACTTTTCTCTATTCTTATTATCTTATTTGTTTTGATGATCTGGTATAGAAAGAGCCTTCGAAAGGTTCGGTTTTTTTCAAAGATTTTCGACCTGGCAGGAGGAGTTATTAACGGACTGAGAACAATTACCAATCTAAAGAGGAAATGGGAATTTATTTTCCACACAGTCTTTATCTGGATCAACTATGCACTTATGACATGGGTGGTCGTATTCTCCATCGAGAGTACTTCACACCTGACCTTTGAAGATAGTATTTTCCTTCTCGTTATTGGAGGACTTGCCATGTCGGCACCCGTACAGAGTGGACTTGGTGCATTCCATTATATTATTTCCCGTGGCCTGTTGATTGTCAAGAATATTCCCCTGGAAGACGGACTTGTTTATGCACTTCTTACCCATGAATCACAACTGATTATTGTCGCAATAATAGGAACTATATCCTTCTTTATAATTTTCAAAAAGAACAAGAAAGAAGAAAGTTCCTGATAAGGTTTGCTCACAGGCATTCAAGTTTTTTCATTTGAACTTATTTGATTTTATAGAATAAATATTAATATCTGTTTGATTACAAGCCATTAAGAAACAATTATTAAGATACTTTAAGATTTTTACGAATTATAAAAGCCCCCAATTGGGGGGTTGGGGGGTAAACATTATGGCAAAAAACAAAACAATATTCGTTTGTCAGAATTGCGGTGTCGAATCGGCAAAGTGGATTGGAAGATGCCCGTCATGTAAGGAATGGAATACATACCATGAAGAGATTATTGCAACCACCTCTTCCCGCGATACAGTTTTCGTAATGAACCAGGGAAAAAGGAAACCTGAACTTCTTGACAACATTAAAGCTGATGAACATGGCCGACAGAAAAGTGGTATTTCAGAACTCGACAGGATATTAGGTGGAGGTATTGTGGGTGGATCACTTATCCTTCTCGGTGGGGAACCCGGTGTTGGCAAATCCACTCTGGCACTTCAACTTGCCCTTGCCCTTAAAGGGAAAAAAATCCTTTATGTTTCCGGTGAAGAGAGCGAAGAACAGATAAGCCTTCGGGCCCAAAGGATGAAAAACACTAACCCTCAATGCTACATTCTTTGTGAAACAGAACTTGAAAGCATCATTGCACATGCCGAAAATATTAAACCGGCATTAGTAATCATTGACTCAATCCAGACTATAAGTAACGGAATGCTCGAGTCTTCTGCAGGATCGGTATCGCAGGTAAGGGAATGTGCCGCACAGCTACTCAAATATTCCAAGATAACCGGAATTCCTGTCTTCCTGATTGGCCATATCACCAAGGATGGCACACTTGCAGGCCCTAAGGTACTGGAACATATTGTTGATGTGGTTTTATATTTTGAGGGTGATAATAATTATGTTTACCGGATACTACGTTCAGTTAAAAACAGGTTTGGAGCAACTTCTGAATTAGGTATTTTTGAGATGGTAGAGACAGGCTTAAGGGAAGTAGACAACCCCTCTGAAATGTTTATTAATCAACACGATGAAGCACTTAGTGGTGTTTCAATTGCTGCAACAGTTGATGGGCTTAGACCGTTTCTTATTGAAACTCAGGCACTTGTGAGCAGTGCTGTGTACGGGACACCACAAAGAAGCTCAACCGGTTTCGATATCCGAAGACTTAATATGCTGCTTGCTGTACTTGAAAAAAGAGCCGGTTTTAAACTTGGAATAAAAGATGTTTTTCTGAATATTGCCGGAGGTATTAAAGTAAACGACCCTGCAATAGATCTTGCAATTATAAGTTCCGTATTATCCTCCAATTTAGACATCCCTATTGAACGGGAAATCTGTTTTTCCGGAGAAACTGGTCTTTCGGGAGAAATCAGACCCGTTTCACGAATAGAACAACGTATCAGGGAAGCGTCAAAAATGGGATTCAACAAAATATATATATCAAAATATCACCGGAATGTATCAATTAAAGGATTAAACATTGAAGTGATATCCGTTGCCAAGATTGAGAATCTTGTCAGATCGCTTTTTAGCTAAACAACTAAGAAATCATTAACCCGGCTTGAACCCCTCGTGCAATTGGGCCGTTATGCCTTTGTGCCGTTGCGCCATTGCGCCTTCTTAATATCTCCCTCGGCTATAATTATACCGGCTTGAATTTTCCCTTTTTACCTTTTCACAATCGAGTTCCATGTTGAAATTAGAGGGACGTTCAAACTCATCAGCCTCCATGATTCCGAATAGAGGATCGGCATAGACTTTTTGAAGGAACAAGGCAAATACAGGTAAGGCCATATTGGCTCCCTGACCTTCTGATATCGTCTCAAAGTGAATTGACTGGTCTTCCCATCCGGTCCATACACCACCAACAAGGTTAGGCGTTACACCCATGAACCAGCCATTGGAATTGTTCTGTGTTGTTCCTGTTTTTCCACCAATCTGATTCCTGAAATTATAGGGCTCATTTCGCATCCTTATGGCTGTTCCTCTGGTAACAACATTCTGTAAGAGATTAAGCATCAGGTAAGCTTGTTCTTCACTTAAAACCTCTTCAATTTTTGGGGTGAACCTTGAAATAACATTTCCGTTTTTATCTTCAATACGGGTAACATACATAGGTCGGGTATATACACCTTTATTGGCAAAAGTACCATATGCACCAACCATCTCTTCCAGTTTAATATCGGAAGTTCCCAAAAATATTGAAGGTACTGGATCAATAAAACTTCTTATCCCCATCTTGTGCATAAGTGCGGATACAGCTGTTGGTTTGAACTGTTTCATTAACCAGGATGAAATATAATTTTCCGAATGAGCAAGCCCCCATGCCAGTGTAACCATCTTGCCATGGTAAGCCCTTGGGCCTGAACTCCTTGGTGTCCATGGAACGGTATCTCCTGGCAAATCAAAAGATCTTGGAATATTCTCCACCTCCCAACATGGAGAATATCCGTTTTGCATTGCTATTGTGTAAA
This sequence comes from Bacteroidales bacterium, assembly GCA_035530515.1. Lineage (GTDB taxonomy): Bacteria > Bacteroidota > Bacteroidia > Bacteroidales > VadinHA17 > LD21. The sequence continues at coordinate 61,567 of DATKUO010000139.1, forward strand.
GGAAAGGTTTAATTGTACTGCCAACCTGCTTTTTTTGTTGGGTTATGGCATCATATTTGAAATATCTAAAATCAGGACCTCCCACATATGCTTTGACATAGCCGTTATGAGGATCTTCTACCATAAAAGAAGACCTGATAAAATATTTATAGTATCGAATAGAATCGAGAGGTGTCATTAAGGTATCCCTGTCTCCTTTCCACGAAAAGACTTTCATTTTCACGGGTGTGTTGAAAGCCAGCATTATCGAATCTTCAGGAATACCTCTTGCTCTCATTATATAATACCTGTCACTCTGAAAAAGAGACCTCATAATTAAGTCATCAATCTCTTTTTTCGTAAGATCATCTGAATATGGTGGATTCTTAAACCCTTCTGCCCGTTTATAAAAAGCTGGCTGCATCTCTTTTGAAAGATGTTCGGTCAAAGCCTCCTCAGCATATTGCTGCATGCGTGAATTTATAGTTGTATAAATCTTTAGCCCGTCTTTATATATACTATAATCCGTTCCATCCGGTTTCTTATTTTTATTACACCAGCCATAAAGCGGATTGTTTTCCCATTCCCATAATGCATCGTCATACGATGATTGCTGTACATATTTGTTTCTGTCAGGTTCAGGCCTCCTCATTGTATTCCTGATGTACTCCCTCAGATAGGTGGCAAGTCCGGTATTATGATCCTCAACGCTGAAATCAACCTCTATTGGCAAGTTCTTCACTGAGTCTGCTACAGAAGATGTGATGTAACCATATTTTTCCATCTGTGAGAGAACAACATTCCGGCGTTGCAACATAAGATCATAATTCCTCACCGGATTATATCTTGTTGACGCTTTAAGCATTCCTATCAGTACGGCTGATTCCTGGAGATTCAAAGAGTCGGGAGTTGTATTGAAGTATGCCTTTGCTGCTGACTTGATTCCAATAGCATTATAACTGTAGTTAAATTTATTCAGATACATGGTAATGATCTCTTCCTTGGTATAGCTTCGTTCAAGCTTTACTGCAGTCTGCCACTCTTTGAATTTAGAAACCCCCAGCTTCACCTTTTTCATTAAAGCAGAGGTTTTAGTTGTGTCTCTCGGGTAGAGTTGCTTAGCTAGCTGCTGAGTAATAGTGCTGGCACCTCCTGTGCTCTGACCCAGAAGAATTGTTCTGATTGCTGTACGTCCAAGACCTCGTAGATCAATTCCGGAATGTCTGTAATATCGTATATCTTCTGTTGCTATAAGTGCATCGGTAAGATATGGAGAAAGATCTTTATACTCTGTCCATGTAAGGTTCTCAATACTAATCTTTCCCAGAAGAACTCCATCTTCTGAATAAACCTCTGCAGCCAGGTAATATTCCGGATTTTCAAGTTCGTCGAATGAGGGCATTGGCCCCAGTTTTTCCTTTGATATCAGAATAAATAATGTAATTATAAAAACGAACGGAAAAATGAATAGCGCCCAGAACCAAATCAGATATTTTCTGTTATTATTACTTTTCATTTACTAAAGAAGTTTGGCCAAAAATAGTAATTAATAAAGAATCTTAACGGATTATTTTGAAGTTTGGTACCTAATTGATTTACTTTGTCGTCTGATAAAAGAAAAAATATTTGCTGTAATGATCGAAAATCTTGTAATTGTTGAGTCGCCTGCTAAAGCTAAAACTATTGAGAAGTTCCTGGGAAAAGACTTCCGCGTTGTCTCTAGTTTCGGGCATATAAGAGATTTGTCCAAAAAGAATCTTGGAATAGATATCGAAAAAAATTTCACCCCTGATTATGAAATCCCGAAAGAAAAGGCAAAAGTGGTTAGTGAGCTTCGCAAAGCTGCTGCTGATTCAAAGAATATCTGGATCGCTTCCGATGAAGACCGTGAAGGAGAAGCTATTGCATGGCACCTGGCAAGTATATTAAAGCTCGACCTCTCAACCACTAAGAGAATCGTATTCCATGAAATTACTAAAGAGGCCTTAGCAAATGCTATCAAAAACCCCAGAGAAATTGATATGAACCTGGTAAATTCACAGCAGGCACGCCGTATTCTCGACAGGCTGGTTGGTTTTGAAATATCTCCTGTCCTTTGGAAAAAGGTACAACCATCACTATCTGCTGGCAGGGTTCAGTCAGTAGCTGTAAGGCTTCTGGTTGAAAGGGAAAGAGAGATTATCTCCTTTCAAACAGAGTCATCATTCCGGATCACTGCTCTTTTCCGTATCAATTCAGGTACCGGAGAGAGTGCAGTTCTCAGGGCTGAAGCCTCCAAACGATTTTCTGATGAAAAAGAGGCTCTGAAATTTCTTGAGTTGTGTAATGTTTCAGAATATATAGTCAGTAGTATAAGTATCAAACCAGGGACCCGATCACCGGCTCCTCCATTCACTACATCTACTCTTCAGCAGGAGGCTTACCGGAAGCTCGGCTTCTCTGTGGCTCAAACAATGACTGTTGCTCAAAAACTATATGAAGCAGGTAAGATAACTTATATGAGGACTGACTCAACTAGTCTTTCCAAACTTGCTCTTGCACGGTCGCATGATGTGATAATTTTGGAGTTTGGTGAAAAGTATTCAAAAACGCGACAGTTCAAAACCAAATCAAAAGGTGCACAGGAAGCTCATGAAGCTATACGTCCAGCATACCTCAACAATACAACTACTGTCGGAAGCCAGAACGAGAAAAGACTTTATGAACTTATCTGGAAAAGAACAATTGCTTCACAGATGGCAGATGCAGAGATGGAGAAGACCTCAATTTCAATTGATATGAATAACTCTCCTGTTACATTTCAGGCTAACGGTGAAGTAATTAAATTTGATGGGTTCCTGAGAGTATATACAGAATCGACTGACCAGGAAAACAATGATGAGGACAAGTATATAATCCCGCCTGTCAAAAAAGGATTGCCTCTTTGGTACAACAATATTACTGCTGCTCAGAAATACACAACCCCACCACCAAGATATACAGAAGCCAGCCTTGTTAAAAAGCTAGAGGAACTGGGAATAGGACGACCTTCAACATATGCTCCTACAATTTCAACTATTCAGAACAGGGGATATGTTACCCGTGAAGACAGACCTGGTGAAAAACGGCAGATAAAAATTATTACGCTTGAAAAAGGAAACTCTGCATTAACAACAAAAACAGAAATCGCAGGAAAAGAAAAATCTAAGCTCTTTCCCCAGGATATAGGCATGATCGTTAATGATTTCCTGATGGAAAATTTTTCAGAAATCGTTGATTATCACTTTACTGCTGAGGTTGAGGAGCAGTTCGATGAGATTGCTTTAGGTAATCTTAAATGGACAGGGATGCTGAAGAAATTCTACTCACCATTTCATCAAACAGTGACAAATACTCTTGAGAAGAAAGAGAGAAAAACAGGGGTAAGAATACTTGGGAATCACCCTGAGTCAGGAGAACCGGTTACTGTAAGAATGGGAAGGTTTGGACCTGTAGCACAGATAGGCGATTCAGGAAACGATGAGAAGCCCAGATTTGCCAGCCTTGCAAAGAACCAACTGCTTGAAACAATAACTCTTGAAGAGGCATTAAACCTGTTCCGCCTACCCCGCTCATTAGGCGAATATGATGGTAGTGAGATGGTGGTTGGAATAGGAAAATTCGGACCCTATATCAGATATAATAGTAAGTTCTTTTCATTAAAAAAGGGGGTGGATGATCCATATAATATAACTTTCAACAGAGCCGTTGAGGTTATCCTTGAAAAGAATGAAAGTGATAAAAAAAAGGTTCTGAAAGACTTTGACCACATTAGGTTGCTGAACGGCAGGTATGGACCTTACCTGGTTAAGGACAAAGTAAACTATAGGCTACCTAAAGGGACAGATGCCGAAAAGCTTACTAAAGAAGATTGTATAACGATTATTGAAAACAGTGATAAAACTAAAAAGCGTTCTTAAACTATGCCATGGTAGACCTGAATGATTATTTTAATCCTGTAAGTATAGAAGGTCCTGATTTTGAACATCTGACAGGACATGCTGTCTTCCCTCACAATATCTCTATTCATACTGAGAATACACCAATAAAAAATATCAGTAAATACAAGGTCGCATTATTAGGTATCCCTGATGACCGAAACTCTTCAAATACTGGTTCATTTAAAGGACCCGACACCATCAGAAAAGAGTTATACAGACTTGCAAAAATTCCGGGAAAATCAAAAATAATTGACCTTGGTAATATGAAACAAGGAGTCTCCTTTAACGATACCATAGCAGGCCTGACAGATATCCTCTCCTTATTGATTGGGGAAAACCTGTTCCCCTTAATAATTGGTGGCAGCAGCTCACTCGTTCCTGCAATTGATATGGCCCTCACCCAACAAAAAATCAATTATACTATTGCAGCAGTCGACCCGAGGATCGATTATAGTAATGAAAGGAGAGAGCCTGATTCCTTTAATTATCTTAATAGAATCATCAATAACCAAAAAAGCACATTTCAACATTATATAAATATAGGTTACCAGACATACCTTAATGACCAGCAGGTCATTAACCGGTTTCTTAAACAAAGATCCGAGCTTATCAGGATAGGGGATGTAAGAAAGGCCATTTACCTGACTGAGCCTCTTTTCAGAGATTCAGAAGTGGCAATATTTGACATTTCTGCGGTCAGGCAGTCAGATGCCCCTGGCACAATGAGTCCATCCCCAAATGGTTTCTATGGAGAAGAAATTTGCCTGCTCTCAAGATATGCCGGAATTTCAGACAACCTGAAAATTTTCGGACTATTTGATGTAAATCCTGATTTTGATATCCGTTTTCAGACTGCGGGTCTTGCTGCCCAGATCCTCTGGTTTTTCCTCGAAGGTTTTTCACAAAAGCAGTACGAAACACCAGTGCTAAGCAACAGTAATTCAGGACGATTTATAAGGTATCATGTCAGAGTTACTGACATGGACGACGATCTGATATTTGTTAAAAGTAATCTCACCGACAGATGGTGGATGGAACTGCCTGCTGATGACAGTCCTAACCTGTATGTTGCATGTTCGCATGAAGATTACCTTAATGCGAACCGGAACGAGATCCCTGAACGATGGGTAAAAGCTGTCGAAAGACATAAAGCATAGCCATTTCAGCCTGCTCTTTGAACCTCATTCTTTCTGGTAATCATATCTAAAATTAGATTTCTTATCAAAGAGAAACTTAGTCTGATTAATTCATAAACATCAAAAAAGGCTAAAGACAAAAGGCTAAAGACAAAAGGTTTAAAACATTATAAAAAACAATCATAAAAATCACTTATACAAAAAAATAGTTAAAAAAAATTACAAATGCCTAACTTTTATCCCCGCCGAGGCGGAATCTTCGCTGCGCTTCGACTTTTTACTTGTGTCTTTTATCTTCTGCATGAATAATGCAGGGTAGATTATTCAAATATATTTTGGTAAATTTGTTTGCGGTTTAGATTTTTACTTATTTTACTCGTTCAAATTAAGTGCATCGTACCTACAAATAAAGAAATGAAGAGATTAAATATTGCATTTCTTCTATTAGTTTTGATAATGCAGCAGGGTTTTTCTCAACAAGATCCGTTATCAAGTCATTATATGTTCAATACTATGACTTTTAATCCCGGTATTGCTGGAATATCAGGAATGATTTGTGCTACTGCGATCAACCGTCAGCAATGGATAGGATTTGAAGGGGCTCCCTCAACAACAATTTTCAATATCAGTACTCCTGTTAAACCCTTCGGAGTAAAAAGTGGTGTAGGATTATTAATTGAGAGCGATAATATTGGATTTGATAAAGACATTAACCTATCGGGTATTTATTCTTACCATACTGACATCGGACGTGGAAAATTAGGTATCGGATTAAACCTTGGCATGCTGAATAAAACATTAACTCCAGCCTGGCAAATACCTGATGGTGATGCACATACACCAGCTTCAGGAGATCCTTTGATACCAGAAAACAAGGAGAGCTATGTTGCCTTTGATGCAGGATTCGGACTATATTACAAAGCCGAAAAATATTATGCTGCAATTTCTGTCACTCACCTCAATCAACCTAAAATTAAATTTTCAAAAGGCCAGCCATATATCAGCAGACATTACTATCTGACAGCCGGATATACCTTTCAATTACAAAACCCTTCATTTGAATTAGCGCCTTCAGTTTTCGCCTTCAGCGATGGAAAGGTTGCTCAATTTACTGTAACATCATTATTAAGATACAATAAAAAAGTATGGGGAGGCGTTTCATACAGAGCCGGTGATGCATTGACCGGGATTTTAGGTATAGAATTATACAACGGAATAAGGTTAGGTTATGCTTATGATTTTACAATTTCAGACATAAGAAAAAATAGCAGCGGATCGCATGAGTTCATGGTTAATTATTGTTTCGATATGAGTCTGGGTAAAAGTCCTATGAAATATAAAAGTATTAGATTTTTATGATTATTAAAAAAAAATAACTTACTTGCATTATAAAATTCGGAAGCATTATGAAAAAGATATCTCTATCTGCTCTAATATTAATATTCTTGTTAACTGGTTGTGGCTCTTCAAATAATGGGGAGCTGACCGGTGTCCTGGGGCGGAAAAAATTCTTTGAACCGGAACCCTTTGAGATGGCGTTTATTCCTGCCGGCAATTTTATGATGGGACCCAGTGATCAGGATGCAGTATTTGCTATGAACAGCATCTCCAAATCCGTTACTGTTGATGCATTCTGGATGGACCAGACAGAAATCACTAATAACAAGTATCGTCAGTTTGTATATTATGTCCGCGACTCTATCTTAAGAACAAAACTTGGCGATGCAGGTATTGCTGAACGCGAATATTTTATGGTTGACGAGGAGGAAAATGTTATTGAACCTAATGTAATCAACTGGGAAGAAAAAATTGATCCGCGGGAGGAAACTACTAAAGAGACAATAGAAGAGATGTACTACCCCCCTGAAGAGAGATTTAACGGTAAAAAACAGGTTGACGTCAGAAAACTTAACTATTCTTATTTCTGGGTTGATTATCAGCAAGCTGCCAAGTCAACTTATAAATACGATTACGCTAATAATTCAGGCCAGTACGAAGGGCAGGTTACCAACCTCGATGGTACCCGCACCGATGTGAAAGACCGGTCATCGTTCATCAAACACAATATTATTAATATTTACCCTGATACCTTATGCTGGATAAGGGAATTTACATACTCATTCAATGATCCTCAGGCTGATCTTTATTTTTGGCACCCATCATTTGATGACTATCCTGTTGTTGGTATTACATGGGTTCAGGCAAATGCTTTCAGCATCTGGAGAACCGATTTTATGAACACGGCACTTAGAAAAGATGGCATTGCCGATGTTCAGAGATACAGGCTGCCTCTTGAAACAGAATGGGAATATGCTGCCCGGGGGGGTCTCGATCTTTCAATGTACCCGTGGGGCGGACCTTATACCCGTAACTACGAAGGGTGCTTCCTTGCCAATTTTAAACCGTTACGCGGAAATTATATTGACGATGGAAACGTATATGCAGGAAAAGTCGGATCGTACGAACCTAATGAGTATGGATTGTATGACATGTCAGGAAACGTTGCTGAATGGACTTGTTGTGCATATCATCCTTCTGCTTATATTTTCCAGCATGACCTTCAACCAAATTATGAATATAATGCAACTCCGCAAGATCCTCCGGTAATGAAAAGAAAGGTAGTACGTGGCGGATCCTGGAAAGATATTGCTTATTTCCTTCAGACTAGTGCAAGAGACTATGAATATCAAGATTCAACAAAACCTTTTGTCGGATTCCGTAATGTAAGATCCTATATTGGTGTAAATTAAATATTTGAAATAACCCTAAAACAATCTGGTATATGAGCCTAGCAGAATTAGTACAAAGCAGCGGGTGGAAAAATTTCATCGCTAAACTTTATGGTTTAGGTGCTTCCGTCGTTATTATCGGTGCATTGTTTAAAATACAGCACTGGCCACTGGCAGGAACCATGCTTACTATTGGTCTACTTACTGAAGCTGTTATCTTCTTCTTTTCAGCCTTTGAACCGTTACATGAAGAGATCGACTGGTCTCTTGTATATCCTGAACTTGCTGGAATTCCCGAAGACGAATCCCCGGAACTCGCTGCACATGGAGGCGGTAGAGCCCATGGCGCTGTGTCAGGTGGTGGCGGAGGTTATGGTGGTGGCTCCGGAGCTGTTGCCCTTGCAAAATTCGATGAGATGCTTGAAAAAGCTGAGATCTCTCCCGATCTGTTTCAGAAACTTGGGGTGGGAATGAAAAAACTTAGCGATTCAACAGCAAACATGAATGCAATGGGTGATATTTCAGCTGCTTCAACGAAATATATGGATACTGTCAATACAGCCAATGACTCCCTAAATAAATTGTCTGATTCATATCAGGCAACTGCTAAAGTTATTAATGAATCTGGTTCTACCTATCGTAACATGGCTGAATCATTCTCAGTAATTGAAGTGGGAGGAAAATCATATCAGCAACAGCTGGAATCACTTAATAAAAATCTTTCTGCTCTTAATGCCGTTTATGAACTCCAACGTAAAGGAGCAGATGACCATTTGAAAGAATCGGATACACTCTATAAAGGAATTCAGGGTTTAATGAAAGACCTTACGGAATCAGCTGGTGATACTAAATTGTACCGTGAACAGATAACAAAACTAAACGATAACCTGTCGGCATTGAATAATGTCTATGGAAATATGCTTGCTGCTATGAATGTTAAATAACGTGGCTTTTTTAATCTAACTAAACAACCTACAACATGGCTCACGAAAAGCTATCTCCACGGCAAAAGATGATCGGTATGATGTACCTGGTGCTTACTGCCATGCTTGCACTAAACGTATCAAAAGAAGCCGTTGAAGCATTTAAAAAAGTTGATGAAGGCCTTACGCTGACTATCGCAAACTATGCAATTAAAAATAACCTCATTTACCAACAATTTGACAGAGCTGCTGCTGAAAATCCTGCAAAAGCAGGGAAATTAAAAACAGCAGCATACCAGGTTAAAGAACGAGCAGATGAGGTATTTGAATTTATACAGGGCCTTAAGATAGAAATAATCAAAGAAGCTGAAAAAGATCCGGAAACTCCGGCTGTTAAAGGGAATGAAGTTATTGTTGAAGAAATTAAAAGGATTGATGATACTAATGTTCCTTCTCAAATTCTTATCGGAGCCAATGAAAATGGAAAAGCCAACGATCTGAAAGCGATACTTAATGAATATCGTGAGTTTCTTATTTCAGTTCTTGATGGTAAAAACATCTCCGCAGAAGATGCTTTGAGAAAAAGTTTGAACACTGATGATGGGAAAAATGAAGATGGCGAAATGGAACGATGGGAAAATCTTAACTTCCAAACCTTACCCCTGATTGCTGTTATCTGTATTATGTCGGAATTTCAACTCAACGTAAGAAATGCCGAAACTGAAGTTCTTAACTATCTCTATTCCCAGATCGATGCTTCTTCTTTTAAGTTTAACAGACTTGATCCGATAGTTATCCCTAATTCTAATTGGATAACGCTGGGAAGCGATTATGAAGCCTCTGTATTTATCTCTGCTACAGACACAACTCAAGCTCCGGATATTTTTGTTGGCGATGTTAAGATTGAACTGGATGAAACAGGTAAAGGTATATACAAAGTACGACCTTCCTCTACCGGCTCTAAAAAATGGGGTGGGATAATAGCTCTTAAAGCCCCTGATGGGACAATTATAAACTACCCGTTTGATGCTGAATATAATGTTGGAGAAGCAAATGTTGTTGTATCTGCAACAGGCATGAACGTACTCTATACCGGTATTGAAAACCCTATTGATGTTTCCGTGCCAGGTGTTTCACCTAACAACATCAAAATCAGAATAACAAATGGTACTTTAACAACGGGTAGAGTTAAAAATCCTTCAGGTGAATATTTCAGAGGTAACTGGATTGTTAAACCAAACACACCAGGACAAAAAGTACAGGTTTATGTAACTGCCGATATGAATGGCAAGCCAATGCAGTTTGCACCTATTGAATATAGGGTAAAACCATTGCCTACTCCTGTTGCAGTTTTTGCCGGTAAAAGCAGTGGTAGTATAACAAGAGGCTCTGCAGTTGCTGCTCAGGGAGTATTTGCAACCCTCCCCGACTTTGACTTCCAGCTTGTTTACAATGTCACGGAATTTACTGTTCTCTATAATGACAGAGGAGAAGATTTCGAACTGAAAAGTACAAGCAGCAATCTTACTCCTCAACAAAAAAATCTGATAAACAGATTAACCAGAGGTAAAAATCTGTTTATTAAAGATATCAGAGCAGTAGGTCCTGATAAAAGAGCAAAAGACCTGCCACCAATAATATTAAAGATAGAATAGTATTAAATAATTGTACTACCATGAATAAGAAAATTCTTTTTGTACTTATCGCACTTACGATTACAGGAATAGCAAATGCCCAGGCTTTTAGCGATATTTACCAGAAAGCAATACCTGATGCAAAGAAAATTGATTATCCGTATTTGCAGGAAGGAGATGTTATTTGGTCAAAGACATTACTCCGTCTGATCGACCTCAGGGAAAAAATCAATCAGCCTCTATATTATCCTACACAACCGACAAACGACGGAAGAAAGAGTTTTCTGACAATCTTACTTGAAGAGATTAAGGCTGGTCGAATTACTGCTTATTCAACGCTAGACCCCACTGTTCCTACTACCTACACAGATGTCGAAAATAACATGGGAGCCACCACCAGAATTGAATCCATACAAATCAATGCTGCCGGTGATACCAGAGATACAACAATCGCTGAGCAATCAAATCCTGCTGAAGTCAAACAACTTTTAGTTTATGAAGAATGGTATTTTGATAAAAAGCTATCGAAACTTGATGTCAGAATAATCGCCATTGAGCCATTCTATATGGGATATGATAATCAGCTGCAAAGGGCGAGCCGAAGAGGTCTGTTCTGGGTTAATTTTAATGAAATAAGGGATATCATGGCCAAAAATGAGGTTTACACCTCGAATAATGATGCACAGCGAATTTCATTTGACGATTTCTTCATGCAACGTAGATTTGGAAGCATTATTTACGGAGAATCAAATGTTTATAACGACAGAATAATTACAGATTACCAGATTGGTAAATACACCCTTTTTGAAGCTGAACGAATTAAAACTGAACTATTCGACTTTGAACACGATCTTTGGGAATATTAATATATTGTCTCAATTTCAAAATATTACTTCGTTCAATTTGTTATTTATAAGAAATTTTCTTTTGTAGACTTCTTTACATCTTCAAGATACTGCTTGATATTCTGTTCTTCTTTCTTCTTTACAATAAGCAGAACATCATCCGAATCAACAACAATATAGTCTTCGAGACCCTGTAAAACAGCTACCTTCCCTGGTGCAATATTAAAAATATTGCCCTTGTTGTCATAAGAATAGACATCACCCCTCACCAACGAATTTCCTTTTTTGTCAATTACAGAATGCTCATAAAGCGAACTCCATGTTCCAAGGTCGGACCAGCCAACATCAGTGCACATAACATACACATTGTCTGCCTTTTCCATGATGCCGTAATCAATAGAAATGCTCCTGCACTCTGCATATATCTTACCTATGAAACTCTTTTCCTGCTTAGTACCAAAAATATTCTTTCCATCATCAAAAACAGAATAAGTATCTGGCAGATACTTGTCAAAGGCAGAAAGTATCGATTTAATATTCCAGATAAAGATCCCGGAGTTCCAGTAAAAATCACCGCTTTCAATAAATATTTTTGCAAGATCGATATCAGGCTTTTCAGTAAATGTTTTAACCTTGAGTAAATTATCATAACCCTCAACGGGCTTTTTCTGATCAGCCTGTATATACCCATAACCTGTCTCGGGTCTGTCAGGCTTTATTCCAAGAGTAACCAGTGCGTCATTCCCTTTTGCAAATTCAAAACAGCTCAGCAATACTTCACAAAATTTATCTTCCTTAACGATAAGATGGTCTGCCGGAGTAACTGCAATTACTGCCTTTGGGTTTTCCTTTAATATCCTGAATGTGCCATATGCAAGACAAGGAGCTGTATTACGACGAAATGGCTCTCCCAATACCCGGCTGGGATCAATATTTAATTGTTCTATAACCAGGTCTTTATGATCAGCATTGGTCACAACGAAGATATTCTCTTCGGGACACATTGCTTTAAATCGTCTGAATGTTTGCTGAATAAGCGTCTCCCCGGTACCCAGAATATCAAGAAATTGTTTTGGTTTATCACTTCGGCTTAGTGGCCAGAAACGACTTCCCACCCCACCTGCCATAATTATTACATATCTGTTATCCATATACGTTTTTTTTCTTGAACAATTTATACAAATATAAGTAAATATGTGTTCAGGTTTTAAAAAAACCTTGGTATCGGATATACAGTAAATATTTGTAATTTTGACATAGTCAAATAAAATATGATGATTAAGTTTCTTACACAACTCGGACGCTACTTTTTACTCCTTAAAAAGGTTTTTGCAAAACCCGAAAAACATTCTATCTATTACAAGCAGACTATGAGGGAATTTGTTTTTCTGGGCCTGAATTCAATTGGTATTGTTACAATAATTTCCTTCTTCATGGGAGCAGTTATTACTCTGCAAACAGCATATAATACCGAAAATCCAATTTACCCGGCATATCTGATTGGCCTCGGTTGTCGCGATTCAATTATCCTGGAATTTTCTTCCACAGTAGCTGCATTAATACTTGCCGGTAAAGTCGGGTCTAGTATTGCATCAGAAATTGGAACAATGAGGGTCACTGAACAAATAGATGCACTCGAAATTATGGGGGTCAATTCCGCCTCATATCTGATACTTCCTAAGATTATTGCCACTGTACTCTTTAACCCTGTACTTACATTAATAAGTATCACAGTAGGTATTTTTGGAGGATGGATTGCCGGCACCTTGTCTGGAGTAATTACTTCCGAAGACTTTATATATGGGATACAGTATTCATTTATACCATATTATATTACTTATTCAATGATTAAAACGGTATTCTTTGCATTCATAATAACCAGCGTTTCGGCCTTTCAGGGTTATTATGTCGATGGAGGATCTCTTGAAGTAGGACGGGCCAGTACTAAGGCAGTTGTCTTCAGTAGTGTACTGATATTACTGTTTAATGTAATACTCACTCAACTTCTGCTGTCATGATAAATGTTAAAAACCTTAATAAATCATTCAATGGAAATATTATCCTGAATGATATCTCGGTTATTTTTGAGGCAGGTAAAACAAATCTGATAATTGGTATGAGCGGATCGGGTAAAACAGTCCTCCTCAAGTCAATCGTCGGTCTTCATGACATTGATAGTGGCGAAATCTGGTATGAAAATATCCTCTTTAATAAACTTGCTTTCGCTGACAGAAAAGAGATCCTTAGCGAAATGGGAATGCTATTCCAGGGAAGTGCACTCTTCGATTCCCTGACAGCTGAACAGAACGTCCGCTTCCCTCTTGATATGTTCACTGATAAACCCATTGAAGAAAAAAATGACAGGGTTAATTTTTGTCTTAACAGAGTCAATATAATCAATGCCAACAAACTATTCCCTTCTGAACTTTCGGGTGGTATGAAGAAAAGGGTGGCCATTGCCAGGGCAATAGCGTTAAACCCTAAATACCTTTTTTGTGATGAACCAAATTCAGGACTCGACCCAATTACTGCAATCCTGATTGACGCATTAATTAAAGAACTAACCGAAGAGTATTCAATGACAACAATTGTAAATACTCACGATATGAACTCTGTTATGGAAATCGGTGAGAAAATAATTTATATCAGTGAAGGAGAGAAGTGCTGGGAAGGAGATAAGAATGAGATCCTGAATTCTGACTGTAAAAAACTGAACGATTTTGTTTTTGCTAATTCTCTTGCTAAAAAACTTAGACCCAAAATCAAATAGCACTTAACGCTATTCATTAATTTCCTCATAATCAACATATTCCCCTACGTCTTTCGCTACTCCTTTACTCTTATTCTTACTACTATCGTCCGGCTTCGGACCTCGTGTTGAAGGTCCATCTCCCAGAGCATACCTGACAAAAGATCTGATTATCAGATATATTATTAAACTAATTAATGCATAACGAATTAAAATCATCATCTTTAAAATAATTATTCAACCACTACCATTGGTTTATCGTTCTTTTTCTTGGTCCTGTTCCCAAAAACAAGGTTCATTCCCAAACGTAAATTAATTGTATTCCAACTAACGGGAAGAGGGATGCTGTTATTATTATCAATTAGAATTTTATTCCACATAATCGGGATCCTGTCTGCCATCATATAAAATTGAACTATTCCTGTTCTGAAGGCCAGACCTGCTCCCAGATTGTCAAACCTGTGATTGGAAGCTGTATAAGTGATACTGGTTGATAAAGCATTGCTAAGATTTACATTAGCCGACAATGTAAGCGACTCACGTATCTGCTTACCTATTACCCTGCTATATGATAGTAACCCCAATGAAAAACTCTTTGTCAAGTTGTATCTTCCACTTAAAGTAACTCCAAAGGGCAGCCATGTGGTAAAGGGATCATTTGTGTTGGAAACTGTAAATGAGTTTTTTAATGAATCCAGCATCTCCTCCCCTAACTCATCTATAGTTTTTGTCCCGTTAATAACATCAGTAATATTTAATCCACTGAATTCAAACTGGCTTCCGGCTTTCAAATTAGTAATATCCTTCTTCCATTTTATAAAGCCAAAATCGGTTATGGCTGCTGATACCATAAATTTTTCAGAAATATCATAGGTTGCTCCGATATCTAAACCCAGTCCCATATTTTTTCCACCCATGAGATATCTGGCAACTTTACTACCCGAATCGAATCTGGAGTCATCAAAAACAATATCGTCGATATTGTTTTCAGCATCCATAATTACCTCAACAGGAGCACTGACATTGAAAGTGAGGTCAGCATTCACTGTATGTATATAATCATCGGAAACTGATATCCCTAATGATTTGTTATCTATTGAAGCTGCTGCTATTCCAAATAGCAATTTACCCTTAACTCCTATCCTTAATTTATTTGAAAAATTCCTGGAAAATCCCAAACCAATCTCATGATAATATTTCATATCTCCCCGTAAAGATGAAAGATCGATTTGGCTACCAGCAAATCCTTCATTCCCTTTTAAAAGAAGATTAAAGATATCTCCGGGGAAAACAACATTCCCTTCGATTCTGTCATTAATATCAAGAAAGACATAACTGTCTTTCCCAACCGAAAATCCGAGTCCGAAAAGTTGAATTGTAAGCTGTGATTCAAGGGAGTTTTTATCGTTTATCTTAGCAAGAAAATCATCAACATTATACTCTGGATGAATAAAGGAAATAAGCGAATCGGACGACTGGCTATTCATAAATACATCAGAGAAGTTGACAAAGTTGTTATTAATATTCACATTAATTCCTGATATCGCAGGCAATCCGATATAAACTGAGTTGGATGGTCTTAAAGCAGGATTAAGCAGGTGATTCTGTGGCAGATTCATATTGTACAGAACCTGGCTGTTTTGAGCTGATGCACTGGCAATAATCATTGCCAACAGCAAAATCAGTGTATAAATTCTTTTCCTGATCATATTATCGTAGTATTGAGGGTCACTTCAAATTAATATTTAAGTCAGGTTTCATAACCACTACTGTATTGAAATCAATTCGGTAGTCAGAGTATATTTTAACATCCTTAGATCCATCATCAGTACTGTTAAGAGTGAATCGAAAAATTATTTGATCTGCCTCGTTAATTGAATTGAAAAAATCTTCGGTTAATTCGATATTTGTTTTAGTCTCAGATACTCCTGATGCCTTGCCACTGTTATCTATTGGAGCCGGTTCCAGAAGATCTGTTGCATCAACAGTACTTATAATCGTTTTATTTAAGGAATCATACAGGCTCATTGTAAGGGAAACACCAAGTGGAAAACCGTTTTTCGCAGTGATGCTTACTTGCAGCAGACTAAAATCTTCGGGTGAAAAAGAATCATCATCACTGTTCTCGTCATCTTTCATAAAATTATCCACTGTATCAGCAAACTGTATGTTGTTTAGCCGGATATCCATCGGCACTTCAATCTCGAGACTACCAAGAATACCGCCAGTGGTTGATAGATAACTATCTTTTAGACCTATAATATCCGCAGTATCCAGCATAGCAGAACCTGAAAAATATATCTCTTCAGGTGGTAATGAGAACAGGTCATTCAGTGAAGAGTTGATATTATCTATTGTTATGGAATCTGTAATATCAGGCTGATCGGGTGGATTTGTAAAGGATAACGCAAATGTGTCCCGATCGAGACTAACAGGTGTTTTGCCTGTCCTAATCCCTGTCGCATCCAGTTTCATTTTAACAGCAAATGGAAAAGAGTTTGAATAATACATTTTCACGGAGGGATTAGCGATAAAAAAATCTCCGGTTATTCGACTCAGAATATCTTCAATTTCAAAATTTAATGTTTCAGGTTCGATAGTTGCCACCAGCTGACCAAATCCTTTTTCATTCCCTTTTAACCCGGCAATATTTTTTACATTAAAAAAGTCGAAAATTGACAGATTGACAATAGAATCTTTTTTGAAAATGATTTTTACCAAATTGTTTTGATCGAACACCAGGGTATCGCCCGGGGTTACCATGTCGCTGAGCGAAACATTCCCTTTGATTGCCCAAAAAGCTAAAGTGGGTGCAAGATGAATCTTATTCGAAAACTTATTCATGTCGTAGGTTTCCTTCACACAACTGGTGGTCAAAAAAACCATGATCACGAAAATAATATGTAATAATCTCCTTCTCATATTTTTTTCATTTAATCTCTGTGTCTATTTTATAATTATACAGGAACCTGTCTGTTCCGCCTACAATAAGATGCCAGCCACTTCTGTCCGACAATTTCCCGATCGAAAACATAGAAGCTCCTCTGAGAGGGAATCCATTCATTGTTTCTCCGTTTCTATTAATCAGATATATCAGATTTTTATTTATATCAAACACTCCTATTTTTCTATCAGAAGCTGAAAAAATAAAATTTATCGGTACTCCAAGGTCACCAGAGCCAAATTCTCTTGTGAACATCTCCGATCTGTTATGGTCATAAAGATACAATATACCTTTATCAATAAAAATATATTCACCAAAACCATCGCCATCTACATCAAAAATATCGAATGAATGATCTCCTGAGAACTTGTTAAGGCTGAATTTCTTAATACTTCCATCAAAAAATATATGTTGTACTGTACCATCTGATGATGAACAGACTACCGAAGGTTTTGATCCCTGGGTTAACGTCATGGTAGATCCACTGGACCTGGAAACAGCTTCTTTCAGGTTTAGTCTTTTATTGCCAGTACGGTCGAGGAAATATATCGAGGTTTCATCAGAAGCTACTATGTAATCTTTACCTGAGACTTTAAAATAACTTATTTCCGCCTTTACATAACCCGATGTACGGAAAGGTTTCCATCCCTTTACAACATTTCCCGTTTTATCATACGAGTAGATCATTTTATTTTCTCCAGCTATAAAAAGCCTGTAATTTAAGTTATTGTCATAGTCAAACAGAGCAAGGGAATTTGTTGCAGGCGACCTTAATTTTACCGGGTATCTCTCAACATAATTTCCGTTTCTGTCAAGGATATGAATATAGTTTCTTCCGGAAAACAACAACTGATATTTCCCATTCTTGTAGTAATCAATCATATAAATAGTACCTGAGATTCTCTCCCTCAGCGGCACTTTCCATAGAACACGACCTGCAGCATTTATCAGGTAGGTGTTATTTCTTAAGTCCTGTATAAAAATCTCCTTTGCTCCGGTATTATGATTAGTAAAAAAGAAAGGTTTTATGCATGCAGTTGTATCAAGAAGTGTCTCCCATTCAGTTGTCGATTCTTCTGCCACTTCATTCCTAAATTTGATGGATAAGCTGTTGTATATCATGTCATTGCTCGATGCAAACTGGAATCCAACAGCTTGAATCTTATTTATTGAATTTTTATTCAATAGAATTGCTTTAATTATATCATCGTTAAGTAATCCTGAAAGATAATCTATGATACGCGACGGAACACAATAAAAGAAGTATCCTGCACGGCTGGGTAGTGTACTTTCAAAATCGCGATATGCAATTTCATGCGCTAGTGTTTTGTTAAGCAGATTGTCGTACAATAATCTTGATATGGTGACGAAAGAGTTACCTGCTATCATGAAATTATCATAAAAAGTAAAATATGATTCCTCAAAATCGGGGGCAAATCCCGGCATCATAACTCCTGATAAACCCTTAAAACGAGTTTTATAAACTGGGATCCTGACCTGATCATCAGGTTCAAAATAGAGAATTTCGCTATCTGTCCCAAGTTCCTCAAGAAAAAGTTGTTCAGCCCTCACTCGATTACTCAATTCATAAATAATCAAAGTGTTATCACTAACTGGTCGCTCTCTAATATCAATATAGGCTCTTGTTATTTCATCACCTGTAAACTCTTTTAATTTAGTAGCCAGATCCATGACATCCTTTGAAATAGCAGCATCGTCCTTAGTCACAGGAGTTTCCGCAGGAAGAACAACTGTTTCAAATAGTACAGTTGAAGAAGGAAGAATTTTATATGTTTGAAATGCTCGTGGCGGAAGAAATTTATATCTGTAAAGGTATTCCGAAGAGTCAGCACTTTCAGTATAGCCACTCAGAACAAGACCATCTTCATTTATATATATATCACCCCCTGCCGTTCCTGCCAATTTAGCAATTTTATCTGCCAGTCCAGCAAAATCATTTCCCAGAATTGATTTAAATGGTTTGATGAGATTTGAAAAAATCACAAATATTTTATCTTTATTTTTTCCTGATGCAAGTAATACTCTTGAGAAGCCCGGAAGATTTCTTACATCATTCTCTCTATCTATCTGATCAATGGCTTTTTCAAAAAATTGTTTCGAGCTGCTACATACTATTAAACCCGAACGTAATGAGATATAGGCTGTATCTGTCAAATTGCCGATACTATAAGGTAGTTTAAGAAGAGAATATCCGTTTAATTTGCTTTCAATCAATTCCTTAATTCCCGAGGAACGTAAGATGTCTTTAATTTGCCGGTACCCAATCTCACCGGGAACAGTTAATGAAAGAAGAGGCTCAAGTTTTCCATCCTCATTGGGATAAAATGAAATGATAGCAGTGCCATCATTAATTAACTTGTTGAACCCTGCTTTATTTAACTGATCAGCAAGATATTTTAACTTCCGGTTAAAGTTATCAAACTCTTTAATATTGCCTGCCTCTCCGAATAATCCCTTTCCGGTTGTAAGAGAATTCATGAAACTTTGAAGGTCAATTGATTCAATTATAATACAAGCTTCAGGAGAAATTGCCTTGTAAGGATCTGTAAATAAGCTTTTCCTTCCTTGATGAAGAAAATACCCTAATACGACAACCGCTGTAACCAGAAGGAACACTAATAATATTGTGACTCGTTTTCCCACTATGATATCGTTAGTAATAGATGTATTCCAAAATTAACAAATAAATATAATACCTACAGTTCAAATGATTAAAAGGAGATTAATAAATATCTGCTTTATAACAACCTATTATCCAACTATTCTGGAATAATTTTTGCTAGTTTTATATTCTTTTCTATGAGGCTTCGCGATGAGACTACTGATTATTACATCCATATTAACTTTCATTATTGCACTTAATTGCTTTTCGCAAACAATTACAATTGTTGACAATGAAGACCTTAACCAAATTCCTGATGTGGCTATCCTGAATGAGGCAAAGTCTAAATTCATTTATACAAACCGATCCGGAAAAGCTGATATTTCTTCATTTACTGAAAACGAGATAATCTGCTTTCAACATTTCACCTATGAAAGTATTTGCCTGAGTCTTGAAGAAATAAAAAAGATGGGATATGTCATTCATCTCACAAAAAAAATATTTGCATTTGAGGAATTTGTTATTTCAGCAAACCGTTGGGAACAGAATAGAAATGAGGTCCCAAATAAAATATCAACCATACTTAAGCCTTCCGTAGAGCTCCAAAATCCTCAGACCGCTGCTGATCTCCTGGGAATATCAGATGAGGTCTTTATTCAAAAGAGCCAGCTTGGAGGAGGAAGCCCCATGATCAGGGGCTTTGCCACAAACAGGGTGCTGATTATTGTTGACGGCGTAAGAATGAATAACGCCATATACAGAGAAGGAAATATCCAGAATGTTATCTCTCTTGATCCTTCTGCACTAGAGTCAACAGAGATTATTTTCGGACCTGGAGCAACTGTATATGGAAGTGATGCAATAGGAGGTATTATGGACTTTCACACAAAAAAAGCACTGTTCACTACCGGAAACAACCTCTATATTAAAGCTGATGCTTTCTCCCGATTTGCCACAGCCAATAAGGAGAAAACAAACCATTTTGATATAAATATTGGCAGCCGGAGAATTGCATTCCTTACCAGTATTACATATTCTGATTTTGAAGATCTTAGAATGGGCTCAAAGAAAAACCCCGGTTATCTGCGACCTGAATATGTGTTACCTTCAGGTGGTATGGATTCTGTAGTAACAAATCCCAATCCTGAAATTCAGGTTTATTCAGGATATAAACAAATCAATGCTTTAAATAAACTAAGAATCAAATTATCTGAAAATATTGACATAGTTTATGCAAATCATTTTTCTGAATTATCAGATGTTCCACGTTACGACAAGCTTATTCAGTATAGATTTGGTAACCTGAGATATGCCGAATGGTATTATGGCCCCCAGGTATGGATGATGAACAGCATTCAGGTAACAATAAAGAAAAGTAATAAACTGTTCGATGAAGTCACCTTAACTGCTGCTCAGCAAAATTATAAAGAGAGTCGTCATGAAAGAAGTTTTGGAAACACCTCTATAAATGAGCAGTTCGACAAAGTGAGTATAGTTTCATTGAATCTTGATTTTGATAAAAAGCTTAAGAGAGAAAATCAATTCATTTACTATGGTTTCGAATATGTGAATAACGATATTAAATCTGTTGCCCATATACGTAACAGTATTACCGGCGACCTCACTCCTGCTGCCTCGAGGTACCCTGACGGAAAGAACAGATACCAAAGCACTTCAATATATGCAGGTTATAAAAATAATATCTCTGAAAAGATTACTTTAAATACCGGCATCAGGTTTAACCAGATAACTCTTTATTCAACAATTACAGATAATACATTTTTCAATGTCCCTTTCACAACAATTTCAATGTCGAATGGAGCAGTAACAGGCGCCGCTGGTATTGTTTTGAAACCTATGGAAAAGATGCAGATCAACTTTAACACATCAACAGGATTCAGGGCTCCCAACCTCGATGATGTGGGTAAAATTTTTGACCCGGTCGCCGGAATTGTTGTTGTTCCAAATCCCGATCTCAAACCCGAATACGCGTACAATATAGATCTTGGCATTTCAAAAGATTTTTCAGATTTGCTGCATGTTGATATTACACTCTTTTACACGTGGCTTGATAACGCAATGACTCGTCATGACTTCCTTTTTAATGGGGAAGACTCAATGATGTATAAAAATATTTTAAGCAAGGTACAGGCAATCACAAATACCTCATATGCCAAAGTATCCGGTATTCATATTAATCTTCAGGCGAACATAACTGATTATCTCTCTATAAGATCAGCTTTAAATATCACCAAAGGCAAAGAGAAGGGTGATATACCACTCCGACATGCTGCTCCGCTGTTTGGTTCAACTCACCTCATATATAAATCATCAAAGCTTACAGCAGACCTGTATTCGAGCTACAACGGATCAAGAAAATATAAAGATATGCCCCCTTCTGAAACCGATAAGCCATATCTTTATGCTGCCGACAAAGATGGAAATCCCTGGTCACCAGGATGGTTTACATTTAATTTAAAAGCATCATTTAATATTATTAAATGGGCAATAATAAATGGCGGAATTGAAAATATTCTTGATCACCGGTACCGGCCCTACTCCTCCGGCATTGTGGCTCCCGGGAGGAATTTTATTATTTCACTGAGAATCATTATATAAAATAATCCGGATAATAATCACTTTTGGCACATAATTTGATTAAATGATATTACACAGGCAATCTCAATCATATCCCTGATCTCTCAGGGCAGCCAGGATAAGATCCTGGCTTTCTTTTTTAAGTTAAAACGATCTGTAACCTATTATTTCCCTTACTTCACGTACCGTTTTTGAAGCACTTGCCCTGGCCTTTTCAGCACCATCTGAAACAATAACGGAGAGATATTGATTGTCAGAGAGTAATTCATTAATCCTGCTTCTTATCGGTTCGGTAAACCTGATAATATCTTCTGCAAGTTGCTTTTTCATATCGCCGTATCGAATTTCACAGGCAGTATGCTTTTCTGTAAAAAACTTAACAGTATCCGGATCCGAAACAACATTCATAATAGTAAAGAGGTTCTTAACAGGCTCCGACGGTTCCTGCCCTGGTACTGTTGGTCCTGTATCAGTAACTGCCCTCATAACTTTCTTCCTGATCTCTTCCGGCTTATCAGCAAGGAAGATGCCATTCCCCTCACTTTTACCCATTTTACCAGTCCCGTCCAGACCAGGAATTTTAACCAGCTGCTTTCCAAAATTGTAAGCATCAGGTTCAGGGAAATAGTCTACGTCGTACATCATATTAAATCTTCTTGCAAACCTCCTGGTCATTTCAAGATGTTGCTCCTGATCTTTTCCGACAGGAACCTTATTAGCTTTATGAATAATTATATCCGCAGCCATCAGTACCGGATATGTTAACAGTCCTGCATTGATATTATCGGGTTGCTTCCTTATCTTCTCCTTAAATGAGGCAGTCCTTTCAAGTTCGCCAACATATGCATTCATATTCATCAAAAGATATAACTCCGAGACTTCCGGGACATCACTTTGAATAAATACCGTTGCAATCTCCGGATCAATACCGCATGCTAAATATTCTGCCAGAACCTGTTTAATATTTCTATGAAGATCTTCGGATTTGGGATGAGTTGTAAGTGCATGGTAATCAGCAATAAAGAAATAGCAATTATTCTCCTTCTGCATTTTGAGAAAGTTCTTGATTGCACCAAAATAATTTCCAAGATGCAGGTTACCTGTCGATCTTATCCCGCTCACTACTGTGTCCATTGCCTTCTAAATAAAAATTCATTGCAAAGCTAATAAAAAAGGCGTAACGGCGTAACGGCGCAAAAGTAAGTTTGGAAAATTGGGAAAAGGAGATCTTAGATTAATAGCTGCTACAAAAAAAACGTGACTCACGACAAAAAAAAAGAATAAAAAATGGTTTTGCCATTGAGCAGTTGTGCCATTGTGCCATTGTGCCTTTTTTAGTACCTTTGTCTTATCAAAAAATCAGGGGTCATGGAATCGACAAGACAGAAAAAAGTATCGCGCTTAATTCAGAAAGAGCTGGCCGACATCTTTATCAAAAAAGGAAATGAATTAGCACATGGCAAATTAGTTTCAATCACAAGAGTAAGGATTAGTCCCGATCTCTCATTTGCAAAAGTCTATATTAGCATTTTTCCGGCGACAGACCAGAACGATATTTTAAATGCAATACAAAACCATAGCTCAAAGATCCGATTTGAGCTTGGCCAGAAAGTCAGATCTCAGCTTCGGATTGTACCTGATATTGCATTTAATATTGATGATAGCCTTGACTATATTGATAAAATAGACAAGCTTCTGAAATCCTGATATATATGCAATACGAACCTATAAAAAGATCGCTGGGCAAATTAATTGCCGGATCTCTGTTTCTAAGAAAAACCCTGTATTTTTTACTCGATCTGCTCCTCCTCCGTACCTGGCATGTAAAAAAAGCTCTCCGGATAATAACCCGACCATTTCCCAATGATGTATCTGTTTTGGATGCCGGTTCCGGTTTTGGACAATATACATGGCGCATGAGCAGAATGAATTGCCGCTGGAATATTAAAGCCATTGATATTAATAGTGAAGAGATTAACGATTGCACAAAAAATTTCGCAAAAGCTGGGTTATCTGACAGGGTGAAATTCCAGGTTTGTGATCTCACGACCCTGAATGATATTAACAGTTATAACCTTATTCTTTCAGTTGATGTAATGGAGCACATAGAAGAAGACCTCATTGTATTCCGTAATTTTTACAAGTCTCTGAAAAACAACGGAGTACTCCTAATATCAACTCCTTCGGATCAAGGCGGTTCGGATGTACATAACGACACCAATGAATCATTTATTGATGAACATGTAAGAGATGGATACAGCATTAAAGAGATAACAGATAAACTAACACTTGCAGGTTTCAGGAATATTGAGGTACTCTACACATATGGAAAACCCGGAAATATCTCATGGCGGTTGTCGATGAAATATCCAATCAAAATGTTGAATATTTCTTACCTCTTTTTTATCATCCTCCCTTTTTACTATCTGGTGTTTTTCCCACTATCAATAGTACTTAACCTTTTTGATCTCCGTTTAACTCATAAATCAGGTACCGGATTGCTGGTAACTGCCAGAAAGTAATTATAATGAAACTCTCTTTATACATAGCAAAAAGGTACCTGTTCGCTAAAAAATCGCGAAATGCAATCAATATTATTTCCGCAGTATCTGTTGCAGGTGTAGCCGTTGGTACAATGGCACTGATAATTATTCTTTCTGTTTTTAACGGCCTTGAAACAATGGTTAGTGCAATTTTCAATACATTCGACCCCGACATTAAGATTACAGCTGAAGAGGGTAAGACCTTTATTGCAGATTCATTACGTCTTCGGCTTCTGAAAAATGTTGAAGGTATATCCTGCTATTCACTTTCAATTGAGGAAAATGCTCTTCTTAAATATGGTGACCGGCAATTTATTGCAACCATCAAGGGTGTTGATGACAACTATGCTATGGTTTCAAATATCGACAGCTCAATGTGGGAGGGGGAATTCATTCTGAGTAACGAAAAAGGCCGGCCATATGCTATTCCCGGATTGGGAGTTGCACAATACCTGGGATTAAGAATAAATTTTATCACTCCCTTAAATATTTTTGTCCCTCGCAGAACAGGATCTGCCAGCCTGAATGCTGAAAATGCATTCCAAAAAAGATACATCTTCCCCTCCGGAATCTTTGAAGTTGAGAAAGAGTACGATTCAAAATATATTTTTGTCCCCATTGAATTTGCACGCGAACTAACTGAGATTGAGGACGGGGTAAGCTCTGTTGAGATCAGGCTCACAGAACAAGCCAACCCCCGGATAGTACAAAAAAACATTACTGAAATTTTTGGTAAAGGTTTTATTGTACAAAACAGATATGAACAACAGGAGATCTTTTATAAGGTAATGCAGTCTGAAAGGCTGGCTATCTTTTTCATTCTGACATTGATACTTATCATCGCATCATTTAATATTATTGGTTCACTTACCATGCTCATAATTGAAAAAGAGCGGGATATCGAAATATTAAAAAGCCTGGGAGCAGATAACAATCTGATCAGGAAGATTTTTATTTTTGAAGGCTGGCTTATCTCAATAATAGGCGCTATTGCCGGAATCTTTCTGGGCTTTCTGATTTGCTGGCTTCAACAAACATATGGACTTGTAAAACTTCAGAGCGACTCTCTGATAATGGACTCTTACCCTGTAGTGATGAAGATTAAAGATTTTATAATTGTTCCGGGAACTGTCCTGATAATAGGCTACTGGGCTGCCTGGTACCCTGTAAGATTTCTTACAAAGAAATTCCTGAATAAGGAGGTGTAGAAATCAATTATTATATTTATGTTGTAAGTCAGAATAACTCTTTAATGAGCTCAACAGTTGAGAATACTCCTTAATAATAAAGTACAATGATCCGAATTGCATATCTTACATTAATACTTGTTATATTGTTAACTAATGGTTGTTCCAATAGAAAAAATAAGCTTGACCACAATCAAATGATTCCTGAAAAAGAGCTGATTTCCATATTAACGGAAGTCTATATTACAGACGGGCTCCTCACTATCCCGAAAATTCATTATATGTTTTCTTCTCTTGACTCGCTTTCATCATATTTCCAGATCATTGAAAAGCATGGTTACTCAAAAGAAACTATGGACAAAACCATGAAATATTATTTCATCAAAAAGCCCAAAAAACTAATCACGATTTATGACCACGTTCTTGGAACATTAAGTGAGATGGAATCGTATCTTGAAAGAGAATCTGCATTGGAAGATGCAAGTAACAGAAACCTCTGGAAAGGTCTGGAGTATTTTTCATTCCCCGATCCTTCAATCACTGATTCAGTCCTGTTAAATTTAAAACTTAACAGGACAGGAGTATATACACTTACGTTTACTGCCACTCTGTTCCCCGATGACCAGTCACTAAACCCGCGAATATCTTTATATTCATGCCACCCAGACAGCATCTATTCTGGTAAAAGAAATTACATAGAAACTATTTACTATATAAAAGATGGTCAGCCACATAACTATACTCTGACTATTAATGTTTATCCTAAACAAACCCTCTATTTAAGAGGATGCTTCTATGATTTTGATAACCATCCTGATGAGTGGGAAAAACATGCTATAATAGAAACCATCTTAATTCTCAATACCTCTTTGACGATATGAAACGCTTCTCAGCCCAGTACATTATTACTAACTACTCTCCCCCACTTAAAAGAGCAGTAATAACGACTGAGGATGACGGGACTATTATCAGTATTGCAAATACAGAAGGCGATCTTAAAGAGATGCATTCTTTGGAATTTTACAACGGTATCATTATCCCGGGGTTTGTTAATTGTCACTGCCATCTCGAACTTTCACACTTGAAAGGGACAATCACTCAGGGAGGTGGTCTGGGAAATTTTCTTGGAAATATTAGGAACACCAGGGAAAATAATAGTGAGACTATAGTTGCTTCAGCATTATCCGCCGATAATGATATGTGCACAGAAGGTACAGTATTATGTGCTGATATATGTAATACTTCCGATACATTCAACATAAAGAAAAATAGCAGTATCAAGTATATTAATCTGCTTGAAGTATTCGGAATTGACCCGGATAAGGCCAACCTGCGAATGGATGAAATTATTGAAGTGGCTGTAACAGCCGGGGAGATGAACCTTCCTTTTTATTTGGTACCACATACCGCTTATACAATGTCGCTAACCCTTTTCCGGCTTCTAAGGGAAAGCCGTGAAACAAATATCATTACATCAATGCACTTCATGGAAACCCCGGGAGAGAAAGCTTTCCTTGAAAACCATTCCGGTCCTCTTATGGACTCTTTCAAACAATCAGGATTGATCCCACCCCGGCTCGAAACAGTTAAAAGTCATGTTGATGCAGTCGTCAATGAGATTACCCCTGCCGGCAACCTAATCCTTGTACATAACACCTTTGCCGACAAAGAAACAATAAGATCAATAAAGAAGAGAGGGAATATATTCTGGTGTCTATGCCCCAATTCAAATATATTTATCGAAAAAAAAATTCCACCTCTTTCCCTGTTTCTTGAGGAAGGTTGTGAAATAGTTATTGGTACCGACAGCCTGGCTTCGAATAATAATCTTGATATCCTCGAAGAACTTAAAACACTTCAGTTAAATTTCCCTGCATTATCGATTGAAGAATTGATATGTTGGGCTACCCTAAATGGTGCCAAAGCCCTTGGAGAAGAGAAGCGGTTCGGTACTATTGAACCCGGTAGAAAACCTGGGCTGTTACTGCTTCAAAATGTTGATCTGCTTAATATGAAGCTTCAGCCTGACAGCTTTGCAACCCGACTAATATAAATAGAGGCTTTTAATAATAAGCACAAAGGCATTTGCAAATAATGTTAATTTTGAAGCCAATAATAGGGAAAATATGGCCACCTTTCTATTTGATGAGATAATATTCGGACCCGTTAAGAGCAGGAGACTTGGTGTTTCTCTTGGAATAAATCTGTTACCTGCCAAAAGAAAGATATGTAATTTCAATTGCATCTATTGCGAATGCGGATGGACCGGCGATATTGAAAAAGCAGCAAGCCATTTCCCTCCCCGCCTGGATGTATTTAAGGCACTTGACCGTAAGCTTTCTGAAATGAAAGAAAAGAACCAGCCACCCGATGTCCTTACATATGCCGGCAATGGCGAGCCAACGCTTCATCCAGAATTTTCCGGAATAATCGATGACAGTATTACATTGCGAAACAAGTACTTCCCTGAAGCAAAAATAGCTGTATTGTCAAATTCAACTACCATTGATAATCCAAAGATAAAATCAGCTCTGCTAAAAGTCGATATGAACATCCTTAAACTCGACTCAGCATTTGATTCGACTGTCATGACGCATAACCAGCCAAGAGTAAATGTTAATGTGAAAGAACTTATTAACAACCTGGTTGGATTCAATGGGAAAGTAATAATCCAGACTCTTTTCCTTCGAGGACTATACGATGATAAAATCATCGACAACACAACACCTGAAGAAATTAATGCATGGCTTAAAGCAATAGAACGAATAAAACCCTCGGAAGTGATGATATATACTATATCGAGGGATACTCCGGAAGGAGGACAATTAAGTAAAGTACCTGTCATGGAGCTCATGGAAATTGCTGCAATGGTTGAAAAGATGGGTATTAAAACACAGGTATCGGGTTAAGATTGAATAAGCTCAATAATATACTTATCTGTCCCCTGGAATGGGGATTAGGTCATGCCTCCCGTATGTTACCACTTGCAAGTAAACTCCGGGACATGAACAATAATATTTTTATTGCCGGCGGAGAAGAGCACTTATCGCTTTTCCGTAATGAATTACCTGGACTTTCTTTTATTAAATTCCCGGGATTCAAACCAGGTTATTCCCGTTTTCTGCCTCAATATATTTCACTTCTGCTTAAAACACCTGTCCTTCTTTATCATATTATTAGGGAACATTACAGGTTGAAGAGAATAATCCACGACTATGATATCAATATTGTGATCAGTGATAACCGTTTTGGATTATGGAACAGAAAAATAAAAACTGTATATGTAACTCACATGCCACGAATACCTTTACCAAAAACTCTCAGATCATTAGAGTTTATTGGTATCATGCTTCACCGGGCAATACTAAAAAAATATTCATTATGCTTTATACCTGATCTCCCGGGAGAGCTGAATGTTTCAGGAAGGCTGTCGCATGGCCTTAATCTTCCAGACAATGTCAGATATATAGGTATATTGTCGCGATTCATATCAGATAAGCCATCTTTACATGAGCATGGTGCAAAACACAAATATAACACTGTAATTCTTTCAGGACCAGAACCACAGAGGGGAATTCTAAAAAAGAAAATGGTAGATATCTTTAAAGATAAAGAAACCATGACAGTTATTCTTGAAGGAAAACCTGGCAATAAAACTGAGATAGTCAAATCTGGTAATATTACCTTTTATAATCATCTTTCATCTTCAGAGATGAGGGATGTTTTAACCAGCAGCGAAAAAATTATAACCAGATCTGGGTATA
Source organism: Bacteroidales bacterium (assembly GCA_035530515.1). Classification (GTDB taxonomy): domain Bacteria; phylum Bacteroidota; class Bacteroidia; order Bacteroidales; family VadinHA17; genus LD21. The sequence continues at coordinate 91,180 of DATKUO010000139.1, forward strand.
CTACGATAATGGAGCTTATAAGCCTGAATTATAGCGCATTACTCATCCCAACGCCAGGTCAGACAGAACAGGAATACCTGGCTGATTACCTTTCAGAGAGAGGGTGGTTTTCTTCTGTTAAACAGAATGAATTAAAAGCAGGTATTCAAATTCCTTTAAAAGAATATATCTGCTCTGATGAAATAATTAAGCAAAGCCGGATTTACTTAAAAAAAGCACTGAAGGAGCTATTAGAAGAACCACATATATAGACTTAATCCAAGAAATCCTGTAAGATATCCAATCCAAACCTGCAATGGATTGTGAGAATTTAGCTTTAATCGTGATGAAAGGAGCAGTCCTGAAATAATAAGTACAATAATCAGATACCACATCAGGGGAGAATACATTTTAACAGAAAGAATTAATACAAGGGCTGTGAGAGCTCCTGCTCCAACAGAATGAATTGAAATTTTCCACCAGAAATTGACCACCGATATTATAAGTGAGAGAAAAAAGGAGGCAAAGATAAATGATTTCAGGAAAACAGGAATCGGAAAACGGAAAATGATAAATGACGAAGCTGCATAAAGAAGTGTTGTAATAAGAAGAGGAATAATCCTTTCTCTCCTGTTCTCAACAGACCATGAACTAATTATATTTCTGTATTTGAAATATGGCAATAACGAAAAAGGTAGTAAAACATTATTAATCAATATTATCAGAAATAATAATTTCTTCACGGTAAAAGGAAGGTAACCAAACAGTGTTGGCGCTGAAAAAATGATTACCATACCGTAGACAGGCATGAATAATGGATGAAAAATAACAGAAATTATTTTTGCACTTGTATCGAGAAAATCTCTTGTTTTGTCTTTTATCATTCAATATGTGTAATAATCATTCTATTATTTAAAACCTGCATTAAGGGTAGCATATTACATACCCTAAATTTCCCTCCTCAGTCTGGCAACCGGAATATTTAGTTGCTCCCGGTATTTGGCAACAGTCCGCCGAGCTATCTGATAACCTTTTTCCTGTAGTATATCAGTAAGCCTCTCATCGGTTAATGGTCTGCGCTTTTGTTCGTTTTCAATACAATCCAGTAAAATTCTTTTTATCTCTCTTGTTGACACCTCTTCACCACTATCTGTCTGAAGTCCTTCTGAAAAGAAAAACTTCAAAGGGAATATTCCGAAGAAAGTCTGTATGAATTTACTGTTGGCAACTCTTGATACTGTTGAAATGTCAAGGCCTGTCATTTCAGCAACATCTTTAAGGATCATCGGTCTTAATTTTGTTTCATCCCCGTCAATGAAATATTCTTTCTGGTATTCCAGAATCGCATTCATTGTCATAAGAAGAGTATTCTGCCTCTGTTTTATTGCATCGATAAACCATTTAGCCGAATCAATTTTCTGCTTAACAAACAGAACGGCATCTTTCATCTCCTTTTTCTGACTCTTATCCCTGCTATATGACTGCAGCATTTCGCTATATGCACTACTTAACTTGAGCTCAGGCAGGTTTCTTGAATTCAGATGCAGATCAAAACCATCTTCAGTCAGCTCAAGAATAAAATCAGGAATTATTGACTGTGATGATTTACTAAAAGGATCGCTATAAACGCCACCCGGTCTGGGATTGAGTTTCAGAACCTCATCAATCGCTGCTTTAAGTTCATTTTCGGTGATCCCCAAACGAGATACAATTTTATCATAATGCCTTTTACTGAATTCTTCAAAATGTAAGTCAAGGATAGTATGTGCCAGATTAATAGAAGGTTGTGATTGGTCATGTTTCTCGATCTGAAGTAAAAGACATTCCCTGAGAGTTCTCGCCCCTACTCCTGCCGGTTCAAGATCCTGAATTATTGTAAGTACCTCTTCAAGATCGCTTTCTGTAGTTTCAACATTCTGCAAGAAAGCAAGGTCATCAACAATATTGATAAGTTCTCTTCTCAGATACCCATCTTCATCCAAATTCCCAAGTATATATTCTCCCAGTACTTTCTGTTTATCTGTCAGATCCCTGAGGTGTAGTTGTGACTCAAGATGTTCATGAAATGAAAATCCAACCGAAAAGGGAATTTCGGTCCTTTTTTCCTCATCTTTACTGTAATTTTTTGCCTGAAGACGATAATCCGGGATTTCATCATCTTCAATATAGTCATCCAGAGTAAATTCCTCCTGATCTTTATCTGTCTCCTCAAATTGTTCTTCCTCTTCTGCTTCTGAGTGGATATCTTCTTCCTCCTGACCCTCTTCCAGGGCAGGGTTTTCTTCAAGTTCCTTCTTTATTCTCTGCTCAATCTGCAATGTAGGTACCTCCAGCAGCTTTATCATCTGAATCTGCTGTGGCGAAAGTTTTTGAAGCAATTTCTGCTGTAACCGTTGCTTTAACATCTTCTTCTTTTCAACAAACCATTCTAAAAATTGCCATTTTAAAATTCAGCATTTTTGGGAGTTCTTGGAAAAGGTATTACATCTCTAATATTTGCCATCCCAGAGACAAATAATATTAATCTTTCAAACCCAAGTCCGAAACCGCTGTGAGGTGCAGTTCCAAATTTTCTTGTATCAAGGTACCACAAGAGATCTTTCTCAGGCAATTTCATCTCTCTTATACGGTTAAGCAACCTGTCATATTGCTCTTCTCTTTGTGATCCCCCTATTATTTCACCAATTCCCGGGAAAAGTACATCCATGGCTCTTACTGTTTTGCCATCATCGTTCTGCTTCATATAAAATGCCTTAATCTCTTTTGGATAATCGGTAAGGATAACAGGCCTTTTAAAGTGCTGTTCAACAAGATACCTTTCATGTTCAGCCTGCAGGTCGCGGCCCCATCCAACCTGATATTCCCATTTTTTCCCTGAAGCAGTAAGAATATCAACAGCTTCAGTATAGGTTATTCTTACAAATTCATTGTTAAGAACAAAGTTAAGTCTCTCAAGAAGTTCCTTATCAATCATATTATTAAGGAACTGAAGATCTTCATGGCAGTTTTCAAGAGCATATCTGATAAGGTATTTAACAAACTCCTCAGCGAGATCCATATTGTCAGTAAGGTCGTAGAAGGCCATTTCCGGTTCTATCATCCAGAATTCTGCCAGATGACGGGGAGTGTTAGAATTTTCAGCTCTGAAGGTTGGCCCGAAAGTGTATATATCTCCCAGCGCCAGAGCACCAAGTTCTCCTTCGAGCTGACCTGACACAGTAAGGTTCGTCTCCTTGCCAAAAAAATCATTTTTGAAATCAACAGATCCCTCCTCATCCATTGGTATATTATTAAGATCCATTGTTGTAACATGAAACATTTCACCAGCTCCCTCACAGTCGCTTCCTGTTATAATAGGAGTATGAAGATAGAAGAAACCCTTATCATTAAAGTACTTGTGAATAGCAAAAGCCATAGCATGTCTTATTCTGAATACTGCTCCGAAAGTATTAGTTCTGAATCGGAGATGAGCATTCTCTCGCAGAAATTCCATCGAATGCCCTTTCTTCTGAAGCGGGTATGTCTCTGCATCACTTTTCCCATAAAGCTCAATGTCTGCGCAATTTATTTCAATACTCTGACCCTGCCCCTGCGACTCAACAAGCTTCCCGGTTACAGCAATACATGCACCAGTTGAGATATCTTTCAGAAGGGTTTCATCAAATGATGCAGCGTCTACAACAATCTGAATATTATTAATTGTCGAGCCATCATTCAGAGCAATGAAAATAATATTTCTGTTTCCCCTTTTTGTTCTTACCCACCCTTTCACCAAAACATCTGATCCCAATAGTGGGGTGGATAACAATGCTTTTACCTTAGTTCTTTCCATCATGATCAATTAAAATCAACAAAAATAGTAGCGCAAAAATAATAAAATGTTGCCCGCAAAGTGGCATTATTTTGATTTATTAAACTCTTGACTTTTTTTACAGTAGCTTTGGCAAGTTGTTTTTATGGCTTTATGGCATTATTTTTGTACGTTAGAGTCTTCTTAATCAGAATATTTAATCTTTTTCTATAATATTTTCTTTAAATTATAGTTATAAGAATTGAAGTTTATGTACTCTTTTGCTCATTGATTTGAAAATTGGTAAAATCTGAATAACTTTGGATATATAATTGAAAACTGCTAAAGCTATGGAAGAACAAAAAAAACTTATCGTTGTGCCATGGGATTTTTCTCATGTTGCCGATCATGCATTGGCACATGCCGTTAAAATAAGCCGGATGATCGGGAATGAGATATGCCTTTTACATATTGTGGCCCCGGACATCAAGCCTAAAGTATGGACAGAAAAAAAAGACGCCTTACAGAAGTTAATAGAAGAAAGCAGTAATAAATACAATGTCCCTGTTACCTACCATATTTCTAAAGGAAGCATATTTAGCGCGATTGCTGAATTTGTGAATGAGAAGGAAGCCAGTCTTGTTGTTATGGGCACGCATGGAATGAAAGGTATGCAGAAGCTTACCGGCAGCTGGGCATTGAAGGTTATCGTTAAATCAAAAGTGCCTTTTATTGTTGTCCAGAATTCGCCTGTTGACAATCAGGATAGATATCATAATATTGTTTTCCCTATTGATTTCAGAGGTGAAAATAAGCAGAAGATCAAAATGGCAATATTTATGGGTAAATATTTTGAATCGAAGATTCATATGCTTGTAGGCGTTAGTCCTGATAAAAACCTGTCGAAAAAGACAAACATTAATCTTAACTACGCTATTAAATATTTTATACAGAATAATATAGAGTATGAGATCCATGAGATCCCAAAGGGTAACTTTGCCGAGCAGACTATAGATTTTGCCCAGAAAATAAATGCTGACCTGCTTCTTATTATGACAACTAAGAATATCACAGTTGCAGATTATGTTATGGGAGCATCAGAACAATATATGATTGCCAACAGCTCGAAGATACCTGTTTGTTGTGTAAATCCTATGGCAACTTTTTCCAAGACCGGACAATTTATGGGTGGTTGGGGCGACTAGGACGAATTATATATGTTGAGAGAACTGCCACTACGAGACAAACAAGAAATGTGGCAAGTCTTGCTGGAATACCCTTCTCAGTATATGCGGAAGTAATTACCTGCAGGTTCACTGAAACATCAGTTCCTTGTAGCGCTTCTTTCATTGCAGATACCATCCCAATAAATTATCTTAGCAACTCTATTAAATAATGGAAAACTAACATTATGTCAATTGTAGTTCAGGGCGTTACAAAACTTTATGGTGAGCAGAAAGCATTGGATAATGTCTCCTTTGAGGTAAGAACGGGTGAGATCGTAGGATTTCTTGGTCCCAATGGGGCCGGCAAATCAACTATGATGAAGATAATTACCGGTTTTATTCCGGCTTCTTCGGGTCAGGTGTATATCAATAATCTTGAGGTAGGAACCGACAATCTTGAAGTCAGAAAACGCATAGGATATCTTCCTGAAAATAACCCTCTCTACCCTGAAATGTATGTCAGGGAATATCTGGGGTTTGTAGCTTCAATATATAATACAGGAATCCCAAAGAAAAAACAAATAGATAAAATAATTGAGGTGACAGGGCTGAGCCCTGAACAGAAAAAAAAGATTGGAGCTCTTTCAAAAGGTTACAGACAAAGAGTTGGCCTTGCTCAGGCACTAATACATAATCCGGAAGTACTGATCCTCGACGAGGCAACTACCGGTCTCGACCCAAATCAGATTGTTGAAATCCGGCAACTCATCAAAGAAGCTGGAAGGGAAAAAACCGTAATGCTTTCGACACATATTATGCAGGAGGTTGAAGCAATATGCGATAGGGTAATAATTATTGATAAAGGTGTGATTGTTGCTGATGAAGAAAAAAGTAATATCTATTCTGTTATCAAGAGTCCAAAACAAATTGTTGAAGTAGGGTTCAATAAAGAGATCCGGAAGTCATCACTCCAGGAAATTGCCAGCATCAGTTCTGTAAGACAAATCAAAAACAATATATGGCTCATTGAAGCTGAAGGTGAAGAGGATATACGTCCTATTCTATTCGAATTTGCAGTAAAGAACAAACTAACAGTTCTCTCACTTCAGAAGCAAGAGAACAATCTGGAAGAGGTTTTCAGACATCTCACCAAAGGTTAATAATTTTGCTTTTCAGATTATTTTTATTTGCTTTGTACCATAATAATCTGGTGGAAAGATTTGAGCTGATTGCAACCACAGGAAAAAATGCTAAACCGCGAATAATTCGCATTTCCCGATCAACCAAATTTCCCATCTGTTGTTTAATACTGTAAAGTACTTATAGTGAACTAACTAATTAATAATATTATGGGATACTTATTTACCTCCGAATCCGTTTCAGAAGGCCACCCCGATAAGGTAGCCGATCAGATATCAGATGCTTTACTTGATGAATTTCTTCGCTGGGATCCTGAATCCAAGGTTGCCTGTGAGACTTTCGTAACGACAGGCCTTGTTGTTTGTGGTGGAGAAGTCCGCACAGATGGTTGGGTAGATGTACAGGAGACTGCGCGCGGCGTGATACGTAATATTGGTTATACAAAAGCTGAATACCGCTTCGATAGTGACTCTTGTGGAGTTATCTCTACAATTCATGAACAATCAGGTGATATCAGACAGGGTGTCGATCGTGCGAAACCTGAAGAGCAGGGAGCCGGCGATCAGGGTATGATGTTTGGCTATGCTTGCCGTGAAATGGATAACTACATGCCGTTAACTGTTGAACTGGCTCATCGTCTTCTTCAGGAACTGGCTGAAATACGACGTGAGGGAAAGCATATGAAGTATCTCAGACCCGACAGCAAATCGCAGGTTACTGTTGAATATGACGACAATAACAGACCTCTCCGCATTGACACAATAGTTGTAAGTACGCAACACGATGAATTTGTTCTGCCAAAGAAACAATCACGAAAATCTGAACTTGAGGCAGAGAAAGAGATGCAAAAGAAGATCGGTGATGATCTTCAAAAGATCCTTATTCCAAGGGTTAAAAAAACACTTCCCGTAAGAATTCAGAAGCTGTTTAACAACAACATTAAACTTCTTGTCAATCCCACGGGTAAGTTTGTAATCGGAGGTCCTCATGGCGATACAGGTCTCACTGGCCGTAAAATCATTGTTGACACTTACGGTGGACATGGAGCTCACGGAGGAGGTGCATTCTCAGGTAAGGATTCTTCAAAAGTAGACAGATCAGCTGCATATGCAGCTCGTCATATCGCAAAAAACCTTGTGGCAGCCGGAGTTTGTGATCAGGCTTTGATACAGGTAGCTTACGCTATTGGTGTTGCCCAACCTGTTGGTTTATTTGTTAATACATATGGTACAGGGAAAATAAAAGATAGTAAAGGCAAGCTGCTCTCAGACGGAGAAATTGCTTTGAAGATTGAAAAACTATTCGATATGCGTCCGTACTCTATTATTCAGCGTTTCGGACTGAAGAACCCAATATTCCTGCCAACAGCTTCCTATGGCCATTTTGGTCGTGATCATTCCTTTGGAAATGTAGAAGTATATTATGAAGTGCCAGGCAGCAAACCAAAAGATATAAAAAATAACGGCAAAAAAGTTTATCTCAAAAAAGTTGAATTCTTTGCATGGGAGAAACTGGATTATGTAGATAAAATCAAGAAGGAATTTAAAATCTAAAATGAAGCCTTAACGATCCTCGCAATATTATCCGATCGTCCCAGTGTATAATAGTGAATACCGGGTACGCCCTCTTTAATAAGCTCTTTCGATTGCATGGTTGCCCAGTCAATACCAACCTCGCGTACCTCCTTGTCGCTTTGACATTTATGCAACGCCGAAACAAGGTCATTTGGAAGATCTATATGAAAAGCCTGTGGTAGTAGTTTGATATCGTTCATGGAAGATATTGGTTTTATACCTGCAATGATAGGGACAGTTATCCCTGTCTTTCTGCATTCATCCCTGAACCTGCAAAACTTACGGTTATCAAAAAACATCTGTGTAACAATATAGCTTGCTCCTGATTCAGCCTTATGTTTAAGGTTTTCAAGATCAACCTGCCTGTTGGGTGCCTCAAAATGTTTTTCAGGATAACCGGCAACACCAATGCAAAAATTTGTTGGAGAGGTATCTACAAGCGACTCTTCAAGATACTTTCCACTGTTCATGCCGGTAATCTGCTTTACCAGCTCAAAGGTATGTGTGTGGCCCTCCTTCTCGGGAATAAAACGACGGCTTCCCTTCTGCGGGTCACCTCTCAGCGCAAGGACATCATCAATACCAAGAAAGTTCATTTCAATAAGAACATTCTCAGTCTCTTCTTTAGAGAATCCACCACAAAGTATATGCGGAACAACCGTTATATTGTACTTGTATTTTACTGCTGCAGCTAATGCAATCGTTCCCGGCCTTATACGGACAACCCTTTTCTCAAGAAGCCCGTCGGGCCTCTCCCTATATGTTGTCTCATTCCGATGCGAGGTAAAATTAATATAGGCAGGATTGAATTCAACAAGCCTGTCAATTGCAGCATAAGTTCTTTCAATGCTATGCCCTTTAAGTGGCGGTAGCAATTCAAAAGTGAACAGGGGCCCATCGGCATTTTTAATCTTATCTATAACACTCATTATATCAATATCATAAGTTAGGAGCAAGCCATTTGGCCGCTTCATCAATAGTCATATTCTTCCTAAATGCATAATCTTTCAGCTGGTCAGTACCAATCTTCCCAATATTAAAATAGGCTGATCCCGGGTGTGAAAAGATGTAACCACTTACTGATGCCGCAGGTACCATTGCATAGTTTTCCGTAAGCTTTGCTCCAATTAATTTTTCTGCTCCCAGTAGATCAAATAATACTTGTTTTTCTGTGTGGTCCGGACATGCAGGATAACCCGGTGCCGGTCTAATCCCTTTATACTTTGTTTTTAACAACTCCTCAATAGGAAGATCCTCCTGAACTGCATAACCCCAATAATCCTTTCGTATCTTTTCATGAAGCCACTCCGCAGCTGCTTCAGCAAGACGATCGCTCAGTATCCTTATCATTATTGTTGCATAATCATCATCCTTGTATTCTTCAAGTGCTTCATTATTTAGCGCAGTTGTTACTACAAAGGCTCCAATATTATCAGATAATCCGGTATTAGCAGGAGCTATATAATCAGAAAGTGAGAGATTTGGAACCCCGCTCTCTTTTGACTCCTGGTTCCTTAAAAACCTGAAAACCGATTTAACCTCCTTTTTATTTTTATCCGAAAAAACTTTTACATCATCTCCTTCCGAAACTGCAGGAAATAATCCAAACACTGCCTTTGCTGCCAGAAGCTTCTTGTCAATAACCTCCTTCAGATAAAACTGCGCATCATCAAATAATTTCTTCGCCTCGGCACCCTTTACCGGATCGCTGAAGATGGCCGGGTATCTGCCCGATAACTTCCATGCAAAGAAAAAGAAAGTCCAGTCGATATATCCAGCAAGCTCGTTCAAATCTAATTCATCCAGGATATGCAGACCGGGTATTAACGGCTCATGAAGTTCAATAGTTTGCCAGTTGGTAACATATTTATTCTTTCTTGCCTGACTTAATGACAGAAGATTCTTCTCAGCCTGGCGGGAGCTATGCTCATCCCTCATCTTATTATACTTAGCCCTTATCTCCGAGACATAGGTACTATTATCTTTCTGAAGCAGAGCAGAGAGAACCCCGGCTGCTTTTGATGCATCCTTAACATGAATAACTGCATTAGAATAGGCAGGGGCAACCTTCACAGCAGCATGTATCTCCGAAGTTGTTGCTCCTCCGATCAGCAGTGGAAGTGTGATTTTTCTCCGCTCCATTTCTGCTGCGACATGTACCATCTCTTCAAGTGATGGGGTAATTAAACCGCTTAATCCTATAATGTCAGCATTTTCCTTTATAGCTGTATCAATTATTTTTTCAGCCGGGACCATAACTCCCAGATCGATTATCTCGTAGTTATTACACGACAATACAACTCCAACAATATTTTTTCCGATATCATGAACGTCACCTTTTACAGTTGCAAGAAGGACCTTACCGGCAATTTTTTTCTCTTCTCCTTCGCTCTCTGCTTCTATATATGGTCCCAGTTTCGAGACAGCCTTTTTCATTACTCTTGCACTCTTAACCACCTGCGGAAGGAACATCTTTCCTGATCCGAAAAGATCTCCCACCTCGTTCATTCCTACCATTAGCGGTCCTTCAATTAATTCAATTGAACGGCCAAAGAGAGGCCTTGCCTCTTCAACATCCTGCTCAATAAATTCATCCAGACCCCTTATAAGAGAATGTTTTATTCTTTCGATAACAGGAAGCTGGCGCCATGCATCTTCTTTCTCCACCTTCTTCCCTTCATTCTTTATACCCTCGGCAAATTTCACCAGTCTTTCCGTAGAATCCTTTCTTCGGTTAAGGATCACATCTTCTGTAAGCTGAAGCAGGGCTGGCTCTATTTCGCTGTAAACCTGCAACATACCAGGATTTACAATCCCCATGTCAAGTCCTGCTTTAATAGCATGGTAAAGGAATACCGAGTGCATTGCTTCCCGTACTATGTCAGTACCCCTGAATGAAAATGAGAGGTTGCTTATCCCACCGCTAACCCTGGCATATGGAAGGTTCTGCTTGATCCATTCAGTTGCCCTGAGGAAATTAACAGCATAGTTGTTATGTTCATCTATCCCTGTAGCAACTGCCAACACATTGGGGTCGAAAATAATATCCTCAGGTGGAAATCCGAGCTTATCCACTAACAGCCGATAAGAGCGTTCGGCTACACTAATCCTTTTTTCAAAGCTATCGGACTGACCTGTTTCATCAAATAACATTACGACTGCTGCGGCACCATATTTCCTTATTTTATGAGCATGAGACAAGAATATCTCTTCCCCCTCCTTCAGACTGATAGAGTTCACTACCGATTTGCCCTGGATACATTTCAATGCTAATTCAATTGTATTCCAACATGATGAATCAATCATCAGCGGTAGCTTTGAGATATCCGGTTCTGCCATAATAAGATTTACAAACTTTACCATTGCTTTTTCTGAATCAAGCATAGCCTCATCCATGCAAATATCAATTATCTGCGCTCCTCCCTCAACCTGATTCCTTGCAATTGCCAACGCCTCATCATATTTTTCCTCTCTTATCAATCTTGCAAACTTTTTCGATCCTGATACGTTAGTACGTTCACCAATATTCACAAAATTGGTTTCAGGGGTTATTGCTAAAACCTCCAATCCACTAAGTCTTGTATATTTAGTAATTTCAGGTATAACTCTTGGTTTATATTGTTTTGATGCCTCTGCGATTTTCTGAATGTGAAGAGGAGTTGTGCCACAGCAACCTCCTATTATATTAACCCATCCCTCCCTCATAAAGTCTTCAACAATGGAAGCCATGAACAGAGCCGACTGATCATATTCCCCAAACTGATTTGGCAGACCGGCATTAGGATGCACCGAAACATAAAATCCTGATTTCGTTGATAATTCCTCAACAAACGGACGTAACTGTTCTGCTCCGAGGGCACAATTCAGGCCTATACTCAGGAGAGGAAAGTGTGAAACGGATACCATGAATGCTTCGAGTGTCTGACCGGTTAAGGTTCTTCCGCTGGCATCAGTAATTGTACCTGATACCATTACCGGCAGCCGTACATTTTTTTTCTCAAAAACAGAATCAATAGCAAAGAGGGCAGCTTTACAGTTAAGAACATCAAATATTGTTTCAACCATCAAGATATCCACTCCTCCATCTATCAGTCCTTCAGCCTGTTCAAAATATGCTCTAACCAAATCATCAAAATTGACCGCCCGGGCACCGGGGTCATTAACATCCGATGACATTGAAGCTGTCCGATTAGTGGGTCCTAGAGTACCTGCTACAAAATGCTCTCCGGCATCAGCATCTTTTTCAAATTCAGCTATTGCTTCAGAAGCCAGTTTTGCAGCATGAAGATTAATATTATAAACAAGGCTCTCCATGCCATAATCAGACATGGATATCCTGTTGGAATTAAACGTATTTGTTGTAATTATATCTGCTCCTGCTGTGAGATACTCCCTATGAATTTCTTTTATTATCTCAGGTTTAGTCAGGGATAAAAGATCATTATTCCCCTTCTGCAACATTGGATGATCCTTAAACTCATCGCCCCGGTAATCACTCTCCGTAAGCTTATGTTTCTGGATCATTGTCCCCATTGCACCATCGAGGATCAATATCTTTTTGCTAATAATAACTTCAAGAGAATTCTTCATTACTCAATCCCTTTTCTTCCCGTATTTACTATAAAAACATCCATCGTGCGAAGTTGTTCCTGAAGAGCGAAAAGTTTTTCAAGATTAACAACTCCTATTACATACTTATAAAATCTTCCGCTAAAGTATTCCGACACTTCCTCAAATCCAAATAATTCCTTATCCTTTTCATCTTTATACCTTAAGTATATCTCCAGTTTGTGGTCGCGGGTATAATTTGATACTGTTCCCTGCTGAAACTTTTTGTATTCATACCTGTATCCATAGGAGTTTGCTGATATATCGGAAAGTACAGCACTTCCTGTAGCATGTCCCCCTGCTCCTTTACCACAGAAAAATTGTTTGTCTGCAAAAGCTGCTTCGGTAATTACCCCATTATACTCATTATCTACGCTATAGAGATATTTATCAGACGAAATGAATCGAGGAAGCACAAAACTTGTTATTGTATCTTCATTTGTCTTTCCGACATAAGATACGAGTTTGATCTTATATCCCTTTTCTTTGGCATACCGGATATCGAATTTTGAAATTTTACTGATGCCATAATGGAAAACATCATCTGGTGACAGGAAGAGTCCGTAAGCATGACCTGTAATAATACATAGCTTATATTTGGCATCAAAGCCTTCTACATCAAGAGTCGGGTCTGATTCTGCATAACCCTTTTCCTGAGCCTCTTTCAGAGCTTCTGAATAAGGGATACCTTCATTGTGCATCTTTGTCAGGATATAATTTGTGGTGCCGTTCAAAATGCCACGCAAAGAGTGGAGCAGTTCATTATCATAATATTCTTCAAGGTTTCTTATGATGGGAATACTTGCTCCGGCTGAAGCTTCATATAGAAGTGAAACCTTATATTTTCCCTGCATGTCAACAAGCTCCTTAAAATGCTTTGCAACCATCATCTTGTTGGCAGTTACAACATTCTTCCCGCTCTTCATCGCAGTTGTTACTATATGAAATGCTTCATCTGCATCATCAATTAGCTCGACGACAAGATTGATAGAAACATCATTAAGAATTTCATACTTATCGAAAGTGAAATTCGACATCGGTATCCTTCTCTTTTTAGTTCGGTCTTTAACGCATATCTTAACAATATCAGCCTTAAACCCTTTGCTACTGTTCAGTACATCATGCAGGCCCTGTCCAACGCATCCGTATCCGAATAATCCTATTCTTAATTTTTCTTGTGTCATTAAGATTGTTTTTTAGTAAATTTCTTATAAAACCTGCCTGAATGCCTGTTCAAAATCATTTATTATATCATCGATATGTTCAATCCCTACTGAGACCCTGAAGAGGCCTGGCTCAATCCCCACAGCAAGCTGTTCTTCAGCAGAAAGTTGTGAATGAGTAGTAGTTGAGGGTTGAATAATAAGTGTTTTGGCATCACCAACATTTGCCAGGTGACTCACTAATTCAAAGTGTTCCACAAGCCGTACTGCTCTTGATTTTTTTGCTTTAAGAACAAAACTAAGGACCCCTCCGGCTCCTCTGGGGAGATATTTTTTTGCCAGTTTATTATATGGGCTACCTGACAATCCCGGATAGTTTACCTTCTCTACTCCGGGATGTGCTTCAAGCCATTTTGCCAGTGCAAGTGTATTCTGAACATGCCGCTCCATACGCAATGAAAGGGTTTCAAGTCCCTGAAGAAGGAGAAAAGAGTTAAAAGGACTGATTGCCGGACCAAGGTCTCTCAATCCTTCAACCCTTGCCTTAACTATAAAAGCAATATTACCTGAAGGAGAAGTCTGAGAAAACTTCTCCCCGAAGACAAATCCATGATATCCCTCTGCCGGCTCGGTAAAGACAGGAAATTTTCCATTATTCCAGTTAAAATTACCTGCATCGGTTATTACTCCTCCTATGCTGGTACCGTGTCCGCCTATCCATTTTGTTGCCGATTCTACAACAATATTGGCCCCATACTCAATAGGACGACACAGATAACCACCTGCACCAAATGTATTATCGACAACCAACGGCAGTCCATGCTTAACAGCAATTGATGAAAGAGCAGTAAAATCGGGGATATTAAAACCTGGATTACCAATTGTTTCAACATATATGGCTTTTGTATTGCTGTCAATCAATTTTTCAAATGAATCAGGATTTAGATCTTTCGCAAATCTGGTTTCAATACCAAAGTTTGCGAACGTAACCTTAAACTGATTATGAGTTCCTCCATAAAGGAAAGGTGAACTAATGAAGTTTTTTCCCTTTCTCAGAATAGTTGTTAGAGCGATGAACTGTGCTGCATGTCCTGAAGAGACAGCAAGCGATGCAACGCCACCTTCAAGAGCAGCAATACGCTTTTCGAAAACATCGGTTGTGGGATTATTTATTCGTGTATAAATATTTCCCCACTCTGTCAGATCGAACAGATCGGCAGCATGCTTTGCATTTTTAAAAACATATGACGAAGTTTGATAAAGAGGTACTGCCCGTGATAATGTTTCTTTATCGGGATGATGACCTGCATGCACCTGCAGGGTTTCAAATTTTATCTTATTATTTTTCATTTTACTTAATTTAAATTTTTACAAAATACCGGATAGACAGATCCGTGTATCTCATCAAGACCTCCGGCGGTTAACTTAGAAAATGTCAGGTTACAAATCAAAGCTCTTACCGGCACATGCACATAGGCATGAGCGGCATAAGGAAGTTGTTGTGTATCGGATGAATCGAATTCATTATTTCTGTGTCAAATTTTTATCATCTCCCGTCTTTCCGGGATTAGGTTTTGGCACCGTTTTCCAAAACTGCAGGATTGGTTGCCAGGGTTTCATAGAGCCTAATCTCTTCACCCTTCTTAATAAAAATCAAACACCCTGTTAAGGAAGGAATATTTGATTTGTGGGATCAAAGGTAAAAATGATTTTTGTAAATACAAAAAAAATCCTCGTTCATATGATAAACATAAAAATCCACATTTTGTTTAATAGACACCCATTTTTCTGAATTAACTATGCTAAAACTCCATGTTTTTTGCTCTAAAAAAGCTATCTCAAAAGGGGCAGACTCTCATTTTTAACCAAGGTTTTGTCTCCCTTTCTTTTTGCCCCCAAACCCCCTGAAGGGGGCTTTAAAAACTGATTTCCTGAAGTATACGTTGTTTCACCATTTCAATATTCTCAATGACTTCCTTATTTGTGAATCTCAATATCTTAATACCAAGTTTTTCAATATCATGAGATCTACTATCATCATATTCCTGCACTTCTTCTTTTAAATGAATCTCACCATCTACTTCAATTGCCAGTTTATGTTTATGACAGTAAAAATCAACAACAAAAATATCTATTGGGTGTTGCCTCTTAAACCTGGCATTGAAAATCTCTTTTCTTTTAAGTTCTTTCCATAACAATTTCTCAGCTAATGCCATATTATTCCTTAGTTCTATAGCACGGAGAAATATATTTTTACTTGCTCCATAGAACATATTTCTTTCAATAACTCGTTTACTCATTCCAAAATAATTTTATACAGCGATGTATTAAATTTAATCAATTATTCTTAATTAACCAATTGATCAAGCCCCCTTTAGGGGATTTGGGGGCAATAAATATTTAGATCGGAGCCATATTCGTTAATAGCATAAACACAAAATTTAATTTTTACCTTACTTTTGTCATACCAAACATCTTAATAATGCAAAACAAACTTTTCATTTTTAACAGCCTGTCGAAGAAGAAAGAACTCTTCAAACCGCTTCATCCTCCATTTGTAGGTTTATATGTCTGCGGGCCTACTGCTTACAGTGATGCGCATCTTGGTCATGCCCGGCCGGCAGTAATTTTTGATATTCTTAACCGGTATCTTATTCATCTGGGTTATAAAGTCAGGTATGTAAGGAATATCACCGATGTAGGACACCTCGAAGATGAGACAGCAGGAGAGGGTGAAGACAGAATTTCGAAAAAAGCCCGGCAGGAGCATCTTGAACCGATGGAGGTTGTACAGAAATATATGAATACTTATCACCGGAACCTGGAACAGCTAAATACCCTGCAACCGTCCATTGAACCGAGAGCAAGTGGTCATATAATTGAACAACAGGAGATTATAAAGAAGATACTGACAAATGGCTTTGGCTATGAAGTGAATGGGTCTGTATATTTTGACCTTTCAAAATACAACGAAAAATATAATTACGGCATACTGTCAGGCCGTGTTCTGGAAGAGCTCCAGAGCAATACCCGGTCTCTTGAAGGTCAGGATGAAAAACGGAACTCATTCGATTTTGCACTCTGGAAAAAAGCCTCATCCGAACATCTTATGAGGTGGTCATCGCCATGGAGTATTGGGTTCCCCGGGTGGCACCTCGAATGCTCAGCCATGAGCACAAAATACCTTGGCGATGAGTTCGATATCCATGGTGGTGGTCTGGACCTTCAGTTCCCACATCACGAATGTGAGATTGCACAATCGACAGCAGCACTGGGAAAAGAGCCGGTTAAATACTGGATGCATAATAATATGATCACAATCAATGGCCAAAAGATGGCCCGTTCACTTGGTAACTTTATTACGCTCGATCAGCTCTTCAGCGGCGATCATCCTGTGTTACAACAACCTTACAGCCCCATGACCGTAAGGTTCTTTATCCTTCAGGCACACTATCGCAGCACTGTTGATTTTTCCAATGAAGCACTTCAGGCCGCAGAGAAAGGACTACAAAAACTGTTGAAGGCAATAGAGACTCTTAAAAAACTCAAGCCATCACCGGATTCAACAATTGACGTAGGCAAGCTGAAAGCAAAATGCTATGAGGCACTTGATGATGATCTGAATAGCCCCATCCTGCTTTCGCATCTGTTTGAGGGAGTACGGTTTATTAATTCTGTTGTTGACGGTAGCGAGAAAACTGACTCCCAGGGACTTGAATCATTAAAAGAACTTTATAACATATTTGTCTTTGAGATTCTGGGCTTAACGGATGAAACAACAGGAACGGATGATGAGAAAATGACAGATGATCTGATGAAGATTATTATTGATTTAAGACAGGCAGCTAAACATAATAAAGACTGGCCAACATCTGATAAGATACGGAATGAACTGAAGAATGCCGGAATTACCTTAAAGGATCTTAAGGATGGGGCAGAATGGGAACGAGAGTGATTTTAAAGATCTCCGCAGGAAGAGGAATTTAATTTAGCGATTAATGACAAAAGTTATAATTGGAACACCATATATTTCCTCAGTAATCTCCATCGGCTCCATCCCCCTTGGTGGAGATAACCCGATCCGTATCCAATCGATGACAAACACAGATACTCTCAACACTGAAGCATCTGTTGCACAGTGCATAAGGATAATAAAGGCAGGAGCCGACTATGTACGACTTACAGCACAGGGGACCAGGGAGGCAGAAAACCTGGCTTTAATAAAAAAAGAGTTACGAAAAGCCGGATTCGACACACCACTGATCGCTGATATACATTTCAATCCTATTGCCGCAGAGACAGCCGCACGGATTGTTGAAAAAGTGAGGATCAACCCGGGTAACTATGCAGATAAAAGAGCCTCCTTCGAAAAACAGGAACTTACAGATAAGGAATATAACGAAGAGGTTGAGAGGATCCATACAAAACTGCTCCCTCTTATAAATATCTGCCGTGAGAATAAAACTGTTATCCGTATTGGCATTAATCATGGGTCACTCTCCGACCGTATTATGACCCGTTTCGGTAATACTACATCAGGAATGGTCTCTTCTGCTTTGGAGTTTATTAAAATTTTCCAGGGAGAAAACTTCAATGATATTGTCTTCTCAATGAAATCATCCGACACTGCAATAATGATAGAAGCTACCCGGATGCTTGTCATGTTGATGCAAAAAGAAGGATTGTCATATCCTCTTCATCTGGGTGTGACTGAAGCTGGCGAGGGTGAAGATGGAAGGGTTAGGTCAGCTTCAGGTATAGGGAGCTTGCTATCTGAAGGAATTGGCGATACAATAAGAGTATCCTTATCAGAGGACCCTGAAAAAGAGATACCTGTGGCAATAAAACTTGCCACATACTACCAGAGAAAAACTTCAAAAAGAAAGCCGGAGAAAACAGTCAATTTTAAATCTCCTTCTTCAAAACCTGAAATTCTTAAGAGAATAAATGGCCCGCTGGTAATTGCAAATATGACATCATACCCGCAAATAGATGCTGACGTATATAAAGACGCAGGGTATAGTGTGAATGCAAAAACCGGAGAGATAAAAAGAAGTGATGGCGCAGCAGATATGATAATAGCTTCAGGATGTCCGGAGAATATTCCTGAAGATGTTTTATTGGTTCTTCCCTATAAAAAATGGTTTGATCACCGTAACAATGAAAAGATATTCCCATTGTTTTCTCCTGAGACATTTCATGAAAGCACATTCAGATCAGAGAAGCTCAATATTTTACTTATCGGCTCACATTTCAATATTGAATATCTTAAAAACCCAGATCCTGCCACGACTCTTGTCATCTTCACATTTAATCCTGATAAAGAGCTGTATGCTCCCGATATCTTTCTTAATTCACTTGAAGAAAACAACCTGAATCATCATATTGTACTTAATCCAGTCTTTCGTGAAAGCGATATTGAAGAGCTACAGATCAAAGCTTCTTCTCTTCTTGGCCGATATGTAATTGATAAAAGAGTTTCAGGTATTTCAGTTACTAACATCGGAGGAATTGATATAAGGGAAGTAACAGCTCTTGCCTTTTCTATACTGCAGTGCACCGAAACACGCATCACACGAGTTTTGTATCTGTCGTGTCCTACATGCGGTCGTACAAAATTCAATCTTCAGGAGGCAGTAAGAAAGGTGAAAGATGCTACTGGTCATCTTAAAGGGCTAAAGATAGCTGTCATGGGATGTATTGTAAATGGTCCGGGTGAGATGGCCGGTGCAGACTATGGATATGTCGGAGCATCCGATGGTAAGGTACATATTTACAGGGGCACAACTCCTGTACTAAAAAACATACCCGAGAAAGATGCGGTGAAGGAGTTACTGAGCGTTATTGAACAAGATCACACCAACCTGTAATCGAGCTGTTTCTTCTGAAGATCAGCCTTCACAACCTCAATATTAACACGATCGCCGAGGGTATATACTTTCCCAGTTGACCGTCCTTTGATACAATAATTCTCTTCATCATATTCATAAAAATCACCTGCAAGCTCGCGAATATGGATCATCCCTTCACATTGGTTTTCAACAATTTCCACATATATGCCCCATTCGGTAACCCCTGAGATAACACCTTCAAATTCTTGTCCGGTTTTATCACTCATATATTCAACCTGTTTGTACTTAACTGATGCTCTTTCTGCCTCAGATGCAAGTTTTTCCATTTTTGATGAGTGGTCGCATAATTTCTGTATCTTATCCTTGGCTCCAGGATTTTCCTCCGCAAGATAAGCCGATAAAAGCCTGTGTACCATCATATCAGGATAACGACGTATTGGCGAGGTAAAGTGTGTGTAATGTTTAAAAGACAAACCGTAATGACCAATATTGTCAGTTGAATAGACCGCTTTGGCCATTGACCGAAGAGCGAGTGTTTCAACAATATTCTGCTCTTTCTTACCAGCGACGGAGTGCAATAACTTATTCATCGCCTTGGGAAGAGACGTTTTTTCATCCTGAATAAGCTTATAGCCGAAACGAGTTATAAAATGTGCGAAGTTGCTAATTTTCTCCGGATTCGGTTTATCATGAATACGATAAACAAAAGTTTTACCTTTGAGTTTTTTCCCGATATATTCTGCAACGCATTTATTGGCCAGAAGCATAAACTCTTCAACCAGCTGATTTGCTGTACCCATCTCACGGAATTTTATTCCCAAAGGCTTGCCTGCCTCATCAAGCTCAAACTTCACTTCAATCTTCTCAAAAGCAAAAGCTCCTGTAGCAAATCTTTTTGTGCGTAGCTGCTGTGCCAGCCTGTGAAGGAGAAGCACCTGCTCCTTCATATCTCCATCTCCGGTATCAATTACCTGCTGAGCCTCATTATAAGAAAATCTTTTATCAGAATTGATGATCGTTCTTCCAAACCATTCATTGATAACCTCCGATTTATCATTCATCTCAAAAACAGCCGAATAAGTAAGCTTATCTTCAGCAGGATTAAGCGAACAGATATGATTAGAAAGTCGTTTGGGTAGCATGGGCACTACCCTGTCAACAAGGTATATAGATGTGGCTCTCTGTTTTGCCTCCTCTTCCACTAATGACCCATTTTTTACATAGTGTGTAACATCGGCAATATGAACCCCTACTTCCCGGTTTCCATTATCAAGCTGCTTGAGAGAAAGGGCATCATCAAAATCGCGGGCATCAGCCGGATCAATAGTGAATGTTGGAATCTGCCTGAAATCACGACGAGCCTTAACATCGGCTTCAGTGATCTTAACTGGTATCTTCTCAGCGTCAGATTCCACTTCATCAGTAAAATCATAAGGCAGCTCAAATTCTGCAAGAATAGCATGGATCTCTGTCTCGTGCAGACCAGGATAACCAAGAACATTGATAATCTCAGCCACAGGATTTTTTGATTTAGGATCCCAGTCAACCACCTTAGCGACAGCTTTCTGTCCTTGAAGCGCCCCATTAAGTTTTGATGATGGGATATACAGGTCAAAGGGCATATTTTTGTTATCGGGAATAAGAAATGCAAAATTGGGCATGATCTCAACTGTTCCTACAAATGAGGTCCGCCATCTTTCAATTATCTCCACAACCTCCCCTTCCGGACGTGCTCCTTTTCTCCTGGCATAAAGCCATACCTTAACCTTATCTCCGTGAAGAGCAGTCTTCAAGTTCCTTGCAGTAACAAAAACATCCTCTTCAATTTCGTCTGTTGTTATGAATCCGTAACCCATGCGGGTCAGATCAACAGTGCCGGTGATATAACCTCTGCTCTGCTTCACCCTGTATTTTCCATGATATATCTCCTGTACCCCACCCTGCTTAGTGAGCTCCCTTAATATATCTGATACCAACTGTTTATTAGTAGAATCAGTAATATTAAGACGCTTTGCGACCTGCTTATAGTTGAAACCCTGTTCCTGGCTTTTTGTCAATGTATCAAGTATCTGTCTGGTAAGTATCTCCCTTGAGTTGCCAGACTTCTGTTTTCCCTTTCCTTTTGTGCGCATAATTAAATTTTTGCGAAGTTAAGAAAAGGAAACATAAAATTTGATACATTTGATTTAGAATTAAATACTATGGCAGGTTTGACATCAATACTTTCCCATTCTCCATCAATAGTTACCAGAAAAACAGGAAATGAATATGTTCTTGTTCCTATTACTAATAACATAGCGGATATGAACAGCGTTTATACTCTTAATGAGACTGGTGCGTTTATCTGGGAACATATAAATGGGAAAAGGAGTGTTGAAAAAATAATTAATGCCGTAACTACAGAATATGATATTAACAAGACAACAGCAGCAGAAGATGTTTTCTCTTTCATTGAAAATATGAGTAAGTATCTGATTATAAATTGATTATAAATTGCGTTTTTTAAAACTTAGCCTGCAAGACAGAATAAATATGCCTGGGGATTTTTGCCCCCCCGGCCCCCCTAAAGGGGGGTTAATGCTGTGTATGTAAAGAGAATTTTGGAAACCTAAAAATTAAATTTATTAAGTTTATTAAATACTTTATTAATTGCCCGGCAGACTATTCTATAATAATCAGTATTAACCCCCCTTTAGGGGGGCAGGGGGGTATAAAAAGTAGAAAAAAATGAGAAATTACAATTTAAATATTGCAGGGTATAATATCAGGTTTGAAGCATCTGCTAATAGTCCGGAGCTTATACCTTCAGCCCGCTTTCTAAAGAATATCACCAAAGAAATCCGGTCGGATATCCTGATACGAATTCATTCCGGGCCATTTGATCTCCCGGAGAATGCGGAAATGGTTTTTCATGCTCCATATTTCGAAGAGATAAACGGTCTCCGGATACAGAACAACATGGATTTCTGGAGTATAATAAAGCATCGCTCCGACCTCTTTATCAAGACAATATTCCCTCTATCCCCAACTGAAAAAAAAGCAATATTGAAGTTTTCGCTTACAACCAGGGAGTGGAATCTCTGGATTAATGGGGCAGGAAAAGAGGTTGATCCTATGGAATATCCTCTCGATGGGTTAATACTCTATTACCTTACAGTTATACATGGCGACATAATGATACACGCCTCCGGCGTAAATAATGTAGGTCATGGATATCTCTTTAGCGGTATTTCAGGAAAAGGTAAGTCCACAATGGCAACCCTCTGGGAAAATTCCGGAGCAAAGGTTATTCATGATGACAGGCTAATTTTAAGAAAGACTGCAAGTGGTTACATGATGTTTAATACTCCAGTTTATAACTATGATGAACCAAAGGAGTCACCCCTAAATAAGATCTTCATTATTGACCATGGTATTGCAAATAAGCTGATGCCCGTGAGAGGAGCCGCAGCTGTCAGTCTCGTTATGGCTAACTGTATTCAACATAACTGGGGCTCCGACATCATTGCAAGACTTCTGGGGTCCGTATCAATTATGTGCGGGACTATTCCAACTGTCAGACTTCAATTCAAACCCGGCAGAAGTATCATTGATCATATCTTTGAAAATGAGTAATTACAGTCATAACATTGTAAAAAATATCGGGTTAACATTACTCTCCGAAGGAAAAACCATCAGGATCAAAGCTAGTGGATATAGTATGTATTCTTGTATAAAACCGGGTTCATTGATACTTATTGAACCAATAAATCTGAAAGGGGTGCCTCGGCCGGGTGAGATAATTGCAATACGGAGGGAAGACGGATTGATAGTACACCGTTTGGTTAAATCAATAATTATTAATGGCATAACCAGTTTTATCGCCAGGGGCGATAGTAATGCTTATGCCGATAATCCTGTAATGATCGACAAGATTGCAGGAAGGATAGTAGGTGCGGAGACAACCGGGGAAAATCCAGTCAAAGCTGATATAAGATTAAATTCTAAACCAAAATATTTTTATAACAGAATAAGGGTGATAGGTTTGCTTTTATGGAAAAGGTTTAAATGAGAGAGAAAATAAATCTATTCAGAAAATCCATAAGACTTGTGTGGCAGAGTGCCCCGGGATGGGCATTTGCCAATATCGTATTATCGGTTCTCCGTAGCTTCATGCCCCTGGCACTGGTCTGGCTTCTGAAAGTTCTAATAGATAGTATTACAAAAGCCACCTCAACAGATTCGGGGATCCCTTTTAATAATATTTTGTGGATGATAATTGCTGTCGTAATTGTCTATTTTCTCGATGAAGCCGCATCAGATTTCAGTAACTATGTCCGTAAGAAACAATCGCTTAAGCTTGAGGTTTACATGTATGGACTTCTTCATTCAAAAGCAATAAAACTTGACCTGATCAATTTTGAGCGTCCTGAATATTTCGATTGTCTGACACGTGCATCAAGAGAAGCGCCCTGGCGTCCCAACAGCATCCTCAATAACCTTGTTGCCATGCTGAGAGGACTTCTCTCTCTATTGCTTATGGCCAGTCTTATAACAACGCTTCACTGGACACTTGCAGTGCTTCTCCTGGTTGCAAACATACCGGGTATATGGTTACGGCTCCATTATGCCGATATCCTATATAATTTTCAAAGACAGCAGACACCGGAAGCAAGAAAATCGGCATATTTTAACTGGCTGCTAACAGGCGACAGACCTTCCAGGGAACTCAGGCTGTTCGGACTGGGAAATTATTTCATCAGTCTGTTTAAAAAATCATTCCTTAAACAAAAAGAGGAAGAGATCAATATTATAAGGAAAAGAACATTAATAGAACTTATATCGAACCTTTTTAAAGCTTCTGCCCTTTTAATTGCACTATTGTTTATTGCACGCCAAACAATCGGAGGTAACCTATCGCTCGGCCAGATGGCAATGTTTCTGCTGGCTTTCAGACAGGGTATGATCTATATAAAAGATCTGTTCGGTTCATTGGCAGGGCTATATGAAGACAGCCTCTTCATCGGTGACACCTTTGAATTTCTTAATCTGAAAGAAAAGGTCATAGCTAAAGAACCTGTAGTGATTCCCTCTCCTCTGAAAAAAAATATTGTTGTGAAAAACCTCTCCTTCACATATCCCGGAAATAATTTCAAAACAATAAATGATATCTCATTTGAGATAAACAAGGGAGAGATAATTGCACTGGTCGGACCAAACGGAGCAGGTAAAAGTACATTTGTAAGACTGTTATGCAGGCTTTACGACCCCGATTCAGGTACTATAAAGTATGATAATAGTGATATCAGACATATTGATCCGGAAGAGTACAGGAAGTTTTTTTCTGTTGTTTTTCAGGATTTTATGTTATACAATCTCACTGCAGGAGAGAATATTCATATGGGTAATATTGATGAAAGAGACCCGGAAGAGAGAATTAAAGCATCGGCATCAATAGTCGGGGTTCATGAATTAATTACCAGTCTTACAAAGGGTTATGATACAGTCATAGGAACACTGTTTGACGATAGTCGCGAGCTTAGCTGGGGAGAGTGGCAGAAAATTGCTCTGTCAAGATCTCTCTTCAGGGACGCCCCGGTATTGATCCTTGATGAACCATCGAGTGCCCTTGATGCTGATTCGGAACATGAGATTTTCAGCCGGTTCAGGGAGATAGTTAAAGGCCGCACATCTATTATCATTAGTCACCGTCTTACAAATGTTACCCTGGCCGACAGGATAATTGTTCTCGATAAAGGAGCCATAGCCGAAACAGGCACACACGATGAGTTGATGAAGAGAGGCGGGTTATATTTCACGATGTTTACGAAACAGAGCAGCAGGTTTAGCTCATGAACAGCGAGGTAAAGATAACGGACGAAGAGAACCTCCTGCTTGGATTATGCAGGCTGGAGTTCAGTGATGAGCAGATTATTAAAATCAGGGATCTTGTAGCTGTAGTTGACGACTGGAATTATTTCAGCTCTCTGGCTAATGCCCATGGTGTGGCAGCTCTGGTTTATCATAACCTCGAGAGAAATAATCTTCTAAACGGGATACCGGAGGAGGTGATTACATATCTCAGAGGAACACTTATGCGCAGCCTTAGCCGGAATGCTTTTAATACAGAGTCTTTGGGTGAGGTTTTACCATTGTTGAATAAGGAGAAGATCAGTACTGTACTTCTGAAAGGACTTGCCATGGAGCTAACTGTTTACGGCAATGAAGGGCTGCGACAAATGTCCGATGTTGATATACTGATTAGCCGCAACCAATGTATTAAGGCAAGAGAGATACTCATCAGCAACGGTTTTGTATCACTTCCAGTTAAATCAGTTTTTCATAAATTCATTATTGCCGATACAGGCAAACATCTGCCGTCGCTTATTAAAAACGGGACCTCTGTAGAGATACACCATGAGCTGTTCGGGACCAGAAAAAATGGACTAACCAGAATGTTATATGATAACAGCTATGAGATTGAGATAAAGGGGGAAAAGGTCTCTATTCCTCCACCGCAGATCTTTTTCCTTTATCTCATCAAGCATCTCTATTTACATGAGATGAATAATGAATCACAGCTCAGGTTATATACCGATCTTGTTGTTCTTATCAGTAAGCACCGTAATGAGATAATAAACCATGACCTGCTCACATATGCATCGCAAGCAGGAATGTCGGAGATCCTTGCCTGGCATCTTGAACCGTTAAGGGATCTGTGGGGAGTAACATTTCCCGGATGGATAGATGATTTTATCAAAGGTTGGTATGATCCCGATTCGATCAATAAATTCATCTTCTTTCTAAAAAGTCCTAAAAATAATCCGCCACTTGACAAACCAAGTGCCTACCGCCATAAAATCAGTGAAATCCCCGGCGTTCATCGCAAATTTTTATACCTGTTAGGAGATCTTTTTCCGACGGTCAGTTTTATGAAGAAGCGCTACCATTGTACTAGTAAGTGGAAAGTATTATTTTATTATCCTCACCGGATAGGTAAGGTTTTGTGGCTTCTCGGAAGATGATTTTACCCCAAAGCAAATAGTCGGATGAAAATACCTTTTTAGACCTTAGCGGTTACTGGATTTCTCTTGGAGGAGCAAAAGAAATGAACATTATAACTCATTTCCAGGGAATATCTAAAATAATTGCAAAAATATTTTAGATTTTGATATTTTTTGTTTAGTTTTAAAGTTAATGTGATCGTTCAGTACAATAATTATTCTGTCAAAAATGAACAAGTTTCAGCGAGAGACTTTAAAAGTCCGTATTGTAAAACTTGCGAAGTTAAAAAGCACCGGAACACCTGCCAACCTGGCTGATAGGTTTGAGATAAGTGAGAGAAGTATTAAAAGGATTGTTAAAGAGATCCGTGATGAAGGAACCTATATCAGGTATAGTCTATTAAGAAGATCGTATGTTATAGAAACAAATTAGCAAAACATGTTGTATAACATACTGGTTATGCATTTTTCTGTCCCCGGAGTTTTTTAAAATTGTAATGTCAAGTTAATGTCAGCAGTTAAAACAAGGTTTTTTATTTAACACAAGTTAGAATTAGTATTTGGTTTGTTGATGAATCTTTAGAGGTGACTATTATTTAGAACCATCTGATTTTTCAAGCACGTCTTGCTGCGTTTCGTGCTATTTTGTCTCGTTCGTAATGAACAGATGGTCATCCTGACCAGAGACCCCGCCCCGGGAGACAGCTAATTGTCTTCCGGGGATTTTTATTTAAGAAGGGCGTTATCCTGATCCGTCAGCTGTCGGACAGGGGGCAAGTTTTTTACATTTGGCATATTATTAAAGTTATGGGCTAAAGCCCGTTATGTTATTGGTTCGCATACCACGGCTTAAAAGCCGTGGTTATCGAAGGCAGTAGTTAAGCTAACTTCCTGTCTGTTAGTCACTTCCCCTAACCCCGGACTTAAGTCCGGGGTTAGAGATCAGTAACTCATAAGGGCTTTAGCCCGGAATATCAGACCATCGGAGCTGTTACATGAAATCCTTGGTGTATCAACAATAAGATTAACCTTACTATTGCTTAAGACGTTAATCCAGAATAATTACTTATGAACATAAAATGAAGTCTGATCTGGT
>DATKUO010000140.1:0-12809 GCA_035530515.1 Bacteroidales bacterium
GGTAATCGTAAATACTTTACTACCGGTGCCGGGTTCCGGTTAAAAATCTTTACAATCGACTTTTCATACCTGATTCCTCTGGCACAGAATCATCCTCTTGCACGTACATTACGATTCTCCCTGGCATTCGATTTTAATGCACTAAGAAACGCCAGCAGGTCGAAAGGATAGGCTGCTATGGCGACATAGCCCCCCTGCAGGGGGGTTGGGGGGTTAAAAAGAACTTAAGCAAATAAATCCTACTTAAACAACGCAGCATCCGTTGACCGCACATTATTCTTAAAGGCCACAACAAAAGCCTGAGGGTGTCCATTTTTCCTGCAGGTGCTTTGTAGCTCTTTAGCTGGAGTAAGGGTGCTGAAATCTCCAACACATGTGCGGTAGGCACCCACATAGAAATATTCGAATGTCTTGTAGTTCTTATTGTTAATAGTGATCTGATAGCTGCCCTTTGATTTGCTGTTTGAAAGGATTTGAACCCTGTAAACCACTTCATCCTTTTTTTCTGCCGTTACAGGGATTGTAGCTTTAACAGATTCAACTTGCTTAGTTTCAGGCTCTGGGATTATTGCTTTAGCAGTTTCAACTTTTTTAGCTTCAGTTTTAGGTATATCAATATTTAGTTTTTCTGTGGTTTTTTCGGCTGGTTTAGTAATGGTAGTGGCAGGTTTTGTTGTTGGTTTCTCAGATAAAACTACAGGTTTTGACACATCTTCTTCTTCTAATAATTCAGGATCAAGCGACATGACATTATTCTTAAATACAACGACAAATGCCTGTGGATAACCATTCTTCATCAATAAGTTCTGCAGCTCAAGTGCAGGCGGAAGAGAATTGAACTCACCAACACATAACCTGTAGGCTCCTGAATATAAATACTCTGAGACGTCATATGCCTTATCGTTGACAGTAATCTGGGACCTGGTTCTTGGATTAAAACTGGTCAAAAACTGAACCCTGTAAATCACAACATCATTTTCTCCGGAGGATTTAGTAGCGGTTACGGATTCTATATCAGTTGCCTGAACAGCCGGTTCTAATGCAAGTATTACCATTTGTGAAATGTCTGGCCTTGTAAAAAATTGTGATAAAGTCAATAAGTTATCCGGACTATACTTATCCACTGTGATCTTATACAATTGCAGAGATCTTATATCAGATTTTTGTTTTACAGTATAGAAAGCTGATTTTCCCTCTTTCCTGTCAATTTTAAATGCTATATCATCAAATTTGGTGTTCACAGGAGTTGACAGGTTTATGGGTTTTTCCCATGTATTGCCTTTATACTTGCAAACGTATATATCATATCCCCCAAAACCCTGAATGTTGTCAGATGAAAAAAACAGGTTATTTTCTGAATCTAAATATGGATACAATTCATTAGCTGTTGAATTGACAGCGTCACCAAGATTAACCGGATCAGACCATGTTCCATTTTTCTCCAGAGAAGCATAAAGATCCAACCCTCCTATAGAACCCGGTCGGTTTGAAGCAAAAATCATTAATTTACCATCTGCCGATAAAGCAGGATGGGTGTAAGTTGACTTATCCGAACAAAAACTCATAGGATTTTCGTCCAAAGACCAGGATCCCGGATTTCCGCCTTCCTCAGAAAACCTGGCGTGGTAGATCTTTTCACCGCCATCAGCTTTTGAATATTTGGTAAAATACATCGTCATATAGTCGCTGCTGAAAGTTATTGCTTCGGAAGGGTAGGGGAAGGATGATGAAGGTGAAAAAGCCAGGGGAGCTTCTAATACCGAATCCTTTAACACTGCATAGCGCGTATCAATTTTCCCGAAAGAGACATGATCAGTTGACATTTTTCCATCAGATTTTGTTGATGAAAGAAACAGTATCCCATCCTTATAGAACTGAACACCTGATGAGGGAGTAAGAATATTAAGGTTGAAAGCATCAATCTTAATATACTGGTTGATAAGTGAAGTGTCGGATTTATCTGAATTATCTAAACCATGGCAGGTTACATCGTTGCCCTTTGCATATGATGCCAAAAGACCCATGGTCACACAAAGAAATAATAATATTTTGGTTCGCATTTGCATTTTATTAGATCACATTCATTTAATGCCGGATTTACCAGTGGTTAAGCCTGGATGGTCCTGATTTAATGGCTGATATATTTATACCTAAGGCAATTTCTGCTTTTATCGGACTTTTATAGAATGGTGAGCCATTTACCATTTCAAAATAGGTCCCGATATAAAATTTGGGGTACTTATACTGAAAGAAAAATGAAGTATTATCAAAGTCATTGAAATATGTTCCTACACAGAACCTGTCACCATATAATTTAAGTGCAGGTTTAATCATATCGGTAATTTCCCCTGAAAAAGAATCGTCGGTATTTACAATTAATGAGGGTTCCAGTATAATATTGAGTGCTTTGCTAATAACAAATTTGTAACCAATCTGCAAAAAGAACTGACGGGAAACAGCAAACGTGCTAAAACCTGTACTGTCAGGAGTTTCCGGATTACCAAGCAGATTAGTTGCTGAAAGACCCGCAAAAAGGTTAGCATTATAATAATATATTCCAAAATCAACGTTAGGGTAAAAAGTGGTTTTAGCCGGTTTGCCCAGATCAGTGTTTCCCGGATAATCATTGTAAACAGCTTTCACAGCGACGCCAACGGATAAAAATGAAAGAGCATCTTCATCTAATTGTATATGATAGGATCCTGCACCACTGAATCCAATATTTCGTGTGGAGTCTATCAATTCATTAAACAGGTACCCACCCACACCGATATTTGTGAATTCAGGAACATCAGAAGAGGAAAAATAGTCGGGGGTCGATTTTGAAAGCCTGGCATTTCCGCTTAAAAGCTGGGAATTGGACTTCCCATACTTACCTGCTAACAGGTCAACAGAGAAGAAATCCTTACTGCCGGCAATAGCAGGATTAAAGACGAAGGGATTAAAAACCCTGTATGATATAGGATACTGAGGCATAGTTTGCCCATCAACTGGTTTGAAACAGAAAGTCAAAACAAAGAGAAGTAAAACTTTTGTTACTCCAGAGATATAAGGTTTTGGGTGCATATATTCTTTATTAAACAGATGATAAACCTTATGCGTACGATATTATATGTTTAGAATATTGAATTCTAAATTCTGAATTTTTAATTCATCATAAATGTAGAAGATATTTTCGAAATATCAAAAAAAGTATTTGGATAAGTTTGTAGATTAATTGAGTAGGGGTTTAATGAAAACATTATATGAAATACCCATTTTATGCTATATATTATTATAGTTTTGAAAGAGGGAGATCCCTCGTCCCGCTGGAGCGTGACTCGGGATGACAGGTATCGTTGGTGACAAGGTGGTGGAAAAGAGGAATCTCCTGCTTGCAGCAAGAAGAGGATTTCCAAAACGAATTAGGTTTCATTAGAGCTCACCGACTTCGTTGGACGTCTTCGCCGGCCGTAGCCTTCTTCGACCACTGAAACGCGAAACTTTAAACTTTTGGCACTCCAGACACTTTAGTTCACTTTAAGTACTCTAAATACTCAACTTATGCTATCTTTGCAGGCTGAAATTTGTAACGAAAAAAATGGAGATTGTTCTTAAAGAAAAAATCAGGGAAGCTGTTAAAGTTCTCTACAATAGCAACCTTACAGATGATCTGATCCAGATACAGGAAACAAGAAAAGACTTCAAAGGTGATTTCACCCTGGTTGTCTTTCCTCTGCTGCGGTTTTCGAAAAACACACCCGAAAAAACCGGTGAAATGATAGGAAAATACCTTATTGATGATTTTCCTATGGTTTCAGGTTTTAACGTGATAAAGGGCTTCCTTAACCTCTCACTTTCCGATGAGTGGTGGGTGCAGTATTTTGGTACTATGGCATCTGAAAAAAGCCATCTTGATAATTGCCAGGTTTCAAATCCTGAAACGATCCTTGTTGAATACTCCTCTCCAAATACTAATAAACCGTTACATCTCGGACATATTCGCAATAACCTGCTTGGTTATTCTCTTTACCGTATCCTATCAGCCTGTGGTCACCGGGTGATAAAAACAAATATTGTTAATGATCGTGGCATCCATATCTGCAAATCCATGCTGGCCTGGCAAAAATATGGAAAAGGTGAGACTCCTGAGTCATCAGGGATGAAAGGAGATCACCTGGTGGGTAAGTACTATGTTTTGTTTGAAAAGAAATATAGACTGCAGGCTGATGAACTTATGGCTGAAGGTGTAGAGGCGGCAGAAGCAAAAAAATCAGCTCCTCTCATGACAGAAACAAGAGATATGCTTCTGAAGTGGGAAGCTGGTGACAAGGAGGTTGTTGACCTGTGGAAAATGATGAACTCATGGGTTTATACAGGATTTGATGAGACTTACAGGAAACTTGGTGTTGATTTTGATAAAATATACTACGAGTCAGATACATACAAGGTTGGTAAGGATATAGTTCTTTCTGCACTAAAAGAAAACATATTATATAAGAACGGAGATAACTCTATTTGGGCAGATCTTACTTCTGAAGGCTTGGATCAGAAGCTTCTTCTTCGGTCTGATGGTACTGCTGTATATATGACCCAGGACCTGGGAACTGCAGTGGATCGATATAAAGAGTATAGGTTCGATAAAAATATTTATGTTGTTGGTAATGAGCAAAACTATCATTTTCAGGTACTTAAGGCTGTTCTAAAGAAGATGGGATATGGTTGGGCTGAGGGGTTGATACACTTCTCGTATGGTATGGTAGAACTTCCTGAAGGAAAAATGAAATCGCGAGAAGGAACTATTGTCGATGCTGACGATCTCATCGGAGAGATGCAGGAAACTGCTAAGGAAGTATCGCTGGAGTTGGGAAAGCTATCTGATTTTTCTGATAGTGAAAAAGAAGATATATTCCGGAAAATAGGAATGGGCGCTCTGAAATACTATATCCTTAAGGTGGATCCACGAAAGAACATGACATTTAATCCGGCCGAGTCAATTGATTTTAATGGAAATACCGGACCATTCATTCAATATACATATGCACGGATAAAATCAGTGTTCAGAAAGGCAGAAGAGATGGGGATTTATGCGAATCAGGATCTGTTGTCTAAAGTAACCCCGGGTCCTAAGGAAATCGAGATTATAAAACTGTTAAGGAGGTTTTCTGAAACTGTTACTGTAGCAGCAACAGGATACAGCCCGGCATTGATTGCAAACTATTGCTATGAGCTCTCAAGAGAATATAACCAGTTTTATCACGACTTTTCAATTCTTGGTGAAGCTGATTTAGCAACAAGGAATTTCAGGCTTATGTTGTCAAAGGTCACAAGTGAAGTTATCTTTACGGGTATGTGGTTGCTGGGTATTGAGATGCCGGAGAGAATGTAAGCCCCCCAACCCCCCTGAAGGGGGGCTTGTATAGTACTGATTAGAGTTATTTTACTTTAAAGTACTGAATTATACCCCCTTTAGGGGGATGTTCCGCGTCAGCGGGACAGGGGGCAAAGGGCAAAGGCAGAATGTTAATATTTTATTTGAGAAAATATGTTTGAAAATCTAAGTGAACGGCTCGAGAAATCATTTAAGCTTCTAAAAGGGCAGGGCCGGATATCTGAAATTAACATTGCTGAGACCCTTAAGGAGGTTCGCAGAGCGCTGTTGGATGCTGATGTTAATTTTAAAATTGCCAAACAATTCACCGACACAGTAAAGCAGAAAGCACTGGGGCAGGAGGTTCTTAAGTCAGTTAACCCATCGCAAATGATGGTTAAGATCGTTCATGATGAGCTGGCTGATCTGATGGGCGGCGACAAAACTGATATTAATATTAAAGTCAATCCATCCATAGTATTAATAGCCGGCCTCCAGGGGTCAGGAAAAACGACCTTCAGCGGAAAGCTTGCTAAATGGGGAAAGAGTAAAAAGGGAAAGACCCCTCTTCTTGTTGCCTGTGATGTTTACAGGCCTGCTGCTATTGAGCAGTTGAAGATAATCGGAACACAGGTAGAGGTGCCGGTTTATACCGAAGATGGCAGTATGAATCCTGTAGCAATTGCCCGGAATGCAGTTAAAGAGGCAAAAAAGAATGGATATGATCTGGTAATTATTGATACTGCCGGACGCCTGGCGATTGATGAAGAGATGATGAAGGAGATATCATCTGTCAAGGACGCTGTTAACCCTCATGAAATACTATTCGTTGTTGATTCAATGACCGGTCAGGATGCTGTCAATACTGCAAAAGAATTTAACGAAAGGCTTAATTTTGATGGTGTTGTACTTACAAAGCTCGATGGAGATACGAGGGGAGGAGCAGCTCTTTCAATAAAATCGGTTGTTAACAAACCCATAAAATTTGTAAGTTCAGGTGAAAAGATGGATGCAATAGATATCTTTTATCCTGAACGAATGGCCGACAGGATCCTGGGTATGGGCGATATTGTATCTCTTGTTGAGAAAGCTCAGGAACAATATGATGCTGAAGAGGCAAGGAAACTTCAAAAGAGGATAGCAAAAGACCAGTTCGATTTCAACGATTTTATTGCACAGATACAGCAGATAAAGAAAATGGGTAATGTTAAGGACCTGATGGGGATGATTCCGGGTGTTGGAAAAGCTGTGAAGGATCTCGATATTGATGATGATGCATTCAAAGGCATTGAAGCTATTATAAACAGCATGACTCCTGAAGAGAGGGTGAATCCGGTTGTGCTAAATGGCAGCAGACGTAAAAGAATTGCATCGGGTAGCGGAACAAGCGTTCAGGAGGTGAATAAGCTTATTAAACAGTTTGATGAGACACGAAAGATGATGAAAATGATGACAAAAGGTGGTAATGTGGCCAGGCTAATGGGCAAGTAATAATTTTAAAGATGTATAATATTATTGACGGTAAAAAGACTGCATCTGAGATTAAAAAGGAGATAGCAGAGCAGGTATCAAAGCTTAAAAGCGAAGGCAAAAAGGTACCACACCTCGCTGCAATACTCGTTGGAAATAACGGTTCCAGCGAAACGTATGTTGCATATAAAGTAAAAGACTGTGAGGAGGTTGGCTTTAAATCGACACTTATAAGATTTGGTAATGACATAAGTGAGACAGTTTTACTTGATAAGATTGCAGAACTAAATAATGACAGTGACGTTGACGGTTTTATTGTCCAGTTACCATTACCTGATCAGATATCAGAGAATAAAGTTATTGAAGCAATAGACCCTCAGAAGGATGCTGATGGCTTTCATCCTGTTAACCTGGGAAAGATGGTGATTGGCATTCCGGGATATCTTCCTGCCACACCTTATGGTATTGTTGAACTTATAAAAAGATACCATATAGAGACATCCGGTAAGAGTTGTGTTGTTATAGGTCGTAGTAATATTGTCGGAAGGCCGGTTAGCATTCTTCTTTCACAGAAAGGGATGGATGCCACGGTTACCGTTGTTCATAGCCGGACAAAAAATATTCATAACATTGTCAGTCAGGCTGATATCATTATTGCAGCAATCGGTTCTCCCTTATTTGTTACGGCAGATATGGTAAAACCAGGTGCAGTTGTAATTGATGTAGGTACAACACGTATTGCCAGCGCAGAAACTAAATCAGGTTATAAACTTGTAGGTGATGTGGATTTTGAGAATGTTGCTCCCAAATGTTCTTATATCACTCCTGTTCCGGGAGGTGTCGGTCCTATGACCAGGGTTTCACTCTTACGTAACACCCTTATGGCAGCAACAAAACCTTTTCCCCTTGGGGGAAAATGAAAGGGGGTAAAAGGATTTATTTATTCAGGAAATTCTATCCCGGTGAAATAGAGGTCAAATCCCCCTTTGCCACCAGCTCTGTCAGATGAGAACATCATAAAATAATTATCAAAATAAGTATGATAGCCGACAACAGGTCGGTATTCGTTACCAGCTGAATTTATTTTTGGGCCAAGATTAACAGGTGAACTCCAATTTCCATTTTTGAAAACGGAATAATACAAATCAAATCCCCCCAGTCCTAATTGGCGATCGGAAGCAAAAATCATTATGTTTTTGAACACAAGCGGACATTTATCATTATATGTACTATTTACACTATCAACCTTTACTGACGATGTATATTCACTGTTAAACCATGTCGAAAGCTCTGTCTCTGCAGGCCGCTGAAGCATATAAATATCATAGCTTCCGTCTCTGTCAGATATGTAGTAGGCAGAATCCTGGTTTAAATCTAAGCAGAGATATGCATCGTTAAAGTTGCTATTTAAAAGGTTTACTGGAAAAGGTCCTTCAATAGTTGGAATATTATTATTATATACCGGGAGGTTCCTGAGATAGAATAAATCCATGTCTCCGGCTTCATTTTCAGAAGAGAGTATAAAATATTCAAAACCATCAAGTGAGCTGAATTGACGGAAAGGACCGAAGTCATTTCCACCTGTCTCGGCTTTGCTTATAAGGCTGGTTAAGAAAGCATCGCTTGTCATTCCGTTAAAAAGTTCAAAATCTCCGTTAGTCTGATCAAAAGTGAATGAAATATTAGCCTGTTCAAGGTCAAATTGACCTCCGGAACTCTTCCTGTTGCTAGAAAAGACAATTGGTGCACTGCCACAAATCTGGTATAATGCAATATTATAGTCATCGTATGCAGAGTTAATTCCTGACAGGTTAATAAGAGTATCAGGGAAAGTCCCCTTTGGAAACTTTACAGGATTCTCCTCCTTTTTGCAATTGGTGAGGGAGATTGAAATAATAATCAGGCTAAAAACCAATGCAATATAGATATATGATACTCTTTTCATATGGTGCATCTTAAGGGATAAAACTGTACAAATATATTAATATAAAATGAAAAACCGGGTTGTTGCCCGGTTCTTCAAAGGTAGAATTAAGGTTAATTCCAGGGTAAATAGGGTATGGTTTTCTTTCGATTCTATTTTATAAACAATAGATGAATATTTGATACCGTAGGTTGCGTGTGAATAATAAAAAAAAACAGATAATCGCACAATTGTATTCAGGTACCTGTAATCCAGGTGTTTATAAAAATATAAAATTGTTGATAATTGAGGATTTATGTAAACACCCTTATGAAAAATAGTATTAATTTTGTACGCATACTATTTATTGAGAGATGGAAGAGGATAAGTACGGATTTTCTTACGAGGAAGAGGTGAAGCAAGCGGTGCAGAAGTTTGAGATAATGCGAAAGAATAATGAAAGTTATTTTTTTGATGTTATTGAATTTGAAACAATTATCGACTATTATATTGATAGCAATAACTCATTGAAAGCTTATGAGGCTGCTGCATTAGCCACAGAACAACATCCTAATTCAGTCTCTATTCAGTTAAGGAGAGCCAGGGTTTTGCTTGATAAAGGACGTGCAGTGGAAGCCCTCAGGATACTTAAGAAACTTGAAAATATTGAGCCTGGAAACCATGAGATATATATAGCAAAAGGAACTGCACTAGGGATGCTGGGGGATGTACAGGGAGCGAAAAAGATGTTTGATTATTCCCTGACTCTCGACTCTGAAGATATCGAAAACATACTATTTGCCATAACGTCAGTATTACAGAACCTTAATTATTATGAGCATCTTATTCCTTACCTTCTGAGACTGGTTGAGATGGAACCGGAATTCAAAGCCCATCTTTATGATCTCGCATACTCCTATGAGAAGATTGAGGATTTTGATAACAGCATATCTTATTATTTGAAATATCTTGAGGAAGAGCCTTTTTCAGACAGTGCCTGGTACAACCTGGGCATAATCTATAATAAGCTTGAATCGTATGAGAAGGCCATGGAGGCTTATGATTATGCCCTTGCAATTAACTCCCAGAACACATTTGCAATTTTCAATAAAGGGAATATCCTCAGCAATCTTGAAAGATTCAGTGATGCAATACCTGTTTATCATGAATGCCTTGAAAATGAGCCTGATAGCTTTGAGGCAATAACCTATCTGGCAGAATGTTATGAAAAGTGCGGTGAGGTAACTATGGCTCGTAAATATTATCAGGAAGCAATCGAACTGGCCCCTGATTTTGCTGACCCGTGGTTTGGCCTTGGTGTAATTGCTCTGAATACCGGAAATACTGACGATAGCCTGATCTTTTTCAGAAAAGCTATTCGACTCGATGATGAGAATCCCGAAATATGGTACCTGCTTGGGAAAGCGCACTACTCCAAAGGTGAGAAAAAAGCCGCCTTAAGATGTTTCAGGGAAGCGCTCAAACTCGATGCATATTATGATGAAGTATGGGCCGATCTGGGGAAAATAATATGGTCAGATGGTCTTGCATCCAAAGCCCTTCCATACTTTGAACATGCATATAAGATAACAGGTGATATCCCAGGTATGAATTATCTGCTTGCTTCATTTTATTTACACACCGGAAGCAATGATAAGGCATTTCGCCATCTATCATTGGCTATTGACATGGACGACGATTTATTCAGGGAATTTTCAGACATCTTTCCTCCGGATATGATGACACGTAAGATAAAGAAGCTTCTTGAAGGAAACAGTCTTATTTAATAACCTATTATTTAATTAACTACCGGAATATGAAAAATGTACTTCCATACTTGCCTGAGAGGCCTGCCAAACCAAGAAATTCCGGAATCACTATGGTGATGGACAAAGGCCTCAGCATAAGGGAAGCTGAAGACTTTATGTCTGTGGGAAGCGAGTATACCGATTTTGTAAAGCTGGGTTTTGGAACATCACTTATTACTCCTGGTTTTGAGAAGAAAATAGCTATCTATAAAAAATCAGGGACAATTCCATACTTTGGAGGCACTCTCTTTGAAGCATTTATTGTACGAAATATGTTTAAAGAGTTTGTTGAGTTTCTTGATAAATATGAAATTGAATATGTTGAGGTTTCTGACGGATCGTTTGATATTGAGCATTCCAAAAAACTGGATTATATTGGAAAACTTGCTGAAAGGGGTACCGTCATTTCTGAGGTTGGTTCCAAGAAAAAAGATGTTGTCTTTTCTCCGAATGAATGGGTGGCAATGATGAAAGCCGAACTTGGTGCAGGATCAGTTAAAGTGATTGCAGAAGCACGTGAGTCAGGAACCACCGGGATCTATAATGAGGATGGCTCAATTAATAATGATATAATCGGTGCAATAGCTGATCATGTCAAGCTGGAAAATGTAATATGGGAAGCTCCGATGAAATCACAACAGGCATGGTTCATTAAGCACTTTGGAGCAAACGTAAACCTGGGTAACATAGCACCAAATGAGATTATTCCCCTTGAGTCACTGCGCCTTGGTCTCCGTGGAGATACATTCTTTCAGTTCCTCCCTGATGATCTTAAGCAGTAGTGCTAATCATATTGATATAATTTCTTAATATAATCTAAATCTTGAAAGATGAGAAAATTTGGCCTTATAGGATATCCTCTCGGGCATTCTTTCTCAAAAAAATATTTCGCTGAAAAATTTCATAATGAGCACATTACCGATTGCAGCTACGAAAACTTCTCGTTAGCTGATATATCCCTGCTTCCAAAACTAATTGCTGATGAGCCGGATCTGATGGGCCTTAATGTAACAATACCATATAAGAGAGATATATTAAGGTTTCTGGATTGGACAGAACAGAAAGCCAATGAAATAGGAGCTGTTAATGTCGTTAAAATTAATAGGATAGGGGATACTGCAAAATTGGATGGTTATAACAGCGATGTAACCGGTATCAGAGATTCTCTATTACCATACATTAAGAATGATGTCAATAATGCCATTGTTCTGGGTACAGGCGGAAGTTCAAGAGCTGTTTGTCATGTCCTTAATAAACTGGGAATTAATATTACTCTTGTCTCAAGAAAAAGAAAGCCAGGTATATCAGACTATTCTGATTTAGATGAAGAAATGATTAGCAATACCAGTTTGATTGTGAATACCACACCTTTAGGAATGTTTCCGGATATTGAAAGCCTGCCGAAGATAAATTACAATCTGTTAGGAGAAAAACATATTCTGTTCGATCTCGTTTATAATCCTGAACTCACATCGTTTCTTAAAATGGGAAAGAGACATGGATGTTCAATAATAAGCGGGATGAAAATGCTCCATTCGCAGGCTGAAAAAGCCTGGGAGATATGGAATAATGATCAAATTGATAACATTATAGATATTTAACCTGAATTATTTATAAATTTCATTAAAAAAATTCAAACAGGTATTCCAGTTTAAATTCAACATTTTTCCTTTTTTCAGCGTTGCAACACCCGAATTTTAATTCTAAACTGATATTGTTTGAATTCACAAAACACTTGCTTGTCAATATCGTTAATCTCAATTATTTAATTTAGATATTCCGGTGCGCTGCACCTCTATACTCTACGACAAACATTTATCTACAAATATAATGGTGCTCTGCACCTTTTGGCCTGCACTACAATCAATTTGTTGCAAATATAATGGTGCTCCACACCTTTTGGCCTGCACTACAATCAATTCGTTGCAAATATAATGGTGCTCCGCACCTTTTGGCGCCACCAAAATAATTTACATGCAAATAGTTCTGTCATCTATACCTTTTACGGCATAACACAATGCAGCAGAGCTGCAAAATATTTGGTGTGCCGGGCATGTAGTAAATCTAAAAGGTGAGGGGAAAACGTTCCCCAAGTCCATAAAGAGCCGTAATGGCCGGAATCTTTTAGCCGAAAGCAAGGGTGTCCCGGGTGACCGGGAATCTGAAGGAAGCCGTAGGCGAACATTTGTTTTGACGAACAGAAACCGGATATAAGGCCTGTCCTTCTGGGTAACTGGCCCATTGACCAGGACGCCCGATAGTCATTCGGAAAGGAGGA
>DATKUO010000141.1:0-13785 GCA_035530515.1 Bacteroidales bacterium
TATGAAGGAATTACTTAAAGACACACAATGTTACCATCAATACGAAAGAACATTCCCTTTTGCCACAAACGAAGCACTATTTCCCGGCAATTGGAAATACATGGGTAAATTCACACGCAAAGAGCTGGAAGAGAAGCATGGCACCAATTTTATTAACAGAAGGTTTGGTAATCGGATGAAATTTGAGGAGTGTAAGTAATGGCTATGTTTGGATTTGCAGGCGAAAACGCAAAGACAGAGTATGAAACCGAATGTAAAAAGCCACAGCTAATGGCCGCTTTTGAAGTTATTTGTCCTCTTGACCAGGATACTATAATTAGCTTTGCACAATATTTAGCTCATAAGCAAG
The DNA here is from genome assembly GCA_035530515.1 of Bacteroidales bacterium. Taxonomy (GTDB): domain Bacteria; phylum Bacteroidota; class Bacteroidia; order Bacteroidales; family VadinHA17; genus LD21. The sequence goes on from DATKUO010000141.1 coordinate 350, forward strand.
GAGTATCAAGTAAAAGGTTTGGTGAAATTGCGTCAAAAGACGGAATGACCAACGCTTTAGTTGAATGTTTAAGGAGAAGTAATGCCTGGCAAAACCATTAAAATCAGAATATGTAAAACGTGTAGATACTATGAGTCTGTTAGTGAAATGAGTGGGTGTTGTTATTATAATCCCCCACAAGTAGAAACAACGATTTATCCAGAACATCCAGACGGTTCTGGCCGCGGAGAGTATAAAGCGCACAATAACATCTACCCGCATGTTGATGCTGGTCATTATTGCGGCAAATGGGAAGATAAAGATTATGCCTGACATAACACTAAAACAGATCAAAGAAATATGTAAGAAGCACAAAACATGTGATTTGTGTCTACTTTTCGATACTGAACCCGATGAGTGCTGGTTAACAGATGAGTTATCAAAAAGCCCTGCCAGTTGGGACCTCAAAGAAATAGAAGAGAGGATTAAGGGGGAATAATGGAAGAATCATTATTAATGATGTTAATTAGTTTGTTAAAAATTGATGCAAGAAATTACTATCAAATGGAGATGATCGAAAAAGCAGGTGTGGAGATTAGGGGTTTTTGGTCCGATGAGGTGTTTGATATAGTTTTAACAGCACTTGGTGTCCCACCCACAACTATACAATGCGGGGTTGATAGTCCAGCATGGTTTTGTAGAGATTGGTACACTGATAAATGGTATGGAATACTATCTGAAAACGATATTACATCTATAAATTTTCAACAATATATCAAATGGGTTCAAAAAGAAGTAAAAGACTACCATATGGGTATAATGAAAGAAAAACCGTAATGGCTTATCCCGCAACGACTTGGGCAAAGGTGAAAGCCGATTATGAGACTGGGGACTACTCTGTAGACAAACTACACCAAAAGCACACTATTTCAAGAGAAGCTATTATTACTAAGATGGTCAGGAAGAAATGGGAGAAGGGAAAGAACGCTCCAATTATTCAACAGACCATAGCTGAAAAAAACATAGCCATGTTCGCTAAACTTGGTATGACCACAGAAGACCTTGCCCAAAAACTAATAAACGGCCTCAACACTCAAGAGAAGGCTGCAAAAGAAATAGCAGAAAAGATCAACAACAGCGATGTGGATATTGAGATGTATACAAAGCTGATACCTCAAATACTCGATGATCGCAAAATATCTCTGGAATATGCCAAGGAAATAATCAAGATGATCGGGGTATATGCACCCGCAAAAAAAGAGACTGAGCATTCAGGTAGTATTAATATGGTCCAGGATGAAGATTCGAATGCAGCTTACAAAAAACGATTCAAACAAGATTGAGCCCATATTATCGTCCGAAGCATTAGAATACTATTTTGACAGGTGTTATGATTTTGTATATGACAACATAGTTTTCCCTGCAAGCAAGAACATCACCGGACTAACCATCACCAATCACCAAAAACAATTAATGGATGAAATATCAAAGTATCCTCGCGTGTGTGTGGAGTCGGGGCATGGTACTGGTAAGAGTACGGCATTGTCATGGATAGGAAAATGGTTTGTTACTACCCGCCACAATACATTAGGTTATTTAACAAAAGTAGTTTGCCTTGCTCCAACATTTCACCAGTTATATGATATTTTATGGCCTGAGTTCAGGAGGTGGTTGCCATTATCAAGGCTTGATCCATTATTTGATAAGCGTACTGATGAAATATTTATTAAAGGACATAAAGACAGTTCATTTATACGTGCCAGGTCACCAAAGGAACCGGAGAATGTCCAAGGGTTCCACTCAGCTCATTTGTTGTGGTTAATAGATGAGGCGTTTGGTATTCATAAAGAATTGGTGTGGGAAACAATTGAAGGCTCTTTTACAGAGGATGACAATAAGATTATAATTGCAGGTCAGCACACTTCAATTACTGGATATTGCCATGACGCATTCAATAAAGACAAGGATTCATGGAGGCAACTGCGCTTTGATTCAGAGAAAAGTCCTATTGCAAAACCTGAGTACGGTCAAAGAATAGCTCGTAAATACGGAATAACCAGTGATATCTACCGAGTAAGGGTGAAAGGGATGGCCCCAAAGGGTAACCCTGATGCATTTATTCAATTAGAGCAGGTCGAAAGAGCTAAAAACCGCGAAGTTCCATTAACAAACCATCTTGAAATGGGTGTGGACTGTGCTCGATTTGGTGATGACATGACCGTATCAACGACCAGATCGGGTAATCATGTCTTCCCTCAAGCCAAACTTCCCAGGAGTGACACAGACGATATTGTTAAACTTGTATTGGATGAGTTAAGGAAATACAGAAAATTAACCGGTTATATTGGTAGAGTTGATATAAAGGTTGATTCAACAGGTGGATATGGTGCAGGTGCCGTTGATGCTCTAAACAAAAACACCACAGATAATATAAGGGTTATTCCAATAAACTTCGGAGGGGGAGGGGACGAAGAATATAAAGACGATGTTTCAGTAATGTGGGGGGAATTAAGAGATAAAATAGAATATGTTCAACTTCCTGACAGCGATATATTAACCGAAGAGTTAGCTACAAGGAGATTTGGGATAAGCACAGACGGCCGGACGCAATTGGAGTCTAAAAAACTGTTTAAGAAAGATTATGGTGCATCCCCTGATTCTTCTGATTCATTAGTTTTGTGTTTCACGTCAAAAGCAGAGAAAGTAAGAGTGCTTGCAAATTATATTGCAACTGACCCAAAGCATAGCAGATTATATAAAGTGGATTGGGGAAAGGTTAATCCGGAGGAAATAGATGTTTATGGCGTGTTGTACCTGGATAAAGACCAATCAATTACTGGTAACTTCTTTTTTTGGAATAGATATAAAAGACTATTACGTGTGTATTCGCAATTAATACACCGCAACCCTACCCCAGAGGCATTAGTTCATGATCTAAGAGCCCAGGCACAAATACCATTAAATAAAGTTAATGATTATGGTGTCGCTGTTAAAGATATATTTGGAAATGATGAGATGTTCGTGTATGGCAAGGATGATATTGTTCATAAAATGCTTAAAACAGGTGTTAGACTAAAGCAGAATCCTTCATACAACGAGGCTGCGGCAATATTGCATGCTAACAGATTGTTTGACGAAGACAAGATTTTAGTTAATAGTGGACTTGAAGAGACTGACTGGCAGTATAGAAATTGGATTATAGAGAACGGCAGGCCAGTAAAAGGATACCCGCTATGCAGAGCCCTGTGCATCATCGTAAATGTATTAAGGGAAAAGGGAGCTTTCAAGGTTGAACCGGATTTAAAGCCTTACGGAAAGCAAATGCGTAGAATAAGAGAACATCTCGGTAATCTTGACTTTGATCAGGTCCCAAGTCAGGGAGTGGTCAAGAGAAGAGACTTTGATGATTATTTAGCTAAATAACATAGCCTTACGCCATTCACTTAAAGAAATACATTAATAGTTATTGACAAGTTACTGATTATAGTATATAATTAATACTATAGTCATGGCTACGGTTAAATGCAAAAACGAAATCTCCATAAATGGAGAGAAGAGGCCGTGTGGTAAATTCTTAGCGATTTTGCCACAGTCCGTGATTACGGCGCTTAGAGACAATCCCCAAGACAAGATTATTCTTCGATGTCACGATTGTCCAGGTGAAACCAAGTGGATAGCGATTAGTTGTGATGAACACACCGGTTTTACATGGAAAATCTATGACGATGAAATTAATATTGACCCACAAGACGAAATTCACTTCGATACAATTGAGTGTTCTACCATAGGAGGTTAGCTTGTACTTTGACGGTAACCAAATGGGCAAGTTGTTTCAAGACATAAAAAATGGTGGAAGTGCCAAGGAGTTCTCCGGTAAAAAGCCAGAACAATACGGCGATATGAACAAGGTTATGCGTATTGAGTGGCTTTTGCGTCAGTTCAACAACTATGAGACGTATTGGCAGAAGGATTTAACCCGGTTTATCCGTAACGCTCGCATGTATTGGCATCTTGAATTCGGTATGTGGCCAGAAGCTGTAGTTGAGAAATTAAGGAAAGAAGGGCGAAGACCTCCGACATTTCCTGTTATTCCTGATAAGATTGAAACATTGATAGGGTCCTATATCTCCAATGGTTATGATATTAAGATGACTCCGGACGATGGTAAGCTGGATGAAATGACATTGCGTGTAATGGATATGTATTTATCCGACAAAAATAAGCTGGATTGGGAGTGTGCTCACATTATAGCACTCCTGGACAGTATGATCGGGATAGGATACGAGCGATTTTACCTTACTGATATGGTTGATGAATTTGGCAATTTGGCAATGGAGGCAGTAAATCCGAGGTATACTCTCATATCACCGGCGTGGAAGTCGAACTATTCCAGGGATCTTGACGATTACTTTACCTGGTCAATGAAGAGTGCAACCGAGATTGTACAGAAAAACCCAAAGCACAGCGAAAGATTACTGGAACTATACCAGCGGGAACGCATGGACGGTATTGATTATGGTGTTGCAGTTGGTGGAGCACCAAGATACAAGGATGCTGATCAAAAATGGATGTCAGGTCATAAAGTGATTGAATTTCATCACGTTGAAAGAATAGAACGGATGAACGAGTACGACTGCAAAAACGAGAATTTCTTTCCCGAAACAGGGTTTAAAATGGGGAGTGTGGAAGACAAGGCAGTCAAAATAGAGTATATCAAAGTCATGGGCCTTGATCCCAGCCAAGATATTAAGTGGTTGAAAGAAAAGAAAACAGTTAAATACATAGAGACAATTATTCCTTCTATCGACATGGAGCTCAAGGTAAAGGACGGAAAAGACGTAATCCAGCCCAATTGCTGCAATCTCTTTCCTGTTGGTGTGCGTTATTGGGGCCAGAACATGGGATTGGTTGTTGATAGGCTTTATGATGTCCAACAGGGAATCAATAAAGATGAAATGAATATTCAGGACATTTTGCAGCGCACCGCAAAGGGTGCCGTTGTTATAGATGCTGGGTTATTTGGTGGAGATCAGCGTATTGAAGATGAAATAAGGAACAACTGGAATGACCCTGCAGCAAGGTTAGTTGTGGACGAAGGATCAACGTCAAGATATCCACAAGGAATACAGCCCCTTCCAAGCACTGCCCCAACTCCTGAAATGTTCAGAAACACAGATAGATACTATGATCATGCAGATCGATTCAGTAAGGTGTCTTCCGCGCAGGATTCCAGAAGTGAGGGAAACCAGGAGAGTGGGAAGCTCTTTAATATGAAGTTTGAAGCAAGCAAGCTACAACAGGTATATCCTAAGAAATTTTATGAACGCCACATAAAATCCATTGCCGAAGGATGGTTATACGCTGCTAAACATAGTTATGCAGGTATTCAGAGAAGTTTTGCTAAAACAGATGGAAGCACTTTTAGTATTAACACCCCAGGAGAAGACACCTTAACAGGAAGACCGGTAATAATTAACGATATTGCTACTCTTCCCCGCATGAAAATAACCATGACACCTTCTGAAAACGGTATGAACATGCGACTGCAGCGGCGTAATGAAATGGGTGAGATACTTGGATTAGTAGAAAAGGACCCGAATGACAGGCTTTATAAGATTTTATTTATGAAGGAAACACTTAAAACGATGGAATTCGGTGATGATTTTAAAAATGAAGTTGATGTGGCCAGTAAGTTGTTAATGGAAGCTGCAGCACTTCAGGTAATGTCACAAATTAAGCAATTACAGAGTCAGTTAGCAATGGCAGACGAACAGAACAAGCAGGTTCAGGAAAAATTAGGCGGTGGAGAACAGCAGGCAGCTATAGCGGCTCCCGGCGATGAAGAGAATGCGCCCCCTAACGTAAGTCAAAGGCAACCTGACGCTGAAGAAGTAGCTCAAGGTACAACAATGCAAGAACAGTAACAACTTATACATTTTAACAAGGAGAATACGATGATAAACAAAGTCGGCCCGGATAACGGGAACAAGCAATCCCCAGGTGTTCCACCTTCAACGATGGGACATTCAAAAACACCTTCGACATGCCCTCCTGATACTACTCAGTCTCAGTTTGGTAAAGCCCAGACCAGCGGAAAAAACCAGCATGACCGCATGGGCGCAGGTTCCCAGGTGGAGAATTTTAAGACTTTCCCCAAAACAGCACGATAGTTTGGGCAGAGTAAACCAATTACCCGAAAGGAAATAAAATGTCATTAAAAGACAAAGTTTCATTTCATAATTTAAAGGACTTGTCTCCAGAAGAGATAAGCAAAAAGCTAAAGGCAAGCGAATTTGGTGTATCTCCGGAAGAAGCAGATATGTTCAAAGAGTTTGCAACCGCTGCCCCAGGCAGTGAGATAAGGTTAAAAATATTGAGTGATCGGAAAGAAACGCCTCCAGGCATAGTACCGGGATCGGACGAGGTCGTCATACCTCCTGTTGATGCTGCTATTACTCCGGAAGTTGTTTCTGTAGAAATCGACCCTGACGATCCGACAGCCGTGGTACCTGACAAGCCAAAGGCTCTTGAACCGAAAGAGGAAGAGATCGTAGAAACCTCAGTTATACCTATAGATAAGTACGCTGAAGCGCTGCAAGAACGCGATTCTCACCGTAAATCAAACAGTAAATTAGGAAACGAAAACAGGGAGCTAAAGGCAAAACTCGCAGAAATTCAGAAGCAACTTGCTGAAAAAGCGGCAGCCGCAGAACCTGAAGTCGTTTCTATGGAAGCACCTATCCCCCCTTCCCCGGATGATTTCGATGAAGGACTATATAGTGCTGACTATATTAAAGCTCAATCTAAATACGCAAAGGACTATTCGGAGTATGTGAAGCAAAGTAGTAATATCCCCCCAGCCTGGGCTAAGAAACTAATGGATGAAGTCGAAACCATTAAAACCAAGGTTGAACCGGCATATAACTACGCCACAACTGAACAGCAGACAAGGGCAGAAACTATACAGGAAAAAGGTTGGAATGATATGTGGGAAAACACGGTTGAACTTCAAAAGAAGCTAAACCTTTCCACAGGGAATCTTACTCCACAACAGCTTAATTATTATGTATTAAGACAGGGAAATCCCTTGGATAAAGACAGAAACCCAATATATCCAGCCAGTGAAGTAGAAGGTGCCAGAAACTTTATGAAGGAAGTACCAAAGGAAGTTAATGACAATTTTGATAAACTTTCAAAGGTAATTAACTCCTATTATAACTTTGATGGCGATATTCCTGTAAAATCCAGTGATATAAGAGATGAATTCCTTATTCCTGCTATTATAGACAAGCTGGGTTTAAAGATTAATACCATTGTGCCTGTTAAGGACTCCAAGCCTTCCGTTGGTGATTTGAGCAAACACCAAATTAAAGTCTCCCAATCCGAAAGCGCATTACCGGCAACCGAATTAGGTGCCAATACCGACACTTTAAACAACAGTCTTTCTGTTGATCAGAAGATTGAAAGATATAATCGGATGGCAAAAGCCTTTTTGAAGAACCCGCACCAGTGCAAGAAAAACCTGAATTGGATGGCCGAGTATGAAGCTCTCGAAAAGGAGATGCAACTATTCACTGGACAATAACGGAGATTTAAACAATGACTATGAATCATCCTGCTGATCTGGATGCGGATTTAAGAATAAATCTATTCCTGACCACAGTACAAAAAGAGGCACTTCCAGAAGAGATTTTCGACACTCTCGCTATGGATATGGTCTATTCCTCCGGGAAGAAACCACCGCCTATACCTGACAGTATCTACTGGCGCCTGGACGCAAAGTCCGATGGCGCATGGCAGGTACGTATTCCTTTAATTAAAGAACTTTCCGGTACTCCTAACCTTGGTTCGAATGCTGACCCCAGGTTGAACGAGGAAGACCGTTTGATGAAATATTTTACCGCATACTACACGGACGTATCACATGCGGTAAGCAATCAGAAATACGGTATTGAAGCTATCATCAAGAAACCTTACGGAATCTTTGAGGATAGAGCGCGGGCATTAGGCCGCTTCTTCAAACAGTATTTTGGCGTAATGCGTAGACAGGCTTTGCTTGAAGCGCATTCCGAAAACCTTGGTGAAGCTCCTCATTTCCTTGCTGATGCATGGGGATATAACTGGTACATTCCGAATATCACGGATGAAGATCAGCCCGCTTATGACAACACGTATGCGACTTTTACGAATAACATCGTAACTGCGCTTACCGCTGCTGGCACAGGCACCCTTGCCGCAGGTAGTGTGCATTTCTTCAATCGTCTCGAAAGATACGCTCGTGATGAAATGCTTATCACTCCTAAGAAATTTGAGGACGGAACAGACGGCTATGTTTTCCTGATTCCAAGTCCGACATGGACATGGTTACTTAACTCTAACGCAGGTGTTGCAACATTTGGCGCTCTGTGGCGGGATGTTAGTAATTTCAGTGATGATGCCAAAAAAATGTATCCTGGACTGTTAGGTCAGTATCAGGGTATCCGGTTTTGTATCGATCCCAGATATCCTACTTTAACCCTTGGTGGTTCAGCCTCCGGTGGTTCTGGTGGTGGCGCTGCTTATACCATGGCAGCTCAGTATCGTTTAATGGGTCGTGCCGATGATGGTTCAAGCGATCCCCGCGACAAGACCGAAACTGCCCGTATGGTCGGTTTTCTTCTTGGCCAGGGCGCTCTTTTAGAGTGGCAGCCTGAACAGATGCATTGGGAGTGGGAGTATGAGCAGTACGATAAATACTTCGGTTCCGGTGTTTTCTTTGATATCGGTATTATGCAGCCTCTGTTTGATAACGGAGACGAATCGGACACTTCTATGCAACAGGACAGTTCTTGTATTGTTCCGTTTGCAATGCCGCCTGAACTCGGTTAGAAGTAAGTAGTATGACTATATTTATTAATCGGGGGAGATTCGTCTCCCCCATTATTCCAGAATGTCTATAAAGACAAAGGAGTATTTATTATGACTATTTATATTGAAGGAACCAAAAAGAATATCAGCGAACAAATGATCATGGAAGCCGCAGAAGGTGATAATTGTATTACTTATAAAAAGCCCCTGCGGTATATTCATTTAACCTGGGCGCATTATGACAAAAAGCGCGTTGGGAACATGTCAAAGTTTAAGGGATTTGAAGACACCTTCATTAAATTAACAGCAGGTGGTGGACTAATAATAAAGCACCGTATACCCGGATCAGCTCGTTTTGCAAAACAACCATTAGGAGGCAAGTACACTTCTGTATTGGCAGACACAGAACACAACCGGCGTTATCTTGCTTCGATGTATTACGATAAGTTGTGGACTATAAGGGAAGCTGATGTTGACAGGGATGTGAAAATTGCAGCCGACCAGATTGATGAACAGCTCAAAAAGAACACTGTTAGCTATATGATAGATAAACCTATCAGGGACGAAAACGGAATTGTTAAAAAATGGGGACAGGAGAAGGTGATTGAAAGCGAATACGATTTCCACAAGAGACGGCGCGAAGCTCAATTCACCAGGGGTAGTCGACACAAAATACAGCAATCCACCGTTCAATCAATGCAGGTGAAGGAAGACCAAACAGACAGACTTGTAAAAGAAAAAGCTGAACTTGCAAAGAAAAAGGCAGAACTCGAACAGAGGGAAGCTGCATTAAAACAGGCTGAAGATATTTTGAGGGAGAATATTGGCACTGCCAAAAACGAAAAGCCGGGGCAAGAAGAGCTGAATACTGAATATACAGTTGAAGTTTTAACCGCAATGCGACCAGTATCAAAGCTGAGAGGTATTGCAAAAAAACTCGGTACCGTTGAAGATACTTCCAAGATGAAAACGGAAGAACTCGTATCCGAAATTATAAACCTTCAATCCAAAGCTGCTATCGAACCGGTTTCTGAAGAGGTTGAAACGATAGCGGGATAAGGAAATAGTTTATGCCAAGCACCGCTTCTATTATTACCGAGATTAAAAACGCTGTACAGAATTATTCGCGTGAACAAATTAGGGAAAAACTGGACGAACTTCAGTTGATTGTTTACGCAACCGGTGCAGTTCAAACCGAAGATATTGATACTAATACCGGTATGCCTCCTTTTTTAACTACTATTCAGGGGCAAAGGCATTATTCTCTCGGTGACGATGTGAGGCAGACTATAGCAGTATTTACCGAAAAGTCCAGGCGGGGCTATTCTCCATACCATGATGAATATACTCGTGTGTACAGATCAACATATTTAAGGGTAGCAATTCGATCTACAGACAAACTGTTGAATACGAATGCTACCCTTACTTTTGTTAATGATCCCGGTACTACTTCAGATCATTATTACCATCGTTATGTAAAAGAAGATACTCGTATTACCAGTGAAAATGTTCAATTAGTTCTTCCGGAGCATGTACACTGGATATTAAGAGAAGGTGTTATTGCAATGCTTTCAAGTGAGAACTATGGTGATATTGGTAAGAAAAGAGAGTTAATAAGACAAATAAGCCTTGAAGTTGCCAATGAATTAGGCAAAGGAGATCAGGGAAAAAGTATTAGAACTCCTATCAGGGCCGAACAGCAATCTCTTGACGGTGAATTTGGTGGATTTTATTAATGGGTATTAAACAACAGAAAACACCTTCCGACAGGGATCAGGCAGAACAGCCGACCCTATTTGCTCAGACTAATTTTGCCGGGCAGGTAAGCGGTGTGCCGTTAAGTGAGATTACTGATCCAAATGTATATCGTCACGTTAATTCAATAGGATATAACAAAAGCTGGAGAGGAAGACCAGGCACCCGGAGATACTCAAAAGCAGTTATACCAAATGAGGGGACCTTCACCGCTAATGTGGGTTTGGACCAGTTATTAATCAATTTACCCGCCACAGGACATAATTTTCTTAATGGCGATAAGATAATGTTTAATACCACGGGCACTCTTCCGCCTCCATTCGATCCGGTAACAACCTATTTTGCAATTTATGTCAGTGATGTAGCCATACAGGTAGCAACTACCTATGACAATGCTATCCTTGGTGTGGCAATTGTGATAACAGGAGTAGGGACAGGAACTCACAATGTGAGATACGCTGCTGATATAGGGGCAATTCTCGACCACAAAAAAGAAGCAAAGGTAGTAAAACTATACGGGCGCAGAGCGTATGTAGCAGAAAAAATACTTGATAGTTACCAACAAGTTATTAACATGGAGTCTGTTGTTCCTACTGGAATAGGTAGATTAATAGAAAACGATTCCAACGCAACCCTGGCAGCGGGTCCTATCTTCAGGATAGTTTTAGACGGTGTTTTCTATTATATGTACCGATTAAACGCTACTGTTCCAAATGTTATTATAACGGATATTGTCGAAACTCCGCTATTGCTTTTTATATACCGTTATTATTATGCTTGTGCGAGAATTGAAGGGACCGGGAACAGAAACAGGGTAACCGATGGCGCAATATTGGTATTAGAAACCGGTACATGTAAGGACGAAAACCAGGAAAAGCCCTTTGGAGAGGTATCTTTTGCAACCGCAATAGGAGACGCTGCAAATCATATAATTGAAATGCTCACCCTTCCTATTGCCGATCAATCGATTTCTCACTTTCCATTGTATAGGACAAAAAATATCGGAAGTAGCTCCGGTGGAGAGACAAATAATAAAGCGTATTATGTTTGGGCCGAAGATGTTCCAGTGTGTAAGGCTATGTCAATAACGGTGGCTGGAAACCTTGCAACTATAGTTGTTGGCCAGAATGAATTTGTAATTGGAGATGTTGGATGCTCTCTTCGTGTTGATAGCGCAGGAACCAGAGAAGGTGTTATTGAGGCGTATGTTGATGCAAATAATGTGTTTCTTGCCGCAGGGAGCACCCTTGGAGCTGCTGAAAATGTCGCAATAGGCGAAGGCCGGGTAATGACAGCAAGCCAGGTCGGGTATTTAATTACAAGAACCGCTGGAAACTTCTTTTTTAAAACAGACGAGGGTAGGACGGTTTATTGGGGAGATGGTGGCGAAGGCGTAATAAGAAGGTTTATTGATGGAAGTAATGTTGAAGCTGCAGTTGATGCAACTCACGGAGCCATGGCCGCGACTATTCAAATGGATGTTGGAGTATACGCCTTCAGGCGCAGGTGGAATGATACCGTAAAAGACGATGGTGACGCATTTGGAGAAATAGGGCTACACGAAAGACAGTTATCCCAGGAAACATTATACATCCCTCTTTTTAATTACCGGCCAATCCCGAACTCAGATATTGTCATAACCGATTCAGGGTTTTCAATCTTTGCCAATAGAGATGATGTTGAATACTGGTATTCGGATGTAGGAAATAAAGAATATTCAGAAGGTCAATTCAGATTAGAACAGCAATTGGAAAAACTCACTGACCCTATCCGGGAAATAAAAGTAATGCCAGCAATGGCTATAATCTTATGCCCGACAAAGACTTACAATTTAAGTTTGAATGTACCTATTAATAATGTCGGAAACGCTGCAGTAGGTGAATATATACAGAAATTAACCCCTCCCTCAGAAGTAGATGGAGATATTGGAGTTATACACTGGCAAACACTTAAAAAGGTGAATGCGAGTTTATTCATAGCCCTGACCAATGAACCCGCGATAAGACTGTTTAACGGTCAAAGCTGGGGAGCAGAGAACTTGGCAATTGAGCCAAATGGAGACGAGGCCGCAATGAAAGACCTGAACAAGATCGATGCCTATTATAATATAGTGGGCTGGTATTCTTATTTGGGCGGTTATAAGTTACGTGCTTCAAGATGGGTGGATGTGTAATGGTTGAACATACAGTAGGACCAGTAACTGGTGATTATGCAGACTGGGGAACAGCCTGGGATTATTTAGTTGGATTGGGCGCACTTGCAGACGATTACAACTTTCGACAGGTGGAAAATTGTGTTATAAACAACTCCTGGAATCAATTTTCAGTTGTTGACTGCAATGGTCATTCTGTAAGGTTTTATGTTCCGGAAGCTGCGCGGCACGGAGGTAATCCAAACGCCGGGCTTGTTACAAATTTGGTTGGTGTTAATGGTGTAATCAACATGCAATTTACCAACACCACTATTGCTGACAATGTTTATGTTGATGGGTTGAATGTACAAAAAACTGACTTTTCAGCCATTGTGATGATGCTTTTTGGTTCTTTTGCTGCTAATACTGAGATAAATTTTAACATAACCAATAATATTCTAAAGGGGTTTTCGACCGGAGAGGGAACTGGTATAAAATTTAGAAACAATATGTGCCTACCAAAAGTAAGTAATTTAAAAATATTTCACATTCGAACGCCGTTTGATGGGGTTTTTAGCGTAGCATTATTGGTGGATAGGCCAGATACGCATTATGCCGAGAATGTTGTGGTTGATGATTTTGGCTTGTTTGGGTTCAGTGTTAGTAATTTACCTGGAGTATCCCAGGGTCATGAGTGGACTTTTAAAAATTGTGTCGCAGTTGG
>DATKUO010000142.1:0-7525 GCA_035530515.1 Bacteroidales bacterium
AACGGCACCAAAAAAATAGTTTTTAGAGGTGTCCATATTATAAATAACCAAAAAACTAGGAGGATAATTAAAATGTCAAAGAAACATCTGTCCGGCACAAAAAAAAATGTATTCTACGTGTTTTTGTTTATAGCCTCTGCAGCATGGGGGCAGTCCAATATGGCTGTCATCAAGTCCCCGAACGGTCAATTGGTAATAATGCTCGAGACCATCTCGAACAATCAACCCGCTCCGGCAGGAGGTCAATTAGTCTATGCGGTCTCGTTTCAAGGTAAAGCGCTCATTGATCGATCGGCATTATCCTTGGAATTAAAGGGTCAGAAATCTTTGGGATCGAATGTGCGAATTGTAAATACTTATGTTTCAAAAATTGACGAAACATATCAACTGGTAACCGGAAAGGTAAGTTCAGTTCATAATTACTGCAATACACTGCGTGTAGACCTGGAAGAAAACGTATCTTCTGCGCGCAAGCTTATAATCGAAGCAAGAGCTTATGATGATGCTATAGCTTTCCGCTATGTTGTTCCAGAACAAGCTAATATTGACGAATTCCGCCTTACAAATGAAACAACGGAATTTCGAATCAGTAAAGATGCAACTGGCTATTCCCTCATACTTCCCAATTTCAGAAGTATGTACGAAGATGAATTCGTCAAACTTCCGATCAGCTCGTTTTCCAATCATCACGATGGTGTAGCCAAAGCCGCCATCGCTCGAATAATTGGGTTGCCAATATTGATGGAAGTTCCTGGTGTAGCATGGATGGCAATCACAGAGGCCGACTTACGAGATTATAGTTCTATGTATTTAATCAATCCTTCAGGCGGTTGGTCAGACCATTATTTCGTATCCAAACTTTCCCCTAATGTCGAATTCCCTAACATTTGCGTAATGGGTACTCTCCCCCATAATTCTGCATGGCGGGTGTTAATGGTAGGCACTGAACCAGGCAGGCTAATTGAATCCAATGTTATTACAAGTTTAAATCCACCTTCCGCTGTTAAAGATATTTCGTGGATCCATTCAGGTAAAGTTTCCTGGGATTGGTGGAACGGTTACATAGGCCTCGATGGCAAAAGCGCTCATACGACTGAAAATATAAAATACTTCGTCGATTTTGCAGCCAAGTCTGGTCTGGAATATATGCTGGTTGACGGGGGATGGAATGCTCGCAATGATATAACCAAACCCGGCAAAATTGATATCCCAGAGATAGTACGCTATGCGGCGAATAAAGGAGTAAAAGTCTGGATATGGGTCAGTTATAGTGATGTAGTTAATAGAATGGATGAAGTTTTCCCTATTTACGAAAAATGGGGTATTGCGGGACTGAAGATCGATTTCATTGAACGTGACGATCAAGATGGAAATAATTTTTATTACCAGGCTGCCGAGAAAGCTGCTCAGTATCATCTTATGCTAGACATTCACGGCAGCACCAAACCATCGGGTATTAACAGAACATATCCTAATTTGCTGAGTTACGAGGCTGTCTTGGGCTTGGAACAATCACAAGTCGGGACAAGAGATAATCCTGAAAATCATGTTACAATACCTTTTACCAGAATGCTAGCTGGTCCAATGGATTACACACCAGGCGGGTTTAACAATGTTACACGAGAAGAGTTTGCACCTCGCAGGCATTCTCCTATGGTTATGGGTACGCGTGCACATACTCTTGCGATGTATGTGGTTTACGAAACTCCTTTTCAAATGGTTTCAGATCATCCGGGTGCATATGAAGGACAACCTTCATTTCAATTTATTAAAGATGTACCAGCTACATGGGATGAAACAAAAGTCCTCAGCGGATTACCCGGCAAATATATCACCATCGCCCGTCGTAGTGGAAAAGACTGGTTTATGGGTGGTATGACAAACTGGGAACCTCGACAGGATAATGTCTTGTTAAATTTTCTTGGTGATGGAAAGTACACTGCTGAAATTTATTCAGATGCACCCGACGCAGATCGCTTCCCAAAGAATGTGGTTATTGAAAAAAAGTCAGTAGATCGTAATACAAATCTCAAGTTGCAGCTTGTTACTGGTGGAGGGTATGCCATACGGTTCAGACCTGCTCACTAAAAAAGCACGAGATAAAAAATGTAAATGAATTAGGACAATTTGACGATTATTTTTTATTGGAAACTCTCTGTTAACTTGGAGTTATCCACCTAAGGATGTAAAAACCATTAAAAGCCAATAATTAAGAGAAATCCAGAACACATGCAAGGATAGAACACTTATTTGGATTTGAAGAAAATAGCATGAACGATTCATTTATCAGTGCGATTGAAATTACAAGAGCTAAAGCAAAAATCGGAATGATAAACTTAACGTATAATATTTGTCGCTGTACTCAATTTAAAATAGTGGTTTCCATGGGATAAATATGTTCGGAGGCGAAAGAAGTGTGTTCGTATGTATCTGATATTTAATTATATAAATATAGTGGAAAGTAAAATCAAATCAGGTACTTAAAGGTGCAACGTTTTATACACTCTTATTGCTCTGGATAACGATCGGTTGATATTTTTTATTTTATAATACTTCGGTATAAAATTAAACTTAAAAATAATGAGAACAGGCAGAAGAATAGACAGGCGCAAATTTATAAGTAATACTGCACTTGGTATATTAGGTATACCTCTTATGTCGAATACCTTTCGAAATGTTGCACCCAGCGACAAGGTAACAGTAGCACATATTGGGCTGGGGGGACAGGGCAACAGTCATTTAGATTGGTTCAATGCCCTTTCTGACGTTGAAGTGGTTGCTCTGTGTGATATTGATAAAGTCAGATTAGGAAAGACTCAAAAACGTCTTTTATCAATAAATCAAAATGCCAGGGTTGAAACTTATACTGATTTCAGGATGATACTCGACAGAAAAGATATAGATGTAATTACATGCGCAACACCTGATCATTGGCATGCTTTAATTGCTATTATGGCTTTTCAGTCAGGGAAAGATGTTTATGGTGAAAAACCTCTTTCATATACCTTTGAAGAAGGATGTGCAATGTTAAAAAGTCTGAACAGGAACAATTCTATTTTTCAATTGGGAACTCAGATACATGCAGGAGATAATTACCATCGCGTTACTGAAATTATTCAATCCGGTAAGCTTGGGAAAATTCATACTGTCCGTCTGTGGAAAACAGGTGGTTCGCCTGGACTTGGATTCCCGCAAAATGAAACCCCACCTGATACTCTCGACTGGAATATGTGGTTGGGGCCTGCTCCCTACGAAGAATATACTCCTGTACGTTGTCATTCTACTTATCGCTATTTTCTTGATTATTCAGGAGGTGTATTTGCTGATTTTTGGTGTCACATAGCCGATATCATGTACATGTCAATTCATCCCCATAGATTAACCAGTATTGAGAGTAGAGGAGACAGACCTCATGATGGTATAGCAGATGCTCCCCTCTGGATTGATGTAGACTTTAAATTTAAAGACCTTGATGTCTATTGGACTACTGAGCCACCTCCTATACCGGGAGCTGATAAAATGGGAATAGGAGCGCATTTTGAAGGTGCAGATGGCTCGTTAACTTGCGATTATAATACATGTGTGATCCGTGTTGCTGGTGAGGTTATAAATGACATTCCTGAAGTTCCAAAGACAATTGTACGCTCTCCTGGTCATCAGCGTAATTTTATTGATTCTGTAAAATCAAGACAACAACCTGAAAGTAATCTCTTATATGCCCACGAGATGACAATCCCGATGCATCTTGCCATGATATCATACCGACTTAAAAGAAAATTGAATTGGGATAGTATGAAAGAACAATTTATTGGAGATGATGCTGCCAATTATCTGTTATCCAGAGCTTACAGGGCTCCATGGACATTACCGGAATAATTTATAACCTTTTTCTTAAAATCTTAAAATGAAAAATTTTATTCTTATCAGCACTGTTGCATTTATATATGCAGTCTCATGTTTATCCCAAAACAAGGGAGATTTTGAACCTCTTTATAATGGGAAGGACCTGACTAATTGGACCCTTGAGAAATCAGGAGGATTTGAAGAAATTGATGGCGAATTAATTACCAGGAGTTTTGGCTCAGGTAATGATATCTTTACTAACAGAAGATATGGTAACTTTATTCTGCATCTTGAATTCATGTTGTCAAAGGTAGGAAACAGCGGGATTTTTATAAGATGTAACCCTTCTGACCCGGATGCAGGATTTGAGGTTCAATTGCTTGCTCCATGGACTCCCTGGAGAGATGACCTGCATTGTACCGGTTCAATTTACGGACATGTGGCTGTAACAAACAGACCTGATGAAACAACCGGTATCTGGTATAAAATGGAAATTAAATGTGATCGTAATATAGTCACGGTTTCCATTAATGATAAAGTTACGACTATGGCGAACACCGATACAGTAAAATCAATGGATGGCAAACCTTATTATGGAGTCATAGGTATTCAGGGAAACCATGCCGACGAACAGGGGCAATTTGCTAAATTCAGGAATATTTACATTCGGGACCTGGATGCTGAACCTGATTATGTATTAAATGGATTTTGTGACAAAAATGATCAGTTGAGAAATCTGGCGGTGGTTGCTTCCGTTAACCTTGGCGCTAAAATGATTCCACCATTGGCAGACTTGATGTCAGGAGATAATCCTATGGCAAAAAATGGGGCCAAACAAGCGCTATTTGATATTGTTGCAAAATCTTCTGATCCTGTCGCCCCTGCAAAAGAGAAAAAGGAGATAAGGTCAGTGTTGAATAAAACAATTAAAACCTCTTCATCAGAGATAACTGTTAATTATCTTAAATGGTTATCGGGATTAATTATTGATTAGCCGATTCAAAATAAAAATAATTAAATACTTTTAAGAAAAATTACTATTGGATCCGTTCATTAAGATGTTCTTTACAGGTTGTAGTCCTCCGGTTATTTTTTTTGGCCATTCAGAGAAATAAACTCAATTTCATGAGGAGGAAGAGTACCCTGCAAAACAATTATACTTTCTTCCAGCTTATAGGAGATGGCTTTCTTGTTGCTTACCGTCATTGCTTTGATAATTTTCAGTCCTGAAAGGTCAAGAGCATTGAGGTCAATGCTAAGAGTAAATGTTGAAAGTGAAGCAGAGGTATTCCACAAAGCAATTCCAGGCTCTTTGTTCTTAGAAAGATAAACCTTTGCAAATATATCAGGGTCAGATATTTTCAGTCCAAGGTCATCCATAAACGTGCCGTAAAAGAAGAATTCTCCTGCTTCGTTCCACAACTTCTTGATTTTTTCTATACCAGCTTTTTTCGTGACCAATTCTCCAGTTGTTTGGAAAGATTTTTCATCTTCAGGACCTCCTATTCCACGAATACCCATTACAAAGTTGTAATTAATACCATACACCTTGTCTTTTGCAGGAGGAAATGAATATGAAGCTGGGTCATTGACTATGATATATGAAGGCAGAGTATAGCGCCACATCTCGACAAAAGATTCCATAGCCGGATGAATTCGCATTGGTTCCCAAACAAGGTTTTTATCAAGGTAATAATCTATATACTGGCCATAGGCATCATTCATGCCTTCAACATAAATATATGATTCTGGATTGGCCTTTCTTGTCACTTCTCTTATACGACGGGCCATTTCTATATAACCGCGACCCCAGGCTGTTGCGGGGGTAGAATGTCCATGGTTCCTGTTATAGCAAAGCTCAGCATAATACGATGATATCTGGTCGAGAAACAAACCATCAAAGTGATAATCACGTATTATCTTTTCTGTTTCTGATACTATATAGTCCTGCCATCCTTTAACAGATGGGCACATAACCGAAAACCAGCCCTCGCTCTGGTTGTCTCTATCCCAGGTTTTATTCCATTCTTCATGGAGTTCACCAAAATCAAGGCTAGATACACCCAGGTCCGGACCCTTTAAGAGGACAGCCCATTTTTTCCCAAATTTCTTATACGTTTCAGTTTCATTATTACATAGTCGAAGGTTCACGTATGCACCAAGATAACGACCACTTTGATGAACCATGTCTATGGCTTTAATAAGAGCTTTCTCCCCTCCCAAATCAGGTATTGGATGGTACTCAGGGTAATAGGTATCATGTCCGTTGAACATCCAACCCACCAGGGTCGTGCTTTCGCCTTGTTGCCTTTTTTGGGTCTCCTTAAACAGCTCGTCATAGCTAAGCTTAAGTTTTTCATTCACGTCCTTAATAAAAATCCAATCCATCCCACCATACATTTCAAGGATTCTTTTTGGAACAGTTGCCTTAGGCACCCAACTTTCTATCCAGGTGCGGTATTTATCAGCACCCCAATGCCAGTCACCCTTATGAATTCCTACACATAGATCCGGTGATACCCATGAATCCCCTGTAATGCAAAAAGGATATTTAACGATCCACATTGCAACATCCTTCCCTTCATGCACCAGACCGAAACAGAGTTTTGTATAATCAAGATTCTTATCATAGGAAGCCATGTAAAGACCAGCATTTGAAGAATAATATTCAAACCATTGCATTGAAGCCCTCGCAGGATATTCAATTGAAAGATCAGGAATTTCATCTGACAAACGATCAACCGGATTTCTAAGAGCTGTTCCTGATTGGTTGGGCAATAGCAAAGTTTCGCATTTCTTCAGGCCAGATATAACCGGAAAGAGGACTTCCCTAACAGTGCCCTGACTATTATTTTGAATCTCTATCCTCCAGTTTGTTTCTTCATTTCCATTCCTGATTTCGATGGTGTAATTAATAATTATATCCAGGGTTCTGTTATCAGCCTGAATTTGTTCGTAAGTAATCTCAAGTTTGCTTCCAATACTGGTATTTTCAAATTTTTTTGATGTTACTTTCTGATTATGACTGCGGATTAAAGAGCCATAAGCAGCGCCCCACAGGTCTTTGGCTGCTGCCCCATGATTTTCCCATGTTGAAAATACCAACGAAAATGATTCAGGAATACAATTACCTGTAAATTGAACATGGGACGCCTTGTTGAGCAGTCCTTTTATCGCACCATTTACCGGGTTAATGTTAATCTCTATCATGGAGTTACCTAATAACCAAGTGCTGTCAGATTCCCTGAAATAACAATCACTCTTCCGAATCTTATTGCCTGGTTGAGCATAAAGAGTAGATGGATTTGAATAACATACAAAAAATACTTGGAGTATTATTAGTTTTCCAATAGTTGACCAGGATGGTTTATTCATAATTTTTTTTTAAAACATTAAGATCTGATTCTTAAATATAACTGATGCGTTAATATTTCGTTGTAATAAAAAAAGTTAACTTTAGTTCGAGATAAGAGAGTTGTTTAATTAATTGATTGTTAATAAATTAATCTTAATATGTCAATAACTATTTTATTTACAATATATCACTAGTGTCCGGTTGAGGACGGTTAAAGATAATGTAATTTATTAATATATAACACCTTAAACAAGGTCAAGGGTTTTTACGACTTGAATTTATACTTTCGCTCAAACAATATTCTGAGCGATCATGTACACCGGAAAA
>DATKUO010000143.1:0-3166 GCA_035530515.1 Bacteroidales bacterium
AGATAATTTTTTTTAAGACAGTAATCACAAGAGGCAATGTATTTGGAATAGTATTAACAATTAATAATTTAAACAAATGGGACCAGAAGCTATTGCAGCAATATATGCCTCAGATATCATTTCAAACTTTGACCTTCACAAGCCAGAGATTTTGAATACCCTGTTTAACAGGTTTGGAGATCAAGGCGCAAGCTACTTCCAGCTAATCAGATCCATGGGATTTGAAAAGCCAGTAGCGAATGACACTTATGGACACTTTGAGGATAATCACATCCACGAAATAGTTCATGTTCTTGACATCGTAGCACAACCAGCAGTGGGTGCAAACATACAGTTTACACTTGACCCGGTTGATCTTGATGCCAACAATAATTTTTATCTCAGGTTATGGGATATTATATTATTTCCAACAGAGGTTACGGGTTCGGTTATTGCAATTGACGTAACTGCCCCTGCCGCACCAGTTGTTACCGTAAGGCTTAATGAGATAACAGACCAGTTCCCTGCACTCACAGCAGGAGAGGAACTTGCAATTATTACAAGTTCGTTCTCAGAAGGATCAGGACAGCCAGAAGGTGCAGTATCCGGCACATGGGAGTACGATAATGATGCACAGATCATAAAGGAAACCATTGGAGTCACAGGATCGGAGATGGTCAATCAGGCATGGGTAACGATCACCACAGCAGGACAGGCACTTCCCGCTTTCTATTTTAAAGGTCAGATTGATATTGATTATCGTATGGCTTTGAAAATTGACGGAGCACTCCTTTGGGGAAAGAGAAGTACTAATGTCATCACGGACGCTGCAACTGGTCGTCCTATTAAGACTACTGAGGGACTAATCCCTTATATCAGACGAGTAGGTAACGAGCAGACCAGTGTTGATGGAGCTTTTACAGTTGATGAATTTGATGAGATGAGTAACACCCTTGACAGGGAATTTGCAGGGAATCATATCCTTGGACTGTTAGGCATCTCGCTTCATCAGGACATTGAGAATGCCTTGGTAGCTTATTTTGCAAACACAAACATCAGTTTTGCAAAACAGGCTACAAATGAAGTGTTATTCGAGTCAAATGAGGCTCTGAGTGCGTCTGTAAACTTCACTTATCTGACAAAATCCGAAAGGACTTTCCTATTAAAGAGGATGGGATCATTCAATCACAAGAAACTCGCAGGAGCAGAGGGTTATTCAGCCCGCAAATTGGGTGTATTTATGCCTATCAATAAGAAGAAAGATCCTGTATCTGGAAATATGGTTGATGCGTTCGGTACTCGTTATCGCTCTCTCGGCAAATATTCCAGGAGAATGGAAGTTTGGCAGGTAGGCGGTGCCGGAGAAGGACTTAAAGTCACCGACATTGACGACAGGAATACTTACCAGAGATGTCATATTGGAGCTCACCAAAGAGGGGGGAACCAGTTTGTACTTCTAGAAGCAGTATAGTAACCATAGGATAGAGAGGGGTGCTAGTCATTCCTCTCATTTCCTTTAAAACCAAATATGCTATGTTATATAAGAACGATGTAATTTATGATTTATCTCGGTTTTCTAAAGAGATAGAAGCAGTAGAAAAACATTTCCACGGCAAATTTCCGGTAAAAATTGTTTATCCACCGGAACGCATTGTCAAAAGCAAGTTAAAGCATAATCGTAAACCAGATCAACCGGCTTCCATCTCTTTTGATTTAAAAGCCATTGTTAAGACTCCTACGGGGACAGAGGTGTGGAGATATGCTGAAAATGTTATTATTGACGAAAAAGGGTTTAAGAGATACACCCCTAAGAAATTTCTCTTTCATGGTTCAAAATGGCTGAATCGCAATGACATCGAGTTGATATATTTTCTCCTTATGAAATCAGAGTATTGTAAGGGAGGAGCAAATCAGGGAACAATGGTCAAGTTTGTGTTTGAGGACCTTGTCACAGAGGCAGAAAAGAGGGCAGAAAAGAAAGCACTTTCCACAAAGATTGATGGACTGTTATACGGAGAGAACTTTGGTCTTCCTGAAGAAAAACTCAGGGCCGTGGCAAAAGCATACTTCATTAATAATGTCGATGGGCTTACATTAGCTCAGGTTCAATGGCAGCTTGACACCAGGATAAATTCAACACCTGACGGACAGGACAAGTTCCTTAAAATGGTCAATGCTGAAGACGAGATTAAGACCAGGATGTCTATTCAGAAGGCAATGGATATTGAACTATTAAAATATGATGTTGGGAAAAAAACATGGTTCTGGCAAACGGAAGGAGAGAAGGGAGCCACCATTGCTTTAAAAGTACCTCCAACTAAAAGTGCCAATGATGCTCTTTATGAGCACTATCTTGGAAACGAAGAGTTCAGGGATGACCTTCAATCTGCATTATTGACAAAAGACCCCAATGCCGGAAAGGAAAAGGGGAAAAAACCCGATAATAATCCCGAAGAGGAAAAAGAATAATTCTCTGTTTTCTATTGCGTAATTAATGTTGAGCTCTGATTTTTTAATAAGTCAGGGCTTTTTTTCTGAAATAATTGTAACTTTGAGAATAATTTGTAAGAGAGTATCGTTAGTATTAACTCGTAAAATAAAGTAAGTCATGGGATACAACACCACAATCAATAATGAAGCACTCGGTAATGGGGGTGCAGGTAATCCCAAAGTATGGGATTTATTCACAAGTGATAATTGTGATCTCACAGATAAGATAGTAGCAGCCTTCATGTCTATGGACAGTAATGGCGGCACTTTTGATGCTATGGAAGAAGAAACATCGATGGCAAGGGCAGGTCATGCAGGGGTATCGGAGGCCGTGGCAGCAAACATCTTAGCCTACACCTATCCTCAATATGTAATCTTTGAAGGGAGATACACCAAGCTAATCCCTACTGCCCAATATACTTTCAAGGTATGGTTCTTAAAATAAGAAACCATGGGAATACAAACTATAGGTCTAAAAACCATTGGTATTCATAAGCCAAAAGTTGGTCTTGGAATAAACTGGGCTGCTTACTGGGCGGGACTGATTTCAGCAACAGTTGAACAGGCAGCCCCTACTCATGTAGTTCTGACTTTTCCAACAGCACAACCTTCTTTAATAGCTACTGATTTCACTATTGCAGGATTTACAGTTAATAGTGCTTCATGGGCAGGATCAGTTCTGACATTAGTATTAGCA
>DATKUO010000144.1:0-8007 GCA_035530515.1 Bacteroidales bacterium
CCGGTATGCATGTGTCCTTAGGCTACTTGTGATGGAACACAAGGTTTGATCATCTAACGAATTAATTTGTAAATAATTATATGTCAAACAGTTATAGTAAGCGACTTCTTGTCGCACGTATGGGGAGTTGCCGTCTGTGTCGGGGTTGGCATGCGTTTTTGCAAAGTCCCGGTAAGTGGGCAGGATTTCCGTGTCATGATAAAGTTGTCCAGATGGCTGAGTCCCGATAAGTGGGCAGGATTTGTCCCGTCATGATATAATTGTCTAAGTGGCGATGCAAAAACCATGACAACAGCGCGATGGCCGGCAGCCCTATTGACTTTGTCTCGATATCAGGATTAGTCACGGTACCGAAATTTTGATAAGTGGAAATAATTTTGATCGAATAGACTTACGGAGTTGATTACTAAGCTGTCCGGGCTGCTGAAGGCAATTACCCATACCATCCGTGTTATAGCTAGTGCTTTGTTATTTGTCCGGCGGCAGAAAACTGTCTAGTTAATGAGTTAAAAGTCACGATGTTAATTTTTGCAAGCTCTTTTAAAAGCTTTGCTTTGAGCTTCAGCTTGTGGGGCTTTTAAATGTGCTTGCAAAATCTGAGGCATTCATCAAGTCACTGTGTGTGTACTATATTGTTTTTAGAAACTCAATATCTTTAATTAAAATTTCAGACTGTATGTTAGTGAAGGCAGGATTGGGAATAATGTATACTTCTTAAGCACTAACAAATCTTTTCTTCCATTAATGTCGTCGTTTCCAAAATAGACAAAAAAGATATTCTTCCTATTGTAAACATTGTATATATTTATGCTTAAAGTTCTGTAAAAATGCCTCCTTTGTTTGTGGAAGTTAATACCTAAATCCATTTTGTGATAATAGGGCAGCCGATAATTATTCCTGTTCTCAAAATATTGTATTCTTAAAAACGAGTTGTCAGTAAAACCATAAGGATCATATACCTGCGAAATTAAAGTAATCATATTTCCAGAATTGAGTTCCCATGTAATTCCAGCATCAATATTTTTTGCAAATTTATTATTAATTAATATAGAGAGCTGGTGCCTGCGATCATACTTGTATGGATACCAGTTTCCGAAACTTATATTATCGAATTTTCGTACACTTCTTGCAAGTGTATAGCCAAGCCAACCGGTTGTTTTTCCTGATGTTTTTTGGAAGAATACCTCAACTCCGTATGCTTTTCCCTTACCATTTAGCTCTATTTTACTTTCCCAATTATTATTATCCATAAAACTACTTCCTTCGCTGTATTCTATAACATTATTCATCGTTTTATAGTAAGCTTCGATATTTATTTCAAGATTCTTATTTAGATTGTAAACCGAACCAAGAGTTAACTGGTCAGACAGCTGAGGTTTTACTTTTTTTGTGGTTGGCACCCACAAATCGGTGGGAAATGTAACCCTTGAACTTGTAAGAAGGTGGACATATTGCTTCATTCTTGAATATGCAAATTTTACAGCCCACTTGTCAGTTAAAAGATAACGACCAGAAAGACGTGGTTCAATGGAATAATAAGACTTATTTTCTATTAGGAACCCTGAAAATCGTAATCCTGTATTAAACTTTAACCTGCTGTTTAATTCAATATCATCTTCAAAATATATTGATGGTTCCAGTGCCTTTAACCTGTAATTCGATTCAGTTGATATAGAGGAGTCACTAGTAGTCTTTATTAAAGATACTTGAGCATTTGGTGTAAATAAATGATATATACTTTCTATTCCGAATTTAATGTTATGTCCTCTAATAGGCTGATAATCAAAATCAGATTTAATTGAAATATCATTAATGCCTGAATGAAATTCCGATTTATAATCTTCATTTTTAGTCAACATGCTCTTAAGGTTCGTTTCTGTATTGTAAAACAATTTATTATCAAAGTATCTATAATTGCTGTAGGTTAAGCTGCTATTACTAAAGAGGGTGTTGTTAAAAATATGGTTCCATCTAAGGGTCGCTGCTATATTACCCCAACCGTAAAACTGATTTTCCCGCTTATTGTATTTATAATCTCCCATTATGGTCTCACTGGCTGTATTAATACTTTGGATTTTGTCTCTCCCTGAATAGATACTGAAATAGAGCCGGTTACTATTTGAGAATATATGATTGACTTTTGCAGTGAGATCGTAAAAACATAAATCAGGCAAATTCTTTTTATTCAGTAAACTTCTGGTAAGTAAGTCAATCCAGCTTCTTCTGGCAGATAAGAGATATGATGATTTGCCTCTAATAATTGGCCCTTCTACCATCAGTTTGGAAGAGATCAGTCCAATGCTACCTTCACCATGAGTCTCTTTGTTATTTCCCTCTTTCATCCTTACATCGACAATAGAAGAGAGCCTACCACCATATTGAGCAGGAAAACCGCCTTTAATAAGAGTTACATTTTTTATTGCATCAGAATTAAAGACCGACACAAATCCAAATAGGTGATCAGGATTATATATAGGAATGCCATCCAAAAGTATCATGTTTTGATCAGGACTTCCACCCCTGATGTAAAGCCCGACTGTACCTTCTGTTCCTGATTGAACTCCAGGAAGCATCAACAGAACCTTCAATACATCAGTCTCACCCATCAGTGAAGGTATGTTTTTAATTGTGATTATTGGCAAATTCACGAAACTGATCATCGAACTTTTTAATTCCAGTTTGCTGTCATCTACAATAACCTCATTAAGTGTAAATGTTCTTGGATCCATTTTAATATTGAGGATCGTATCATTTTTTAAAGTAAAACTAATACTTCTGTTATCATAACCCAGGAAACTACACTTGAGATAAATCAGGTTTTGTTTTGCTTTTATTGTAAAATAGCCGTAGTAATTGCTATTACAACCATTTTGAGAAATAGAATCATATATTATTGCTCCAATCAGCCTTTCTCCGGTACTGGAGTCCTCAATATATCCATTTATTGTCCGAACCTGGCTTAAAATCGGAGTTCCATTTAGAAATATAAAAAGAAGTAAAAATGAGAATTTCATAATAATTTTCAAGCTAATTGAATTGTGGATTATATCTTACAGGTATTATGATAGATGAGTCAATAGAGACTGAAGCTCCTGAGAAAATTCCAGTTCCATTTAATATGTTAGAATATACCTGGACAGGTTCTGAAAATAAATCATTTTTCATAAATAAGTGATTAAAATACGATTTGGAATATTTATAGTACTCTTCATTGACAGAATAAAGCCGTATGTAAGCAGTTCTATACGTTATGTTTTCTCCTGCCGGTGGATATGCCCAATCGGAGAACCAGTCCGGCCGGATATATACTTTTAGTTCATATATGTTACCATTAAAAACATCATCAGCAATAAAGAGCTCATCGAACCATATTTCTTCATTCTCATTTTCCAATGATATGGGTCCTGGTGAATTGTGGTCAATCCTTCGGTAAACTGTGTTATTATCATAACAAATGAAAGAAGCATTGTACTTAATCAAATGCGTAGTACAACCGAAGGGACCGGACTGACAAATTTTAAAAAGTCCGAATCTGTCTATGCTCAATTTATAGTAGTTTTTACCTGGTGTTGGATCCTTGAATCTGACAGTACACTCAAGAACTTTATAGGTATAACTGCCATTCTTAAGGTAGACCGAAATTGTATCGATAGATATGATTTGAACTGGTTGTGGAATTACAGTTGAGGAAGTGATACTTTTGTAAGCTGGAACAACGACTTTAATTTGATAAGAATGCCCTGCGAGTGGTTTATAATCTTTTGAAGATACATAAGCACTTGTTATTTGACCGTTAAATTTATATTCTTTATAAACAAGACTGTCTAGAAAAGCATCATCTTCAATAAGATGTACGGATGCATTTCTTATCAGGTGGCTGCTATCAGAAGGATTCTGCAATAGTTGGTTCTCAGTAAGAAGCATTTTCACAGACTCGTCTACTTTTAAAATGCAATTTACTGTTAGCAATGGCACTGAATCATGAATATCTAATTTCAGGTCGGATTCGCATGCAGTAATAAGAAGTATAAAAAATATAATGTATACGACAAAAGGAGATTTTGATTTTATAGGGATATTCATATATGAGTACTTTTGATTAAGATAATAGACTAATAGCCAATGGTGTATTGCTTCAAAAACTATGCCAGTCAAGACAATCTTTTGAATAGTGTGTTTATATGAACAAAAGATATGTCGAGTAAGAACCTGACATATCTTTTGATGTATTTAAACGCATGAATTGCTTAAACTCTTTAATGGGCAATGGTTAAATTTACATAAGATTTATCTTTCCCAATAAATGCAACTATAGTATAGGTGCCTTCCTTAAGATTTGAAACGTTAATTTCAATTCTTCTGTTTCTAGTCTTAGTATTATAAAATACCCTACCATTTTTATCAAATAAATATACCAAACAGTCTTTGTCTTTAAGACTCTCTTTGGAATCATTATTTTCAATTATTTCTAAAGTAGTGACCTCAGAAGCCGGATTGGGATATAGCAATAAAGAAAATCTGGGTTCGACAATACCTTTACTATAACAGTCAACCCATACTTCAAGATAGTCAAAGCAGGTCTGATTTCCATCTGTTACAATAAGTTCAATGTAGTTAGGCCCTTCTTCCCAAGTCTCAAAATAATGTGAGAGATAGCTAGAAGTTGATACTAATGAGTAATTAAAATACCATTCATAGGAATAATTACCGCTTCCCCCAGAAGGATAGGTATTCCAGTATTCCCAATTGCCGCATGATGAATATCCTGGACCAACTATGTGAGCATCTAACGGAACATTGCATGGATTTGGAGCTGGATTACCTACGCCTACTGCTGCCCATGCATTCATAACCTGTTGGTATTGAAATGAACACTCTCCATAGTAATAGGTAGCAGCATTTATTGATGCTTCCCTCGCCTGATTAAATGTTGCATTGGGGGTGTTCCAAAGATAGGTTGTAAGAGTCCTATAGGCAATAGGATGTGCACTGGTCATACCTATGCCAGATACTCCTAATTGTGAGTCACCTACTACTAAAAGATGGAACCATTTATCTGGTACTCCACAATTGGTGTGAGTGTATTCTCCTACATTTTGACCATCATACCAGTAGTTATTTTCATGATAATATGCTGGCAAGTGGCCATGATCATACCCATATCTAATATGAGATTCATGAGGATTATCTAACGATCTTAAAGTAAAAAAATCACTTCCCATCTTCCAGTCATTGCTCCCATCAACGTAGTATTCTATTACCTCACCGAAAATATCGGAAAATGCTTCGCTCAATGCTCCAGACTCATCAGCAACATACTCAAAATTTGCTGAATAGTATGTTACTCCATGAGTAAATTCATGACCAACAATGTCAAGTGCTGCAAGGGAAGTGTCATTAAAAAATCCAACAACAATATCATCCCAGGATTGATATATGCTTGTGCCCCACCCAGCATTAAAGTCGGGATACAATGTAGTTAACCGCATTTCTCTATTGTTGTTATCAGTACCATGTCTTCCTCGAGTATGAAAATAATCATAACTTTTTTCAACTGCCCATAATGCTGATACTGCAGGTCTTTCACTTAACCAATCCCAATAATTGTCCCAATCCTTTAAATAATCATAATAACTCCAGTTTTGAGGAAGATCATTAAGTTTAGCCGTAATGATGCCTCTAGTTCGATCCTGTAGTCGCCAATACCCTCTTGGGAAACCACTTACAAAATAAGTTGTAAATTGTTTATCATCTGGATAATAATAGATTTTCCCTGTACTAGTTGCATCATAAATCAGTTGTACATTTTTAACAAATTTGCCTGTGTTAGCATCAATATAGTATAACTCACTATTGTATTTTGGTTTAACAGATACTACAGGAAATTTATATGTTAACTTAAACTCTCCTTTTGCTGATAGGGTTATTACCAATTCAGAATTAGGATGGTAAGTAGCACTACTATCCTTTAATTCCCTTTTGAGCATAGATTCCCATTTTGGGGATTCCCATGCAAATAATTCAGCTTTCGAATTCTTCTTTGCCTCTTCAAAGGCTAGGTCTGCATCAATAGTATTCTTAATATCAAGGTTTAGGTTTTTGGCTAAAGTTCCAAATGCCAGTACTGCATTTCTATTTTTAAATTGCAAAGTCATGCTAGAACCTTCAACCAAAATACCTTTGTAATAATGGTGGAACCCATAAAAAGTAAAAATAGAATCAGTTTCTTCTTTTATTAATCTCATTTCATCGTCTTTTGAAAGGCCAAAGTCCTTCATGTAGATGGAAAAAAATTTATTAGGATCAGGATTAAAGTTGTCTTTAAAGTAAACCCATCCGTTTTCGCTTACTCTCTTAACAACTTTTTGAAATTCCTGTTCAGATGAACTCTTGTTTTGCTGCAAGATAGGAGTGCTGGCAACAAACAAAGCTGTGGTAAGAACCAAACAAAAAAACAAAATTCGCTTTTCCATAGGAGTAGTATTAAGTTAATATTACAAATGAAAGAATCGGTGCAAATGCAGACATAGATTTCTTTCTATTATAAAATTAATTAATAATGCATTACATGTCAATGGTTTGATGAGTGGATAGCATGAAATTGGAGTAAATGGTAAAGAATTGGAGTGAATGTGTTTATATATTGTCATTTTTATAGAAAAAATCATATTTATTTTTAAATTGGAGTTTATAATTTCGAGAAATCGGGATTCTGAAATTACCTCTGGTAATGATGGTGCTACCACAAAAAAATTCAATATTCAGACAATTTACAATATATGAATTGTGACATCTTATAAATATGTGATCATCCAATTTTTCTTGATACCATTTAATAAGATGATTAGTTTTAATAGAAGACAAATCATCAAAGAATATTGTAGAAGTTTTGTTTTCAGCTTTAATAAATATTATTTGTTTAACAGGAATATATTTATACCCTATAGTCGTTCTTACTTCTAACCATTTTTTAATTTCAAATCTGTTTTCAAATTCCATCTTCTATTATATAATGAACAATCTTAAAACGGATCCTTATTTCTTCGTTGATAGAAAGCTATCCTTACATTTTATCTTGGGATGACAAACAAATATGGTGAACAGGAACGAAGGGACTTGGCTCTTTTGCTTTTGCAAGAGGGTTGGGTCTGTGTTGCGCAAAAGCAAATGTGCCAAATGAGCGGTCGCGATATATAGAAAAGTTGTCAGTGTAGTCTCTATCTAGTTGTAGTACTTCGCATTAGCTATAACGGCCCGGTGGTCGGATAGGTCGGGCGGGTTGCCCCGCCTTTCCCTCCTAAGAACCGTACTTGCGACTTTCACCGCATACGGCTCAAGCACTCTAAAAAGTGTCATTGGACACCCGGTAACAAAGATATGTTACCTTCTCGATACATAGCTG
Source organism: Bacteroidales bacterium (assembly GCA_035530515.1). Taxonomy (GTDB): domain Bacteria; phylum Bacteroidota; class Bacteroidia; order Bacteroidales; family VadinHA17; genus LD21. The sequence goes on from DATKUO010000144.1 coordinate 7,403, forward strand.
CAATGATTCTACAATTCTTACAAGTAAGAATGTTTCAAGAGCACATCGTTTTGGACGATTCATTTGCATTCCTTGAATAAAGAGTCTTACCGCAGTTTTCTCTTGACAGAGCACCCGATGAAAGTATGCCTGCTTTCGCAGTGGGGCAAATTTTGAACCCCTATCTACCTCATTACAAGATAGCCTTCGCTTGCTTCATCATCCTCTACCCGCAACGTATTGTACTGTCCTCACGGAAAGCCTACTCCGCCATAGCGAAGAATGCTTCGGGCTTACTAAGTTCCGCTTACATAACTGTCCGGGTTAGGTTCTGTCTCTCTGCCGGGGGAGTCGTAATCCATGTAGCAGGACCAAACAACCTGCTATCTATACCCCTTGCCATTTTGGCCATAGCGTATCATCGCCTTTCGCTATTTCAACTTGACGGCATTTATCAACAGTTCACCTGGGTTAACCATACCGGACGAGCCTAACTCCTGCATGTCTTTGCGCTGGCATGACAGTATCCTCTCACGAGAATCCTTTACAGGCTATATTGTCGGGACAGCTTCACACAAACCAGTTACCCGGTATGCATGTGTCCTTAGGCTACTTGTGATGGAACA
>DATKUO010000145.1:0-14567 GCA_035530515.1 Bacteroidales bacterium
TCTGTTTCAAAACGACCCCCTTTCCCGTCCCGCCTAAGCGGGAGGCTTTGTTTTGTGCTCCTTCCCCCTTGGAGGAAGGTTGGGAAGGGGGTATTATAACTTATAAGAAAATTATCTTATGCATCATTCCCGATACTCATAATTTTTTATATTAATTGGTATGAAACAGATTACAAATCTATCAAAAAGCAATATGAATAAAGAGACTATTCTGGCAGATTTCAAACTGGCTAATGTTAGCAGGTTCCTAAGTATTGTTGGCCGACGTGAAGTCCTATCAGGGAAAGCCAAATTTGGGATCTTCGGGGATGGGAAAGAGATAATACAGATAGTACTGGCTAAGCAATTTATGATGGGTGACTGGAGGTCAGGTTATTACAGAGATCAGACATGGATGATGGCCATGGGACATTATAATTCTCTTGAATTTTTTCATCAGCTCTATGGTAACACTAACAGAGAAATAAATCCGGGAAGTGGTGGAAGGGTCTTTAATAATCATTTTTCTATTCCTAATATCAACCAAGATGGATCATGGAGAGATCTGACCAAACAGAAGAATTCCTCTTCGGATATTTCTCCTACTGCAGGTCAGATGCCACGTTTGCTGGGATTGGCATACGCATCTAAGTTATTCAGGCAGAACAAAGATCTTCATCAGTTTACAACTCTGACGAATAAGGGAAACGAGGTTGCTTTTGGATCAATTGGCGACGCCAGTACATCTGAGGGTCACTTCTGGGAGACAATGAATGCTGCCGGAGTTCTCCAGGTCCCTCTTGCAATTTCTGTTTATGATGATGGATATGGTATCTCTGTACCAAAGAAATACCAGACAACCAAAGGGAGCATATCAGAAATCCTTAAAGGATTTGAAAGTGAAAAAAATAAACCCGGAATAAGAATATTCAAAGGGAAAGGTTGGGATTATCCTGGACTATTGAAGCTATACGAAGAAGGTATTGCCATTTGCAGAAAGGAACATACTCCGGTTTTATTTCATATTGAAGAAGTTACACAACCGCAAGGCCACTCCACTTCTGGTTCGCACGAGAGATATAAAAGTGAAGAACGCTTAAAATGGGAAGAGGAATTTGATCCGGTAAAGAAAATGAAGGAGTGGATACTGGTATCTGTTATCGCCTCATCTGAAGAACTTGATATAATTGCCGCTGAAGCTGAAGAAGAGGTAAAGGAATCCAGAAAAAAAGCGTGGGAGATGTTCCAGAATCCTATTAAGGTTGAACGTGATGCCCTGGTAAAAATTATTAACCAGCGTACTTGTGTCTGTACAGAGGAGGCAAAAGAAGATACAGTTGAAAACTATACTGAGGATTTGAAAAATGTCATTTCCCCAATTAGAAAAGATAATTTTGTTACAGCTCGGAAAATCCTGAGAAATGTTTGTGGATCGTGCAATAAATCAGATAATCTGAAAGAGGAACTTCAGGGATGGCTAAAGCGAAATTATGATGATGCAGGAATAAGTTATGATTCATTTCTATATAACGAGACTACTACTTCAGTACTGAATGTTAAGCCTGTTGCACCGGTTTATTCTGTCGATTCGCCTGAGGTTCCGGGCCGTCAGATTTTAAGGGAAAACTATAACAAGCTTTTTACGAAATACCCTCTTCTGGTAACATTTGGAGAGGATACCGGAGGCATCGGAGGAGTTAACCAATCGCTTGAGGGGTTACAAAAAAAATTCGGAGAATTGCGTATTACGGATACCGGCATAAGGGAAGCAACTATTCTTGGTCAGGGTATCGGGTTATCGCTTAGAGGAATGAGACCCATTGCCGAAATCCAGTACCTCGATTATCTAATGTATGCTCTACAGTTGTTGAGCGATGATCTGGCAACAACTCACTACAGGACTGCCGGCAGAATGATTGCTCCATTGATTATAAGTACACGTGGGCATCGACTGGAAGGGATATGGCATTCAGGATCCCCAATGAGCATGCTGATCAGCTCGGTAAGAGGAGTATATGTTTGTTCACCAAGGGATATGACCCGGGCTGCAGGTTTTTATAATACCTTGCTTGAAGGTAATGATCCTGCAATAGTTATTGAACCACTTAATGGATATAGATTGAAAGAGAAGATGCCAGATAATATTGGTGAGTTCCGTTTTCAGCTTGGTATTCCTGAAATATTAAGCCAGGGGTCTGATCTTACTGTAGTTACCTATGGTTCAACAGTTAAAGTTGCTGCAGAAGCTGTAACACAACTTGCTGCTCATGATATTTCAGTTGAATTAATTGATGTTCAGACACTTGTGCCTTTCGATAAAAATAAGATGATTCTTGAGTCGATTAAGAAGACCAATAGAGTACTATTTCTGGATGAGGATGTTCCTGGAGGAACAACAGCTTACATGATGCAGGAAGTACTTGAAAAACAAGGAGGATGGCAATATCTCGACAGTCCTCCAAAGACTTTGACTGCTAAGGAGCATCGCCCGGCATATACTACTGATGGTGACTATTTTTCGAAACCCGGCGCAGAGGATATCTTTGATGTAATATATGGTATGATGAAGGAGGCTGTACCGGAAAAGTATGTTAATATTTAATTGACAATAAGGTTTTACTTAATTATTTTTGTATATTATGTTGTCTAATTATTATTTTTTTCAATGCAACCAGAACTCGACTTATTTGCAATATTACCGGAAGATAAAATTCCAGACAAAGGTAAGATACTTATTTCGGAACCTTTTCTTCCCGATACATTTTTTAACCGTAGCATAGTTTATCTGACAGATCATAATCCCCAGGGATCAGTTGGCTTTATCCTGAATAAAAAAATTGATCTAAAAGTGAGTGCTGCCCTTACGGATTTCGAAGGTTGGAATGAGAACCTTAATATGGGTGGCCCTGTTGCCCCGGACACGCTTCATTACTTGCATAATCTGGGTGAAATGATTCCTAATAGTTTACCTGTAGAAGGAAATATTTTCTGGGGAGGAGATATTGAAACTATCAAGGAGCTGATAAAAGCAGGAAAAATTGATCAGTCACAGATCAGGTTCTTTCTTGGTTACTCTGGATGGTCTGCCGATCAGCTTGAACGGGAACTTAAAGAAAACTCATGGGTCATTGCCAGGGTGAAATCCGATATAATTATGAATAACAGAGGAGAGGATACCTGGAAAAGAGTCTTGAGAAGCTTTAAAAATAAATACAGGATGTGGGCTGACTTCCCCGATTCGCCTGACATGAATTAAATATGCAGTATCTTATAAACCAACTCCTTAAGCAGATCGCCTGGTTCAGTGCCCGGATCACCAAAACCCTTTGATTTCATATCATATGTACGCAGAATATCGATGATATGTACAGTCTTTGAAACATTGTATTTTGCTGCTGATGTTTCATAATCTCTGACAAAAAAAGGATTAACCTTCAATGAAGCTGCAACATTATTTTTAGACTTGTCGGTAAGATAATGATATGTGAGGATCTTGCTGAAAAATCCGAAGAGCGATGCAATTGAAAGAGTAATCGGGTTGTCTTTTGGATTATTGGCAAAATAATGAACTATCATATTGGCTTTTAGTATATTTTTTTCTCCTATTGCCTTTTGTAACTCAAAATTATTATAATCTTTACTAATCCCGATATTCTTTTCAATAAGGGAAGTTGTAATGATAGGCTTACTTGCAGGGAGAGTAATAATAAGTTTATCGAGTTCATTAACAATCTTATGCAGATCTGTCCCAAGGTATTCTGTCAGCATTGCACTCGCGCTGGGTTCTGTTTTAATACCTTTTGTCATCAGGTATCTCTCAATCCATCCCGGAATCAGATAATCGCGAATTCTTGGTGATTCAAAATAAACAGCATCCTTTTCAAGTCCTTTGTATAGCTTGGTTCTTTTGTCGAGGGTTTTATATTTATAACTGAATACCAGGATGGTGGATAAAAGGGGGTTATCAAGATAGATGGCAAGGTCATCAAGTTTTATTAATGACTGTGCTTCTTTAATTATGACTACCTGATGGCTGGCCATCATCGGAAACCGCCTGGCTGTGTCGATAATTGCCGGAATATTTGTATCATCTCCATATAGAATGATCTGGTTAAAAGCTTTTTCTGCTTCCGGAAGAACCTTGTCTTCTATGTAATTGATAATAAGATCTATATAATAAGGCTCTTCCCCGGCAAGAAAGTATACAGGTTTAAATATACGTTTTTTCAGATCGGAGATTATTTCCTCGTAGGTGACTGCCATTATTAGAATTTTAGATGTTTAACAGATACACCGTTTGTTATAATCTCCCTGAGAGAGTCTATTCCTATTTTAAGATGCATTTCCGCATATTCATTTGTAACTAAAAGATCGGTGACTTCGGTTTTGATACCGGTTGAAATCATTGGTTGGTCAGAGACAAGAAGCAGTGCCCCTGTAGGTATTTCATTTGCAAAACCAACTGTGAAAATTGTTGCAGTCTCCATATCAATAGCCATAGCACGGGTCTTAACAAGGTATTTTTTAAATCTGTCGTCGTATTCCCAAACCCTTCTGTTGGTTGTATATACTGTACCTGTCCAGTATTCCAGATTATATTTTGTAATTGTAGCAGATATAGCGCTCTGCAACTTAAAAGCAGGTAGTGCAGGAATCTCTATCGGCAGATAATCATTGGACGTACCATCGCTTCTTATAGCTGCGATTGGGAGTATTAGATCGCCTAATGTATTCTTCTTTTTAAGCCCTCCACATTTACCCAGGAACAAAACGGCATTTGGATCTACCGCACTCAAAAGATCCATAATAGTAGCTGCATTGGGACTCCCCATTCCAAAGTTAATAATTGTTATTCCACCGGCAGTGGCGCTGGGCATATTTTTATCTTTCCCTTCAACTTCAACATTATTCCACTTCGCAAATAGTTCGACATAATAAAGATAATTAGTCAGTAGAAAGTATTTGCCAAAACTGTCGAGCGATTTCCCGGTATATCGGGGAAGCCAGTTATTAACAATTTCATCTTTGGTTTTCATATCGCAATTGAATTAAACAGACATTTTTCGTAAACATTAACTTTAGACATTTTAGGCACTCCAAACTCCAGGCACTTATAACTTATTTCAATATATTTGTAATGGATTGTAGATTAAATTATACGCTAAAATTCATTGCTTTGGATAAAGATAGAAAAATTTACCTCAGATATTATCTATTTTCATCGCATTCTTATTTATCGTGTGTTTGCTTTTTGATATTCTCCTACCCTGATATCCCATTGATGAAGGTCTCAACAAAATCAATAATCTTGCTTAATATCCTGTCGCCAATTTTCTTACGTTGCAACAATGTTGGCTTTTCACCATCAAGTAGTTCCAATATATTATCCCTCATGGGTTCTTTTTCTGAATACAGGTAGTTTTCAATCAGTGCTTGTGTTCTTTCTCTGCTGAGATTTTCATTTTGCACGAGTTGCAGGAATGCCTTCTCCTGCTCGGTATTCCAGAATTTTTCAAACTCTTGTGGAATATCATCTGTATTCAAAATTATTGGCATATTCTCATGAATAAATCTCTCAATGAGTTCCTTCTTGCTTCGTAATTGTGTTTCGGTATTCAGGAGATTAAAAATTTCTTTTTCAACTTGCCGGGCATCCTTTTTAACATTGGCTTTGAGTTTAATAAGAAGTTGAATGATATAACTCACATTTATTTCATCACGGTGTATGAGTTCCAGTTCAAAGTCCACATCTTCCAGAATACTGACCTTCTCTTTTTCATGGTCACCTTTTACCTTATCATACAAGTCCAGATACTTGCTCTTATAGTCTTCAAAGAGCTGCTCATTCATTGATAAATCACCCCAAAGGAAATCAGAAAATGATGTAAGGACATTCTTTATTCGCATCAAATCCCGGAATGCTTTGATAAACAATAGTTCTTCATCTTCAGTGTTAAGGTCATTCACACTATCAACACTGGGAGTAATTATCAATAGTTGCTCGAACGCTTCGTTGAATGCCTTAACGTAATCCTCATATGGCTTCATAATGATTACCTCAATGGCATCTTTGTTACTGAAAAGCGTTATTGCCTCATCAGTGGCGGATTTAAGGTTACGGAAAACAACAATATTGCCCTGTGATTTCAGTTCATTTAGAATGCGGTTGGTTCTGGAATAGGCTTGTATAAGTCCGTGATATTTGAGGTTTTTATCTACATATAATGTATTCAATGGTGGACTGTCGAAGCCTGTGAGATACATATTTACTACCAATAGGATATCAATCTTACGCTCTTTGACCTTTTTGCTTATATCGTTGTAATAATTGTAAAAACTCTGGCTATCCTTGGTTGAATATGCCGAACCAAACATCTGGTTATAATGCTCAATGAATTTGTCCAATTTTTCACGGGTATGCGGATTAGTGGCATAAGCAAAATCAGGTTCTGCGGCTATCGACAGTTCTTCAGGTATAAATCCGTTTGCATCTGCATCATCCTCATTGGCTGTATAACTGAAAATCGTGGCAATCTTTAAGTCATGCTGCCCTTCAATCTTTTTATGCTGAAAAATCTCGTAATACTTAATGAGGGTTTCAATACTGCTAACACAAAACATTCCGGTAAATTCTTTGTTGTGTGTTTTTCTACCATGGTGGGCGATGATGTAATCAACGATTTTCTCCAGCCTCACAGGTGAGTCCATTAATTCCCTGATGTCTATGTCTTCAACTTCTATATCGATTTCAGTGGCACTATCTTTCTTCTTATATTTTCCCACGTATTCGACACTGAATTTCAGCACGTTTTCGTCTCTTATGGCATCGGTAATAACGTATTTATGCAGGCATTCTCCAAAGAGTTCCATAGTGGTTCTCTTGCCCAGGACGTTTTTAACGGCATTATCCACAAATATGGGTGTACCAGTGAATCCGAACATCTGAATATTCCTGAAGAAGTTCGTGATACGATGATGGGTCTCTCCAAACTGTGAACGATGGCATTCATCGAAAATAAACACTATGCGTTCTTCCTGCAATTTCAGCATTCTTCCCAGATACTGCCTTTTGCTGATAGCTGTATTGAGTTTCTGAATGGTCGTTACAATTAGCTTGGTGTCATCTGCAAACTGCTTTACCAACTGCCTGGTATTATCCGTGCCGTCAACACTTCCTTTGCTGAAACTATTAAACTCCTTGGTGGTCTGATAATCTAAATCTCTGCGGTCAACCACGAATACTACTTTTTTTATTTTGGGCAACAGGGTAAGTATCTGACTTGCTTTGAAACTGGTCAGGGTTTTCCCAGACCCTGTTGTGTGCCAGATATAGCCATTCTTGCGACTCTGTATAACCCTGTCAACCAGTGCTTCCACTGCGTAATATTGATAGGGTCTGAGCACCATTAATATCTTATAGGCTTCGTTCAGCACTATGTATTTGCAAATCATTTTACTGATATGGCAGGGTTCTAAGAAGTCCGATGCAAAACCGTTTAATATATTGGTCAGACGTTGGTTTTCTTTGTCTGTCCAGAAAAATGTCTGTTTAAATGACTGATAGCGGTTATTAGCGTAATATTTCGTGTTTACTCCATTGCTGATTACGAAAATCTGGATGTATTGAAACAATGCCTGACTTGCACCGAATGAATGACGTTGATAACGGTTTATCTGGTTGAATGCTTCCTTGAGTTCAAGTCCTCTGCGTTTTAATTCTATCTGTACGAGAGGCAGACCATTAATAAGTATTGTTACATCATATCTGTTTTTGTATTTGCCTTCCATGGCAACCTGATGAGTGACCTGAAACTGATTCTGACACCAGTGTTCAATGTTGATGAATTCGAAATACAGATTTTCACCGTTATCCCGGATAACGTGTTGTTTTTCTCTGAGTGTTTTGGCTTTCTCGAAAACCGAACCTTTACTGAGGATATTCAATACCTTTTCAAATTCTTTGTCAGAGAACCTGATGTCGTTGTGTTTCTCTAATTGTGATTTGAGATTGGCAATTAATTCCGTTTCATTTCGGATTTCCACCAATTCATATCCCAGTTCTTGCAGTTTTGCAATCAGTTGTTCTTCCAGTATCAGTTCGGGTTGCTTTGCCATGATTTACTGCCAAAGGGGTTCATTCTGCCAATTATTTAAAAATCCGAGTTTATAGACTGGAATTTGAGGGTGTGAATTAATAAGGTCAAGAATTTTAGATTTTATCTGGTGTGAAGGAGCTACCATATTGCATATATATAACATGCTCGAAATAATTAGAAATGGTTTTTTGGTTTGTACTTGTGTCAGTTGATTCGTAAACCATTGACCAATTGGATTTGTTAACTGGTCTGTTGGTTTTTTTACCATATTTCTGCTCCATAAACGAGAATGGTGAGCAATGATGTTCCTGACATAGGTTATTGCTTCCAACCAACTTGAAAGTTCGCTATGGAGATTGAGTCCAAATTCATTTGCAATGGTGGCTTTTTCAGGTAATTGGTGTTTCAGGTTTTTATAGAATTTTGAAAGCGTCCCCATTGAAGCCACTTCAAAGGTTTTCCATGCGTCTGCATCCTGATTGGGGTAACGAAAGCGATGGTCTTTGATAAAACTTTCCTGACTTCGGCCAAATTCTTTCTTCAATTCATCCACCGTGTTTTGATGTATGGTTTTAACCGTCCCATCATTCAGCGTAATGGTTGTATTCTCGAACAATGAGGGGTCTAAATACCACAAACCGCCATAACTGATAGACAGGTGGTATATCATCTTTGTACGCAGTGCAATTTCAATGGTTTCGATGGCATCGAACAAAATAAGTCTCAAATGGCGGTCGAAATTGTATCTGTCAACTATGTCATCAAAATATGTGTTTGGTTTAAGTGTATGTAGGGTATAATCGGATTGCATATCCCACCAATAACCCTTTAAACGGTAATAGCTTATACTTTTAAGATAAAATGCAGCCTGTGTTTCATCCCTGAAGAGCATGCCCCTCAATTTGAGCAACTGTATTTGGTCAGATATGGTATAAGAGGACTTATTTGGCATATCTATATAAAAAAAATGACCCGCATGCAGTTCTTATGGTATGCAAAACGGGTACTGTTAATACAAAAATAAAGAAATTATTTGATTGTACAAATATTTTAAGCAATTTTCGGATATTCGTAAGCATATATTTTAAATATCAGGCAGTTAAACAAACATTTGTTGCAACAATCCTTTCTTCCATGTCTCTGCCTTTTCAATCTGCTTATGGGTATGATTGATTTTATCATTAATGCCAGATAGAAAATCAGCGATTTTGGTTTGTTCTTTGATGCAAGGAAGATTAATTAATATTTTTGATAGATTAGATTTTGGTAATTGTTTTAATGCCGAGCCTGTTTGAAGTGATTTAAATTGTACTATACCCCATCTTGAACTCAAAAAATTCAACAAATATTCTGCATTCAATGAAGAGTTCACTCTTAATAAACATATCTGGGCATTTATGTTGGCATTATTAAACTCTTCATCTACATACGCTAACATTCCAATATCCCCTCTTGTTGTTACTAAAATATCTCCAGTTTTAAGATGACCACTTGTTAAAATTTTATGATGCTCACTATCAATAAACTTCATATCATCCATTGATAATTTTAAGTTTTTAATATTATTCGCTCTGATAAATGGTACACCTTGAGAAACCATTTGGTCTGCACGAGGATATAATTCTCCATAATTACCATCTGATATGTAAATATCTAACTCCCCCAACTTCTTCGTCTCCCACTTCGGAAACTCATACCCGTTATCATCTTTGAACCTGATTTGCTCACAAGCATTATTATTTTTTGATGGTGTTCGCGAGCCTCGTTCCTCGGGTTCCTGAGAAAAGATTTTTTGCATTACCCCTTTTTTGTATTGTTTCAGCAGAGTAAGCTTTTGCTTGAGTTGGGAGATTTTCTGGTCAATGGTGGTGAAAAAGGAAGCGATTTTTTGTTGTTCGGGTAGGGTGGGGATATTAAATTGATATTCTTTTAATGATTTACTGTCAATATTTTGAAATGTTGAACCTGTCGTATAGGACAATATTTTAACGAGATTATTTATTAATATTAACTCAACAAAAGGAGAAGTGCTTTTCGAATTTGCCCGAATTGCTGCAACACCTCTACCTATGCAATATTTGTCATTGGCAATGTTCATTCTCCCTGTTGTACTACCTCTAACACAAAACAACACATCTCCGTCTTGGCAATACTTTGTCGGATTTGAAGTCCATTTAATTTTAATGGGATATTTTTCAGTAAATTCAACTGGTCCATTAATTAAAGGCACTCCAATGCCTTCAGTATTATATGAGTCTCCATTAGGGGATTGACCCATCAGAATATCACAAATATCTCCCAACCTCTTCTTCTCCCATTCCCCAATAAAATCAGAGAAACGCAATTTCGGTATGTTCTGGTTTTGATTATTCATAGAATTTGTCTTCTTTCCAATTTACCGGGTTGTTTTTAATGTAATTCTGTATTCGTTCAAATGACAGGGTATCGCGGATAATATGATCGTGATAACGCGGTTGCCATTGAAAACCGGGGGTTATGAGGCGTGAATTTTTTGTTACGCCGATTTTATATCCCCTGATGACAGATGCCAGGTTTTGTGATTGGGGACCAAAACGGTTTTTGTTTGATCCGGTTTGTGTGGCACGAAATTGTTGTGGTGATTGTTGTAGAGACGCAAAATTTTGCGTCTCTACAACGTTCCCAACGTTCCCAACGTTCCCAACGTTCCCAACGTTTCCACCGTTCCCACCGTTCCCACCGTTTCCACCGTTCCCACCGTTTTCACCATATCCACCATTACCATCGAAACCGCCATCGCCATCATTCCCCACAATATTCCCATTATCAACGATATTGGTTTCATTGTTCATTTTGAAACGGTCGTCTGTTTTATTGATAATTATTATGCCATGAACATGGTTAGGCATTACCACAAAATCTGATAATTCAACAAATGGGAAATGTTCAGGGATCTCCAGCCAAAATTTCTCTGCCATAAATCCTAATTCCGATAAATGCATAATACCTGATTCTATCCGGCCAAAATAACAAACACGCTGGTGGGTGCATATTGTAACAAAATAGGATCCGTTACGGCTGTAATCCCATGTCTGCAGCCGTGATGTCGGTATCCTGTATTTGTTCTGGAATCTGTTCAAAATCAGTTTCTTAAAATGGAGACACAATGCCCAGGTCATTACAGAAATCAGCAATGGTTTCATCAGTCACCTTAATATGGTTTTCCAAAGTCTTCAATTCGTTTGAAACTGAATCGATATCAATGGCTACCTCTTCTTCAAATGTGTCCACATAACGTGGTATGTTCAGATTATAATCATTCTCCCTGACCTCATCCATACCCGCTACATAACTGTACTTGTCAATTGTGATTCTCTGGCTGTATGTATCAATTATACGGTCAACATCAGTATCCTGTAAATGATTCTGTGTTTTTACCTTTTCAAAGTGCTGACTGGCATCAATAAACAGGATATCATCTGGTTGCTCACGGCATTTTTTGAATACCAGAATACATGTTGGGATGCTCGTGCCAAAAAAGATGTTTGCCGGGAGTCCTATAACGGCATCCAGATAGTTTTTTTCCTGAATCAAATACTTTCTGATGTGTCCTTCAGAAGCACCCCTGAAAAGCACTCCGTGGGGCATTACAACAGCCATAACACCATTTTCTGCCAGATTATATATCATGTGCTGAATAAAGGCAAAATCCGCCTTGGATTTTGGTGCAAGTTTTCCGTATTCACTGAAACGGTCATCTGTCATAAGCAGTTGGTTGGCACTCCATTGTGCGGAGAATGGTGGATTGGCAACCACTGCCTCTGCATCCAATTTGTTATGTTGTGGGTATTCAAGAGTGTCTTCCAGTTTGATATCGAATCGGGAATAGTGAATACCGTGCAATATCATATTCATTCGGCAAAGATTGTAGGTAGTTCGGTTTTGTTCCTGACCATAGAAGTTCAGTACTTCACACTCTTTCCCAATCCTTAGAATAAGTGACCCAGACCCTGCTGTGGGGTCATAGGCTGATTTTATTCTGGTTTTGCCGAGTGTAACTATTCTTGCCAAAATCTTTGATGCCTGCTGAGGAGTGTAGAACTCACCAGCCTTTTTGCCGGCACCACTGGCAAACTGACCAATCAGATATTCATATGCATCACCTAATACATCGAGTTCAGAGTGTTCAAGTTGAAAATCAATCTTGTCGAGATGAGATAGAACCTTTGCAATGACTTCATTACGCTGCTCTACGGTCTTACCCAGTTTGGTACTGTTCAAATCCAAATCTTCGAACAAATGGTCAAAGTCCTCTTCGCTTTCAGTACCCATTGTACTGAGTTGAATGTTGTTCAGAATGACTTGAAGGTCTTCTATGATAAAATTGCTTTCAGTTTTGCCATTGCCATTTCCACGCTTTGCCAGTTGACCGAACAATTCCGATGGTTTGAGAAAATAACCAAGTTTTTCCAATGATTCCTCCCTGATGGCTTCCAGATATTCTTTGCCCCTATCGGTACTTTCGTTGATATCCAGGTAAACCATTTTATCTTCTTTCAGAATTACATTGGCATAGATTTTCATTTTTTCCGACAGGTACTTGTAGAAAATGAATCCCAGAATATAATCACGGAATTCATCCGCATCCATTTTGCCACGCAGGGTGTTTGCTATGTTCCAAAGTTGTTGGTTGAGTTGTCGTTTATGGTCTTCGCTCATTAAGTTTATGTGATTTTATGATGTTTTTGAATTGAATGAGAAATCAATATAAGTATTCATCCGGATATGAAACTCCTAAAAATCATGAAATATTCGTTATAGGTATTGCTTTCACAATATTACAATTATGTTTCCAAAGTCTTGGTATAAATGGTCACGGATTTCTTCATACCAATTTTGTTATTATAACCAATTCGAACATATATTCCGGATAACCATATTGGTATGCCGGTAAATGATATTCATTTTTTTGGTATATTGCTACTTGATTGAACTGATAAAAATGGTCACACCCCTAAGTCAAAAATAAACGCCACTATGGCATTTACACAATCGTTGTGCAACAAGCCAAAAAAAAGACAGCGACACAATGAAACATGACATGACAACATATAAAGACAGAGAGTCAAGACGAATCGGAATGACTGCTTGCCACACCAGCCGACCCGATAAAGTTTTATTTTTTGCCGACACACATTTTTGTTTTTAAAGAGCCGCCGCACATTGCACACATTGGCAAGCCACACAAGCCAACCCACAAACCAAAGCTTGCCAAAGAGTGCAATTTTACATACGCTTTTTCATACATTTGTAGTTTAATGTTTTAATTGTTTATAGATGGATAAAATAATACCCTTTATAGAAGAACTAGTTGGAGGCACTTGCTACAGGTCTTATAAATTTTGCGTAGATGAAAGAGAAGTTCCATCTGTAAATTATGAAGAAAGCCACGCATACACATTGCAGCGAGATAGATACGGAGAAACTGACACAAGTTTAAAAGCAATTAAAGACATTTCTAAAACAGCAAAACAAATCGAAGGGAACAAACCATTATTTCGCTATTTTCTCGACGGTTCCCGTAGAATCTATAAAATTGATGACATTGAATTAGGTAAAAAAATATTTCCCATTATTGGCGGACAAATTGGAGTGGCATGCTGTGAACGACAAAGCCCGTCAACTTTTAAAAAAACAATATTAGAGCATAACCTTGTTTTGTCACTGCCAAGTGAAGCCGACAAAGATGGAAAAAATTCCGAACAATTTTTTAATGCAATAACCCAAAAGATTAATAATATTCCAAAATTACAGCAATACAATTTAAAGTTTTCAAAAATACTTGCATATGCTTCAAAGGCACTTGATCTAGGCGAAAAGTTTGAGAATTTAGGTATTGCTAAAATTCAGGATGAAATGACTGAATGCGAAAAAAAAATTGTTGCTGAACTGGTCAAGAAAAATTTGTTAAACCAAGACAACTATTTAATAAAAGATGGTTCGCTTCAATATAAACCCATGAAATCAGGTGATTTTCGCGAACTTTCAAAAATAAAATCTAATTATCGTTGTGTTATTGGACTTTCTAAACATTTTAATCCAGAACTTTCTAAAGATAAAAGTGGGAAAAGCAATGCAACAAAAATAGCAAAATTGCCTTTGTATCATAGAACACCTGCATTTATGTATCAAACAGATATTGTTTCAACAGAAGTTCATTTTTGCATTTGGTACCTTCGTATCAGAGACGTGAAATATACTGAAAGTCCATTTTCAGGTGTAGTTAAGATTGAAAAAGTTTTAGTCACTGACGATGAAATTGAAAACGGATTAAGTAGCGATGAAATTGATTTAATCAGTGCTAATATAATAAACATAGATAATCACGGAATATTTAATACGTAGTTTTCCCCATTATTTTTTGCCACCACCCCTGTAACTAACACGCAATCAGTCCCGTTTGTAAATTCTTGCTCATTTTGCTTTTTGAAAAAACGCACTTATAATACGCTA
>DATKUO010000146.1:0-27307 GCA_035530515.1 Bacteroidales bacterium
TCTGGAATCAAAATCATGGAACGTATCGGGCAAATAATAGCCTTATTTATTCCAAAACAAGTTTGTCTGAACAAAAAATTAAAAGTAGAATACTTATTACGCTGACTTTATCAGCAAACCCTAATTAGTCACTATGTTAAATAGCCGCTCGGCCAACCTTAATTGCATTGTAAATTCTTTTGTATGAACAATTTACAAAAGATTTACTTAATGCAATTCGCCCTCACATTGCCACTACACGCTTTTCTTATTGCCTGCGCTCAAAAAGTTTTTCTAATCAGTCACAAGAGTATTTGCAAATTCACCGCCAGCCGGCGGTTCAGTTTGCAATACACTTGTTTTGCCTACCTATTCATTATTCTAATCAGTGTTTATTATAAGTTAATTAATATCTTCTACAGGGTCTTTAAAATTACCTATATCCAAATCTAGTCCGGAATCAATAATGTAATATGCTATTAATAGTGAAATTGAAAGTGAAATATTTGTTCTTGTTTCTTCAACATCTATATCAAGATTTTCAAAAATCTCCACCATAATATTAGGTGGAATAATAATACCAACATGGAAATCAGGTGCATTACCCATCCACCTTATCACTTCTTCTCTATTATAGTAATAAGTAAAATCCTTCAGACTGGTATTCTCAACATTAAATGCATGGTTAATGAATCGTGTACTATTTTCTAAGAAGGAAGTAAATCCCTCAAAATATTGGAAACTTCCATAAAAATGATAGTATTGTGAGTTCTTATAACACTTACCAAGTTCGGGTATAAATGTGTCTGGTAACTCTATTGCATCATGATCTTTATCAAATCTATATTTTTTTGACTTTAGTCTAAACCAATCAAAGAAATCATCAACTTGCTCACCAAGAATATTGTTATATGTGTTATAGTTTCTAATCCTGTATATATTAATTAAACTTTTCTTTGTAATTTTCATGACGCTCAGTTTCAAACTATCATATTTATCTATAATTATTAGTAATATTTTTCGCTACGTTTCCCTTGAACACCAAAGCCTTATCTATAGGGGGTTAATTCTGCAGTACACTTACTTACCTATCATACTTCTAAGAGTCCACTCAATAATTAATTATACGTTTCATCCTTAACCTGTCCTACTGGACTTAATGACCGGCTTTAAAACATCTTCCAGATATATCTCAATTGCAGCTACCCAGTGTGTGTCCTTGGTGTTAATGCAATTTATTAAAATCAATCCACAATTAATATTACATGAGTCAAGAGATTTCATTTGATACTCATCATTTCTCGTGTTATCCCTTATATGTTCAAGTGCCCTTTTACGTGAATTAGTTAAATGCCTACCAACCTTTATTATTTTATCTTCAAACCAGAAAATATAGACGCCAGGTTGAGCAACAATCTCATCTTTTGACTCGTAGGCTTCTTCTAATGTCAACCTGATTAAATTGAATTTATCTTCAATCGGATAGAATTCCTTCTTGAAACTTGATATTACAAACTCTTCCACTTATTATTTATTATTCATTTGCATATGTTAAAGGATTCAGAAATACCCTCTATATGTTACTGGTGTTGAATTACAAATAGAATCAAGACTACCTATTTTGGTAAACATCTTTGCATCCTTTTCAAAGTTGAATAGCCTGAAAAGATGATAGTCCTTTGAATAATCCTTAGAGAACAGTAATTCGTTTTGGGTAAAATAAAATGGGGCTTCTTTACTTAATTTGGTTGTCTTCACTTCAACATACTTATCCTTACCATTGCT
Organism: Bacteroidales bacterium; assembly: GCA_035530515.1. Classification (GTDB taxonomy): domain Bacteria; phylum Bacteroidota; class Bacteroidia; order Bacteroidales; family VadinHA17; genus LD21. The sequence continues at coordinate 1,765 of DATKUO010000146.1, forward strand.
ATATTTAGATAAAATATCAAATCCGGCTCCATTACCTTCCTCTTTAGCTATCCATCTAACAGTATCAGCTAGTTTTTCCTTTCCTATTCTTCTTAGTTCCCATTTCTCAAAATATAATACAAGCTCCTCCCCTTTCATGCCAAGATTTCTGTTATTTTGCTCTCTTTCCAGATAATTTACTTTTATTGGATTCCTATTATACGATATCCGGGGTTCTTTAAATTCCTTAATTTCAGGTCCTTCAACCAAAATATTATCAAATTGCACTTTTACTGGAGCGATGACTTCCTTCTCAGAAAAGATTCTGAATTCATTCTCGATATCTTTATGACCAATTAGATAATCTAATACTTTATCCTCTAATACTTTTTGATAATTGTAACGTGGTAAATAACCTATTATGAAAGGCTGACCAAGTTTTGCTAGCACCGCACTAATATTCTGATGCTTAAACTCAATGGAGCCTTCTGATCGATTTATTAAAAGAGGTAAGAGACTGTGTCTATGGAAAGTCTTATTATAGGATTCTCCAGCTAATTCTGATTTTAGCATACTAAAGTAATCCTCAATAATTAATGCAATTTCAATATCTGACCAATCTGCTGCCATTTTAATAAAAAGTACAAAATTATCCGGTCACAACTTTCTTTACGAAGTTACTCAAAATCTACACTTTCTACTTTTATCTTTTTCCTTTTGTCCCCGCCGAAGCGGGATCTCCGCTGCGCTTCGACTTTTATCTTGGCCTTCTGCTCCCCGTTTTGCCTATAATTGGCTTCGCCGAGCTCCGCTTTGCTCGCAATGACGCTACAATAAATATTGGTTTGTTATAGTCTTCTACCAAATTCAGTAAACCACACCGTCATTGCGAGAATCCGCCATGCGGATACGAAGCAATCTCAATAAATTTCACTGGAATCATTTAAACATTATGTCAAATAGAAACAAAGAATACCGTGATTAATCATAGCATTAATGCAGTGATTATTCTAAATATGCATGTTCTACTGATTACTGATTACTTTTATCTACTATCCTGGCCTTCCTCTCCTCACTTTATGTCATCAGATGATGGTACTAATCTTGCTTTAAGATCCGGATCACTCATATCCTTATCCAGAGGGAACATAGGCCTATTGATTCTCTTATAATTAAGACGCTCCAGATCCTGATCTACACCTCCGGGCGTTAGAGCCATTATCCAGTCTGCCCTCATATTATATAGTTCGGGTACTAAATAACCAATTTTTACAACGACAATATCAGTTTTCCGGGGATTGAGACCTAATCTGGTAAAATCAATCTCCCTGTGATACGGCTTCCTCTTCTTTGTGACAATTACATACACACTACCAATCTTTACAACGACTTCAGATTCTGCATATATATCTCCATGTTCGATAGCTTCTACTGTTCCGGCTAACTGTAATGGAGGAGCGTAACGAGCGTCGACAACTGCCCCTGCATATGCGTCAACTTTGCCACCAACACCTGCTTCAATGGCCTTTTGTACAAATTCCGGTCCTGGTATAGAGGCATAAATAAGAGAAGGTCCGTTTTCTGATTTAAATTCGGGACGGGAAAGTATTTCCTGCAAAGTCCAGGTCACATCCCCTGCCCCACCAGCTGTTGGATTATCACCCATATCGCTGATAATAAAAGGATGCTTTTTACTCACAATTGCTTTTTCAAGGCAGTCATCAAGAGAAGCAGTCGGGGCTACAAACACAAACTCTGATCTTACATCCCAGAAGCTTTTCGCTAAAAGCTCAGCGCCACTTATCACTTTCTCTTTATCATCACCTGTTACCATTACAACAGCATGATTGCGAGGTTCGTCGGCCCATGCATATCCAATCCATATCGCAGCATCAACAATTCCTTCCTGATCAGCCACCGGTGCCACCTTTGCATATAAGCTCTTGCCCGGTTCTATTCTTGTGCTTGTCTTCTCTCCGGGTAACAATACAGGCACTGGAATCCACGCTTTATATGCAGGTTTCCCTTTTCCGCTTTCTAATCTGTATAAAAGATTTTCTACTGCCCTTTTTTTAGATTCTATTGCATCTTCATGCGGTGCTAAACGGTAACAGGTGATCAGGTCAGTATTTTGTGCCAGTCTCCATGAAACATTTCCATGTAAATCCACTGAGGTTGAGATAATGGTTTCCTTACCAACTACCTCACGAATTCTGATGATAAAGTCACCTTCCGGATCATCAAGGCCTACAACACTTATTGCTCCATGAATATCAAAAAAAAGGCCATCATACGGAGCATTTTTTTTAAGCAGATCAAGTGTCTTCGTCACCAACGATTCGTACGCCTCCCGGGTAACAATACCTCCGGGCATAGCATGACCCCTTAATGTCGGAATCCAATTCGCCCGGCTTCGATCGAGCGAGTCAGGAGACAAAAATGGATAGTATGTGAAAATGTCTTCACCCGTTTTAGTATGAAAAGCTTCTTCAAGGGTAAGTGCCGGCGAAAATGTACTTGATTCTATGGCTAAGCCCGCAATGGCAATACGTGGAAGTTCCTTCGTTTGAAGATTATTTTTTCTCTCTTGCAAATAGGTCGGTTGACTAAATCCAACTACTGCGAATAGCTGAATAAATATTAAAGTGAAGAGTATTTTTATCATATCAGTTCCTCCATATATATTTCGATTAATTTAGTTTTGTCTCGTCCTAAAATTAGTTGTCACTTTTAAGTGTGACAAAATTGATTTAAAGTTAAGCAAAAAATTAAATGGGTTCATATCACGCAACATGGTATTTTATCTGCAACCCTGTAGGAAATTATGAACCGAATTCGGCGCAAATTCATTAGCACCTACCACATTTTTGATTGAATAGCTACCATCCGAATTTTTTGTAACACGACTAACCCAAAAATCAGCAACCTCTTTCAGTACCGGATAACCCTTTTGAGTTAACCATTTTATATCCTTAGTTATTCTGTAATAGTTCCAAAAAGCAATACCAACATCTGCCGTAATATGATGTTCAAAAGTTCCTGTCAAAGCAAAGGGATGAGTAGCTTCCTCTCCTGTATCGTCACTTTCCCATGGGAACATAGCTCCTTTGTAATCATAGTTGCCAGCCTTTCGTTTTGCAGCCTCTAATCTATCTGATCGGTAATTGACAAGTGATCGGGCAATATCTTGATTAAAGACTAAAAGCGGAGGGAACATCCATAGCTCTGTATCCCAAAAAATATGACCATTATACGGAACTTGTAAAGATAATCCCATAGGAGCAATACTTAAATCTGAATCGTCTCGCCCAAATGCATATAAATGATAGAGAGCCAAACGTACATCCTGTTGCGATTGCCTATCCCCTTCAATAATTATATCCCCTTGCCATAACTCATTCCAGAGATCTTTATGTTGCTGTAAAAGAACATCTCTTGGAGTTAACAAGTTAAAAATTACCAAACGTTCCGGTTATGAAAAGTAGGCGACCCCGAAGCACTTAGCTTTCAATTTAGTACTTAAACCCGCATTACGGTTGGGCTATGAAGCGTGGCGGATACAGGAGCATTCACTTTCAAACCGAGTTGAAGTTGATACCAGCTACAAATGCTCAAAAAACGACTTCCCCCGCCATGCTTTATGAGCCTTTGTTATGCCGTCGTGCTTTATTCTAAATCAATAATTATCTGTATATTCTCTTTAACCAATTCAATTAAGTCTTGTGGTAAATCTCCCACTTTCTTTATGAGTCTTTTATTATCTATGGCACGAATCTGGTCAATCATAATGTCGCAGTCTTGATTTAGTTTTGCCATCCCTCTTTTAAGATGAACTCTTAAAATTTCAGAATCCTTTTTTATATTTGTTGTGATGGGACAAATAATAGTTGAAGGATGCGGTATTTTGTTCAATAAATTAGTCTGGACAACTAAAACAGGTCTGTTTTTTCCAGGTTCTGTTCCAATCTGCGGATTCAAATCTGCTATCCATATCTCAAATTGTTTAATCAACATAATCAATCTCCTCAAAGTCTTTAAGTACTGACATCGAATCACCTTTTACTAATTCAGATTCCTTTTTAAGTCTTTTATCAAGAATCAAACGTCTCTGAAGTCGGTTGTAATAATCTAATGCTTCGTTAATATATCTATTTCGAGGTTTTTTCATTTTTGATAGAATCTTTTCAGTTTCCCTGAAGATAGAATCGTCAATTTTCAATGATACTGTTTTCATGATATTTAATTTATATATCACAAAGGTATGTCAAATAAGTATATTCTCCAATATTTTTTGATTTTTTTGCATGCCCCATAACGTGAGTCTGTGTAAAAACTCATATTATTCCTAAAGATAGTTCACAGGAACGTAACAGGGATGTTTTGTCTGCATAAATATTTTCTGTTTCCGGTGTGAACAGGAATTTACATTTTTCTGAAAAGTGATCGAAAAGGCTTAAAACAGGCCTGATTAGTATAAAAAAATCTGACAAACAGTACTTCTTCAGTACCAGAATGAGTTTTTCGGCATCTAATATCGATATACACCGGGTCAGGTTGTATCCGATAAACATCAACCCAACCTCTCCCAGTACATTGTCTTTTTTTCTGACCAGGGCATGTGTAAACAGTATGCATCGCATTGCCTTGTGGCCAAATATAAAAGTCTTGTTCCTTATCATAAACAAAGCTGGTAATGGGATATAGTCCAATAGGGAGGATGTCCCTCTTCTTCGCATTCAACATGAGCAAATCCAAAGCTTTTCAGATCAATGGCATCGACAAATGCATCGACCACGCGAACAAAAGACTCAGAGGTTATATGCAGTAAGGGATTGCGGGCTACTTTCCTGTCCACCGACACCGAAGTTTGAGCGGGGCAGAATGCTTGAATTACCACTGAAACCCTTATTGCATATAGCCTTTGTTAGCGTTTCGTTATTTTATCAACTCATATATATCTTTCGCCGCTTTATCATTTGCTGTTGCAATTTCTTTCAGGGTCTGTTCTTTATTAGCTTTTATGCCATTTTCTTGTAATTTTTCTAATAATTCATTAATCTCCTTATTGTTTTCAATGGCATACTCTTCAAGTGTTTTTTTCCCAATTCCTGTTCCTGCCATTCCTGAAAGTGATTTACTTGTGATTATATTATAAATCTCTATTGGTGGTAAGTTATTCAAGATTCCTATTTCAGTAAGATTCTCACTTGTATTATTAAACTTAATATTATTTGCATTTAATTTATTAGTAATCTTATCAATACTTATACTATCTGATCTTTCAGATAATTCAATCAGTGTTAATAATTCAGCATGAGGTATTGGTGGTTCCGTTTCCGTATTTTCCCATGATTCTGTCAAATACTCGCCAAAATCCATTACAGTGCTAAACGGTGGTATCGAATAAATTATCCCAAGAAAAAAAAGAATGGTGAAAATAGAAGATAAATAAAGTTCTTTCTTTTTGTTTAATCCCTGTTTTGTTTTGCTTTTTAAGTATGAAACAAAAACCTTCCAATTGATGGAAAATAGATGAAAAATAGACAGTATTACAAATGTGTAGGAGAAAATAGTATGTATTGCCTGCCACTCTTCCTTAGAAAATCCAAACAATTTCCAGTTTACCCAATGTGCAATTCTGCCAGCGGGAGATAAATACAGTATAACCCCGGTAATAAAAATTATTATGAACGAATAAAGCAATCCAAAACTTATAAATGCTCTCCAACTAAATCCTTTTTTAATTTTATCCATGATTTGCCTTTTTATTAATTGGTATTTATGTTTTTGTGTATAATGAACGCGAACGCCGCGCTAAACGAAGTTCCGCACTGAGGGCGATTCCGCTAGAGCTTGCTCTAAGCGGAAGTAAAGCCAACAAGGGCGGGATCAAATTGCGTTTAACGACTTGTTCTAGCACGTTTTCAAAAAACCGGGAGTGCGAAGCACGGAGGGATTTTGATCTGCTTTAGCTGAACCGAAGGCCAACTAGTTGGCCGAGCTCGGCGAAGCCAATGTGCCTGAACGTAATAGTATTTTATCCATCGTTTCTGCAAGATACTACAAAGAGGGGATATATTCTTTATCACCCGACAGAATAGCTCTTAATAAAGAATGATGGATAAAATATAGTTGGAATTATCCGCCTTTGCTATGGGCATGGCATTAGTCACTTGTCTTTTGTCTTGTGTCTCCCCTACTCTTCTTAGCCTATAACTGGCTGCGCCGAGCTCCGTCTATTAATTCATGAATAAGCTCTGTGGAGCTATGTATTCACTTGAATAATAATCTCCATGATTTCCCGAGCATGAAATACAATGTTAAGTGTATGATAAGCAGGCTATTGCGTGACTAAGAGGGTTATTGAAAATATTTAGAATACTCAGTTGGGAGTGATTCCAGGCTCTGCATTTCGATATCTTTATAATATACCTCGGCCGCTTCACTTTGTAACTGAATTTTTCCTTTGATCATTGGGATCTTTGTTCCGTCCTCTATATATCTTGAATTTCTAAGAATCATAACTACATGACCATTTACAATGTGTAAACTTTTATCCTCAAAACATATTAATTCTATTGTATTCCACTCTCCTTCATCGTTTTCATAGTTTGCATTACGAAGGCAATAACCTGATATTCCTCCTTCACCCATAGGAATAAAAGATTGACTTTTGTCAGCAACAGGGTTCATAATACCTTCCGGAATAAATGCTTTAATATCAATTGCAGAAGTTGCCTGATTCCAGTAATCCCCCATGTGACCTTCCATAATTTGAAATTCCTGTGAAAGCATCCATGATCGCCAATATTCAGCACCCAGCGGTCCTATTGAATTATATAATATACCAGAGTCTTTCAATAATTTTTTTCTTGGCTCCCATTTCCTGTCACCCCATTTAACTTTTAGTTTGAGGTGATAATTAGAATATTCTTTTTTTGTGAAAAGGCATCCATAGATTTCGCCACTAACTCTTAATACTGGTTCATTTTCCTCTTCAAGTACAGTGAAAACGTTGTATCCGGGCTGGTTTAATCCTATTGGAGGAATTAAGTTTCCGTCTTTGTCTTTAGGCGCTTGTCCGTCGTATCCAATTTGATGTTTGAAGCTTAGATAAATATCCCAGTGAGATAGATCTTTGTCCAATAAATTGGTTCAATTGGCTTCTTCCTTGCATGAGCAAATGGTTATAGCTGTTAAAACTAGTAGTATTAAGTTCCACATGTGATTTAATTTTTTCATTGTCCGTAATATTTGTGTATATTCATTGTTACATTTTCTTTCGCTCGGCGAAGCTTCATGCTTCGCCGAGCGCCTGGTGCATTAGCCTTACATTTATAATTAGTAAGCTCCTCTCTTTTTACCTCGTGTAGATTTCTGTTCTTTTCTTAAATCATTTTCGGTGATATCTCCTTTTTTAACTCCTCTTGATCCAACAGTCCTAAGCTCCTCATTTATTATTTTTTGCTTTGTCCATGCACCCTTTCTTTTAAACCAGTGACTGGTTTCGGAAAAATCAACATCACCTTTTGTAATATGGTCAGCGTGAATCAGTTCGTGTCCAAGTCCAATCTGATTAGCTCTGTTCTTCCCAGACACATTACCTGTCACAGGATCCTCTGTAAGTATATTCGGATTAGAGGCTGGATCAAAAATTACTGTTGCATTTGAACCTCTACCATTTTCTGCATCTAATTTGTTATTAAATCTTGCTTTATTTCCTTTACCTCCTTCTATCTTTATTTCAGTAGTTTTTTCTCTATTAATGAGTCTGTTAATTAGAGTGGTCCCTTTTACTTTATCCTGTGTTTTGCTTAAAAAAGTAGAAGTAGATACAGTTCCGGTTGCAGGATCGTAATTTAATCTAAGATCCGATAATTTCTGGAGATGTTGTAAAATGACATTTTTCTGTTCCACAGTACCGCTAAGAACAATTTTCTTACCATCCGGATCAATGAAAATAACCGGATTATTCTGGCAGTAAGCATATGGTGAAATTCCTGAATATATTTCTGTTAAAGGATCAACTCCCAACCACACACTCACTTTAGGATCATAATACCTGGCACCGTAGTAATAAAGTCCCGTTTCACTATCCAGCTCCTTGGCATTAAACTTATAAGGGCTATCCCATTCGGCATGCTGCTCGGCAAAAGTTTCACCAAAGGGAATATAGGCAATAAATTGTGTAACATCTCCCCTGATATTTGTAATATAACTTGCTGAGCCAAGATGATCGGAGTGGTAGAAATAGCGAAGTACTTCCTCAAAATTTCCATTTCCGACAAAACCAAATCCGGCTTCCACATTATCATTAGTAACTTCGTCGCCCCATTGTATTGGTGCTCCAGGTGGACCTCCTTCCGGTGCAAATATGGGCTGATGAGGCCACCCACGTGGAGCAACATCTTCAGGAATACCCGGGTCAGGATAAGCAGTACCTGAAAATGCAGGATCGGTATATATCCCTTTCATGGTTGCTGGTCCGGGAGGATTACCTGACAGGCTTTCATAATCATGTTTGGCATTCATTAGTTGTTGCTGACGGTTAATATAGTTTACTTCCCCCGCGGTAATTTCAAAAATACCAGAACGGTACTGGTTCTGGAACTGGCCATTGCCTATCTTACTGGATACTCTTGTATTACCATTATAGTAATGTTTTGTAAACCTCTCATTCTGAAATACAAAATAAGGACTGACATAAACAGTATAATTGCTGGCGGAATGATTTATGATACCTACAGGTGCACCATTTATATAGACTCCCTCTGTCCCACCATGGCTCTTTAATACTCTTTCTCCTGAAGCATCATATACATATCGGTTCAGATAACCATTGTCAGAAATTAAAGTCAGTCGGTTTTCTTCATCCCAAGCCAGCTGCCTGTAATCATTGCTTACCGTATCCAGCCAGCTGGTCTGGTTACCGTTTACATCATATGTAAAAACACGATCTCCAATTTCTGTAGCTGCATTGGGCTGTGGACCTTCGTATTTGTACTCAAAATCGTAGGTTGTGGCGCTTTGTTCTTCATCATTTATATTATGTGTCTGGGTTTTTTGCAATATATTACCCATAATATCATATTGCATGGTAAGCGTATAATTGCCTGCTTCATTCTTTCCCCTTAATTCCCCTGAAGCCTCAGTAAGCCTGTATAGTTCATCGTATGAATATATATGCGATGTTGCCCCTCCGATATCTGCTTTAGCTTCAGCGCTGTTAGATATACCCAGTATGTTACTTAATGCATCGTATGTATATGTGTTATTCATTATCAGGTTGTTGTTTGAACTAACGCTCATTTGTGCCAGCCTCTGTCGTTTTGGTTCATAATTAAATGTTGTAACAGAACCATTTCCGTATTGCATATATATCTGTTTCTCATATTTATTATATCCAATTCGGGGGATATATGAATATGAGCGTCCCTGTTTTTCACCATCCATTTTTTGCAGGTTTCCAGCACGGTTATATGAGTAAGTCACTTTTTCACCATCGGGATAGGTCATTGTCTGTACACGGTTCCATGTATCATATTCAGCACTCCATATCCATGTTCGCATATCAGATTCGCCAAGTTGAATGGAGCGAATAGATTTAATTACCTGGCCGAGTGTGCTATAGAAAAACTCCTGCCCGCCACTTGCATCCTCTGATAGAACAACACGACCTGCCCTGTTATAAGGTGCTCCGGATTCTCCATATGTATATTGTACACGGTTTTGAATATTCCTTGGGTATATAATTTCAATCAATCTTTCGTGATCGTATTTATAGTTTATGGCACCGCCATCAGGTATCTGTTTTCGAAGGTTAGCAGTAATTTTCTTTATAATGTTACCGGCTCCATCATATATAAATTCTGTCAGGCCGGCATCAGGCTGATTAACCGATGTTCTATTACCAGTCATATCATATCCCGATATAGTTTTATTTCCTTTGGGATCAGTTACTGAAAGCAATTCTCCAATGCCATTATATTCGAAGCTGGTACAGATATCGCCTGCGTATGATTTTTTAATTGTTGCTGCCTGTCTTCCGTTAGCTTTGGTATATGTGACAGATATATTGTTTAATGCATCGGTCAGGCTATCGGAATACATTATTTCACCATTATAATCTCCTATATTGTAAGTATGAGAAGTAATAGAACCATCAGGCAGGGTAACCTGTAAAATGCGATCCAGTACATCGAATTTTGTTAAGGCAGGTTGTATGTTATCAGGAGTATTATTGTATGTTACAGGGTTTGCAGCTGATTCAAAAACCGGCTGGTAAGCTTCCGAAACCCGTCCAAAAGCATCATACATAACCTTCCCTGAGACTATATAACCCGGAGTATCATCTGAGGCCGGATCTTCAAATAATGAAGCAGATTTCTTTACCTGTACAGGACGCCCCAATCCATCAGAAAAGGTATATGTTTCGATGTTTGAATTATAAATACTATCATAATGCAATGTATGGGCATATGGTATTTCTGCTTCCGGATGGTATTCAAATGCAATGGTATAGGGTCTTCCTGAGGCCAGTTCATAAGGTCCGGTTAAAGTCATCATACGTCCGCAATCATCGAATGTGTATTGTATGTTCTGATTGTTTTTATCTGTCACTTCAACGGGCATACCCCATTTGTAATCGTATTCAGCTGATGAGTTATACCCATAGGCATCTGTGATATCTGTTACAAAAGAATGTACAACCTGATCATATTCATACTCATACCACATCCGTTCGCCATTGTGATTGGCAGGTCGGGTAATTCTGATAAGATTGCCATATTCATCATATTCCATATCAAACTGAGCAGTTTGGTCACTGGTAATAAATTTTGTTATTTGAGTTATATCACCAAACTCATTTATTGACGTTTCAGATTTTCGCCTGAGACCTTCAATTGTACTTACCTCCTGTTTTGAAGGGACAGAATACAAGTATTTGTCAGCATTACTATGATACTGAATGGAAACAGAATACCTGTCATTTGCATTTCCGGAGGATAAGTCGGTATAACCTGAAATATTACCCAGTGTATCGTATTTATATGTTATCCGTGTTGTGATAAGCGGCTCCGAAGCTCCCCGGTAAGAAAACTGTCTGGTCTCTTTGAGCGCTATGAAGAGAGGTGTACTATCGCTTTGTGCAAATATTTCGGGAAGAAGTTCACCAGTATGGATATTACGCAAGGAATAAATGTTTTGTGAACCTTTTTGATTCCAGCCTTCACTGTCAGTAAGTGTTTCGAGGAGCAACATACCTTTGGAATAATAATCGCTGTTGCTAAATTGCTGTTCCACTGTTCGGTATATATTGTTATCGTTCCCTGTATTGTGAAAATGAGTTTTAACAGAACCAAAGCCGTAAAATTGTCGCTCGTGACGATTAAAGAACCCATTTTCATATTCGAATGAAGTAAAAGTTGTATCTAAACCATCACCCGGCAGCCCATCAAACATTTTCACTGATGCCAGAGCCATTTTTCCGCCTGGATGGCTATAAACGGCTGGCGTCAGCAGGTAATCAAGAGTAAAGTTACTGCCCATTGGATGCTCTACAGTTTTAAGGACATTAGTACGGAAGATGGTTGATAATCTTACATTTAGCTCATCTTCTTTATCAGATGAAAGAAAATCAGGCATCCCATCACAATCGATGTCAGTAAGTTGTGTCAGAGTATGACTAACTCCACTGCTTACCGAAGCAGAAGGATTAATACATATTTTTATGAAAAAAATCGGAATAGCAATACCTACAGTAAATCCGGCGTTAGCTGATTGTCCTACAGACTCTCCGGCATCCAGAGCTCCAAGTCCTATCCATTCTATGGGAGATGCAAAACTGTTGCCTGTGTTAAAATAAACACTATTTCCTTTAACCATATCTGGCAACCCGTCAGCATTAATATCCATAAAGGTCTCATTCGCTTCATTATCAGTCTTAGAGAAACTGACACCAGCTGTAATACTTCCGTTTGAAATATTTACCCCAATACCACCTCCATAATCCTCACTTTCACCTACGCAAATTGCATCAAGATTCCAATGCTCTGCCGGTGCAAATGAATATCCCAGGTTTAACCTTACTGTACCATCAGAGTAGATCTTATCAGGCAATCCGTCGCCATTAATATCCAGCCAGGTTTGATTTGTATTGTCATTATTAAGTGTGAAACTACCACTTAAACCAACTGATGATTTAGCGGTTTCCTGGGAAGATTCTGCATTATCATTGGTTTTGGAATTATCGCTGGTTTTAGACTTAACGGTTTTTGAAGGAGATTTAGAACCTGAATTATTTGCTTTAGCATAAACGAAACTTCCGCCAAGAGTAAACCCATCAGCTTCAGATTCTGAGTAATGGTCACCCAGAGAATGATTAACTGAACTACCTGATAAAACGCCTTTTACGTCTGTGTACTGAATATTATCCGTAGAGAGCAGATCTGGGTATCTGTCACCATTCATATCCATCATATCAATAATCAGATTATCCTCTCCCCATGAATGACTGTATGATAAAACACTTAATCCTCCTGCTACACTATAAGAAGAGCTTTGAGATACTTTTGTAATTGCATTAAGTCCAGATGCTGAAAACACAATTGGTTCTACATATACATTCTTTTGACCTAACCTGGAGCTCGAAATATATTCCGGTAAGATATACACCTGTTCGTCAGTACCCATAAAACAAGATTTCACTGCATATGGAATCATTATATTAAATACCTTACCCAGTGGATTTTGCACTCCTGCCAGATCAGAAGTGTCTTGCATGGAGGCAACATTATCATTTCTGATATCACTAAGCCTTAAAAGATTTTCATCTATCGGAGAGGTGGCACGATCACCATTCCCATTATAATCAAACTGGCCCCATCCATGGTACAGGTTACCAAATATTACATCCGCCGGATCGATAGGGCTGAAAACTGATGCTTTGAGAGGATTTAAAGTATCTGAACCTATTATTATATCGGCAGTATCAAGAGGTGCTCCTAAATCGAAATCTGAAAAATAATATTCAAAATAAAGAGTATCCCAAAGTTGTACATCAGCAAGTAAAGTATCCTCACTTTTGAACTCATCTCCACCAGGGAAAAGATACTCTTTCTTTCCCAAAATTTTATTTTTTACCTTCACAGCCAGAATAATATCATCACCAGGCACTGAGGGGACAAATGTCAGTTTTGGAGTAACTTTCATCGGATGCGAAAAATCATCAATAGTGTCCAGTCCTAATGAGAGCATAAATGAAGTATCGGCAATTATTGGGATCTCTTGCCTTATAGTATTATTAAACATGTTAGAAAATTCAGGTACGGATTTAAAAGATAAAAGTGGGTTACCATCATTTCCGATAAGTGGAGTCCCATCATCAATCCGGGTATATTCAACATAGTTATCCCATTTAATATTACTCCAGTCCACATTTGTTGATGACAAAACCCTGAACTGGATAAATTCATTTTTCAATACCTCAAGATCCATATTGATCGAATCATTTAAAATAACTGGAGAACAATAATACAAGCTATCAAACAAATAGTGAGGGTTTCCAAGAGTATCTGTTCTAACAATTTCTAATTTTAGGCTATCGGATGTAACCGGCTTGGAGAAGGCAGTTCTAATTTTGATAGCTCCTGTTTTCGGCATACCTATCGATTGTTGTCCGCTTAATACAAAATCTTCAGATGCTTTAAATCTTCCAATTTTTTTCCTGTTACTATCTTCCAGACTTACCAGTGGATCAGATCCGTTTATAGTGTTAAATAATATTTCCGGATCCCAGTAAACCTTATCGTAAGAACCATTAAACCTTGACTGAACCCTGAAATATAACCGGTCACCTCTGTTTATCGAAATCAAAGCTATAACGGGCACATGAGCTGTGTAATCACCGGAGTCAATCTCAGTACTCCACAGTTCATTTCCGTTTCTCTGGATAGCTACTCTGACACCATCTTTATATTTGTCAGTTCTGGCAATACTGCTGGTATCTTCAACCAAATGAACCGGAGCATTGATGCTTATTGTTCCGTTATATGGCGCCTGCCACATTCTAACCGCATCATGCAAAGGAAATTGTTCTTCAAGTTGGGCCTGCTCTACAGCAGGATCAGGCAGAATACTCAGATCTATCTGGCTATTGGCATATAATGGGTTTGGAGTTAATTCGCTGGTGGATGTAAAAACAGGATCACCACTTTCATTCAGATGGTTAAAATATACTACACCATTATCAACCAGGTCAATTAGTCCATCTGCATTAAAATCATCAAAATATACATTGGTTTTGGTTTTTGAATTAGTATTGTCAAATCCTATAAAACTTGATGGAGGATTTGCCTGAACGCCCCATCCGAAACCTGACGTTTTACTAATGCTAAAATTATCGATTCCTGCCACTAACTTTTTCTCTCCAAACATCTCCTCACTGGGATAAGAAAGCAAATTAGGCCGATAGTAAACTCCATTGCCTTTTTTATAAACTTTATCAGGAAGACCGTCCCCATTCAGATCAATTAATGTAAGGAAACCTTCATTTTTGGAACCCTGATATGATACATTTCCTCCTGCAGTCATATCTTTAAGGAAGAGTTTACCATCAAGTAATCCTACCGTAGCAGCAACACTACCTGATCCCCCTACACTACCTGAACCTCCTAATACTGAAATATTATCAAGAAAAATATTCAGGTATGGACTTTTCAGGTTATCGTCAGGCAAGTTCCATTTCTTTTCGGAAGCAAATGGAACTTGTTCATTATTCACCTGTATATCATTATAATAATCGAAGCTATGGGTGTAAAATTGGTTACCGGCAGCATCGAATTCAGTTATACTTTCAAGTAGTGTCTTCACGAAGACGCCATCCCTGTATTGAAAAGTATAGCTACGTATGGCTTCGTTGTTTAATGTTATGCTTATCCGACGTAATAATTCCTGATCGCGTTGTATAAAACCAAAACGAGCATTTATACTTATATCTTTTCGTTCGTATGGATTAGTTTCGTCATCTCTTACAAAAGTTATTCTGTAAGGTCCTGATGTCGCCTCATGACCTGTATAAGTAATTTCATTGATATAGATTTGTTGTCCACATTCTACAGGTTTATCATACATATAGCTTACAAAATTATTATGCAGATCACGTGTTTCCGTTAATGCCCAATATCCAATATTACCATTATCATCCATAGAGACAGAATTGGTTATTATACCGGTTCCCGGTAACCCTCCGTAGAAATTTCTGAGTCCGTCTTTTGCTGTTACTTCCCACCAATAATTTGTAGGATTATCGCCATGCCTGACAATTTTTGAAAAACTTCCCTCAATTCTGGAATAAAAGCGTTTTTCAGCTTTTCGGTCAATATATTCACCGCGATGCGCAACCGGTGTAAGCTGCGACCCGGAAAAAAGATAAGTTTCTGATTCCTTATCAGATAAATAGCGAGGCACTCCCCATGTAACATCAACCGAAATACCTGGTACATTGACTCCCCATCCATAACCTGTCCAACCACTACCTGCACTGCTATTATATTGAAGTGCTAATTGGGGTTGCAAACCAGAACGGCCATCAGGTATCTTAATAGGATATGACAATAGAGCATCACCTTCGCTATTTGCAACAGGAGCAGCTATTAGTGTAACCCCTTCAGTTGGATCAGCGGCTTTGATATCTTTTATTTTTGTTGGGACAAATCCTTCTGTTTCCGGAGATTCAGGTACTTTTATTATCCCATTTATCATGTCGGTGAAGTGTGAAGTACCGGAAACGATTAAATTTAATTCGTGGTTAATACTGACTCGCTCCAGGGCTTTCCATTTGTTATCATGCTCATCAAAATAATATGTATAAATATCTTCCGCAGAAAATCCTTCCGGAATTAAGCTTTTATCGAAAGCCATTGCAATAGTGGCAGTTGAATCGAAGAGCATTCCGTGTGGTAAAAAGCGGTAACCCGCATAGTAATATTTAGTTACATTGATTATTTCCTCTGGTATGAGAGGCAAATCTTCAGCCAGTAACCCTGTGATTGATAGCTTCTTCGGTTTGTTCAGACCACCGACTGGCACACTAAGTGATACACCATCCATGGTGATACCGTTCTGTACTCCGGGCACAAATTCTGCTGATTGCATAGTGCGTCCGGGAATAACGATACTGTAATTAACCGCAGGTATTGTAGTTTTTTTCTTCTCTGATTTTATTTCAGGATTTGTTGTGTTAAGAATTAATGGTTCCTGGTCAGATATTATTTTTTGGGATTGTGATATTAAGAAAACTCTGTCGGAATTATCAGATTGTTTACAGCTAAAACAAAACAGAAGGCCAATAACAGTTGTTATCAAAAAAACAGATCTCCTTATATGAAAAAAATTATTCATATAGCTGGTTAATTGAGTAGGCTTAGATTTTCTGAAATACAATTCATCTACGGTCCATTTTATTTTACTGAACAATTAATTTAAGACTCTCTTTTTCAAATTCTGATACCAATGTGATGAGGTATATACCTGGCTGCCGGATTATATCGTTATACAAGTAGTACTGATCATTCTGCAGTAGTGTTTGTTTCAAGATCTTACCGACCATATCGGAAATAACAACATTTACATCTGTTACCCGTTCAAGACTCAAGCGCAGTATAAACCACCCCTTTACCGGATTTGGAAATAGTTCAACTTTCTTAAAATTTGATTTACCGGTTTGTCTTATATCAATTTCAAGGATAGAACTACAGTTATTATCGTCGGTTACAGATAAAACATAATTACCGGGCTCCTTAATTAATATTTCTTCATTATTTACAAGTGATCCGTCAGGAGCTGTCCATGAGTAAAAATAATTTACTGCCGGCATTCCATCCGAAGCGTCCAAAATAAGGCTTTTCCCTTCAACAAGCTTGTAAGTTTGGCTCAGTTTTGTTTCCCAGACATGAGTATTGGAAACCAATATCTTTTCAGTAAATACCTTTTGATCTGCATCAGTCACAAGTATAGTATATGCTCCCTGGCTAATGTTTTCGAATATATGATCCCTTTTGTTTTCTAACGATGATAACTGAAAACTTCTGTTAGAGATACCCTTGAGGATAATCCTGAAGGGAGGAACTCCTCCAGCTATTTCAGTTTGTATAGCCCCCGATTTTATTGAGGAACATGTTGGTGATATTAAAGTACTCCTTGCAAAAAATGAAGGTGCAGCAAGAAGTGTAAACAGATCAGTACCAGATTGATCTGTATCAAATTTCACTGAATCGAATCTAATATATCCTTCTGATGAAGAGATGGGCATGCATTGAATATATCGGGTTTGTCTGAATGGATATTTTCCCGTTCCGCTATTGTCCACCATCAGCCAATATATCTCACTTTCCTTCAAAGGGTCTATTTCGCTTAATGACAGCTCATTGATTTCAAGATTTATAAGATCACTTTTAGAATTGTAAGTAGAAATTTTCCATTCCCGTTTCAGCTTCCGAATTTCCGATTCGTCATCAAAACGGAGCGGCTCTCCATTATCACCCCATATTAAAAAGCTATTATTTTTCAAACCACTTAAAATTCCTATTTTCATCACTCCCGGGGTTTGTGTACTCTCGGATGCTAACTGGTTCAGTCCAGACATGTCATCTCTTCCTATACCTGCAATATTTCGACTGAAAGATGCATTCATTTCAGCATCCCAAATTACCTCTCCACTACTATTCAGATAAGATGCCGGTAATTCCTGGTTTAATGAAATTCCATATTTCAGGGCCAGGTAGCTTTCAACCTGCTGGCGTTCTTTAGGTGATATAAACCTGTTAAAAAGAATGACTTCAGGTATTAAGCCACTATATACTAATACAGGTAGTTGCTGACCACGTGGTGGTCGTCCAAACTTAAGTCTTCGTGATACTGTGTCTGAATTTTGTGATTTGTTCCGGGTATATGAATATATTTTTGGACTAAGTTTCATATTAGCATTATAGGATGCGTAACGATATACATCCAACGCTGCCATTCTCTGGTCAGTTAATACCATTTCGGCGGAGTTATCATTTTCGACACTGAGAATTACCCTTTCCGCGAGTGTATCATTTGCCTGACAAACCGTAAACAGACTGAACGATGCTAATTTTCCAAGGTTGAGGGTACTGTTTATAGTATTGCTCCCTTCACTGAAAAATAGTGCCGGATTATTATTTATTGACCTGTTCTTTCCTTTAATAAGCAATCCTGTTTCTATAGTGCTTTTAAAATTTAAATTCGATTTCCATTGTGCCTCACCAGGTTTCGTCCCTTCAGTGATTTCCCAGACAGAGGCTCCCTTAACACCTCCCGGCAATGAGTTCTGACTATAGATAGAAACAAAAGGAATAAACAATATAATAAATATAACTTGCTTCATATGACGTATTTGTAAACTTTAGAATCAGGTTAATATTATCATATTTCAGAAAAATTTCATGTTATAAGGTAATGCATATCCAATTGTTATTTGTATTATGCGACTTGCATTACTATTCTCGATGAAATGAAAATTATTAACCTCTGTTTCCATGACATCGCTAATACCATAATAATATCGGGCATCTACGGACAAACCATTTGAGAATTCATAACCTGCACCCACACCCAGACAAACGTTGGTACGACCCTTTAAAACATCACGCATTTGTTGCTGAATACGTATATCCGGTCCAAACAGGTCCTCTCCGTTTGATGTATAAAATATTTTTTCCGGCGTTAAGTTAAAACCTATTCTCGGCCCCGCTCCTATATGAAAACTGTTGAATAAATAAGCTTTGTACCATAGTTCCAGGTTAAAATAATCATACCTAACGATGAAATCATAATTAAAATCATTGATATCAGAATAGTGCAATTTGTTACCCAATCTTGAATAGGATAATTCTGAATAAATAGCAGAAATGGATTCTTCAAATTTGTAGTTCAAATATATACCTCCGGAAAAGCCCCATACACTGCTATTTTCAAACGTATAACCGGTGTAATATGATTCACTCACCAGTACCTTTGATAAATCGTTTATTTTTGTGTAAGCGCCACCTGCTTTCAGGCCAATTTGCAGAAATTCATTTTTTTCTGTTTTACGACCGGGCTGT
The DNA here is from genome assembly GCA_035530515.1 of Bacteroidales bacterium. Classification (GTDB taxonomy): domain Bacteria; phylum Bacteroidota; class Bacteroidia; order Bacteroidales; family VadinHA17; genus LD21. Next base: position 20,871 of record DATKUO010000146.1, read on the forward strand.
GCCTGGATGCTCATAATTGTTAATAAGAGAATAAACAGGGTTAATGCTTTTTTCATCTGTACAAAATTATTTTTAAAATGTCGGATGGAGCTCGCATGTTGATTTTGTTCATGCAAGATTGTGTTTTTAGCTAAACATGCTCGGTTCATATTATGTAGATATTGATTTTTTAAATACTGTTCAAGCAATATATCTTCACCAATTTAAGCATTTTTAAAGTTTATCACTCATTAGTGATACGTTAACTTTTGAATTTTGACTTTTGACTTTAGCCCATAACCTGTCTTATCCCTCCTATCCCTTCCGCGCTTCTTCTTTAATACGTTGAATATGTCCACGGCCTAATCCTTTCACTTCACAGCCAAGCTGAAAATACCGCAGGATTTTATCATCCGATAAAATTCCAAAACAGTCAATAATCGCAGCAGGCTTACCAATTGTCTTTACCACTTCATCGGGATCCAAATCAAGATATGCCTCATGACGGACAGCAAAGATAACTGCCTGTGCATCATTCAGGGCTCTGTTTAAATCCTGCTCAACACGAATTCCCTTTAATTTTTCCTGATTGCGAAAGAATCGCGCTTTGCTCTGTCCCTCAGCAGGATAAGTATCCTGTTGCTCAAACTCCCACCAATGTTCAACGTAAGGATCATGTACTCTGATTTCAGCTCCCATCTCTGCAAGTTTTCGAATTACTATCTCCGAACCGCTGTAACGTGTATCCCCAACATCTTCACGATAGGCTGCTCCAAGTACCAAAATATCCGAGGCTGCAATCGGCTGACCCATATTACGCAATGCATCACGGGTAAGCTGTCCCACATGTAAACCTCGTGTATCGTTTATATCAATAGCCATGGGGGTAATTTTAAAAATATCATCCTCAAAGCCAAGGATATGCTTATAAGCCCAGACACCCAGCCCCCCATCCTTTGGCAGGCAATACCCACCGATACCTGGTCCAGGAAAGATCATATTACTGTGTGTCGGCCGCACTTTAATAGCATTTATTACTTTAACCAAATCCACCCCATTACGCTCCGCATATAAGCTCCATTCATCCAAAAAAGCAAGAATGGTGGCCCTGTAACTGTTTTCGACAATTTTAGCTGTTTCTGACTCTATGGGCCGATCCATAACTGTCAAAGGAAATTTATCTGTATTCAGTACTTCATTCAAAAATTTAACTACCCGCTTTTTCGCCTCTTCATTTATTCCGCTGCAAACACGCCAAAAATCGCGAATACTGGAAACATAATTACGTCCGGGCATAACCCTTTCATAACTATGGGCCAACAATGGATCGGATTCAATTCCTCGTTTCTTAAATATCTTTTTCATTATCGGATAAGCAACCTGTTCAGTAGTTCCGGGTGCAACAGTTGTTTCAATCAAAACGAGAGCATCAGGTGGTATGTGCTCGGCAATAACACCTATAGAAGCCTCCAGGGCAGCCATATCGGTTTGGCCGGTACGGACATCACCCAAATCCTCTTTGATATAATCACACTGCACGTCAACAACAACAACATCAGCCAGTTTCAGAACATCAAAAGTAAAAGTTGCTATTAGAGTTTTTTTCTTGTTGACACAACGATCAATCATTGGATCAACTTCCGGATCTTCTGCTTTCACGGGTGAAACACCACGATTGAGCAAAGGAATTTTCCAAAAACTTCGGACACTAGGACGCTGCATGCCTATTACAAACTTCGAAGGTTGGCCTTTTTTGTCAACAGTATCTGCTACAATAGCGGCCATAACTGCGCCAACAAATCCTACGCCCATAACTACAACAATTTCACGATTCTGTGCCCGTTCCTGATCAACACGCTTTTTAAGGCTTTCGAATTCGGTCTTATACTCTTCTGGCTTTGGTAATGGATATTTTTCTCCATTGGGACTTACTGAAAATTTTTCACTCATGATATCTCCTTGTTTTTGATTTTAAATCGTAAGTAAATAGAAAATCTTAACTTTATTTAATGACTAAAAATACAAATAATTTCACAATAAAGATGTATTGATTAAAACAGGTAAAAGGTTGAAGGAGTTGAAGGAGTTGCACTTAGACAGGCTTAGCGGCTGATATTTCGTTTAGTGGCTTATTATCAATGTTTAATAAAATATTTGTATGCCAGATAAATAGCTGTCAGAATAATAATAAAAAGTGACATAGCCCCCCAGTTCCATCAACGGCAGTACGACACCAAGATAAATTAATAAATATGAAGCACTTGAAAGCATCGCCAGTTGGAGGATCATAAGGTATTTAAGATATCTTTCAGTAGTCTGTCAAAATCCATACCGCCGGTAGATGTTGAAGAATATCCCAGAATAACAACAATCAACTCTTCATCAGGCATAATATAGATACGCTGACCATCATGACCAACACACATATACATATTTTCAGGTGCTGATGGCACTTCTCCCCCTTTGTTAAGCCAGAAAAATGAACCATATTCGCCATTGCTGGCAGAAGCTTCTGATCTGCTGTAATCTACCCATCCCTCTGGTAATATCCGATCACCACAAAAGACTCCATCATTCCGGAACAACAAAGCAAAACGAGCATAATCACGGGCTGTAGCATACAGATAAGAAGATCCAACTATGGTACCGGATGGATCAACCTCAAAAATGGCATCAGGCATACCTATCCTGTTAAAAAGTTGCTTATGAACAAATGAAAAGTATAATGAATCAGCACTAAACTGGTTACGTAACAAATTACTGACGATGTTGGTGGTTCCTGAGGAGTAGTACCAATGGGTACCTACGGGAAACTCCAGCGGTTTCTCATATGCGAACCTGCTCATATCTTTTTCGCAATGAAGCATAAGAGTAATATCTGATCTGTTCCCATAATCTTCATTCCATTTCAGTCCGCTCTGCATTTGCATAAGGTCATTCAGAGTTATTTTGCTCCTCTCATCACCCTTCCACTCTTCAATTGCGGCGGGTTGAGATATATCCATTTTTCCCTCTTTTACCTGAATACCGATAAGTGCATTAATAACACTTTTAGCCATTGACCAGCTAAGGAAACGTGTATCCTGATCGAATTGTGGCTTATATGCTTCAGCTACCGGAATACCTTTATGAAGTACCAGGAAAGCAAATGCATTACCATTATATGCGTTGTCAGTAACTAACCGTTTTGTTATATCACCAAGAGCTGCCATATCAATACCTGTCAACGTATCAGGTAAGATATCTCCAAGCGGCCAGTCGATAGTATCCTGTGAATATCCTGCTTCAGTGCCAACCGGGTACCTGGCCTTGCGGAGTGTCTCTTCATCAATATCCCGTATAAGTGTTACTCCGAATCCATCTCTGAAGATGGCTTTCGATCTGCCCCACAGAAAATGGCTGGTGACGCTCTTTTCATCATAGTTCACACTATTCCTGTTATATTTTATAAATGAAAAGTTAAGATCAACAGCTTCCACATCCGCTTGCTCCCGATCTGATACAAAAACAGCAGAACAAAGATTCTTGGCTGCGTATCCGGTAATAATCGGAAGTAATGAATTGAGATAAATAGCAGCACCGATGATAATAGCTCCAAGGAGAGATAAGACTCCGTAAAATACTCTTTTTCTTGTCATTATGTGTTAGAATTTACAATTAATAAATAGATTATATCGATTCAGGTGACAAATATAGTTTATACTTTTTTTATACCAATACCGGGTGTATCTGGCAACATTATCTTTCCGTTGCTAATTGTAAGACCTTCAAAAAGATCATTATCAATCAGGAGATTACCATCAAGGTCTGCCCAGTCGACCAATGGGGATAGTTGTGCCGCAGCAGTCACTGAGCAGGAAGTTGCGGTCATGCAACCGATCATCACTTTCATATCAAGCGCCCTGGCCATTTTGATCATAGTATAAGCTGCATGCATACCACCGCACTTCATCAGCTTAATATTAATTCCACTGTAAGCTCCCTGTACACTCTTAAAATCTGCAATAGTCTGTATTGCTTCGTCAGCTATTATTGGTAAAGGGCTGTTTTGTGTCAGCCAGGCTACATCGTCAATAGCAACTTTGGACATTGGTTGTTCAACAAAGACTACACCTTGCTCTTTTAGCCAATGGGTCATGTCAAGAGCCATATTTCTGTCCGTCCAGCCCTGGTTAACATCCACACATAAGGGCTTATCTGTAACACTTCTGACTGCTCTGATCATCTCCTTATCGTTCCCCTGCCCAAGCTTAACCTTTAAAATATTATAAGGCGATGCTTCCCTTACTTTTTCCTTTACCACCTCTGCTATGTCTATACCAATTGTAAATGAAGTATCCGGAGTACTTTCCGGATTAAGCCCCCATATCCGGTACCAGGGTTGATCCATAAGTTTTCCAACCAGGTCGTGAAGAGCAATATCGACAGAAGCTTTTGCAGCATAGTTCCCGGGAGCCAGCTGGTCAATATATTTAAGGATATCTTCAATAAGAAAAGGAGTATCAAACTGCGACAGGGCCACCTTTCTGAGGAATAAATCAGCTGTCGCATGACTTTCACCCAAATACGGAGGCATAGAGGCTTCTCCATATCCAATAATATTATCAAATTCAATCTCTGTCAGCATTACCGGAGTCGTGGTTCTCGAACCTGATGCCAGAATAAACACATGCTTCAGATGTAATTCGTAAGGTTTAAACCGAAATGACATTCCTGAACTAACTCCACTCTTTTTAGTGCTTCCAGTCCATTTCGTATTTCCTAATGCCACATACGTAAAACCAACGCCACCTGCAATTAATCCGCAATCCTTTAAAAATTTTCTTCTAGTTTTCATTATTTGATCCCATTAATTCATCATCAAATCACTAAATCAACCAATCAAGCCTATATCTGCTTCATGATTTATGTTGAAATGTTGAAAAGTAACTGATCCCTTCAACTCTTCAACTTTCATCCGCCGAAGCTTAAGCGAAGATGGACTTCAACCCTTCAACATATCACCTCATCATCAATACCATGGATGTTTATTAACCGGAACAATACCATTATCATTCTCCACTCCCACTATTCGTTTTACAGATAGAAGGGAATTCCTTCTGTAACTATTATAATTTATTTGAGTGAAATCAAGGCTGTTGATCATAACCCTGCCAGAGGAATGTATATACTCATTATCTCCCTTATAAATAGCAACATGAGAAACATGTGATCCGTTGCTATCTTTTGATCCGAAAAAGAGAAGGTCTCCCATTTTTAACTCATTGAACCCGTTTGAAAAATCAACAACAAGTCCATGGTGCTCCTGCAATGAAGCATCTCTTGATATAATTATCCCATTCATAAAATAAACCGATTGTACTAAACCGCTGCAATCAACTGCTTTAGATGACGAACCTCCCCATAAATAAGGAAAACCAAGGAATGTAGCAGCTACCTCTATTATCTTTTCATCATTACTAAAAACCTGCTCTTTCCAACTCCTAAAGTCCATTAACTTTTTAGTCTCCACATAGCCTTCCCGTCCATCAGGTAGTGCAACCTTAATAAAACCATTTGATTCACCCTTTTTTTCCATAATGCTTCCTGCAGTAAGATCTCCAACCACTTCAGGCACTTCCGGTGCACTATATATCGATCCGTTATTATTGAGGAATATTACTCTTTCTCTCTGTTTCCATGAAGTCAATTCTTCACGGGACAATGATTCAACAGACGATTTTTCAGTCCAGGCGATATATTTGTCAGGGGTTTGTATTAACACCCACCAATTATCAGTTTTCAATATCCGCACCGGAGTACCCATAATCGCCTGCGACACCAATTCCGATCTGTGGTCAGGTTGCTTCCTGAAGTTTATCACACTTAAAGTAACCAATCCCCAATGTTTTTCAATATCCAAAGTATCTGGAAGTAGTAAAATACTATCTATAAGCACAATACCTGGCTTACTTAAAGCGTTAATTATCTCCTGTCCGGCTTGAGGGATAGTTGTTTCGCCCTTCAAAATGATTGCTCCATCTTTGTTAATAGTTACACTCACATTACAAATCCCTTCCCGCTTATCAGGAACCCATTTGGCTACAATACTATCTATCTCAGCTTGTGTATCATAATTCATTGAAGGATGACAGCTGTTAAGGAGAATCAGTATTCCTATCCAAAATCCAACTTTAATAAAACCGATTCTTGCTGAGTTTTTCATCAGGAGGTTGTTTAATTTCATCTATTACAAATTTATGTATTTTATTAAGTTAATAAGCACAAGATGAAAAAACAGAATGAAGTATTAATCCTTATTAATTTATTGTTTACTTTTAATTCTACTTTACGACTTTAGTTTTTGTTTCCCACAAATCTTCATACCTGTAATACCTATCAATATCTTTTTGTCTATTATAATGCCTTATTTTCATCTGTTCCAGGCTTTTATCGTATTGTTCCTTAGTGCCAAACAG
>DATKUO010000147.1:0-4042 GCA_035530515.1 Bacteroidales bacterium
GTTCTTGTGATCAAGATTTGTGTCAATGTACTGTTTCACCGGATCCAGTTTACGGTAGTCTGTTACGAAACCAACGTGATCCAATTTCACTGAAGACAGTTCAACAATGACGACGTAATTGTGACCATGCAATCTACTGCACGGGTGATCTGCCGGCAATCCGTTTAAGGTGTGCGCAGCGGAAAATGCAAATTCTTTCGAGATGGTGTACATTTTAATTATTTTTTAGGTGTAAATCTGCTAAAGAGTCTAAAGTTCTTCTAAATTCATAGGCTTGTTTTGGAGTAAACCCTTTAATCGTTTTTGGTTCGCTTTGATTAGCAAACCCAGCTTTGTATCCAAGTGCTACATTGTATTGCCCAGTTACAGGTACCGTATCAACTCGACTCCACCCATCATATTTAATGACGATGGTATCAACGACTATGGTATCATAAATAGTATCTAATTGCCAATTGTTGTTGGTTACCTTCTCTGTAAGCACTGAGGATTCTCCGAAATTCATATTATCAGTTAATCTAACATAAAGCCATATTGCAAATAATACGAATAGAGATGTTAATAATATTGTTATTGTTATTTTCATGTGTTTAATGATATTATACAAAAAATATTTGACTTGTTACCAATAGCTACCAAGAAATGGTTGACCGCGTTTCAGATTCTGCAGTACTGTAATCTCATTGGCGTTTGAAAAATCCCCTTCCCTGATTACAATCTCGTTGATGCGTGTCAGTCCAATTCGTTTCTCCCGGTCCTTAGTATCCTGGTTCAATCCATACATGGCCGTCACGTGTGCATTTTTTCGCTTATCCTCTGAGAAATTACTAATCTTCAATCGATTCTTTTCGTAAGCTGCTGCGTCTGCCTGGGTAGCACTCGCAACCAAACAATGACGCTCCTGGCTCAGGTTACGTAACCCTTTCCAAATATTATCAACCTGATGGCGGAACTCTGTCCTTACTTCTGGTACCAACAGATCGGCGTAATCAATAACAATCAAGTCAGGTGAAAAACCATCCTGCCTCTCCCACACGTCCAACAATCCTTTTATCTCTTTCAACGTTAAGGTTCCGTTTGCGTGTGAGGACAGTTTGAAACGGCGGTTGTTTTGTATGAAGTATTCATCTACAGCCGCTTGGGCCTCTTTAACCGTCATAGGAGCCCCGCTATCAACTTCTTCTATCCATGAACATCCCCAAGGCTTATATCGGTACTCCTCACACGCAGAGCAAGGACGGTAGTCCGGAGAGTCCTTATATTCCTTTTTCAGATCATTCAATGTAATCTCCCTGCGCAGTTGTTCTTCAGTCTTATCTTCAAATACACCAAAGTCACATTCACGTTCCTCCAAATCACAATCGTCTCGTTGGTTATGTATGCAATCCCGGACGGGCTGAAACATCTTACCACTGTATTTCTTTAAGTTGGATTTTTTTGTTAGGTATGTGCAGATCCGTTTCAGTTGTTGGTCCTCTGTCATATCTCCTGCCTGGAAGAATACGACCTTTGCCTTTTGCCGACAGGCACGAATCGCCATATCCAATAACCAAAAACTCTTGCCTCGTTTATCACTAGCTGTCAATACTACAAATCCACCCCTTACTAATTGTTGGTTCCAAAAGTCACCTAACTGCTTTGGGTAACGTACTACAGGCTTCGCGGTTTCCTCGAATGCTTTCTTTACACGGTCCAATGCTACTTCACTACTGAGATCTAATCCTGTACTGGAGTCTGTTATTAATGGTTTGTACTCACAGGCACATTTCTCAGCCTCCAGCAGTTCACCATCCTCCAGTAATGTGGTAATTCGTTCAGTGTGGTTTTGTAGGTGTCTCTCGTTGAAGTATTCGTGCGTTTGATCTAATAGGTAGCCGAGGTTAAATTTCTCGTTTTCATACTCATCTGACAGCTTAGGCAGTATTTCTTGCTCAATCTCTTCCATAACGACTTGTGGATGTCTGCCTGTTTTCAATTCTTGATAGTAGATTCCCTCAATCTCTTTCTTAGGTGCCTCTTGGTACTTTTCGTAATATCGTATACACCACCCTGCAAGTAAACGAGCCATTTGTGCTTCTAGCAATTGAACATCCCAGGCCGTGTAAATTTGCTGAATAAAAGGCGTTGATGTTATCAAGCCTATGATTATTTTCCTTTCCAACATCAATTTTTGAAATTAAGATTCTGGCATTAATACTCCGTCGTCATTTCTATACTGTCCATTTTCTTGCAGTTCCCAGCGCTCACCATATTCGATCATGGAATCCGGTTTACCATTGTTGGTATCATACTTTCCTCTTTTCATAGCGTCTTCCAACTTCACAAACTTCTCACGCAATGAAGTTCCAGATAATATGACTGGGATATATTGCCCTCCAATATTCTTCTCGTACCACTGCAGAGCTTTTTCGATTCGCTCATATGATACTTTATTGGTTTCGGAAAGTTTTCGTATCTCGTTGGCCCAGGGTTTAATTTGGCCCAGATTATACTTTACATTCTTGGAGGAGGAGATGATCTTGTATAGATACTTGGCGAGAGGGAGGTAAATTTTATTCTTTTCTTGGGTGGGGGATAGTGTATTATTAATTTTTTTATTATTAGTATTATTAGTATTAATATTATTATAGGCCGGATTATCCAGACGTGGATAACCCAGATCTGGATAATCCAGACGTGGGAAACCCGGTTGTGGCTCACACCCTATTTTATCAAGTATCTTTAATTGCTCCTCCACATTGAATTTTCCAGGGTGGTCAGTGTATGCCCAAAATGACCCTTTCCATATTTTTGTTTTCTTGTCTCGATATTTTATCCTCATCAAATAACCAAGTCCTTCTAATTCTTGCAATCCACTTTGTATAGCATCCATTTTCTCTTTTACCATAGTTTGTATCATAGTAACATGAGAACTCCATCCATCTTTATTTGATAGTAATAAACACAGGTACGCTTTTGCTTTGCTTGTTACATTAGGATCACGTAATAACTTGGTAGGAACTTGTGTAAAGTTTTTGGAGATACTACAATTGATTGCATCAGGTAAATTCAATTTTGGAGGTCTCGTTCTTTCCATAAGTATATAAAATTAAAAAACCCGAAAGTGTTCGATGGGATAGACATCTACTTACTTCCGGGTTTTGCTTTATCACTACTACCAGGGATAAAATACAAATCCTTCAGAGTATCTATCCTACTCTTCATATTTTCTACTCTAATACAATCTATAAAAATATAAAGAATTAATTTAACAAACAAATTTATTTTATAAGTCATTAGAGTCAAAGGGTTTAACACAACTAATAAGATCATTAAACAATACTTTGTATTCTTTTCCATTAAAATTGAAGTCAACGTTGCAATTAAAATCCATTGCAATCTTTATTGCTTCAATTGCAGCTCGTCCTTGTGTTCCTCCACAAGGTACTTCGATTACGACTTTTACAATTCTATGTTCCATTTTTCATTTTATTTATGATTTCTATTACTAATTTTCTAGCATTCCAAGGACTTATGCTACCTGGATCTCTTCCAACGATTGTCACCACCTCTGTATTGACCCCCCGGAATTTTAAATCAGCCTTGAGTTTGTTTGCTTGTTTTAGGGCCTGTGGTTCATCATCAAATATAATGGCAACTTGTTTAAACGTATTTGCAATGACCCTCACCTGCTGTGGAGTGTACTCAATCCCAAATGTAGCAAATGCCATTGGTCCTAGTTTCCATACATCAGTAGGCCCTTCAGCACAAATACCAACATCACCCCAGGCACTTTGGTCACCATATAGGATATGTTTGTGAGGAATCACTTCACGGTCCTTAGGACAGGACATATACTTCTTTTCGGCACGGTCCGTGATATCTCTACTGGTAAAAGATACAAGTTTATTATTCCAGTGAATAGGTATTATGATGCGGTGTTTGTAATTAATGTGGTCTAGTTTTGAGATTGGTCCAGTACCTAACAATCCCCAGTCACGTTCCAATTCATTTGCAAAAAATCCTCGACGTAGAAGGTATTGTTTATGAGAATTTCCGAGAG
>DATKUO010000148.1:0-3740 GCA_035530515.1 Bacteroidales bacterium
GGGATACTGATAGACTGCCGGACAATGGATGACACCACAGGGGCCCGGTTTAACGTAGGGACAGGATGGGAGGCCGGGGATACGACTTTTATACAGTTCTCATCCACATCACTTCCTGCAACGGTAAAAGCTTCAGATGACTACCAGGTAGGTTTTGAAAAGATAGGGCTGGCATTCCCGGTATTAAAAATACAGTTTACCCGGGGCTCGTCAGGGACCGATCTTAAATATCCCGTTCACGTAACATTTGACAGAAGGTAATGAGTGCAGGGGCAATATATCAGGGTACGGATATATCCATTACAATCAGCCTTACCAATAAAATAACAAGTGAGGCTATAAACATTGATAATTTAGCCGAACTCTTTCTTTACATTCTTTTGAAGGACAATCCTATTCCTTTGAAGAAATATTCAAAGGCCGGGGGTGGTGATTATATCGCATTTAAAAAGATTGATTCTTATAACTACCGGGCCGACTGGAAAAGTGTAGATACTTCTGCTGCAAGTTCTGGAAGTTACCGTATTGAAGTTAATGTCGTCGAAACAGATACTGATTTCGATGACAACGAGAAGAATTCCGTTGGCACCGATGATGTTATTGATCTCAGAAAATCTGTCATTAAAGCCGAATCCTCATGAGCGATATCTCCGTAAATCTTACGATCTCTTCGGGGATCACGGCGAATATTTCTGTCGGAGCAAACCCTTCGCCGGCAGGAAGCGACAAAGAGATCCAGTACAATGACGGTGGCGCCAGGGGAGCTGATGATGCCAACACCTGGGATAAATCCACCCATACTCACAGGGTAGGGACAGATTCTCAGGATGCCGTTGAAAGGATAACTGGCAAGGCTTATGTTGATCCCGAAGCTGTGACGTTTGCTGATCCGCTGAACTGTGACTGTACGAAATCGAACAATCACACAGCTACACTTACCGGAAGTACCACAATTAACCTCACAAATCTCTCTGCAGGGATGTCCGGGGTGATAGTCCTTCTGAATGATGGAGCCGGAGGGCATACCCTGACAATGGGAGCAGCCTTTACAAAGGAGCTGAACGGATCGGATACTTACGATGATACTGCTGATAAGTACAATTTGATCAGCTGGTACTATGACGGCACGAATGTATTTTATACAATATGTAACGAGGCATGACATTCCCACATCATATAATAGGCTTGTTGAAGAAGAGTTCAGGATGGACCCTCTGCCCTGAATATGAAGCGGTGTATAATGCTTATATAACAAAACCAAGCGATCCGGATGCTGAAGTTGATAATGCTATGGTACTTGGCTGGGTAAACGACGGTGTTTGGGTGAAAAAAGACGGCATCTGGGTACTGGCTAACCATGTTGCAGGGGCAGATAGTTTAAGAAACTGGAAATCACCTTCAAGCACAGCCACAGCATATAACGCTCCGGCATGGACTCAATGGGCTGGTTATCAGGGTAATGGGAGTAATGCTTATATCGATCTGAACTGGAACCCTGCGGTTAATGGGGTGAATTATACGCTTAATAGTGCGAGTGTAGGGGTCTATGTACGAAATAATTTATCTGCAGCGAATGCTTTTGATTCTGGGGTTTTAACTGCAGTAGGGGATATACTTTTATCTGTGCATCGTTATTCTTCGCCAGATCGTGCATTTATGCGAATGAATAGTGACTCAGATGATACTCCTAATTTTTCAGGAGACGAGAGAGGAATGTGGATTATAAATAGAGATCAATCAACAAGTTATGATCCATATTTTAATAAATCAAATTTAGGAGAAATATCAAGAAATTCAACAGGTTTACCAAATGGCAATATTTATGTTTTTGCTTATAATAATGGAGGTGTAGCTGGTGGATTTGGATCACACCAACTTTCAGTAATTTTCACAGGTTCAGGCTTAACCCAAACAGACATAGACAATATTACAGACAGATTTGAAACAAGAATGGATTTTCATGGCACAGGTGTAATTCCCTGATTATGAGAAAATTAACACATAAAGAATATGAGCACAGACTTAGTGAATCAGGATTAAATCTTGTGCCGCTAGAGAAATATAAAGGGAGATTTACAAAGATTAGAGTTATGGATCAATCGGGCATTGAATATTTTGCAACACCTAATAAATTATTTACATGGAGTCGACCAAGTATATTGAGTGCAGTTGATAAAAATTTAGCTTTTGCAATTAAATCGAAACGAATTCATGGTGATAGATATTCTTATGATTTTGTTGAGTATATAGGAGATCGTTTCAAGGTAAAGATACTTTGCCCAGCTCACGGGATGTTTGAACAACTAATGTGCAATCATTTAGCGGGCAACGGATGTCCCGTTTGTGGGATGGATTCCGGGAAACGCAAATGGGCAAAAAACGGATTTAGCAGGACAGCATGGATTGATTATTGCCGTACTGAAAATAAAATATCTAAAATATATATTTTGTCTTGTTCAGATAGGATTGAAAATTTTATTAAAATCGGAATAACTGCACAAAAAATGAGTGAAAGATGTAGACTTATTCCCTATGATTATGATATAATATTTGTTTCTTCTGGATCGCCAGAATTTATATATGATAAAGAAAAAACACTCCATAAAAAATATTCGTATTATAAATATGTTCCATTAAAAAAATTTGATGGATATAGAGAATGTTTTAAATACGATATTTTTGATGATATTATTAAAAACTATCACGGAACAGGTGTAATATGAGATGGATAGTATTAACACCGGAACAAGCTGAAAGGTACAGACAGTATAAAATCACTCCCTGGTGGGGTATTGATCCTATTCAGATAAAAGATGGAAGGTGGGTACTGCGTGAGGATCAGATAGGCGAACTTGAAGGATTTAAACAGACATTAACAGCTGATGCCATATTACAGAAGATTGCCGTTCCCATTGCAGAATTAGACAAAGCGGATGAGCCGATAATTGAACTGAAAACGATAAAAACAATTGTGGAACTCACAAAGGATGATTTCCCGGAACCGGATATTGAAGAAAAACCAATAATTAAGAAATTATGAAAAAATATATCATATCATTGATTTTGCTGATATTCAATATTTGTGCTTATTCCCAGGTCATTAATCTGTCTGACACAATATTCGGCCTGAAAATACTTAAAACAAACCCTGTTCAGAATATACCGATAGCCACAAACTTAAGCATTACCGGAAGCTCTCTTACGGATTCCGTTGGCACTCTGGAATATACTTATTATGATTTGGAGGGTGATTCGGAGGGAACGAGCCTGTTTAAGTGGTATCGCAACTCAGTGTTTACAGATTCAACCAGGCAGCATTATGTTTATAGTTCTGTTGATTCCGGGTATTACATGAGAGCTTCGGTCATTCCGGTTGCATCGACAGGTTTTTCTCCGGGAATAGAGACTTTTGCTGATAGCGTTGGGCCTATTTTAACTTACATTCCACGAGATACCTTTTATGTTTCTACAACAGGTGATAACAGTGCAAATGGAACTACTACAGGAACACCCTGGCAAACTCTCGGATATGCTGATTCAAACGCTACAGCAGGGGCAGTTATTTGTTTGAAGAAAGGTGATACATGGTCAACTGCAACATCATTGCAAATAAAGCAGGGGGGCACAGCAGGGAAACCTATGGTATGGGATGGCTCAATTTGGGGTAGCGGTGCAAATGCAATAATTCAACAGAGTACAAATGGCGCAGGTGTTAATAAGGCAAAAGTACATATTTCAGG
>DATKUO010000149.1:0-11697 GCA_035530515.1 Bacteroidales bacterium
CAACACAATGCACATGCGGGTGGGTGCTCAGATTTTGTCCCCAGGTATGAAGGATGGCTACCATGCCCGTTTCGGCATGCAACTTTGTGTACGAGAACTGAGCTATCGTTTCCCATGTGCTGGCAAACAGAAGGTTGTAAAGAACTACCGGGTGGTGAAGAAACAGACTGTTGAGTTTATCCGGAACCGTAAAAACCACATGAAAGTATGGGACCGGCAACAGATCCTGTTTGCGGCTTTCTACCCATGCTTCACGTTGCGTATTCTGGCACTTGGGACAATGACGGTTACGGCAGGAGTTGTAACTGATGCGGATATGACCGCACTCATCGCATTTGTCAACATGTCCGCCCAATGACAATGTCCGACAACGTAGCAATGCACTCAAGGTTCGCTTCACATAGCTGTTGGATGAATGCTTGCTTTCAAACTCCTCTCCAAATCGATCAATTACTTGTGCCAGCTCATACCTCGGCTTCAACCCTTCTTATACAACCTGTCGAACGGGCTAAACAGGTTGCTTCGGTTAGGCTTTGCTACAGTAGGTACACCAGAGTGGTTTCAATGCGTTCATGACCCAGCAACTCCTTGATGGTTACAATATCCATCCCGAACTCCAGCAGATGTGTAGCGTAACTATGCCGAAGTGTGTGCAGGGTGATGCCTTTCTGAAGTTTGCACTTCTTTACCGCTTCGCGCAGTGCCCATTGCATGCCGCGCACGCTAAGTGGTGTGCCTGGTTGGTTGCCGTTGAACAAATAATCTACCGGCTGGCAGGCATAGTAATACTTGCGTAAGCCTTCAAGTACCAGTTGTGACAGCGGAACATACCGATCCTTGTTGTACTTGCTCTGACGGATGTGGATCATCATGCGTCCTGAGTCGATGTCGGCTATGCGTAACCGGCTGGCTTCGCGTGCACGCAAGCCCGCAGAGTACATCAACGATAGCAGAACACGGTGCTTGAGTAGTTCCGGCGCGTTGAACAATGCTTTGCACTCTTCATAGTTCAGCACCACCGGCAATTTATTATCCCGTTTAATACTGGGCAGTTGAACAACCCTGTCGTTCATCCCCAGCAGACGGTAGCAATAACGAAGCCCATACACCGCAAATTTGAAGTCACTCAACGATGGTGTTTTACTTTGACGTGCCAATTGTGCCAGGTATTTGTTAAGCTCTTTCTCGCTGATGTGTTGTGGCAGCTTGCCGAAATGAAGGCTTAATTGGGCTAATTTCCTTGCGTAATTGTTCAATGTACTGGTTGATTGTCCGGACAACCGTACTTTATCATCCAGTTCCTGGTAAAGATTCCTGAAGCCTCTTACCTGATGAATAGCCTGTTCAACAGTAGTGAACGACTTTTTTCGTAGCTTTGTTTGTGTTTCCATATTAAATGAATTTGTGGTGAACTAATTTAACATGGTTAACACAAAAAAGTGCTATCCCACCCCTGAAAATGGGGTGGGATTTAGTGCAACACGGACAAAAGGTAAGTTGTTTGTCATGCTTTTTGCATGTTTCTGAGCCACTTACCTGGACGCGTAATAAACCTGGCACCCGGACACGCACAGTTGCACGCAATAAACATTCTGCACCATGACAATTTTCTGCCTCCGAGACAACTTGCATCGCGACACTGCGCCAGTGTCTTTTATCAACTTTATCTACCGGGAGAAATATCCGACCGTCTATCAAACTTGTACCGTGACCGCGCCTGCACGCAATAAAACTTGTACCATGACGGCAAAAAGCACGCCATACCTGTCTTGCCACCGGGACTATTTCCCGGCTAAAGTACCAGGACCGGTGGCCGGATGGCTGCGCCAGGTAACACAACCTCCCTTTATTGCCGGGCCGTCAGACTGTCTAAAAACCTGCCCTTAATGTTCATAACTATGGGGCTGGGGATTCTTCCGGAAATGTCTTGTTTTGTACCTTAACTATATGAAATTCATACAGGGACATAACAGAAATCAAATTAATCTTTTCCCGGTTTCGCTCGACCAATCTATTGACCCCGATAATTAAGTAAGGATTATTGACCTTTTTGTTGAGAGCCTTTCTATTAAAGATTACGGATTCAGAATGGACTTTATCGAAAACGGTCGTCCGGCTTATCATCCTTCCTCCTTACTCAAACTGTTCATCTACGGGTATCTTAATAAAATCCGGTCATCACGGGACCTGGAAAAAGAATGTAAAAGGAACATTGAAGTAATGTGGCTTTTAAAGTGCCTGAAGCCTGATCATAACACAATTTCCAATTTCAGGCGGGACAACCCAAAAGCCATAAAGAAGGTCTTCAGGGCAACGGTACAAATTGAAAACCATTTTGACCTGATCGGCGGAAAGCTTATAGCTGGCGACAGCACTAAGCTGAGGGCACAAAACAGCAAGAAGAATAATTACAACCAGGGCAAGATAGACCGCCACATAGCATACATAGATAACAAGCTTGGGGAGTATACCAGGGCTCTGGCTGAAAACGATGGAGATAACCGCAGACAGATAGAGGATGAGATTGCCAGGCAACAGAAGAGAAAAGACAATTACAGGTATAATGTACAATCTACGTTGACTCAAAGAATTGCATTTCCATTGATTACAAGGTAACATTGGTATTAAACCAAACAATGACAATCCTCCAAATCGAAAATTATTCTACACCTTTTAATCAGTGTCCTTGGTGCTATCAAGCCAGCTACACAACCTAAACAAAAACTAAATGGACAACTTTTATTCAACCACGATCCGAAGTTTATCGATCCAGTTTTTGGAAACATTGTACATCCTTGACAATTCCAAAACTATTGAGACTATTCAAAGCCGAATCGAATTTCTTGAAAATGTGACCGATAGATTAAAAAATCTTAATAATAATCCAGACTACCAATATTCGATTCAATTAGCAATTGACGACTATAGTGTAAGATACTTTAATCGTATTCCAGATGAACCCGATCTATCCAGACTTTCAAGTCCGCATAGTTTTGATTTAGAAGCCTATTGCATAACTTCTTTAATAAACGGCCTAAAGAGATATTTTGAAGAACAATTAAATGAGATTGAATTACTGAAAAGTAATTCCTCAAAGGAAAAGCGAATTTCAAAGGTTCTTCATAATATATTATCGGCAAAGAACTACCTTCAGATGAAGTTTTCAGAATCAATTTCATACACAACCGAAATTGAAGAGATAGAAAAAATGGTGACTAAAATGGAAAAAAATCATGAGACAATATGATCAAAATAGAATCAATTAGAGTAAGATACCTAATCAAGGTTTTAAGCTATTTTAAACTCAAAGGATGATCCATTATTGGCCAACAAAGTTATTAGGTATGGCAATTCATAAAATACAATCTAGATATGGAAGCGCAACTTCAGCAAGATTTCAAAGTTGATTTCATTTATTCTCAGATAATCAGTTTCTCAATGCAGCAGAATCACATTCCTGTAATTCGAAAATTCTTGATTACTAATTCAACAGGAAATGATATTCAAAATATTAATGTTGAATTGACTTTTGAACCTGAGTTTGCTACACCTGTTTCCACAAAAATATTTTTGCTCAAAGAGGGTGAATCTCTTCTGGTAAATAATTTTGATCTGAAACTTTCTCCGAAGTTTCTTTCTGAACTTACCGAAAGAATATCAGGATCAGTAAGAATCTTGATGCAAAGTGAAGATCGAATTCTTTTTAAAAATGATTATCTAATTGATGTTTTAGCCTTTGATCAATGGCAGGGAATTTCCATATTACCAGAGACAATTTCCTCATTCATTACTCCAAATAATCCATACATATCAAAAATTATTTCAAGGTCATCTGAGATCTTAAGCAAATGGACCGGTAATCCATCTCTCGATGAATATCAAAGTAGAAATCCTGATCGTGTAAAAAAACAAATGGCTGCTGTTTTTGAATCTATCTATGAACTTGGAATAGTGTATTGTACTCCGCCAGCTAGCTTTGAAGAAAAAGGTCAAAGAATCAGGATGATAGATTCCCTGGTGAATCAGAAGTTAGGTACTTGTCTTGATTTATCTTTAATTTATGCTTCATGCCTGGAAGCAATTGGGATACATCCAATAATTGTAATGGTTAAAGGCCATGCTTTTGCCGGGGGTTGGCTCATTGATGACACATTTCCTGATAGTATTAATGATGACTGTGCATTATTGTCAAAGAGGATTGCAGATGGCATCAATGAAATCCTTTTGGTTGAAACTACCTATTTGAACTTTGGGAACACAAACGCATTTGATGATGCTGTTAAAGCAGGTAACTATCATATTGCAAAAAGTGATGATTTTTTACTATTTGTTGATGTAAAAAGGTCCAGGTTTGCTGGGATAAGGCCTTTACCTCAAAGAATTAAAACTGATTTAGGATGGGAATTTTCGGACGACCAGAAATCTGTAACATTCACTGATTCTCCAGAAGAAATTTTGTCTGATAATATCATAATTGATCATCAGCTAAAAGAGTTTTCAAAACAACAACTCTGGGAACGTAAGCTACTTGATCTGAGCCTCAGAAACAATTTGCTGAACACTAGAATCACTAAGACTACTATTCAATTAATCTCAATCAGTCTAAATATCCTTGAGGATGCTCTGGCTGCCGGTGATGAATTTCAGTTGTTGCCAAAACCTTCTGACTGGGATAATCCTTTGAGAACGGCAGGAGTATATCAAGCATTAAATCAGACAGATCCTGTAATTGATCTAGTAAAAAATGAACTTTCCCAGAAACGTCTTCGAACTTACCTTTCTGAAATTGATCTAGCACATGGACTTACTAACCTGTATCGGTCTTCCAGGCTTTCGATGGAGGAAAATGGGGCAAACACCTTGTATTTATGTTTAGGCCTTATAAAATGGTTTGAAACTCCTGTCAGTGAACAACCGAGATTTTCACCAATACTGCTTATACCAGTTGACATAATAAGAAAATCCGCACTTAAAGGATATGTAATAAGGAGCAGGGAAGAGGATACATTGATGAATATTACTCTTATCGAAATGCTCAGACAGGATTTTAAAATTAATATCACCGGTCTTGACCCCTTGCCCAAAGACGATAGTGGCGTTGACGTTAAAAGAATTTTTAACATCATCCGACAATTCATAATGGAGCAGAACCGCTGGGATATCGAGGAACAAGCAATCCTGGGGATATTTTCATTTAACAAGTTCATTATGTGGAATGACATCCACAACAATGCTGATAAGCTTGTTCAAAACAAGATAGTTTCAAGCTTAATTTCAGGTATAGCTCAATGGGATGTTGAATCAAATCAGTTTTTACCAGAAGATCTTGATGTGAAATATCATCCATCAGAAATAATATTACCTATTAGCGCTGATTCTTCTCAACTAAATGCAATTTGTGCTGCCAGTCAAAACAAAAGTTTCATCCTACATGGACCTCCCGGGACAGGAAAATCTCAGACAATTACTAATATAATAGCTAATGCTTTATACAATGGGAAGAAGGTTCTTTTCGCTGCAGAAAAAATGGCGGCTCTTGAAGTCGTTCAAAGAAAACTTGAAGGGATAGGTATAGCACCATTTTGCTTGGAATTGCATTCCAAAAAAACAAAGAAATCAGTTTTACTGGAACAATTGAAAAGAACAACAGAAATCGTTCGTATAACTTCACCTGAAGACTTTAAATCAGAAGCTGAAAGAATATTTCAAATTAGAAAAGAACTTAATTGTTATGTCGAAGCTCTTCATAAAAAGTATCCATTCGGATTTTCTCTTTTTGAAGCAATTTCTGGCTATGCATCTATTCGGGAGTTCCCAAATGATATCAGGTTTGAAAAAAGTGTTATTGATTCTCTTTCAAAAGAAAAAGTCAGAATTTGGACTGAACTTGCAGAAGAGTTGAAGGCTGCAGGAATAATGTGCGGGAAACCTCATAACCATCCATTACGAGCAATAAGGACATTATCATATTCGACACAAATTAAATCCGATGCTAAAATTTTGATTGACAAGTGCCTTGTCGCTTTAAACGAGTTGAAATACAAAACAATTGAAGTAAATAAGGTGCTTAATCTAAATGTTGAAATTAGGCAAAGATCACAAATTATTGCTCTGAATGAAATCTGCAAAATTCTAGAATCCTCATCAGATGTCCCCTCGTCACTTTTAAGCTTATTGGATTTAGATGAATCTATTAAACTGATAATTAGCGTTGCTCAACATGCTAAAAATCGGAACAAATACAGAGTGGAATTACTTGAATCTTTTACGAAGGCTATATTAACAATTGATGCAGAAAAGTTAAAAGTTGAATGGAAGGAATCTCTAGGGAAATGGTTTGTTCCCAGATTTTTTGATCAGAATAATATAATTAAGGTCTTAAGGGATTTTTCAAAAAATAGAAAATTAAACAAATCAGCAATTGAGGCTATCATAAATAAAATAATTGAATATCAACAGGAGCAAACTCAGATAGAGCTCCAAAGTAGTTTTATAGCTCCTATTCTGGGGTTAAGATGGCAAGGTGGAGATGGAGATTGGATGGAAATTGAGGATGTCTGTCACATCGTATTAAAACTAAATAATCTGATATTAGCTTATTCTATTAATCCGATAAAGGCCAAAGAAGTTAGACAATCACTTGCATCTGGTTTACAGGAAGGTTACATGGCTTTTCTTTCAGCATACAAATCCACGTTACATAACTTTCAGGTTTGTATCAATAATGTAAATGAAATAGAAAGATTACTAAATGATCTTCTTGTTATTGACTTTGAACATATCGAGGTTATTAATGAAATTTACTTAGAGAATTTACTTTCTCAATGTAATAATTGGAAAAGCGGAATCGAGTCTTTGAGAGACTGGGTAAGTTGGAATCATATAATACTCCCTAAAATTCATACCACTGGTTAAGTTTAATACAAACGATTAAATTTATCCATTATGAAAAAGAGTAGAAAGAAACACACTGCAGCATTCAAAGCTCAAGTAGCTATTGAGGCGATTAAGGAACAGGAGACTCTGAGCGATTTGGCAAAGCGTTTTGAGGTTCATCCACAAATGATTTCGAAGTGGAAACGCGAGTTTTTATCCCGGGGAGCTGAGATTTTCCAGACTAAGGCACCAGATGAGGAGGCGGAAAAACGGGAGAAGGCCCTATATGAAAAGATCGGGCGCCTGGAGATCGAGGTGGATTTTTGCAAGAGGGCCTCAGAACAACTGGGGATCATGAGGTCCTCAAGAAAGTAGTGACCCCGAGATCTGGTATCAGTGAGCGTAGGCAATGCGAGCTGTTGGGGTTGAACCGAAGCAGTTTGCATTATAAACCCGTTGGGGAGAAGTCGGAAAACCTGGAGATGATGCGTAAGATGGATGAAGAGTTTCTGGATCATCCCACCAAAGGGGTTGAAGGAATGGTTGATTTCCTGTTCTTGCTGGGATTCATGGTAGGACCTAAACGGGTCAGAAGGCTTCTTCGGAAAATGGGCGTGATGGCGATCTATCCGCAACGGAACCTGAGCAAGCTGGGGTTGGCCCGGTATATTCATTCGTACAAGCTTCGTGGACTTGAGCTTACTCATTCGAACCAGGTGTGGTGCATTGACATAACCTATTATGGAAAGCAAAAGATTATGCAAAGTAAAGCAATTAATGCTGACTATAAAAATTGATTATAAGGCTTTTACGTATAAACACTTCGCATAAAAACATTACATAAATAAATGATATTGGTTAGTTTTAGTATGGCGATTTTGCCATAAAAATTAAACATTATCATTATGAAGCAAGAAAAACAGTCTGTTGAGTGCTTAATTCAACGATGTATTTTGTATTTCGAACAAAACTCATTTACAAAAGGCAGAATTGATCATTTCAAATCATTATGGAAAAAAGGCATTGTTTCCTATATGATCGAAAGATCAGTCCGTCATTATGATGCATCAGTGGGGGAACAATATCTTCGCACCCAAATTGGAAACATCGTTGAAGCATCTCAAAAAGACATCATCAGGAGTATAAATGTCTTGAATGATATCCAGAAAACCGGAATCATCAGCAAGAGATACTGCAATCCTTGTAAACTGGTATTGTCAGGCCAGATAGGTCAATTGATGGAAGAGCACTGTTTGCATCTTGAAGCCTTACGCCGGCATAAAAAAACGATTCGTCATCACCGCCTGAATCTTTACAGGTTACTTGTCTTCCTGGAAAGCAAGCAAATATTTGACGTGAAGGAGATTAAGGAAGAGCATATCATCATCTTTGTTACTACTTTGACAAACAATAATATAAGTATCGCTTCTTACCTACGCGTATTTTTTAAATACCTATTTGAGAATCATATTCTTGCAAATGACTTGTCTGAAGTTCTAAAACATTACCAGTGGAAAAGGAAGGAGAAATTGCCTTCCGCATACACATCACATGAAGTCTTACAGATAGAATCGTCCATCAAAAGGGAAGACTCCGCTGGCCGACGGAATTATGCCATGCTTCTGCTTGCGACAAGACTTGGACTCAGGGCATCAGATATTGCAAACATGACTTTCAACAACATCAACTGGGGGTGCAATAAAATCACACTGATCCAGTCAAAGACCAGCAAGGAAATCGACCTTCCATTGTTGGCTGACGTTGGAGAGGCTATCATTGATTATCTAAAATACGGCAGAAAAAAATCCATATTGGCGCACATATTCCTTTATACGCGGGCACCCTATGCTCCCCTGACGGGCGATGCTGTCTCCGCCTCCATCTCACATCTGATAGAAGTGTCCGGTGTCGATACCAGTGAAAGAAGACACGGTGCGCACTCAATGCGACACAGTCTCGCCAGCCGTTTTCTTGAAAACAGCGAACCCATTCCTGTCATTTCCGAGGCTTTAGGACATCAAAAAACCAGCTCAACCATGTTCTATCTTCGCATTGACATCGAATCTTTACGTAAATGCGCATTGGACGTTCCATTTGTCTCCGAACAGTTTTATGAACAGAAGGGAGGCTTTTATGAATGCTAAGTTCGACTATCACAGCATTTATGCACCCTACTTCGATAAATTCATTGCCATGAAGCAATCTCTTGGATGTATTTCATTGCAAACGGGATGGATCTTTCTTGAATTTGATAAATTTTTCCAAAGCACCAATGTCACTACGTTGTGTATAACTAGAGAAATGATTGACCAGTGGAGGGTAACCAGAATCAATGATGGGTCCGCTACCTTATATCTGAAATACTCCATCTGGTCACAGTTCAGCAGGTTCATGTGCAAATTTGGTTTTGACTGTCATATTCCCAAGATGCCGGCTTACCTTTCCAAAAACAGTTTCACGCCTTATATCTTCTCAAATCAGCAGATGTCAACAATCTTTTGTTCCTGTGATAATCTGCGAATATACGACAGGCACATGTCAGCGATACTGTTCATAATACCAGCCATCATTCGTCTGTTATACGGAACAGGGCTTAGGATCAGTGAGGCACTGTCTCTTAAGAACAGGGATGTAGACTTCAATGAGCGATGTCTCCATGTAAGAAAAAGCAAAAACGGAGAGGAACGTGTGATCCCTTTATCTGATATGTTGATAATTGTACTGAAGCAATACCGTGATTATCGTAATCAATTGCCCGTATCCCATATTTGCGACAAGGACGGTTGCTTTTTTATCTCTCCAAATGGGAGGCAATGTCTTTCCGGAACTGTTTACACATGGTTCCGAAAAGTTCTCTCAGCATCATGTATTCCTCATCAGGGAGAACACAAGGGCCCCCGGGTTCATGACTTGCGGCACACATTTGCAGTTCACTCTCTGGCAAGAATGGCCAAATCCGGTATGGATCTTTACTACTCCTTACCGTTGTTGTCAACTTTTCTTGGACACAAGTCATTGGACGCCACCGAACAGTATGTCAGGCTTACCTCAGAAATGTATCCAGATCTTTTGAATGACGAAAAAGCGCTTTGTGCTTATGTTTTCCCAAAAATCAATAATCTGGCATACGATGGAAACAACTGATTTTGCGAAATCCCTCAGTGCTTTTCTAACCAAGTACCTTGCTGGTGAGCGCAACTATAGCATAAATACCGTTTTGGCCTACAAGGATACTTTTGTTCAATTCATAACCTTCATGAAAGAACAGAAAAACGTAGCAGTGCAAAAACTATCTCTTGAATGCATAACCAAAGATGTTGTCATCGACTTTCTTGACTGGATACAGGAAAACAGACATTGCAGCAATGCAACATGGAATTGCCGTCTTGCTGCTCTTCGTTCCTTTTTCAGCTACTTGCAATACGAATATCCTGAAATGCTTTACGAATGGCAAAAGATATTGTCCATAAAGGTCAAGAGAAACGAGAAACGAAGCATCAATTATCTCACTACTGATGGCATAAAACTTCTTCTTGAACAACCCGATATGAGTACCAGAAGTGGTCTCCGCAACCTTGCACTGCTAGCACTTATGTATGACAGTGGTGCCAGGGTCCAAGAGATGATAGATCTTACCCCAAGCTCTGTGAGACTTGAAAGTCCTTGCATTATAAAACTTATTGGGAAAGGACGCAAAGCCAGGATTGTGCCACTACAGGAAGAACAGACCATTTTCTTGAAAAAATATATGAAGGAAAATCATTTGTTGGAATCATACGCCAATCAGTATCCGCTTTTTTCAAATAGCAGGAACGAGAAACTTACACGTGCAGGCGTTACCTATATCTTGAACACAAATGCAGATCTTGCACGGAAAATCAATGCGACCATGATTCCAGAAACGATCAGTTGTCACTCCTTGCGCCATTCAAAGGCTATGCATCTTCTTCAGGCTGGTGTCAACTTGGTA
This sequence comes from Bacteroidales bacterium, assembly GCA_035530515.1. Taxonomy (GTDB): domain Bacteria; phylum Bacteroidota; class Bacteroidia; order Bacteroidales; family VadinHA17; genus LD21. The sequence goes on from DATKUO010000149.1 coordinate 10,847, forward strand.
TACATCAGAGACCTTCTAGGGCATGTATCCATTCAAACAACAGACATTTATGCGAGAGCCGACTCCAAACAAAAAAGAGAGGCGTTTGAAAAAGCCTATGTCAACCTCAATCCATATGGGTCTAAAACAAAATCCTGGGGAAAAGATGGAAACCTACTGGAATGGCTGAAAAGCTTTAAAAGCTAACCGGTTGTTTATGCAAAGTGGTATAGTAAAGTAATCGGATTAACACTTTGATAATGAATATACTTTATGGTGCTACTTTGCATAATCTTTTGCTTTCCATAATAGGTTTTATGAAAAGCTTTTCATAAAACCTACATCCCGATGAAACGGGGATTTCTCTATTTAACGGCCATTATTGACGTGTATAGCCGGTATGTTGTTGGTTGGGGCTTGTCCAACTCATTGGAAGCCGGAAATAGCCTGAAAGTGCTCAATAAAGCGATTTCCGACTTTGGTAAGCCAGAAATGGTGAACTCGGATCAGGGCTCGCAATTTACGTGTGAAGGTTGGGTGGAATATCTTAAAGACCAGGAGATTATTATTAGTATGGATGGGAAAGGCAGATGCTTGGATAATATTTGGATTGAAAGATTTTGGAGAACCATAAAACAAGAGTATGTTTACCTGAACCCTGCAGAGGACGGAAAAGTACTTTTCAAGGGATTAAAAAAGTTCATTGATTATTACAACAACCGGCGTACGCATAGGAGTCTTGACCGTAAAACACCCTTTGATTGGTATGAATATGCAGCATAGAAAAAGTGAGTAGAAAAGAAAAAAGATGTTTAAGAAAAAAACCCTCAAATCTTAATAACCAACTCCGGTGGTTTAAGAAAGGGGAGTAT
>DATKUO010000150.1:0-5746 GCA_035530515.1 Bacteroidales bacterium
GAGTTTACAATGATCTTACCGGAGGCATGTTTTCTCTGGAACAAAACAGCCTTTTTATAGAATTCCAGACCTGCCATGAGAGGCTCTCCACCATGCCAGACAAAAGTGACCTCCGGCACCTCATTACCTTCAATATACTGACGGATGTATTCTTCAAGAACTTCAAAAGACATAACAGGTTGATGATCATTATAGATGGTCGGTGCCTTATCCAGGTAATAGCAATACCTACAGTTCAAATTGCATGCTGAACCCAGGGGTTTCACCATTGATGAAAACGCAGCAGGTGCCCTGCTCTTAACAGCATCGTTGAATGTTATGTAATTTTTAAGTGCCAAGTTGCCTTAATTCTGATTTTAATCCTGTTATTCAGGACAGTAATCTCAACTTCTCCTTCTACCGCGAATATTAGCCTTTTTAAAAACCTGGATTGACTCATCTCCTGCAATCATGGTCATCCAATGATTGTCCAAAGATACGGAAATAACATAAAATGCCTGTCTCCCCTATTCTTTAAATATCCGTTGAAATATCATTTAATGTATGTAATCAGAAATGTAATATATTCCCAGCAATTCGTATTATCTAAATATTGTCCCCTTGATTATTAAAATTAACCACAGGATGAAAATAACTTCACTTTAATTCTGAATAGGTGCTTAAACGTATACTGTCTTATGTAGAAGAATCAATGAAATCAATCTTTCGTTACTTTACTTTCCCACCAGTTATTCTTTGGATTAAAATCTTTTGAAAGCAAATAGATACGTTCCTGTTCCAATTGCGGAAGCTTACTATTCACTATGCCCCTCAAATAGTTTAATTCGTTCTCTTCAGAATACAACCGATCCTTCACAGGAAATTTAGCATTAACTTTAAGTAAATAGTCAAAAAGTTCATTATGTAATTGACTTACGATTACTGGATTTTTTGCTGAAACATCTTTAGTTTCAGATAAATCAGTTTTTAGATTGTATAATTCATCACGGTCATCTTCATAATAATGTATTAGTTTCCAATCACCCCTGCGAATGATAGACGAAGGATCTCCTCCCTGATTTCCATAGTGAGGGTAATGCCATATCAAGGCTCGTTCGTGCAATTGCCCACCTTTCAACAGCGGTAAAAGACTAACACCATCCTCATGCTGATCGGGCATCAAAGAAATACCAGCTAAATCAAGTATTGTAGGATAAAAATCGGTTCCTGAAACTGGAACATCACATTTTTTGCCTTTAATTTTCATCCACGGAACTGAAATAAAATAAGGCTCACGTATACCACCTTCCCACTGATAACCTTTTCCGCCGCGCAGTGGATCATTGTTTGTAGAATAGCTATCACCAGAAGTAACACCGCCATTATCACTAGTAAAGATTACAATTGTATTTTTATCAAGGCCAAGTTCTTTCAGAGCATTCAAGACATTACCAACTGCATCGTCCATCGACTCAACCAATCCGGCATAAACCGGGTTGTCCTGATGCAACCGGTAAGGCAACCGATGTTCCATTGCAAAACCATCTTGAGCAATACCCATTAGTTCAGCTTTGTCGCGATACTTTTTCCATTTCCCCTCGGTTGTTTGAATGGGGCTATGTACAGCGTAAAATGACAAATAGGCTAGAAAAGGTTTATTTTTATTCTCTTTCATAAACTTCACGGTTTCGTCGGCCAGTCGCATCTCCAGGTTTTCACCTTTTGGACCATCCGGAAGGTTGGGATTTTCATATGGCGAAAAGTATCCGCCTTTCGGGCTACCTGCGTCCCAGCCACCTACGTTAATATCAAAACCATGGTCTTCGGGCCACGACCCCTTTTCCCCTAAATGCCATTTTCCGGCGAAGAAAGTTTTGTACCCGGCTTTCTTCAAAGCTTCGGGCAATGTGATAAAACCTGAAGGCAGTGTATGCTCATATTCAGCAGGAAGTAGTTTAGTATGCCGATCCATTTTCCTCCATTCTTCGCCTGAAGCTTCGCCAATCCAGTTGGTAATGCCATGCCTTGCCGGAGATTTACCGGTAAGGATGCTGGCGCGTGACGGACTGCAAACCTGACAAGCGGCATAGCCATTCGTAAAAATCATTCCATTTCGGGCTATCTTGTCAATGTTCGGTGTTTCGTAATATTTACTGCCCATGCAACTCAAATCTGTATAACCAAGGTCGTCGGCCAAAATGAAAAGCACATTGGGTTTATTCGGAGTTGTCGGTTGAGATAATGCCAACAAGGGTAATAATCCAAGACTTGCTGCTACCGATATTTGATTGATGACTTTCATGCCATGATATTTTTTCATCTAATTTTGTATTTCATTCTATTTAACCAAAACAACCACATTTGCCTCTTTAAGCCCTTTTGACCGTGCTTCTAAAACAATCACACCAGCTTTTTCTGATGATTTCAGTATAGCCAGACACTTTCCACTAAAGGCTTTTCTATAATTCGCCTGAAAAGATTCAGTGGTAGCTGCATTACCGTTATCTACTGCAATAAGTTTACCCGCTCCGGAAGTTTCAAAATACACCAGGTTATCAGCCATTGGACAGAGGTTGCCATCTTTATCCTCAATACGCACAGATACATAAGCTAAATCTAGCCCGTCAGCCTCTATTTCACTCCTATCGACGGCAAGGCTAATTTTTGCAGGTTTTCGGGCAGTGGTAATCTGTTCTTCAACCGTGGCCTGTCCATTTTTGTATCCAACCACCTTGATTGTTCCGGCCTGGTAAGGTACATTCCATGATAAGCGATATTTCGATTGAAATGTTTTGGCATTATAGTACTTAGACTCAACCGGTATCTCTGTCAGGTCTTTCCCTTTTACCCTTTTGCCCAACGATTTACAATTTACAAAAAGCTCGGCTTCATCGCAATTGGTGTAACAATAAACAGGAATTTCTTTCCCTTCCATTCCTTCCCAGTTCCAGTGCGGAAGCAGGTGAATCATTGGTTTGCTTGTCCATTGGCTTTGATAAAGATAGAAACGGTCTTTGGGGAATCCACAAAGGTCAACTGCACCGAAATATGAGCTTCGTGCAGGCCAGTCAGCATTCCATTTGCCGTGGGTTGAATTGTCTTTTCCACCGTATGGAGTTGGCTCTCCAAGGTAATCAAAACCTGTCCAGATAAATTCACCCATTACAAAAGGGTTTTCCTCCTGAAAATGGAATTCCAGATCCGGCGGATAAGCCCAGGGTGGTGCAATCAGATCATAACTGGAGATTTGGAGCGATTCATGCTTTTGATATTTTTCAACCGGAAGGTGGTAAACACCACGACTGCTCACACAACTTGATGTTTCAGAACCGACGACAGGAATATCCGGATAGTTTTTATGAACTTCGCTGTAAAGGGAAGGTTTATAATTCATCCCGGCTATATCAGTCTGTTGCACCATGTTATAATCAAACGGATCAGGATAAAAACTATACCCTGCAACTACTGGCCGCGTTCTATCCATTTCCCTGCAAAAATCAGCCAGTCGTTTAGCTTCTTTCCATCCGTATTTTTGATCTCCCTGCTCCAGCATTTCATTTCCGATGCTCCACATTACAACGGAAGGATGGTTGCGATCTCTGCGAATCATGTCTTTCTGATCACGTTCACTCCATTCGTCGAAAAAAATATTGTAGCCATTGACTACTTTAGCCATGCGCCAAACATCGAACGACTCGTCCATCACCAGAAGTCCTAATTCATCACATAGTTCGAGTAATTCGCGTGATGGTGGGTTGTGACTGGTACGTATGGCATTCGCGCCCATCTCTTTCATGATTTGCAGCTTATGCTCATCGGCCCGGCGATAAACAGCAGCACCCAAAGCGCCATTATCGTGGTGAAGACAAACACCATTAAAACGAACTTTTTTGCCATTCAGGAAAAAACCCTCGGTTGAGTAACTTATACGACGAATTCCAAAACGAGTTTCGTAAGTATCAAGCACTTTCCCATTTTCAGAAACGGTTGTAACTGCTTTATAGAGCTTTGGAGAATCCATATCCCAGAGAACAGGATTTTCGATATTACAATATAATCCTGAAACTTTGATTGAATTTGCTTCTACTGTCAATTGCTCTTCAACCGACCCTGTCAAATGTCCTTCAGGCGAGTAATAATTATGTTTTAGCTGAATAGTGGCTTGAGTATTACCTTTATTTTCAACGGTGGTTTCATTTTGAACAACTGCTTTTACGTCGTTAACTGTAGGTGTTGTAATAAAAGTGCCGTATTGTGCCACATGAACTGGTTCGTCAATTTTCAACCAAACAGAACGATAAATACCAGCTCCCGGATACCATCTGGAAGATAGATCTTTAGGTGTTACACGCACGGCTATAACATTCTCAGAACCATTATATTTCAAGTATTTACTTATATCAAATTCAAAGCCAATGTACCCATAAGGACGATTTCCTACCAATACGCCATTCACCCAAACATAGGCATCGTACATTACACCTTCAAACTCAATGCGAACGACTTTATCACTTTCAGATTGTGGAACAACAAAGTGTTTACGATACCAGCCCGTTCCGTGAAAAGGCAAACCACCACAACGTGCATTGTATTTTACATCGAAAGGACCCTCTATTGCCCAGTCATGCGGCAAGTCCAGCTTACGCCAACCTGAATCATCTATACCTGGATTTTCAGCACCGGACTGCTCTTTATTCAAAAACAACCAGTCTTTGTTGAAATTGATATTCTGTCCATTTACTGACTTAATTCCCAAGCCTACTAAAATAAGGAACAAGACATTAAAAATTGACCGTTTGATTTTTATCACTTTTCGACATTTCATAAGTTTTACTTAATACGCTTTTCAGATTTTATCGGCATGGCCCCCAATACATAAGCTCGAAAAAATTATTCAGTCCATATTTTCCAATCAACAAGAATATCCGTAAAATCAACTTAAAGTAGAAAAGGAATATCCAGCAACGTGTTGTTGTATTAATCGGCTAATGCAATATAAGTTTCTCAGTCTTTTCAAATTCGACGCTCCTCACTGCAACAAAAGCATCGAACATTTCCTTTTGTTTTTTAGGATTAGATTTTGCCAGATTGTGTAGTTGGCCTATATCTTTTTTCAGATTATATAATTGATACTCTTCCGAATTCCCTAATTCAATGTTGGTTTCCTTGCTAAGCGCAGGTCCTTTGTAGGATGGAATCATAATCCAGTCACCTTTTCGGAAGGCTGTTCGGGATGTTGCCTCAATAACAAGACTTTCTCTTCCTGACCTACTTGTTCCCATCAAAACATCCAGATATTCTTTACTATCGGTACTATTTTCTTCTGTTCCAACCAATTTTGCCAGAGAAGCCAATAAATCTATCTGACAAATCAAGGCATCAGATACTTTCGGCTGAATTTTTCCTTTCCAATAGGTGAAGAACGGAACGCGCGTACCAGCTTCAAACAGACTGTATTTTCCCCCTCTTAGCGGACCACCCGGTTTATGACCGTCCAATTTTTCAACAGCATCATCGTAATAGCCATCGTTCAATACCGGGCCGTTATCGCTTGAGAAAACAATCAAAGTATTTTCAAGAAGGCCTTCCTTTTCAAGCATTCTAATAAATTCGCCAATGCACCAGTCCGCTTCCAGAATTACATCGCCACGTGGCCCCATTCCAGATTTCCCAACGAAACGTTGATTGGGCGTGCGAGGTACATGGGGTTCATTCATTGCATAATACAGGAAGAACGGCTTGTCTTTATGAGACTTCACATAATCCT
>DATKUO010000151.1:0-2440 GCA_035530515.1 Bacteroidales bacterium
CCTTCCCAAAGTTCAGAGGTATATGGAATATACTTCTAACATGGTCTCTGAGGAACAACTTGTCCTCAAACGTTATTTCTTTCCCATCCCACGTCTCTGGATTAAATCGTGGGCAGCAACCAGTTTCTGATTGTTCATTGAATTCGTCCATTGTAACCACCTTACATGATATTTGGATGGGATGCATAAATGTTTTATCCCTATGGATCCCGGATCAATTATTGGGATAATTATGATATGCCTCCATCAGCGGTTTTTTTTTGAAATGATTTTAACCCCCTCTCGCTTCACTTTGCCGGGTGCCCGTCCCGATCTGCTTCGCCCGGCAGGTCGTCTTCATCACCCAGGTCCTGGCCGTCACATCGCTCCATCCCCTGAGCCGCCCATCCCAGGGAACTGGCTACATGTTTGCCTGTGAGGTTACCCACGGGGGCTTTGCTTCTGGTCCAGGCCCTGTCTATGTATTCAGGGTTCGCTCTTAACCTGCGGACCGGCTTCGGGAAGATGATCTGCAAGTGGTTTTTTGTTTTCTTCGACGCTTGCGTTTGGTTGATTCCGGATTGACAAGCATAAATGATATTAGATATTGTATCAATTATTTACAAAATTAATTTAGTAATTATCATAAATACTTTCACCTAGCTTTTGCATATGGTTTAATAACATTACTAAATTTTGGATTATTGAGGTAGGGAGATGTCAAAAGAATTGAGACATGATAGACATACTGTTTCGTTACTCACTGATCACATGGTAATAACTCCAAAATATCGGGGTAAAATCCTTGTTGGAGAAGTTGGCCTAGTTACGGAAGCCATTATCAGAAAAACATGCAAAGAAATGGATATCAAGATTATAGATATTTTTGTAAATATTGATCATGTCCATTTATTTATTCAATACCCACCAAAATATTGTCGTAAGTTTTATTGCAAAGAAGATCAAAGGACGATCAAACAGAATATTGAGACAGCACTTTCCACATCTTAAAGAATGGTGCAAGGATCATCTTTGGGCACCTGGGTGTTATCACGGATCAGTTGGACAGGGATGGGATGTAGTTGAGAAATATATTTCAATTCAAGACTGTACACTTAAGAATAAATAAAAACCTTTATATGCCAAAAAACGTTAACAAGCTCCGCATCCTTCAAGTACGGGGTATAGTGACCGAGGGAGGGGTGTTTATGCTCTGCTAAATGTTATGTATCAATTGTAATTACTCATTGAATTTGTTCAGTCTAAAGCTTGTGAAGACTAATTAAAAGCAAGGAAAAGGAAATATATCGCTACCAATAATAGTATTATCCCCAGCAGCCAGTCGATCAGGACGCCTTTTTCTTCCAGCTTTGTGCGTATGGCTTTTCCTGCGGCTCCGCCAATGGAACTTATGATTACCAGGGGCAATACCATACCTGTTCCGAAAAGGAGAGATATAGTAATCCCGTAAGCCACAGACCCCGATACTGCGGCCACGGTAAGAACAGCAAAAAGCATCGGCGCAACCCTTCCCATAGTAATCGCGCCAAATGATAAACCGAGCAGGAAAGTTCCCAGCGGTGTGGTCGAGGGGGGTAGGCGCAGATTCCTGAATACTTTTTTCACTGGCATATGGTACGCGCCAAAGAACTGCAGCGCCATTAGAAAAAACAAAAGGCTGCCCAGTACATAGGCTATTCGTTCATCAAAAAGAACAACGCTTTTGCCAAGAAACGCAGCGATACCGCCCAGAGGCACTATGATAAGCAGTGTGCCAAGACCGAAAGGGAGTGTGAGCTGAAGCGCATCACGGAAATTTCGTTCTGCTTTATTATCACCTGTCACATAACCCATGAGGGCGAGGCACAGCACACTATTGCAGGGACATAGTCCTGCAAGGATGCCGAAAAAGAAAAATCCCCAGAAAGTAGGATTGAGAACCATGTTAGTCCTGTATTATATCGATTTTTACTTCTTTAAATTTCTTTAATACCTGTGATCAGAGTGAGGATAAATGAACAAATGAACATTAAGAAAATGTCCAGGCTTACATTACCGATTAGAATGTCCATCGTCCATACTATATCTTCTTTCTTTAAAAATCTTCTACAAATGAATAATTTCAAATATGATATAGAGTAATCAAAGAACAGGGATTGACTATGATCGATTTTGACGATATGGTCACAGCGGCTTAAAATTCAGAATTACTTCCATTAAATAGTACTAACAAATAGTTATGTTTTTTTTTAATTGTGGTTGGCTGGATCATTTGGATAAAATCAGATGATTTTTTCAGTAAAGTAGTTGTTATTATTTTGTAACTGCTCACCTTTTGGAAGTAAAGTTACTGATAACGAAATATCGTTTATTTTCATCTAATTTCCAACATATAATTATTTTTTCTAATAAGTCTTGTGCTACCGATTTTACAATGTCGTTAAATAAATATGACATCAAC
>DATKUO010000152.1:0-2983 GCA_035530515.1 Bacteroidales bacterium
CTGGAGGATCTCCTGGCAAAGCTCGATATAGTATATAAGACAGAATTAATAGAATAAATCATGGCACGGCAAACAATAACGATTTACAAAGGTGATGCTGATACATTCACCGAGACAATAACAAACCTGGATTCTCTGAGCGGGTATACAGCAAAGATGTATATCTACAATGGGGCTGGGACGGAGTTGGATGCTATCGACGGCTCCATTGATGAACTGGAAATAACCTATGATCTGGTTAATGAATCCAGTAAAGCTTATGCTGTCGGGGTTTATTATTATGAGACGAAGATATGGGATTCATCAGACCATGTTTATACACCCAGCTCAGGTATGTTCATTGTTAAAGCAACCCAGGAAGAAGATCCGGAATAATGGCTAAGGTCACAGGAAATATTGTCCAACTTGGTGTATCTGGCAGCATTACTCAAAAGGGAGTGAGGGGGAGTATTGTTGAATCAAGTGCTTTCCCCTGGGCGAGTCAATGGTATGGAATAGAAATTGACGAATCAAATTCCAGTCCTGATGTTACTCGTATAGCAAGTGACATGGAGATGTATAATGATACATATATTCATAAAGAGCTTCCCGTACATTCGTTGATAAAGGCTTGTTTACTTAATGACGATGGTACAGTGAATTACTATCTTGATCCCGCAGACTGGACAAAGAAAGCAAGCGGGGCAGCAAGTAACTTGGACGGCACTGACGGGCAGGTAATGATTGAATGGCCTGATTTTTATTATAAGGTTGAAAGTAATTATCCTTCTGCGGGGAAACATCAGATAAAAATATCATTGTCTGCTTTATCCGGTTTTACAAAAGTTGCTAAACATTATGTGTCAGCATATCAGGCTGCACTGAAAAGAACAGGCACGGTTACAATGGCTTCTGTAAAAAACATATCTACGGATTACAGGGGTGGAGATAACACGTCTGCATGGGATGCTGGTGATAATACCCTTTTAGGAATGCCTGCTTCATACTTTAATCGTACAAATGGAAGGACATATGCACGTGCCAGGGGCACCGGATGGAACCTTTATGGATACAATGATCATAAATGGCTCTTCTGGTTTTTTGCCATTGAGTATGCAACACTTAATTCGCAAAAAGCAGTTAATGTTAATTTAACCATGGAGGGGTATAAGCAAGGCGGACTGGGAAATGGAGTGAGCAATGCCGTGAGTACTGAATGGGGTACATTCAATACATATAACCCATTTATAACGTGTGGTGCATCTGATTCGCTTGCTAATGGAAGCGGAGAAGTATCCGTTGTAAAAACAAACTTTGGAGGTGCAGGTATAAACAGGACCTTTACTGTACCACGTTACCGGGGACATGAAAATCCATTTGCTCATATCTGGAATATACTTGATGGTGTAAATATTGAAATACAATCAGAAGGATCAGGAGGAGAAAGCAGATTATGGACAGCAGACTCACCTGCTTCCTGGCAGGACAGTAATTACACAAACTATACGAACAGAGGTCTTATCGGAAGATCAAATGGATATATGAGCAAAGCACTTCTGGGTGCAACAGCTGAATTTTTGCCAACAGTCGCCAGTGGAGCAAGCAATACTTATTATTGTGATTACTTCTATACATCTATACCTGGAAGTGGCACTAATCTAAGAATGCTGCTTGTCGGCGGCGGCGCGACTTATGGTGCGGCTGCGGGTTTCGCTTATTCGAATTTGCTTAATGCTCCCTCGTATGCGACTACGTCTATCGGTTCTCGGCTTCGCTTTGAGGCTGCGTAACGTAGTGGAGGAGCCCGGACACGAAACGTTTTTAATGTTCTTTGACAATAATTCTGGTCGTTTGCCCGCTGCTGATTGTCGGCGGCAACGCGAATAATGGTGCGAATGCGGGTTTCGCTTATTCGAATACGAATAATGCTCCCTCGAATGCGAATACGAATATCGGTTCTCAGCTATGCTTTCAATATTATATGGCTATTATTCGGGCAAAGACCATGCCTCTTGGCAAAAAATAACAATTACAGAAAAGGTATTGGTACCGCAAGGGAAAATTCCTAAGTATGAAAGCGAATTGAAATTATGAAAAGAGTTGGTAATATATATGAGAAGATTTGCTCGGTTGAAAACCTTAACCTGGCTGATTTGCATGCTCGCAAGGGGAAGTGCAGAAGCATTGGTGTGAGGATACATGACCGGCACAGAGATGAGAACATTATGAATTTAAATAAATAGATATGAAAAGCCGGTCAAACATACCACTGCCAGCAGTTCCTATATATGTATGCCAGATTGCGTTTAATATATGATATGATGGACCCACAGGAAAAAAAAGAGATTCTTGATGCTATAGCGAATAGTCATCAGACAGCTTATGATGCCTTTAGAATATTATTTGAAAACAGTATTAAGGGCTTTTCTGATCAGCTCGGTCAGTTTGAGGAAAGGAATAGCAAACAACATCATGAGATCATTGAGCATCAGAAAGAGACAAATGGCCGGGTATCTATCCTGGAAAAGGAAACAGCTATATTCCGATGGGCTTATAAACACCCCAGGTCGGCTATATTGATAATGGTTCTTTTGCTTGCAGGAGTGGTGGCCCTGGGGATTTTTCTTGGCATTGATAATATTATAAACGTTATATAATGAATTACCCTGTGATTTTCAATAAATGCATAAAGATCATCCTTAAAAACGAGGGTGGTTACGGCAATCACCCGGCAGATCCCGGGGGAGAGACTAAGTATGGCATTGCTGATGCTTCAGATGGCCATAAAGATGGCATGGTTGATATTGACCGCGATGGCAAAGGTGATATCCCTGTTAAGGACCTTACTGTTGATCAGGCTAAAGAGATCTACTTTAAAAGATACTGGATCCCGATGAATCTCGATGGGATCCGGAGCGAGGACCTGGTCCTGCAGGTATTTGATTTTGGTGTCAATGCCGGCCCGGCAACTGCAATAAAACTCCTACAGAGGGTAGCAGGTACC
>DATKUO010000153.1:0-3727 GCA_035530515.1 Bacteroidales bacterium
TGTGTTAATGCAGCTAATTCACGCGCTCCTATTCTACCAGAATGTATATCCTCGAAAAACGGTCGTAACTCTTTTGTTTTTTCTTCATCAAACACAAATTCTTTCTTATGAACAAATCCGGCAAGTGGCTTGCCCTGTAGATCTTTAACGTATGGCATAGCATCATCACCGGTATATCCCCCCTCACCGAAAAGCCTCGGAATATTTACCGCCGCTATCAGTGCTGTGTTTATCCATCCAGAAATAATTGCCTCTGCCCGTGCCGCCTCTCCTAATATTGGGCCAACAATAGGGATTGCTGCCATAGATTGGGCAGCAAACTGGGCTGTCAAATATGTTGATGCAATAGATTGTGCGATAGAAAAAAGAAGGGAGGCGACGGCACTATCCTGAAGGGCAGCACCGGCAACAGCAAGGGCGCCGGTTAATAAATCCGCCTTCGTTGATAATTTTAGCTTCTCGATCTCTATTTCTGCATCCGCATAAATCTGGTCTATTTTTAGTCTATCTTCATTGTTTGTGCTTAGACTGTGTGTCATTAATCTCATTTTTTCATCGAAGCGCTCTACCGCTTTGTCCAGATTCTGCCTTGCCTCGGAGTCTGCCTCTCCATATCCCTTACCGGCAGTTAATGCACTTTCTATAACTCCCATATCAATCTCATCCTCTTCTACCTTCCCAAGCATTTTAACTGAATCTAATAATGCCTTAAATTGCTCTTCACTCAATGATTCCAATCCTGTTTTGATACCCTTGACAATATCCTCCCCAATGCTTTCACCGGCCTTTTCTGCTTCTTCTGAAATTTCAATATCACCCCGTAATTTTTTAATGGCCTCTTCTGTAATCCCTAAAAATCCCTCTTGGACACCAAGAAATTTACCGATCTTCACAATACCCTCACCCAGTGCCAGTCCTATTTTCATCCCACCAATACGTGCATCATCGAGGGCTTCTTGTTTTTCGCTCGCATCACCGGCGAATAAATATCTAAAAAATGGGCCGAGTGTTTTCCTTGTCTCTTTTGCGGCCTTTGCCTTCGCTGTTGACATTTGCAGTGCCGCAGACACCAAATCAACTGCGGCCTTTGCGGCTGATGCTATTGGCCCCTCACCACTTTCTATTGATAAAATCAATGCGTCAAAAGATGCTTTCAATTCATCAATCGCACCACGCAAATTATCTGTGTTGGTTTCAAACTGAGACATGGCTATTCCGGCATCACCGAGATTGAACTCAAGCTGCTTAACAACATCTCTCTGCTGGACAAGGGTGAGTAAATGCCTTGCGCCCTCTTCACCTACGAGTTTTGTTGCATTCTTGAGATCACCATAACCCTTTTCAGCAAGATTTTCCAATACCTCGGTCATGCTTCTATATGATGGGTTAAAATCATCATTGGCCGATGTTGCGAGCTTACGTATAACAATATTAAATGCCATACCAGCCTTTAATCCATCAATACCACCCTTTGCGAATGCCTGTAATACAGCATTGGTTGATTCGAAAGACATACCAACGGCGGCGGCAATAGAACCAGCATTCTGGAGTGATTCACCAAGTTTCTGGATAAGTGCTGTACCTTTCTTTTGTGAATCAGCAAGAATATCGGTAAATTTAGCCGCCTTTTCCGCCCCGACACCCCACATATTAAGTGATTTGGTTACTATATTGGCAGCTTCTGAGACTTGTATTTTAGCTGCTTGGGAGAGTATAATTGCCTGTTTGGTTACTTCGGCAAGTGCTTTGGCGTTTTTAAGTAATTCGGGTTGCGCTGAACCTACTAACTGAAATGCTTCGACAACATCCTTGGCTGACTTTTTTAATTGCACTCCAAGTTCGATCGCCTTGCTCGACATATATTCCAGATCCTTACCAACGGCTCCGGTTATTGCAGACAGACCGCTTACCTGTTGCTGGAAGTCCATGATCGTTTTACCGACCTCCTTACCCCATTGTAGAATTTTCTGAGCGGCAAAGAATGTTCCAAGCGCAACGGCGGCCTTATCGAAGAGTTTCTCTGTTTGTTTGACTTGCTTGTTTACACCTGAAACCTGTGTTTCGAGTTTTTTTATATCCTTGACCGCTTTGTCAACCTGCGCCCGTATGTCTAAAATGATTTGTTCAATAGCCATAAGTAAGTATTTGCGCCTTTAGGTGACGTTACCTCTGGCTCTTTTAGGTGAGTAACCTCAATTTGTTGCGAGGACGGGATTCGAACCCGCGACCTTTGGGATATGAGCCCAACGAGCTACCGCTGCTCCACCGCGCGATGTAATCTACAAAGATACTAAATATATTTCAATTATGCAAATCTATCTTTTATATCCCGGCAATCTTGACTCTTCGTAATCCTCGCAATCATAAGAATAATCCTTATGATAAAATGTGATACCGAATAGTTTCTTCGTCCTGGTCATACGTTCGTACCTCATATCCGACTTATTGTCTTTCCGGGTAAAATTAATTATTTCCTCATTGAAAATGCTACGGGGCTTTTTTATCTTCTTTGCTTTCATGTTCATCTAAATATATTTCAATTATGCAAATCTATCTTTCTAGATGCAATTTTACCTTTAATTCAGCAAGGAATTTATATACTTCATTTACCAATCCCTCAATCAAATAACAATATGGCTCATCATTATTAAAATCCATGTAAATATCCCTATTCTGAAATATCATATCGGCAACGTGCGCCGATTCATGGGCTATCACTCCATTTGTTAGATGAATCTCATGATACGGATTAATCACTATTAGAAATAATTGTGTTTTGTCATTCTCGGTTAAAAATGCATGACCGTAAAGTTCATCAATACCATGTTCCGAGGCAACTATTCCCCGTGACCTTTCCAGCTCTTCAATATCGTTTGTCGCTACAATACCAAAATCACCGTGATAAAGCGGTATCTTTAGTATTATTTCGTCATACCTAAGAGGACTTTCTTTTTTCTTCGTGGCTTTCTTTTTCTTCATGCTCCTGTAAAAATGTATCAATAGTTGAATAGTATTCATCAGCGTTCATTGATTCTAACTTCTCGATCTGTATCAGGTCGCCATTACCAACTATCCGGTGTAGCTTATTTATTTCTCGCATATATTTTTTAATGTACGTTTCGACAAAAAGTCTGTTACCTTTTCCAAATTCGGCTGCTCCTTTTTTAAATACGTAAGTATATCGCGATCGGAGGTATCGCCATAAAACTGCGTGATCTCGGCGCCCCGACACAAAAAAAAACTCTTTGCATCCGGGTCGGCATCCCAGGCATCTATCTTTCGGTCTTGCTGGCTCTGTATGTAATGTTCAGGATCCTCATCATCCATCGTGAAATAACAAGTTGCCAGCTTCAAGAGTGTTTTCTCTTCTGCCAACGCCTCAAACCGTCGCTGAAGCTCTACCAGGTAAGTCAATCCTGTACTGAACCCCTCAAATTTCTTGCTGCGCGTAGCTATCTCAAAACTTTCGATAGCCTTTGAGACAAGCTCCTTTCCATCTTTGGCGCTTATCGATAATTCAGCCTCTACGGCGGCCAGCTCCGCAACACGTAATCGTAGTCCCGCCATCTGACGCGGATCCTTGAACCGGTAATAAACGTGACCGTTCTGGTCTTTATACGTCCGGACCAACGACGACCTTCTTTGGTCTTCCGGCTTTCTTAGCAGGTTTCTCAACCTTTTCAATTTCATCTGGTTCGTCTCCTTCATAATACCATGCTTTAACTGA
>DATKUO010000154.1:0-4809 GCA_035530515.1 Bacteroidales bacterium
CTGGCAAAACCGGTACCAAAAAGGGTTAAGCTCAATCCGCTGACCACTTGATTTGCCCGCATGGAAACGGAAAGAAAGGCATGGAGTAAAGCCATACAGCCACCAACCAACATGGCTGCAAGAACGCCAAACAGGAGATTCCCTGTTTTATAAACCACAGCGAAAGCGGTCAGCGCCCCCATCATCATCATCCCTTCAACACCCAGGTTCAGGATGCCTGAACGTTCAGTATAGACTTCACCCAGTGTAGCATAGAGCAGTGATGTTCCTGCTCGTATGGTTACCAGTAATAAGGTTGTTATTAACTGCATTTTTAAACCTCTTTTGTTTTCTTGATTCGAATTTTATATTCCGTAAAGATGGTTCCCGCCAGCAGCGGGAAGAGCAATAATCCCTGAATCACCAATCCCATGGCAGCAGGCAATCCTATCATCATTTGCAGCTGATCACCGCCGACCAGCAATCCCGCCATTAAAATGGCCACAAAGAGAGCCGCTATGGGATTGAGCTGAGACATCCAGGCAATAATAATAGCGGTATATCCGTAACCGGAAATGATTCCCTTTTGTAACCGATGGGCAATGGCAGCAACTTCGATTCCTCCTGCAAGTCCGCTTAAGGCACCTGAAAGCAACAGCACAATGATAATACCCCACTTGATGTTTACTCCCAGACACCGTGCCGCATTTGGATTTTTACCAATCATTTGAATTTCCAATCCCCATTTAGTCCTGGCAAGAACAAAAAAAAGAATAAAGGCAATAATAATGGCAATGAATAAACCCCAGTGTGCACGTCCCAAAAATCGGGGCAGCCAGGCCTCCCGGGGAAAAGGTTCACTACCGGGGAAACCATACCCTTTGGGGTCCCGCCAGGGTCCGTAATAAAGATATTCGGCAAAGAGGATAGCCACATAGTTGAGCATCAGTGTGGTCAGGGTTTCATCAACTTTCCATACTGCTTTCATTACTGCCGGAATACCTGCCCATATGGCGCCTGCGGTCATGCCTACAAGTAAACCCAGGGGAAGGAGCATCTGGACAGGCAAAAACTGCCAATAGAGCATAATCCATGCTGTGCCAATAGCTCCCCATACATATTGCCCCTCTGCACCGATATTCCAGAAACGAATCCGAAAAGCCAGTGATACCCCAAGTCCGGTCAACATTAAGGGAATCGCCTTGACCAGGGTTTCGGAAAAAGCCATCCAGTTGCCAAAAGCTCCCCGGAACATGTATATATAGGTATTTAAGGGATTTGCCCTGGAAAAAACCAGGACAATACCACCAAGGATTAAAGAAACAAGGAAGGAAATAATGGGAACCAGGGCTGATATTTTTGTGGAACGGGCTTCTCGCTTTGCCAGTACTATCCTCATGAAGACCTCCTTCTAACCCCTGCCATCATCATACCGAGTTCTTCAATATCGGCAGTTTGTGCATCAACCACTCCCATGATTTCTCCCTCAGACATGACAGCGATGGTGTCAGCCACAGCAATCAGCTCATCCAGTTCTTCCGAAACCAATACAACGGCACTTCCCTTTTCCCGTTGTTCCAGTATCTGTTTCCGAACGGCTTCGGTGGCACCGACATCCAACCCCCGTGAAGGATAGACTGCCACAAGGATACCTCTGCAGGCATCTATTTCCCGGGCAAGAATGGTCTTTTGAATATTACCACCGGAAAGAAATTTAACATAGGTGGTCGGCTGAGGGGTAGAGATATTAAAAAAGGAAATCATTTGTTTTGCGAAGCTGAGTATGCGTGCCGGATTCAGTATTCCCTTTTTACTGAGGGGTTCCTCACGATATTTCTTCATGGCAAGATTATGGGCAACACTCATGTCTCCCACAATACCCATAGTACCACGATCTGCGGGGATATAACTGATACCGGTGCGAATCATCTGTATGGGCTGCTTGTTGGTCATATCTTTACCATTAATTTCTATCGTTCCGGAAGATACCGGAAATAATCCGGTTAATACTCCGGCTAATTTCTGCTGTCCATTTCCGGCAACCCCCGCTATACCGAGAATCTCGCCAGCTCTAATTTCAAAGGAAATATTTTTAAGAGATTGCCGACCGGTTTCATCTTCTGCATTCACATGTTCCAGCTTGACCCTGACTGAACCTGGATGAAAGGCCTTTTTTTCAATTCGGAATAATACTTCTCTCCCTACCATGAGTTTGGCAAGGTCACGCTGGGTGACATCTTTGGTGTTACAGACTGCTTCCGATTTGCCCTTTCTTAAAATTTGCACCCGATGTGAAAATTGAATCACTTCATCCATTTTATGGGTAATAAAGATAGCGGATTTTCCTTCATTTAACATGGTAATCATAATGCGGTTAAGGTCTCGGGCTTCTTCTGGGGTTAACACGGCAGTGGGTTCATCGAGGATAAGAACATGGGCACCCCGATAAACAAGTTTCAAAATTTCCACTCGCTGCTGTTCTCCAATACTCATGTTGTAAATAAATGTATCGGGATTTACCTTTAGGTTGTACCGTTTTGATAATTCCCTAATCTTTTCTTTCACTCCTGTCATGGAGGGAACAAACGGTATATCCTTAAGTCCCAGAATAATATTTTCCGCCACCGTCATATTCCCCACCAAGGCAAACTCCTGGTGGATCATGCCGACACCGTGGCGCATGGAATCCTGGGGATTGCGTATTTCCACCCGTTTCCCCTGGATAAAAATTTCCCCTTCATCGGGGTCATACAAGCCTGCCAGCACATTCATCAGGGTACTTTTGCCTGCACCGTTTTCTCCAAGCAAAGCAAGCACTTCGCCGGGATAAAGTTCAAGATTAATGGAATCATTGGCAACCACTCCGGGAAACCGCTTGGTAATACCCACCATGCGGAGTACCGGAGATCTAATTTTTTCTCTATTCATGTACGATTTTCTCTTTCGATTATTGCTTTGGATAAAGAGAGCTCCCTGCAATATCAAAGCAGGGAGCTTAAAATTCATATTATCTATTGAACCTTTCCTACGACACCTTTTACAAAGAAATTCATGTTGAGTTTATCGATATCACTCATAACTTGTCCTTTTGGAACGACAACTTCTCCTTTCTGATTGTAGATGGGACCGTTAAATACATCCCATTCTCCGGATAAAATTTTTGCCTTTTTATCCGCCACTATGTCACGGATATCTTGTGGAACCAATGGACTGAAATTGGAAAGCTTAACAGCATTCTCGGCCAAACCACCCCAGAACTGATGGGTTTTCCAGGTTCCATCCAGCATTTTTCCTATGGTGTCAATATAATAAATGCCCCAATTCCATACAGGAGATACCAGTACGCTGTCACCGACGAATTGTCTCATATCGGCATCATATCCAATGCTGAGTTTTCCCCTTTCCTGGGCTGCTTTGGGTGGCTCGGTTGTATCCTGATGCTGTGCAAGAATATCTGCACCCTGGTCAAGGAGCGCAATGGCTGCTTCCCTTTCCTTTACAGGGTCATACCAGGTGTTTGTCCAAACCACATGTACCTTTGCATTTGGATTCACTTCCTGAACGCCGAGGGTAAAGGCATTGATGCCCCGTACAACCTCCGGAATGGGGAAAGCCGCCACATAACCAATAATATTTGATTTTGTCATCTTTCCGGCAACCAATCCCGAGAGATATCGCGGTTGATACATCCGCCCAAAGTAAGTTGACATATTGTCCGCGGTCTTGTAACCCGAACAATGTTCGAAATAGACATCGGGAAAATCCATGGCTACTTCATGCATATAATCCATGTAGCCGAAGGAAGTAGCAAAAATAGCATCATACCCTTGCATAGCATACTGCCGCATAATGCGGGCACTATCCGGCCCTTCTTCGACACTTTCAATAAAACCAACATCAACCCGGTTTCCGTAAACGCTCATCATCTGCTTACGACCAACATCGTGCATATAGGTCCATCCAAGATCTCCCGGAGGCCCGATATAGACAAAAGCAATCTTAAATGGCTCCGCCTTTGCTTCTTGGGCAAAAACCAAACTGCATGCCAAAAATAACAGTAAAAGTATCAATCCAATTTTCTTCATTTGATAACATCTCCCTTTTAAGGTGCTCCGGCCAGAGGCAGGATGTGTTTACACTTTGCCATGCCGGAACCTACTTTTTTATTTTTTTCCTGCCTGCAGAATTGCAGCTTGAGTCTTAACTATTTTGCACCTCCTTTCTGCTACTGATTAATTCTGTAATTCTATTTTAATTTTTCTCTTTATATGTCAATTTTTAAAGTTACTTCCTGTATATGAGCTATTCGTTTTAAAAAATCAGTTTTTTATATTCTTTATCAGTAATTAAACGAATATTCGCATAAAACTATTTTGTGTTATTGTATATAATATAATGTACTATTTATATACTAAAATGATTATTAAATATCCTTCTTTTTTTAAAAAAATTCTTGGTATATTCTTACTTTTACGGAAATTTTACCGGAACAAAAAAATAAGAAAAAAGTTTGATTTTTTTATATATTACCTTTTTTATATTCGGCAAAAGGTCTGGGGAAACCCTCGATTATCAACCCGGCTCCAGTTTTTACAAATTTTACGTTCTTCCGATACGATATTATTATCTACATCATACCAATTGCGTTCGCAAAATATACGAGCAAGAACTTCCTTTTCTAAAATGATTAAATTATATTTGGGGTAAGTTCTCGATATTGAATATATTGTAATTTCTTAAAATAAATGGGAACAGAGAACCGTCCCCTGTTCCTTTTAGATTTGCTTACCCATGATATAATGAGGAATATTTTCCCCTAATAAATATCGG
>DATKUO010000155.1:0-8230 GCA_035530515.1 Bacteroidales bacterium
AAAAGACTGAGTTTTGGTGTGAAATTTTCTGTATTTTTGTTTATCATAATAGAGGGGGGTGTTTTTGTTGTAATCACTTCAAATATAACTAATTAAGTTGTAAATGAAGAACAAAAACCCCCTTTTTATGAATAATTCAGGCTAGATAGTTTATTGAATAATTTCAAGATTATTCCTCATGCAGGATCAAATTTAAGGAATTTAAAAATACTCCGTGGGTCATTTGTAGCAAATCATCATTACGCATAAGAAACATGAACATTACACCTGATCATCAGAAAGATTATGAGGGTCACCAGGTTTACTCTGAGCTTCCAATAAAAAATAATCATCAAATAGTCCTGGCGGATTAATGTTTTTCATAATTTGGTAATCTTAAAACGAAAGATAGTAAAAAACATTAATAAATAATAGATTAAAATATTAACTATTAGATAATTATAATAACAATAAGTTTTTCGAAATGCCTTTAATTGTGAATAATAGAAGAAATGATTTTTGTCACATTAAAATCAAGTATAGCATAGTACTATTTGTTACATTCTTATTAAGTAGTTCTTATGAAACAAATGGGCAGAATTTCATTGTTGATGCTGATTTCCCGGGCGGAAATATTATTGTAAATGACACAAAGACCACAAGTTCACTTTATTTTACCCTCCAAGAAGATACAGTATGGGTACGCCCGGACCTTAGAGATACTAAACGTGATTGGTTTTATTGGTATTTCAGGGTATCCGAGGCAGGTAATAAAACACTTCATTTTATTTTTCCCGGTAATCATGTTGGACCTTTCGGACCGGCTTTTAGTATTGATGGAGGTAAAAACTGGCAATGGCTATATGATAGAGTCAGTACCGAAAGTAAGCACTTTCAATATACATTCGGTAAGGATGTGAAAGAGGTACGTTTTAGTTCCATAATTCCTTATCTTCAATCAGATTTTGATAATTTTATTTCCTCTTTACAAGACAGCCCGCTTATTAAAGTTGAGCCTTTAACGACATCAGAAAAGGGTAGGAATATTAAAAAGATAATTATTCAAAATACTGAAACTATCAATAAATATAAAGTGTCGTTAACTGCCAGGCATCATGCTTGCGAAACAATGGCAAACTATGTTTTGGAAGGAATTATTGAGTCGGTTCTACACGGTGATGGAAATTCCATGAAATGGCTAAGGGAGAACGTGGCATTCTTTATTGTGCCATTTATCGATATTGATGGGGTTGAAGATGGCGACCAGGGGAAAAGCCGGATACCCTGGGACCACAATGTAGATTATAATGGTGAAAGCATATATAAAAGCACTACAGCAATTCGCCAGCAATTACCCGAATGGGCTCAGAATAATCTAAATATGGTTCTTGATTTGCATTGCCCCGGCCTTCGCGGAGAGTGGGCTGAAACAATTTATATTGTTGGGGCAAAAGATCAGGAATTGGCAATAAAACAAAAAGCGTTTTTGGAAGTACTTAAGGAGGAAAATCATGGAATATTAAAACTCCATCCAACAAAATCCATTATCGAATATGGTACGGGGTGGAATGTGTCAGATGAAAAAGAAAGTGAAAGGAAAGGATTCCGGGAATGGACTTCCGAACTGGGTGGAATACCATATTTTGCCTCAACAATTGAGATTCCTTATGCCAATAATAACGGACAAATGGTATTGCCTCAAAATGCGAAAATTTTTGGAAAAGACATTGCAA
Organism: Bacteroidales bacterium; assembly: GCA_035530515.1. Taxonomy (GTDB): domain Bacteria; phylum Bacteroidota; class Bacteroidia; order Bacteroidales; family VadinHA17; genus LD21. The sequence continues at coordinate 1,713 of DATKUO010000155.1, forward strand.
ATGCAATAGCAAAATATCTTATGAATTTTGAATCAAGATAGTGCTATTCATGGATAAATATTAAATATTTTTCTTATTTTCTTTTTCAGGATATTATGTTTTTCTTATGGTCACTTATTTTCTCAGCATTTTATCTGCTCAATAGACTTATTTTCAAATGAGGTAAAATAATGTAAATACCGGATAAATTTCAACAATACCGATCCATTTCATTCAATTTTATTTACATAAGATAATTCATTAATGAAGTTGAATAAATTTTTTTCATACTTTTTGCATTCAACCCGATAAAAAAAATAAAGATGAAAAAGCTGATAATTTTCTTATGTAGTGTTTTTATGATGAGTTTATCCAATGCGCAGGAACATGGAACCATCAATAATGCACTGAGCCCGAATGTGAAACTGAAGAGCATCAACATTGGCGACTGTAAGTGGACTACTGGTTTTTGGGCCGATAAGTTCAAAGTTTGTGAAGAAACAATGGTTCCTTATATGGGTGAGTTATTATGTGGTGATGTTGGCCACGGCTTAAACAACTTCAAAATCGCTGCCGGGTTGAAAGAAGGCAAACATGAAGGCTTTCCATGGCACGATGGCGATTTTTACAAGTGGATGGAAGCGGTAACTTATGTTTATGCCCAGACAAAAGACCCAAAATTACTTGCTAAACTCGATGAATATATCGACATAATTGGTAAAGCACAGGAAAAGGATGGTTATATCCACACCAAAATTCAAATCGACCCTGGTATTTCTCGTTACGAAAACCGTAAGTATCACGAAATGTACAATTCAGGTCACTTATATACCAGTGCATGTATTCATTATCGTGTAACCGGGAAACGGAATTTTCTGGATATAGCGGTTAAAAACGCTGACCTTCTCTATAGCTATTTTATGCCCGATGATATAAAGTATGTGCGTTTCGGCTTTAACCAAACACAAATTATGGGCCTGGTTGAATTATACCGTACAGTTGGAGATAAGAAATACCTGGATCTGGCAGAGAAATTTATTAACAACCGCGGCAAATACAAAGTGGAGGAAACCCCGGCAACCATTGGTTACCCGATTGGGGACATGGTTCAGGAACGTACCCCGTTGCGCGAATCCACCGAAGCTGTTGGCCATGCAGTGCTTGCCTTGTATTATTATGCCGGAGATGCCGATGTGGCCGCTGAAACTGGTGAAAAAGCATTGGTTGTCGCATTGGACAGGCTTTGGGAAAACGTGACCGATAAAAAGATGTACGTTACCGGAGCTGTCGGACAGACTCATTATGGGGCATCAACAAACAGGGACAAGATTGAAGAGGGATTCATTGATGAATACATGATGCCTAACATGACCGCATACAATGAAACTTGCGCAAACATTTGTAACGCAATGTTCAGCTACCGTATGTTAGGTTTGCATGGTGAGTCAAAATATGCCGATATCGTGGAGCTGGTTCTTTACAATAGCGCCCTTTCGGGTATCAGCATCGAAGGGAAGGATTATTATTATGCAAATCCACTTCGAAAGATTCATGGTGCAAGGGATTATGAAAAAATGAATACTGAATTTCCAATCCGTCAACCATATCTCAAATGCTTCTGCTGTCCTCCAAACCTGGTTCGGACTATTGCCCAGGTATCAGGCTGGGCTTATAGTCTGTCAGAAAATGGTCTTGCAGTTAACCTTTATGGTGGAAATAAACTTGAAACAAAATTACTGGACGGTTCTTCATTAAAACTTACCCAGGAAACTCAATATCCCTGGAATGGAGAGGTAAAGATTACCATGCAAGAGTGCAAAGAAGATGCTTTTGAGGTATTATTGCGAATACCCTCATGGGCTGAAGGTTCTAGAGTAACTGTAAACGGTAGGGATGCCGGAGTAAAAGTTGTTCCCGGTGCGTATGCAAAAATTGAACGAAGCTGGAAAAAAGGCGATGTAGTGACATTGGATATGCCAATGAATATCACATTTGTCGAAGGGAATCCACGTATTGAGGAGGTTCGTAACCAGGTGGCCATTAAACGCGGCCCGGTAGTCTACTGTATTGAATCTCCTGATTTACCGGCGGATGCAAAAATACTTGAGGTGTATATCAGGAGCAATGCTGATTTGAAAGCTGAATATCGTCCTGACTTTTTAGGCGGCCTTTCTACTATCAAAGGCGAAGTATTGATAAGAAAAGACAATAAGGAAGGTATGTACAGAGCCATGAAGAATCCAACTTTTAAAACGGTCAAAACACAGTTTGTACCATATTACGCCTGGAGTAACCGGGGTGACTCTGAAATGACCGTATTTCTACCTGTGATTTTTGAATAAAGAAGAAAACTTCTCAGCCAAATTTATAAAGAGTACAATTTACAATTAAAGCCTCTAACTTATAATAAACCAGATGAATTTTAGTCCCATATATTTCTTGTTGCCACTTTGTTTTGGTTTTAAGACTGAGACACAGAAGAAACCTAACTTGCTCATCATTCAAACCGATGAACACAATTTCAGAACCCTGGGATGTTATCGGGATTTAATGACAAAAGATCAGGCTGATGTTTGGGGTATTGGAAACGTAGTTGAGACACCAAACCTTGACCGACTGGCAAAAGAAGGAGCTATTTGTACCAATTATTATTCTTCCAGTCCGGTTTCTACGCCATCGCGTTCTTCTTTTCAAACAGGATTATATCCTATAGCGGCAGGTGCTCCAATTAATGGAATGCCGATGAAACAAAATCTGACCACTTTTGCTGAAGTACTGCGACAGGACGGATATCAAACCGACTATGTTGGCAAATGGCATCTGGCTGGTGTACGCCATCAGGATACAATTATCATGGGACCCGGATCTGCTTTTGGTTACATGGATAGAACTTACCAGTTTGAATCAGAGCATAATAAATGGGTTGAAACTATCCAGCAACCAAATGTAATAACGATTAGTAACAGACCACCAAAACCCGGCGAAAACCGTGAATACATGACCGATTATCTTACCAATAGGTGTCTGGAATTGCTGGAAAGAGATAAGAACAAACCATTTTGTATGATGTTGTCTATTCCTGACCCACACTCTCCCGATATTGCAGAAGAACCATATAAATCACAATACAAAGACTTAGAATTACAGGCCCCCCTGACCATGGAGCCTTCATTGGTTGATAAACGTCCAAAATGGGGCGTTGGCGGGAAAAATGAATCCGGGGATTTTGATCCACAATCGGTAAAAGAATATTTCGGAATGGTAAAATGTATTGATGACAATGTGGGTAAGATTTTACAGTTTCTCGATGACAATGGCTTAACTGAAAATACTATTGTAGTTTTTACCTCCGACCATGGCGATATGCTTTTTGAACACAAACGCGTTAACAAAGATTTACCTTACGAGTCCTCAGCCCGTATTCCTTTTCTAATTCGGTATCCAAATAAAATTATGACCGGAAAGGTTATTAGAAACACCTATACAACCTGCGATTTTGCTCCTACCATTTTGGGTATAATGAATGAGAAACAGATACCGGAAGTTCACGGGATAAACGAGGCTAAAGTATTCCTGAACAAAGAAAAAGAAGTGGTTTCGAATCGGGTTGTTTATATGACAGATTCACCGTTTAACGAATGGACGGCCGCAACAGACGGTCGCTACAAATTGGTACTCTCCTGTAAGGAAACTCCCTGGTTATTTGATTTAAAAAAAGATCCTTCGGAATTGGTAAACCGGTATTCAGATCCTGAATATAAAGAAATAGCAAATCAGCTTCAGAAAGAATTGCTTCGGCAGATGAAGGAGTTTAAAGAACCTGCGTTCGATCTTGGATTTCATTATTGCTTGAGTGCTGAAGACACTATTACTTATCATTCTCCATATGAGGGAAAAAGTGTAAAAGAAATAATGCAACTGGAAAGCGGGATTTTGGATCATTGTATTCAACAGATTCAGGAGAAATGTTTTCATACTGTTAAATAAATCATACAATAATGTGAGCAGTACAAATTTCAAAAATCATGAAGTTAATAAGTACCATTATCCCCTTCGCACTTGTATGCACCAGTATTCAGTCGTGCAAACCAAAGGATAAATCCATTCAACCGGTTCAGGGCAGGCCAAACATCCTTTTCATCGCGGTTGACGATCTTCGCCCTGAGCTTGGGTGCTACGGATCTCCAGTCGCAATAACACCGAACCTTGATGCTTTAGCCAAAGATGGCCTGCTATTTAACAGAGCCTATTGCCAACAGGCGATTTCCGGCCCGTCACGGGCTAGTATCATGACTGGTGCCCGTCCTGAATCGATTGGTGTTATTCATAACTATACACTGTTTCGGGAAGGGAAGCAGCCGGACATAGTTACCCTTCCCCAGCATTTTCGTGCCAATGGTTACGAAACAGTTTACTTTGGTAAAATTTTTCATGGCCAGGATACGGACGATGAACTTTCATGGAGTCTCAAGCCCTCATATGATGATCCTGCCATTAAAGCACTCGCAAAACCGGTTGGGTTTGCACTTGCTGAGAACAAAGCTATCCTTGAAAAAGATAGAAAAGAAATGTTTGCAAAGTATGGAGAACAGGCACAATATGGTTTAGCAAGTGGTCCTGCTTACGAATTTGCCGATGTGCCGGATCAGACCTATATTGATGGATATAATACTGACCTGGCCATAGCGACATTAAAAAATATGCTTGAAGAGAATTCAGGGAAGCCCTTCTTTCTGGGGCTTGGTTTCCATAAACCACATCTTAATTGGATAGCTCCCCAAAAATATTGGGACTTGTACAATGAAGATAAGATTCCGCTTGCAGCAGAAACAAATGCGCCTGAAAACGGTGCGTCCATGGGGCTTCACCCTTCCTTTGAGCTTCGTGTACGGTCCGGAATTCCTAAAGATGGACCTATTGATACTGTAATGGCAAGAAAATTGAAGCATGCTTACCTGGCTTGTGTAAGTTATATCGATGCCCAGTTAGGGCGTATGATCGATGTTTTGAAAGAGGCAGGTGTTCTCGAAAACACTATCATAGTAGTTTGGGGCGATCACGGTTGGCATCTTGGCGATATGGGGATTTGGGGAAAAGCTACCAACTACGAGATTGCCACAAGGGTTCCTCTAATAATGTGGGTGCCAGATATGCCCGATAAAAACCGTGGAGCAAAAACGGATGCATTGGTTGAACTGGTTGATATCTACCCAACTCTTTGTGAATTGGCCGGCATTACACTTCCTGATCATTTAGAGGGCAAGAGCTATGCTCCTCTTTTGGAAAACCCGAATCGTAAATGGAAAAAAGCAGCCTTTAGCCAGTTTCCAACCCCTGCATTAAGAGAGTGGGGGGCGATTGCCCTAAGGCCAGGCATGCGTGAGACTTTTTTCGGGGAACTAATTACCGAGGTCGAAGGTAGAATTGAAGCACAGTTGCCCGATAAATGGGATCGTGATTTGTTTGAAAACCGCCTGATGGGATATGCTATGAGGACTGACAGATATCGTTTGGTGGTGTGGAAGGATTATATTCAGCCGGAAAGTAAGCCAATATTTATAGAGCTATACGACCATAAAACTGACCCGGCAGAAACAATGAATATTGCAGGAAACAAACCGGAGGTAGTGGAAAAACTTATGGCTCAATTCAATGCCGGATGGAGAGGCAGCCTTCCTGGGAAAATGAAAGAAATGAAAAAGAAATGAAACGGAGGGAATTTTTCAGAAAAGGAGCCATTGGGGCATTGGCTACAGGTCTTATACCCGCTGATGGCCTGGCTTCTGTACAAAATAACGTTGTTGGAGACAGAAAGTCGGATAAATGGCTTCAATTAGCGACCGGAAAAATGGAAATTCCCGATCGTAAAAAAACTGTTACCTGCGATGTGGCAGTTTTGGGTGGAGGCCTGGCAGGCATTTGCGCTGCTGTGGCCGCTGCACGCAATGGCTCAAAAACGGTTTTGATTCAGGACCGCCCAGTTTTGGGTGGTAACAGCTCTAGCGAAATGCGGGTTCATGTAAATGGTGTAAATGAATTAAAACCAAATAATTTAGCCGAGAGGGAAACAGGAATTATTGAAGAAATACTACTTTTTAACCGTTTTTACAATTCTCAGGAATCATTTCCGGTATGGGATCATGTGTTATACGATTTTGTCAACCGGGAAGATAATCTTGAGTTGATGCTGAACACCCAGGCCATTGAAGCTGAGATGTCGGGTTTAACAATTAAATCAGCCCGTTGCTGGCAACTAACTACCGAAACAGAATATACTATAAACGCGAAAATCTTTATCGATTGTTCTGGAGACGGACTGCTGGCTGCTACAGCCGGTGCTTTATACCGGACAGGCCGTGAAGCTTCATCTGAATTTGATGAAAAATACGCGCCCAAAAAGGCAGACGGATGGCAGATGGGGGCAACTTTATTGATGTCATCAAAAGATATGGGCAAGCCAATGCCTTTTAAGGCACCCTCGTTCGCCATTAAATATGAAGCCGACAAATCGAATCCGAAACGTAATTTTAACGGATTTA
>DATKUO010000156.1:0-43501 GCA_035530515.1 Bacteroidales bacterium
ACTACCGCTTTTGTTCTTCTTTTTTCTAACAAACATCCGTAAATATAACTCGGGACACCCGAATTATCAAAAATAAATAACACTAACCTCTGGTAACTTGATAGTTAGGAATTTTTACTGGGATTTGCTCGGAAAACAGGAAAAAAATGCATCTTATATGATGCATGAAATTGAACTGCAAAAGTAGTAAAATTAGGATTATTTAATGATATTAATTAAGAATATTAAATCAGATGCTTTCAGTATTTTACGTTATGCCATTATTTAGTGTAAATTATTAATTTTAAAAAAAGGAGGATGAATCTAATCAACTTCCTTTTAAATATAAATTAGACAGATATTTAGCTTTGTCCTACCTTTTCAAGTTTTTTCAATATTGAGAATACAAATGCTGCAGATACAAGACAACAGACAATAAAGATTAACCAAAGCTGCCAAAGGTCAAGTTTTCCCCAGAAAAAGCTTCCTACGAAGAGAAGCTTATTACCAACTGCCGTAGCAAGTAACCAGCCTCCCTGCATTACACCCTGAAATCTGACAGGTGCAACTTTTGATACAAATGACAATCCCATGGGACTAAGGAATAGCTCCGCTATTGTAAGAATAAGATATGAAGAGATTAGCCAGTATGGCATGACTCTTGAAGAATCTGGTACCGCATTAAATTTAATAGCGCCGGTTTCATCTATTATCCTAAGTTCATGAGGCGATACCATATTTAGTGACGCAACAAGAATCACCATAAAACCTAATGCGGCAATAATCATTCCTAAACCAATTTTTTTTGGAGTAGATGGCTCTTTACCTCTCTTATTAAGCCAGTTGAACAGCGCCATAACAACAAAAGTAAGACTGACAATAAAGAGGGGGTTGAACGATTGGAATACCTCAGGGGCGATAGGGTTATTGGCTTCACCGTTTTGAAAAAAGAAATATCCGGCAGTACCTCCGGCTACAAGGAGTGCCGCCCCTATTAGCCTGGTATTAATTGTACGCTTCCTTCCGAGAACAATAACTAAACCTGCAATAAATGCAATTACTGAAAGAATATTCTCAAGAGTAAAGAACATAAAAGTATACGGATCAACAGTCTTAACTGTATAGTCACGGGCAAAAAATGTCAGAGTAAGTCCATTCTGATGGAATGACATCCAGAAGAAGATCACAACCAAAAAAACTAAAGTAAGCGCAATAACTCTCTGTTTCTCCTCCTTTTTTGAAATCATGATAATCCACGTTACAAATCCGATAAACAGTCCGATAGCCATTCCGGTAGCAAAGTCTTTAACAAGATAGATAAGGAATGATGTTACAAGACCTGCAAAAAGAGCAACAGGAAATGCCCATGGTTTCTCTGATAGAGTAATTGTAGATTCAGTGGATGACTTTTCCCTGTTTGGAAGGTGTTTGTTAAAGAATAGATATGCAAGAAGTGATAGAATCATCGCAGCCGCAGCAACACCAAACGCAAAATTATAACCACGCGAAAATACTTCAAGATAGTTAGATGCAAAAGTACCCAGATCGGATACCGGTCCTGATAAACTTACATGGTTAGCAAGTGTTTGTAACTCTACTGGATTTTGTAAGGTGCCATCCTGAAACTGATGACACAAGGCTGGAAGGCTACCGTCATGAAGCAAATTATTGGTTTTAAGCCACCAGTTTCTTACACCATTAGCTGCAAATGGAGCAAAGAAAGCACCAACGTTAATACCCATATAGAAAATCAGATATGCAGTATCCCTGACACTAGAATATTTGGGATCATCATACATCTGCCCGACAACTGCCTGCAGGTTGCCTTTAAAGAAACCGTTACCAAGTGCAATTGTAAAAAGTCCGATTATAGTAACTGTCAGGGATAAATTAGGAACTGACATCAAGACATATCCGGCAAACATTACAATCTGTCCGAGCATAATTATACTCTTATATTTTCTTGTAGCATCAGCAATTAAACCTCCAACCAGTGCAAGAGCATAAATAGCAAAGTAAAACCAGCTGTAAATGCCACCTGCTGTGTCTTCATTAAGACCATATTTAGCCTGCAGGAATAATACGAGAATGGCCATCATCGTATAAAAGCCAAATCTTTCTCCCATATTCGTAAAAAAAGCTACAAGTAGTCCTTTGGGATGATTCTTAAGCATATTTAGTTTATTGGTTAGTTAGTAGTTAATTCAGGATTAATTAATCGGCAAAATATTTGATTCGGCTTAGTTTCATCACTGAGTTATTTAACACTCGTTTTGACGACGAACAAATATATTAATCTTTTTGAAAGTAAAAAATCCAATTATCATGGATCTTTTTAATCATTATTACCAGCTTCCTTTTTTAATAACGGATGAAGAGTGTAAATTTGTGAAAAATATTATCTCAATGAAAATATTTCGTTGTGACCAGATTAAGAAGATTGATGAATATACTATAAAGCATGAGCCTATAGCTTCAATTGATCTTATGGAGAGAGCTGCCGGGCAGTTGTTCAAATGGATTACTAACAGGTTCGGACGAACTGAACGAATAATTATTTTTGCAGGACCAGGGAATAATGGTGGCGATGGAATTGCCCTGGCTCGTATGCTGGTTGCTGACAGATATGATACTGAAATACATTATGTTAGATTCGCAGATAAAACATCAGTGGATTGGGAGATTAACCGAAAGCGACTGGAATCAGAGACAAATTTAAAGTTAAATTATTTGATAAGTGCAGACCACTTTCCAGTCATATCTTCAGGTGATATTATTATTGATGCAATATTGGGCTCTGGGCTGACCAGGCCTGTTGAAGGTCTGCCAAGGGAAATTATTGAACAGATTAATAATGTTGATGCTACAATAATTTCTATTGATGTTCCTTCGGGTTTATTTGGTGAGGACAATAGTAAAAATATCTATGATAGTGTTGTAAAAGCTGATTTTACCCTCAGTTTCCAATTTCCCAAACTCTCTTTCTTGTTTGCTGAAAACGGCTGTTTTGTAGGAGATTGGGTAGTGTTGCCAATTGGATTAAATGCCAATGCAATTATAAGTACAAATTCACCTTATTCATTTATAGGTAAAGTTGATGTGGCACCGCTTCTCATGATAAGAAATAAATTTGATCATAAAGGTAATTTTGGCCACGGTTTATTGATTGCAGGATCATCAGGAAAGATGGGAGCCGCTGTCCTGTGTGCCGGAGCAGCTCTTAGAACAGGTATTGGACTGATAACATGTCATATACCTTCATGTGGTGATTCAATTTTGCAGAGTGCTCAGCCTGAAGCAATGGTGAAAATGGATATATCTGATAAATATATTTCAGATGCCGGAGGCACTGGTTCCTTCAGTGCTATTGGCCTGGGTCCTGGAATAGGAACAATGACGGAAACACAAAAAGCAGTTCAGGGTCTGTTGTCAGAATGTAAAAAACCAATGGTAATCGATGCTGATGCACTTAATATACTTTCATTAAATCCTGAATGGCTTTCTCTTCTGCCTGCAGGGACAATTCTTACTCCCCATCCAAAAGAATTTGAGAGACTGGCAGGGAAAGCTGACAATGGGTTCTTACGGCTGGAAATGCAGATCAACTTCTCGAAGAGATATAACTGCATAGTTGTTCTTAAAGGGGCTCATACATCTGTCACAACCCCTGAAGGAAAAGTGATGTTTAATAGTACGGGGAATCCTGGTATGGCTACTGCCGGCAGTGGCGATGTACTTACCGGAATAATATTATCTTTGCTTGCTCAGGGTTATAGACCTGAAAATGCCGCTCTTCTGGGAGTATATCTTCATGGCCTTGCTGGTGATATTGCTTCAAGAGGATTGTGCTACGAATCAATTATTGCATCGGATATAATTAAAAGTATAGGCAAAGCATTTAACAGTATAAGAGATAATTAACTTTGAACTTGAACCTTGGACTTTGAACTTGAACCTTAAGCAATAAATTTAAATGTAATTGTATTATGAAATCAACTATCAGACTGTCAGTGTTTATGATGTTAATATTTATCGCTTATTCATGTCTGCCTATTAAGAGACAATCTGAATCGGGCAACTTAATAGTTCCTCTGTCTGATACTGTTACACTAGCTGATGGAGGACTGGTTTATGGTCTGCCAAGAACAGTATTTACTGTGTTTGTTGAGATGGAAAGAACGATAGAGAAACCAGGCCCATATGCTCGTTATGCAAGGGATCTTTTGGGTTTAAATAAAGTAATACAAAGTGAAGGAGAATTTTGGTCAGTACAACGAATAATAGTTAAAGCTCATGAAGAGTTGGATCCATCAGAGTATTATGTTATTAAAAGCAACAATATTTTTCTGACCAATGTTCTGGCTCTTAAAAAAGAGGGTCTTATTCTTGATCTTAATCCGGCAATTTTTTATAATATTGAAAGCCAAACTGGTACCCGGGAATCAGATGATAATCAGTTAAGTTCATTTGACCTTGGATCGGATGAATATTTTCAGTTGCAGCGTGACACAGCTTATAAACGTGTAAATATTGATTCATTATTTATAAGGATACCATATATTGTGGAGAAGAAAAAAATTCTCTCTGTAGAGCAGTTGGCCGAAAGAGCTGCTCAGAAACTTATGGAAATGAGAGAAGGAAAGCATCTTATTCTTACAGGAGAAGCCAATGTATTTCCTCAAAGTGATGCTGCAATTAATGAAATGAACCGTATTGAAAAGGATTATACTGAATTATTCGTTGGAAAAATCCGGAAAGAGACTAAATTGTTCACATATCAGTTTATTCCAAAAAAAGAGATGGTGGAAAAACCTGTTATTCTATTCAGGTTTTCTGAATTGACCGGACCGGTTTCCGGAGCATCAAAAGGAGGCATACCCGTAACTGCTGAACTTATTCCTGAGCAAAAAACAAAATCACTTACAATACTTAATAGCCAACAGGTTATGCCAGCGGCTCCTAAATATGATAAGTTATTTTACAGGGTACCGGATGTGGTTAATATGAAAATCAGTATGGGGCCTGAAATACTTTTCAATTCGCGGAGACTGATCTATCAGTTTGGGGAGGTTATTCAACTACCGGCGAATTATATTATTGGAAAATAATCAGAATACATGGGATTAGGTTACTGGTTACTGCTTACTGCTTACCGGTTACTGCACTTTCCCTTTGAAATTCTTCTGAAAGTCCTCCCATGTCTGGGTCTCATAGGCTTTCTCTGAAAAGAAGCTTAAAAGAACTTCCATATCTTTTGGTTCCCTGAAGCCGGGAACAGGTGATACTTGAACCTGGTTATTCTGTTGAGTCAGGAAAACTACTGTGGGATAAGATAATTGTCCTTTCAATAATGCAATTGCTAGCTGATGAGCTTTTCCTGCTTTTCCATCATTTATGAAAGTTTTTCCAAGAAAATCAACAGATTCTTTTCCTTCAGCATCAAATTTAACAGGGTAAAATTTATTATTGAGAATATCAGATATCACTGGATTTGTAAAAGTCTCCTTATCCATTTTCTTACACCATCCACACCAGTCAGTATATGTATCAACAAAAATCGGTCGTGGTGATTGTTTGATAAGTTTTTCTGCCTCTTGAATTGTGTACCACCTTACATCTGTTTTCTGGGAAAACGATGTTATAGTCATTGAAGTAAACAGTATTAATATAAAAGCCTTTTTCATAAAATATATTTTTTCATTTCTGATTATATATGCAAAATAAGAGAAATTCTTTCTATTTAAACTTTAGATATAACTCATATTTATCATAATAAACAATATTAAAATATTTTAGTTCGCTGTAACTTTTATTTTTCTGAGTTTCAATTGAATTATTTTTTTACATTTACGGCCATTAAATCTAAAAACATTAAAATGGAAGCTAATTTAAAGACACTGCGTGATTCTACTGTTCTAAGGTGGATAGTTCTGGTTTTACTTAGTGCCCTGATTTTTTCTACATACTGGTTTCAGGACTTCTTTTCAGGACTTAAAGGATTAATGGAATCTGAATTGAATTTTACCAGTGAGGAATTTGGTAGACTGATAGGGTTAACAACTATTGCCAATATGTTTGGTATGATAATAGTTGGAGGAATTGTACTTGATAAATGGGGCATAAGGATTGCCGGACTGGTATTCGGAGGTCTGGCAGCTGTTGGTGGAACTATAACTGCAATGGCATCAGCAGGTATGTTTGGGCAGGAGCATGGGCCAATGCTCACGATGATGATAATTGGTAGAGTTATGTTTGGTTCAGGGCTTGAAATAACCTGTGTTGTTGCAACAAGAACAATTGTCAAATGGTTTAAAGGTTATGAGTTGGCACTTGCTATGGCAATAAATATCGGATTTGGACGACTTGGATCTGCATTAGGTATTGCAGTTTCTCCTGATATAGCTAATGGACATGTTTCGCCAGCGGTAACTTTCGCAGCTACTTTGATTGGCCTCTCATTAATTCTATTTATAATCTATATCTTTTTTGACAGAAAGCTTGATAAACAGAGAGATGGATCGGGTGAAGAAAAAGCTGAGGAGGAAGATTTTAAATTTTCAGACCTTATTAAATTAGCAACGAATCCTTCATTTATTTATATTGCTCTGCTTTGTGTCTCGTTTTATGCTGCGGTCTTTCCATTCATTCAATATGCACCTGACATGCTGGTTAATAAGTTTGGTTTCAACTATATTCTGCCTGATGATCCAAACAGTAATATCATCCTTTTTGGAAGCAAGGCAATTGGCAATTCAAGTATTTTTGTTGCTTTATTCGTTTTTGGGCTGGCATTCTCTCTTGTACCTTCAAAGATTAACACACGTGTAAATAAGAACATTTCAATGATGATCATATTTGCAGCCTTTGCATTGTTCGTTTTCTTATTGAAGGATACATTCATACTGTGGTTTGCAAATGGTCCCAAAACAGCGTCCCTGATTCCGTTAGGAACGATTTTGTTTACTCCCATTTTTGGCAGTTATGTTGATAGAAAGGGAAAAGGTGCTTCATTAATGATATTAGGCTCATTTCTGTTGATATTTGCACATATTGCTCTTTCTCTGTTTAGTGTAAAAATACTGGCATATCTAGGTCTTTTCAGCCTGGGGATTGCATTTTCTTTAGTCCCGGCAGCTATGTGGCCATCCGTCGCTAAAATTGTTCCTGAGAACCGTTTGGGAACAGCGTATGCTTCAATGTTTACTGTACAAAATTGGGGCCTTGGGCTGTTTTTCTGGGGTATTGGAGCTGTACTTGATTTAGCCAATAAACAAAATCTCGAAGCCATCAGAGCCGGTGAAATGACTTATAATTACACTATTCCCATCTTTATCCTGGTGATATGTGGAATAATATCTATATTTCTTTCATATAAATTAAAGCAGGCAGATAAACGACAGGGTTATGGATTAGAACTTCCTTCAGGTCATAAACCTAAATAAGTGTTATAGGAAAAAATAAGGGTGTTCTTTTTTAGACATCCTTTTTTTTATTATAAACCTTATACTATAACATATTTACTGAATAACTTATTGTTTCATTAAACTTTATGCATCAATTTTTGTTATAGCAAAGGGAGTCGTCTTAATATTTATTTCAATTAAAGTCTATTAGATGTCATTAAACGGATTTGAAAAATTCAAAATATTCAGTTTTAGGGAATCGGTCGAATATTCAGATGGTGGTATCGTAAGCAAAACTGTTCTGAAGAAAGAAACGGGAAATATCTCTCTCTTCTCTTTTAATAAAGGCGAGTCATTAAGTGAACATACTGCACCCTTTGATGCAATGATTATGGTTGTTGATGGGAGAGGGGAGATAATAATTGGAGGAGATTCGTTTATCTTAGAAACAGGTCAGACCATTATTATGCCTGCAAATATTACTCATGAAGTAAACGCAGTTGAAAAATTGCAAAATGGTACTCACTATGATTAAGAGTAGCTAAAAGCGATATTGGTTCCATGTTCCGGGTTTCGGGTTCCATGTTCCGGGTTTCGATCTATGAACTTTGAACTTTGAACCTCTTTCTTATGCCATTTTAACAAGAATAGCTTTTAGAGTATCGGCCACATCCTCCTCTTCATCTACACATCTTTCGAGGGTTTCAATGATCTTATTGTTTTTAAGTAATTCTTTTGGATCTTCCTCATTATCAAATAGATCAGATATTCCAATATAATATGTTTCATCAGCATGGTGTTCAAGTGCTGATACTTTAGCGCATGAACTGGCTATTTTTTCCTTATTAGCTATCGGATCCTTCAAACAATGAATGGCTGTTTCTAGCTCCTTAGCTCCCTGATAGATTATTTCAGCCATCTCTATATAAACAGGGATGATTTTCTTTGGTTTGTAAAGGCAGATTCTCCGGCTTATACCATTTATGTAATCTACCACATCATCAATGTGCGCAGTAAGCTCATGAATATCCTCCCTGTCGAATGGTGTTATAAATGACTTGTTTAGTTGTTCGTATGTCTTATCAGTTATCACATCGCCAATATGTTCCAGATCCTTAATGGCTTTATTGATTCTTTCATGTTCTTCAATTCCTTTACTGGCCATGAGTTCCTTTAGAAGTTCGGATGCTTGTACCAGGTTTTGTGCAGCACTTTCAAAAAGCGGAAAGAAGGAGTGATCCTTAGGCACAAAAAATTTGAGAATTTTATCTATATTCATAATTCTATTCTAGTGATAAGGTTAAGTAATTAAATAATTAAGCAAGTATCCAGTTAAAAAAAAAGTACATAGAAGAGCCGACCAAGGCTGATATAGGAATAGTAAGTATCCATGCCCAAAAAATCTTAGTTGTAACACCCCATTTGACAGCAGATGCCCCTTTTCTTGCTCCGGCTCCAATTATTGCTCCGGTGATAACGTGAGTAGTACTGACTGGGATGCCAAAATGTGTGGCTCCAAAGAGTGTAAGTGCACCGGCCGTTTCAGCACAAAAACCTTCAAAAGGTTTGAGTTTGGTTATTTTTTGTCCCATTGTTTTAACGATTCTCCAACCCCCTAATAGTGTCCCTAAGGCAATTGCCGCCTGACATGATAGAACAATCCATAAGGCAATCTTGTCGTTTTGGGTCGTAAGCCCGGTTACAATAAGAGCAACCCATATAATCCCCATTGATTTCTGTGCATCATTGCCTCCATGTCCGAGACTGAATGCTGCTGCTGACAAGAGCTGTAACCTCCGAAAATGTTTATCAACCCCGGAGGGGGAGTGGTTCCTGGCAATATTGATTACAATAGCTGATATTATAAAAGACATGATCACTCCAAGTAACGGCGCTATAACAATAAATGCAACAATTTTTATTACCCCCCCCATTACTACAGAACCCCAGCCTGAGCTGGCGACAGCTGCTCCAACAAGTCCGCCAACAAGCGTATGCGACGAACTGGACGGAAGACCGAGCCGCCATGTCATAAGGTTCCATATTATTGCAGCAATTAGTGCTGAAGCGATAACGGTAAGATTAATGACATCAGGATTGATGACTCCTTTTCCCATTGTTGTGGCAACTTTCAGCGGGAAGATAATAAAAGCAATAAAATTAAAAAAGGCAGCCATGGTAACGGCAGTTAATGGTGAAAGTACTTTTGTGGAAACTACTGTGGCGATTGAATTCGCAGAATCATGAAAACCATTGATAAAGTCAAAAATCAGAACCAATGCAATTACAATGTATAGAAATGTCATCTATCCTGGTTTAATAATAAAATAGGGAATTGTATTTTGTATATGTATCTTAATTAGCTGTATATTAAGCAGTTATAATATAACTAACTTACTATACAATAATAAATATAAAAACTGAGATTTTAATAAAGAAGTTTGGATTTTTACCAACAAATGAAATGATTCTAAAATTTCTTTTGTTTATGAATAATCCGCGGTTATACTTTATTATTTATTAGTATGATTATCATCTAATAAAAAGTCGCGATGTGATTTTACCATGTTGAGGGTATAAAGAACAAGGTTTTTGCTTTCTGCAAGTACATTCAGATACATCAGGATATTTCTTGTGCCAGACTGTTCGGATTTGATGAATTTGATTTGTTTCTTCTTTATCTTAGTTATTAAGTCAAGAATTGATTGTTGCTGAGCAATCAGGCTTTCAAGATTTCTAAAATTTCGCTTATTGCTGATCTTCAGTACCTCATCATAGAAGGCAGAGATAGCTGCATTCAGTTCATGCAGATCTTTAATCTGTTCCGAAAGGAGAGGAGGATGATTATTATCGAGATGCTCATAAACAGGATCAGAAATATATTTCAAACAATGGGTAATTTCTCTTATGTAATCAAGAATCTGGACATAATATGGACCAGTTTCAATTGAATCTTCCTCGAGTTTTCTGAGTGTAGGATATATATTATATTTCAAATCTTTTGATTGTTGGTTCAATTCATTAATATTCTTAATAACCTTTTTCATCTTCTTCCTGTCTTCTTTTATCAAATTCAGTATAGTCGAAAAATATAGTTTTGATACTGTACCAACAACGCTGGTAATAGAAGAATTACACTTTTGAAGAATATTTTCACCATTAAGTGTATCCTTATCATCAAACTCATCCTTCCTGTTTTGTTTTTCAGATCTTTCTTTATGGATAAAATGAGTTCGAATTATAAAAAGAGCCGCTATACCTAGAGCAACAAGTGTTGCTATTATACCACCCCAGTTCAGAAAGAGAGCAATAAGGAAGGAGACTGTAAAAGCGACGAAAGCAGTAAAGAACCAACCACTTATTACTGTAATAACACCTGTTATGCGGTAAACAGCGCTCTCTCTTCCCCATGCCCGATCGGCCAAAGAAGTACCCATAGCAACCATAAATGTTACATAAGTAGTTGAAAGAGGAAGTTTTAATGAGGTAGCTATAGCGATAAGAATACTGGCAACAAACATATTGACTGAAGCTCTCAGTAGATCAAATGAGGATACATCTTTCTTGTTTTTAAATTTCTTTTTAAAAGATTTTGAGTCAAATCTCTTATCAATGAAATTAGTAATAGTAACAGGAACAAACTTGTTGGATATTTTTAAGGCACCCATAATACCACGCACTAGAGATCTTGAAACCAAAGATGATGAAAATCGTTCAATACCTGATCCCTGCCTGGCAAGGTTGACTTCAGTTGAGGATACTGTTCTGGCCTTTTTTGAGAAGAAAAGAGTAACTACCATTATCAGACCGGCTCCTACCAGGAATAATGTTGGTGTTTTTACAGGTTCCAGAAGCGCTGTCATGTAATAGGTATTGGGATTGAAGGATGGATTACTAATGACTTCTTTAAATGATTCAAACCCTGCCAACGGAACCCCTATAAAATTCACCAGGTCATTACCTGCAAATGCCATTGCTAACGAAAAAGTTCCAACAAGAACAATAATCTTCAGGATGTTAAGATTAAAAACAGTAATCAGAAATTGAAGGATAATTGCAAATCCAATAAAAGAGAATAAAAGAACTTGTGTTGTGTGAGTATGAATCCATTCAACAGTATCAGTTGTCATAAATGAAGCTCCTTTAGCTCCTTTTACCAGAATAAAATAAAC
This sequence comes from Bacteroidales bacterium, assembly GCA_035530515.1. Lineage (GTDB taxonomy): Bacteria > Bacteroidota > Bacteroidia > Bacteroidales > VadinHA17 > LD21. The sequence continues at coordinate 11,555 of DATKUO010000156.1, forward strand.
AATCGCTGTGATTACAATACCGCCCCATATTGCACCGAAATATTTCAGGTAGCGTTGATAGTTGAATGAAAAAATAAGTCGGGTTATAAATTGAACTATTGTACCACTTGCAAAAGCTATAACCACTGAAAGAAGTATTCCTGATATTATAGCCAGCGCTTTGGCAGAATTGATATATCTGCTAAGATCAGCCATAGTATCCGGTGAATTATGAATCTTAACAAGTGAGATAGCAACTGCTGCTCCAAGCAATTCAAAAACAATAGAAACAGTAGTAGAAGTAGGCAATCCAAATGTATTAAAGGTGTCAAGAAGCATAACATCAGTTATCATGACAGCAAGAAAAATAATCATGATTTCTGAAAAGAAGAACTGATCGGGATGGAAAATTCCTTTACGGGCAATTTCCATCATTCCGCTCGAGAAGGTGGCTCCAAGTACCACGCCCAGGCCTGCTATAGCTAATATGACTTTAAAAGAAGCAACTTTAGATCCTATTGCCGAATTGAGAAAATTTGCTGCATCATTAGTAACACCAACTATTAAATCCGATATCGCCAGGATAAACAATACGATGACAAATAAGAGATAAATGTTATGCATTTGTTGGATATTGATTCATTTTCTATAAACGGACCGACTAATTTTTGGCTCTATATTTTAAAAGGTTAATCTATGCTATTTATAATAAGTTATTTACGTTAGTTTATCTTTTCTTTTAAGCCATCGTGAAATTAATATAATTCGTCTGAAATTCAATGCAGATGTATTATTAAGTTTTTGTTACATTTTTCTAAAATGTGATTTTGAGTAATATTGCACAAATAATTTCAGAGTTTCTCTTGAGTATCATTTTTTTTATTAACAATTTGTTATACTTTTATTGTTAAAATAATTTAAATAAAATCAGTTGAAAATGAGCGACATACGTAATCTTGAACCAAAACAGCTTTGGAACTTTTTCCACGAAATAACACAGATACCTCATCCTTCAAAAAAAGAGGAAAAGATTATTGAGTTTATGAGGGCGTTTGGGAATAAACTTAATCTTGAAACTAAAGTAGACGAACTTGGTAATGTTATTATACGGAAACCGGCTACAAAAGGAATGGAAAGCCGTAAAGGGGTGATTTTTCAGACTCATCTCGATATGGTACCTCAGAAAAACAGCAATAAAAATCACGATTTTGAATTAGACCCGATCGAAACAATTGTTGATGGGGAATGGGTTAGAGCCAATGGAACAACTCTTGGTTCAGATAACGGCATAGGAGTGGCAGCTGCTATGGCACTCCTCTCTTCTAAAGATATTGTTCATGGACCAATAGAAGCTCTTTTTACCATTGACGAGGAGACTGGTATGACAGGCGCTTTCGGTTTTAAAAGTGGCCTGCTTAATGGAGATATTCTGATGAATCTTGATTCTGAGGATGAAGGAGAGCTTTATGTTGGATGCGCCGGAGGAGTTGATGTTAATATTAAAAAGGAGTATGCTGAAGAACCATCTCCTAAAGGGATGATTGCCTATAAGGTTGTTGCTAAAGGTCTTAAGGGAGGTCATTCAGGTATTGATATTCCACTGGGGAAAGCCAACTCTAATAAGATAATGTTCAGGTTCCTGATGCAGGCTGAAGCCGATTTTGGAATCAGACTTGCTGAAGCAGCAGGCGGTGACCTAAGGAATGCTATCCCACGTGAATCCTACTCAATAGTGCTGTTGCCTGAGATTAAAACCGATGAATTCGAGAAGTTTATTACCGGATATGAAAAAATGTATAGAGCAGAATTTTCAGATACGGAACCTGATCTGGAATTCACCTTTGAAAAGGTGGATATACCTGCAAAAGTTATGAGTCAGGGTGAGCAATATAGGATTATCAGAGCTGTATTTGCTTGTCCTAATGGTGTTCAAAGGATGAGCCAGGCAATGAAAGGGCTTGTTGAAACATCTAATAATCTGGCAATTGTCAGATGTGTCGGTGGTAAATTTGAAGCTTATAATCTTACACGTAGTTCAGTTGACTCCTCCAAAGAGGCCACAGCCTGGAAAATTGCTGCTATTTTTCATCTTATCGGAGCTGAAGTTACATTCTCAGGTAACTATCCGGGTTGGAAACCAAATATGCAATCTCCTATTTTGAAAACGATGAGTAATGTTTACAAAGATATGTATGGTAAAATTCCTGAAATTAAAGCTATCCATGCAGGTCTTGAATGCGGTATTCTTGGAGGTGAATACCCGAACCTTGATATGATATCATTCGGTCCCACAATAAGATTCCCTCATTCCCCGGATGAAAAAGTCAATATTGAATCAGTAATGAAGTTTTGGAATTTTATTGTTGGTACTCTTAAGCATATTCCTGTTAAAAACTAAAAAGAGCAGAGGTTTTTTCTAACAGGGAAACCTCTGCTCTTTAATGTTGTACCTCAAAGGATGATGGCGAAGATAATATTAGACTCGTTTAAAGCAGATATTAAATTCATTGCACGTGATCCAATGCTTTTATTGACAATATTGGCTCCATTTATTCTTGTTCTCTTTTTACGACTTGTATTTCCTCTGATTTCCGGATTTATCTTAATAAAAACAGGTTTTCTGCTTGACACTTACTATACAATTATCGCAGTTACCATGGTTTCGGTTATTCCTATGCTTTTTGGACTTGTTTATGCCTTTATTCTCCTCGATGAGATTGATACTCATATTCTTCAGGTCATAGCGGTTACACCTGCCGGTAAGAAGAACTTTCTGTATATGAGGATGATAACACCGGCATTTCTGACTTTTATAATGGTTTTAATAAGCATTATTATAACAAATCCTGTTCCTACCGAGGGATGGTTAAGGATAATATTTATTTCTTTATTATTCTCTTTGCAAGCACCATTTATCTTTTTGTTCATTGGAGGTCTTGCCGGTAATAAAATCGAAGGAATGGCCCTTTCAAAATTATATGGAGTATTTCTAATTGCTGTTCCACTGGGGCTTATTCTTCATCATCCATGGACTTATCTGGCATTTTTCTCTCCGTTATACTGGATTAGCTGGGCATGGATTACTCCTATACCTGGAGAAAGCCTTGTATATGGGGCAATAGCCTTAATAATTACAATTGCTTGTATTTGTATGTTCTTCCGCTATTTTTTGAAGAAACATTCAAACTGAGTAGCTTGGTTTTATCCAGTATATCTGGACATATGGGCTAGGAAAAGGTCTTTTCTGTTTCTGGATACAGGTACCTGGGAGCCATCACGCATTTCAATATAGCCGCCATCGTGCCGCACATATTTCTTAACAAAATCAAGGTTTATAAGATGTGAATTGTGCGGACGGAAGAAGTTACGATCATTGAGTAAATCCTGAAATTCCTTAAGGTGTCTTGATACAAGTATTTTGCGTTTATCATTAATGAAAAACCATGAGTAGCTGCGATCTGCTTCAATGCGAATTATTTCATTTGGGTTCAGGTATTCCCTCCCGTCTGATGTAGGGATAACTAGTCTGGTAGGATTTGCAGATCGAATATTTTCTAATAGAGCTTCAAAGTTTTCGTTTCCCTGGTGGTAGGCATTAGTATTTCTTTTCTGAGTAACCCTGTTTACCGCTTCAATAAATTCATTAATATTTATTGGTTTAAGAATATAATCAACTGCACTGAATTTAATAGCTTTAATAGCATAATGATTGAAAGCGGTAATAAATACAACATCAAAGTCTTTATCAGGAAAATGGGTAAGCAGATCAAACCCTGTGCCATGAGGCATCTCTACATCAAGAAACACTAATTCTGGTTTTGTCTCTTTAATTAGTTGCACCCCGTCCTTAGCATTATGTGCTTTCCCTGTCACTTCAAGTCCTGGACAGTATTCACCTATTATTGAAGTGATAAAATCAACTGCATCTGGTTCATCATCAATGATTACTGTAATTAACTTGTGTGTCATGTCATTATCGGAATGTGGATTTCAACCCTAGTCCCTTCTGCCTCGCCATCACTATTTTTTAGATCTGTATATACTGTCTTTAAGCTGGTTCCGTAAAGAGCATTGACAAGGTTTAATCTTGAGGAGACTATTTGTGTGCCAAGTGAGTTATGCCCATTTTCACATTTGTTTTTTTTCTCCTGTGCTGCTTCACGTCCTATCCCATTATCTTCAATAATACACGAAATATACTCTTTTTTAAGCTTCAGATCAATTTTAATTAATCCTTTGGCTTCACCGGGCATAAGCCCATGACAAATTGAATTTTCAACATAAGGTTGAATTAGCATTGTTGGTACTTTGTATAAGAGTATGTCTATTTCATCATCAACCTTGATTTTATAATCAAATTTATCTTTGAACCTTATCTTTTCCAGATCAAGATAAAGGTTTAAAGCATCCAGCTCATCACGAAGCGGAACTGCAGTATGCTGCGAATTTTCAAGTACTTTTCGCATCAGACTTGAGAACTTTGTAAGATAGTTGTTAGTAGCCAGCTTATCGTGCTGGTACATGTAATATTGAATAGAGTTGAGGGTATTGAAAATGAAATGAGGATTCATCTGCTGACGAAGATTAGCCTGAGTAACTTCAGAAATCTTTCTGTTCATTTCACTAATCCGTCGTTTGGCATTTAGCTTTGCACGACTGATAAAAAGAATTCCGATAGCCAGACATAATATAAAGAGACCTGTAAAACCATATATAAGTAATTTCTGATTCTTTATTCTTAATGAGAGCAATTCGAGTTCTTTATTATGGTTATCCGTCTCATAACGAATCCTTGCATCCATCATACCCTGTATATTGTTACTCTTCATGAGGGAATCACTATACTTTTTAAATAGTACATAACTTTTATATGCATTTGATGTATCTCTTTTTCTGAGATACATCTCACTCATATCCTGGTAAACCCATGACAGATTGTAAACATCATTACCCAGTTTTCCCTGGTCAATAGCTTTGAGATAGTTTATTAACGATTTTTCTGTATCTCTTAAATCGCGATAAATAGTACCTATGTTACCATAACAATTGGCTGAGTTAAAATATTCTTTAGCTGGAATACTGTAAGAGAGAGATCTGTTATAAAATTTAAGGGAAGCATCATATTTTTTTTCAAGATAGGAATTCCAACCTAGATTTGCCAGTGCCATTGATGTTCGCATAGTATCTTTCACCAATAGCGCTATCTTGAGACCCGTTTTAAGTAGCGAATCAGCACGATTGAAATCACGAACCTTAGCGGTATAAGATGTTCCCAGATCGATATAACCTGATTTAAGGTGGTTCGTGTCGTTTTCTGAACGAGCTGAATTGATCATCATTTGAAGCGAGCTGCGATATTTTTCTGTATTGCCAAGGGTAGTGTAAACTTCTGCAATACCTCCGTAACTAACAGGAATAAAGCCATTTAACTGATTATCTTCAGCCACTTCAATACTTTTAGTAAAATAATCTATGCTCTCTAGAAAGAACCCGGTACGGAGACTATAGCGTCCAAGAAAATGCAAAGTTCTTGCAATAACAATTGACTCTCCGGAATTTTCCGAAAGTTTTAATGCTATTGTAGCTTCCTGAGATGCATTGTTGAAATCATTTGTAAGGAAAAAATATTCTGCCCTGACAAAATGGAGCATGGCAGGAATTTCAATGTTCGCTTTCTTACAGATAAATTCAGCTGAATCAATATAAGCTTTCATATGTTGAATCTTATATTTTTTCTGCATTCCCGAAGAGAGAGCAAGATGTATGAACCTGCTAACATCAGAAGTGTCGTTTTCGGCACTGGATTTCTTTTTAAATCCAATATCTTGAAAGAGAGAGCTTGATGCTGTCGCAGGTGAGGAACCACCGATAAAAAGAATTAGAAATAATATAGTAAGTTTCAATGTTCTCATATTAAACTAGCTGTAAATAAGAACTATGCAAATATAAATAAAATGGAAGCACCTTCCATATTATAATACTTTTGTAAATGTTTATACGATCTGGTTTACTCATTTGCAAAGTAGTATTAATTGTTAAGAAATGTTCATTTCATCCAACGAATGGTAGGTTTGAGTTGACGGTTGACATATTTTCATAGTTTTTGCAAATTATCCATTTAAAATCTGGTAATGTAAAATAATTATAAAGATGGATCTATTTTCACAAACTTTTGATAATAAATTTACAAATGGTTAGAATGAACTGACAGCTATCTTGTTTCAGGCAAAATTGTGTTTAGAATGAGGAATCAGAAATCAGGAATCAGAGATCAGAGATCAGAAAGAAATTCAGGGAATAAATAGCATAAAGACAATCAGACAACATCTAAAGTTTAATCTCAACCAGAAGATCATCCTTCATAACATTTGAGTTGGCTTTGGCTGAAACTTTAACTATAGTTCCGCTTGCAGGAGAAATTATCACATTTTGCATTTTCATTGCCTCAAGTATTACAACAGGTTCTCCCTTTTGAATACAGACACCTTCCCTTACAAGCACATCGATTATTTTTCCTGGCATTGGAGCCTTGATATAGAGCTGTTCAACCTTGCCTTTCTTTGAATTAAGTACCTTCATCCTCTGAAGTGAAAAGGGTGTTTCAACCGTAAATGTGTAGCTTATATCGTTAAAGAGTATCTCATATTTATTTTGACGGGAACGTATAATCTCAACCGGGAATTTACGGTTCTTCCATAAAATATAGGTGCCGTATTTCTCATCAGCTTTAAGCTTAACTTCATAATCCCTTTTACCGATTCTGATACTGTGTTTCAGAGGCAGAGTAAAGCTGAATTTTCTGTTTTCCGATGACAGTGCGTACAGTTTTTTTATCTGAAGTTTATCGTTTGCCATTATAAATAGCTTGTGTTAAAATTGATTTATTCGTTTATTTAATAACCATGGACTCATCTCTTTCCCATGTTCAAAATCGATGGTTATACTATTATCATTCAGATTTTCTTCAACAAACAACTTTGTAGCCAACCATGCTGCAAGTATCTCTTCGTATTCGCTATTGAAATAGAATTTTTCAAGATCTTTTTCAATAAATGCTGTTGTGAAATTTCCGTCCTGAAACTTCTGATGGCGTATTAACATTCTGAAAAATGGAAGAGTCGTTTTTGTTCCTTTTATCCAGACTTTATCGAGAGCCATTTTGCAATTTTTAATTGCTTCCTTCCGGTCTTTCCCTTTAACAATCAGTTTAGCAATCATCGAATCATAGTTTGCTACTATTGAAGAACCAGCCTGAACACCTGTGTCTACTCTCACACAGGGATCATTGGGCATATTCAGGCTCACAATTTTACCTGGGTCAGGAGCAAATCCTGCTTGAACATCTTCTGCATTTATTCTACATTCAATTGCCCATCCTTTGAGCTTGATATCTTCTTGTTTGAATTTTAGCTCTTCGCCATTGGCAATTAATATCTGTTGTTCAATCAAGTCTATTCCAGTTATGATCTCAGTAACAGGATGTTCTACCTGTATTCTGGTATTCATTTCCATAAAATAGAAGTTTTTATCTGAATCAAGAAGAAATTCAACTGTTCCGGCAGAATGATAATTGACTGCTTTTGCAATTTCAACAGCCATATTTCCCATTTTCTCTCTCAACATCTCATCCAATGCACTTGATGGAGCTTCCTCAAGGAGCTTCTGATGCTTCCTTTGAATAGAACACTCTCTTTCTCCAAGGTGAATTACATTACCTTTTGTGTCGCCTAGAATCTGAAATTCAATGTGTTTTGGATTCTCAATGTATTTTTCGATAAATACTGACGGATCATTGAAGGCTTTTTCTGCCTCTTTGCTGGCGAGAATAAACATCTTCTCCATCTCTTCGGCTTTCCGCACAATCCTCATCCCTCTTCCTCCACCTCCGGAGGCAGCTTTTATTATTACCGGATAACCAATTTTATCTGCAACAATAATTGCTTCTTCCTCATTGGATATATTACCTTCACTTCCCATTGCCATTGGAATTTCACCAGCCAGAGCTATCTTGCGGGCAATAGTCTTATTACCCATCTTATAAATTGCATCAGGAGAAGGTCCAATAAATATTATTTTTTTATCTATGCACTTTTGAGCAAAGTATGCGTTTTCGGCAAGGAAGCCATAACCGGGATGAATAGCATTGGCATTTGTCTTCAATGCAATAGCAATAAGCTTATCGATGTCGAGAAAGACGGGAATTTCAGAAACATCTTCAGTATTATCAAAAATCACATCGGCCGATGAAAGATACATAGCGTTAGGTTCAACAGCCGTTTTAACAGCGACAGTTTCAATATTCATCAGCTGTGCAGTTTTCATGATCCTTACTGCAATTTCACCTCTGTTGGCTATAAGTATTCTTTTGATCTTCATCACCTAAACTTTAAAAATCTATGTTTTATTAATGTTTCTCGCCTTGCCTACCGAAGCTTAAGCAGAGGTAGATTCTATTCTAAACATTTAACGCGTAACACGTAACGCGTAACACTTAAAGGGGCATATTTCCATGTTTCCTTGCTGGCACTTTTACCCATTTATTATTTAGTGCCTCAAAAGCTGATATAACCTTTTCCCTTGTTACAGCCGGATCTATTACTTCATCAATATAACCGCTTTCATCAGCAATAAATGGGTTAGCTATCTTGTCGCGGTATTTTCTCACAAGTTCTTTTTTAAGTTCAGTGGGATTTTCTGATTCAGCAAGTTCTTTCCTGTATAAAATGGCAACTGCTCCATCAGGCCCCATTACTGCAATTTCTGCAGATGGCCATGCAAAGCTGAAATCACCACCAAGAAATTTGCTGTTCATAACAATGAATGCACCACCATAAGCTTTTCTGAGGATGATTGTAATCTTAGGAACTGTTGCTTCGCTGTATGCATACAGTAGCTTAGCTCCGTGACGGATAATACCGGCATGTTCCTGATCAGCACCGGGCAGAAATCCTGGCACATCTTCAAAAGTGAGGATTGGAATATTGAATGCATCACAGAAACGTATGAAACGGGCTCCTTTGGTTGATGAATCAATATCGAGAACACCGGCAAGTACTTTTGGCTGATTAGCAACTAGCCCGATAGTTTTTCCTTTTAACCTGGCAAAACCGGTAACAAGACTTGCACCAAATAGCTCAGAGGTCTCAAAGAAGCTGTTCCTGTCGACTACCAGATTTATGACATCTCTTACATCGTAAGCCTTATTGGGATCGTCTGGAATAATATCTCTTAGTTTTTCAATATTCTCAGATCCGGTTGAATTGTAAGCTACTATTGGCGGATTCTCTACATTGTTAGAGGGCAGATAAGAAAGAAATTTTTTCAGGGCGAGAATAGTATTTTCCTCATCATCATATATCATATTAGCAACACCGCTTTTACGCGCATGTACCTCAGCGCCACCAAGTTCTTCAGATGATATATCTTCGTTCAAGACCTCTTTTACAACATTTGGTCCTGTTACAAACATGTAGCTGGTATGGTTTACCATGAAGACAAAGTCTGTCAGAGCAGGAGAGTATACTGCTCCTCCGGCTGCCGGGCCCATTATTACTGATATCTGGGGTATTATTCCTGATGAATGGATTATATTATGAAAAATAGATGCATATCCACTCAGGCTGGCAACTCCTTCCTGAATTCTAGCACCTCCTGAATCCATTAAACCAATAATAGGAGCACCCATCTTTAGAGCCATCTCCTGTATTTTGGTAATTTTCTTTGAATGGACAAGACCAAGGGATCCTCCCATAACTGTAAAGTCCTGGGCATATGCAAAGATTAATCGTCCATTGATTTTCCCATGTCCGACTATCACACCATCACCATATGTAATTTCCACTTTACCAAATTCAACCGGTTGACTGGCAGGTGTGACAAAAGCATCAATTTCCTCAAAAGTGCCGGAATCGAAGAGCAGGTTAATTCGTTCGTGAGCAGTAAGCTTCCCTTTTAAATGCTGTTTTGCTGCCTGTTTAGGGCTATACTGCTTCTTTAGTGCTTCCTGCCGATCTTTGAAAGCTTTATAATATTTGCCCGATATATCCATACTCTATAATTTTAACGGAGTCAAAAGTAGTCAATATAGGAGTAATAACAAAAACTTTCGATCTATCGATCAATCCTGATAGAGTTTGAACAGACCATGTTCATTCGAATCCAGCATACCTGCCTTGAGCATGGTGTCACTGTCTTAATAATTGATGTTGCTTGCTTTGCCTACCGTAGCCTTGGCGAAGGTAGGTTGCTCGTTTCTCATATCTTTTATCAAATTCCAGTATCCCCGCCCGAACGACAGAAGTCATTCAGTCGGGCAGGCAGCATCCACTTCCTTATAATAATTCCCCGATTATCCTTTTCATCTCCCCGTATTGCTGCTCCATGCTCATTACCAATCTTAATTGAGCCCTTGCTCTTTGGAGATTATGAAGTTCGTGATGAATCTTAAAATAATTATCTCCATCAATAAAATCGGTAAGAAAGCGTAATGCAATAGTATAGGTAATTAGTTTTGGCGCAAAAGCCAGGTATTCCTTTTCAATATCATTAAGCGTATCTCCTGTTTCAGAAAGGTATCCCTCTGCATAAGCCTTAAAAAGGGTAATATCCATTTTAATTTTAGAGAGATCTTTCTCGTCTTCGGAAGATGAATTCGCAACTGTTCTTATAGCGTCACCGAAATCATAATGGACGTATCCGGGCATAACAGTATCGAGATCAATAACACATAATGCTTTATCATTCCCATCAAGAAGAATATTATTGAATTTGGTATCGTTATGTGTTATGCGCAAAGGAATTTTTTTCTCATCACCCAACTTAAGTATTATCTTCATCTCCTCTGCTCTGATGAGAACCTCATTTATCTCTTCTCCAACACTTGCTGCACGTTTTACAGGATCTTCCTTAATCTTTTGGTTAAATATTTCAAGCCGGTTTTCGATATTATGAAACATAGGAATTGTATCAAATAGTGGCCCGCCCGGCATGTCAGACAGCATAGCCTGAAATCGTCCGATTGCTTTTCCGCCTTCATATGCTTTATCAGCACTGTCAACTATATTGTATGAACGATGGTTTGAAATGAAGATGTACATTCTCCAATAATTACCATTTTTGTCAATTATCCAGCTTTTCCCTTCGCGGGAAGGTATCAGTATCAGACATTCTCTTTTAATATCGGAGCCTGGAATGGCCTTTAGTTTATTCTTTAAATGGACTGTGACTCTTTCAATGTTATGCTGAAGTTCCGGAATGTTTTTAAATACCTTATTATTAAGTCGTTGAAGTATGTAGTTATCCTTTTCCTTCTCCTTAGTCTCTATCCTGAAAGTATCATGAATATGACCGTTTCCATAAGGTTCTCCATTCTTGAATGTTCCTTTTGTTTGGAAGCAATCAAATATCTCTTTCAGGTTATAATCCATATTACTTCCCTGCTTTACGACCTATAAAAGCATAGTACATTATAATCAGATATGAGGGTACACAAATCCAGTAAGCCGACTGGGTTGAAAATGCTACAGCCAGTTTCCCATATATTAAAGGTATTACAGCACCACCAGCAATTGCCATGACAAGCATTGCAGAGCCAGTTTTTGTAAATCTCCCCAATCCGGAGATAGCGAGTGGCCACATTGCTGGCCAGACCAGGGCATTGGCAAGTCCGAGAAGTGCAACAAATAAAACTGTTACCGGCAAAACAAGTTCTATCGATTTAAAAGTCATAATATCAATAAACGACATTGTGAAAACAATATGTGCCGGTGTAAATATAGCGCCAAGGGAAAAAATCACTCCAAGTATGGTACAAATTTTTAAAGCGGTTACCTGATTAAGGTACTTAGGAATAAACATGATACCTAAAATGTATCCAAGAATCATACCAAGCAAAGTAAGAGATGTAAAATATTTAGCAGAATCCATTGAAATACCTATCGACTGGCCATAGCGTATTATAGTGTCTCCAGCGATAACTTCCACACCGACATAGAAGAAGAGAGCAAGAACACCCAGAAGAAGGTGAGGAAACTGGAAAATGCTTGTTTTATTTGCATTTGACTCACCGCTTGCTTCATTTTCAGCATCTGTATCAATTTCAGGAAGATGAGCAAACCGTAACAAAAGACCGAGCAGAACCAGGATCACAGACATAACAATATATGGCATTATAACCCTACTTGCCAATTCATCAAGCAAACCGGCACGGGTAACAGCATCAGCTGCCTGTGCAAGTGTATCTTCAAGTACTTTTGAATCCTTCAGAATAATACTTGCAAGAATTATTGGAGCAATAGCACCGGCAAATTTATTTGCAATCCCCATAATACTTATTCGCTTTGCAGCACTTTCAGGGGGTCCGATAATTGTTATATAAGGGTTGGATGCGGTTTGTAGAAGCGCTAATCCCGTACCTTCTACAAATAAGCCCAAAAGAAAAAGGCTGAAGGTTCTTGACATTGCTGCAGGAATAAAAATAAGTGAACCTGCTGCCATAATCCACAATCCCAGTGACATTCCATTCTTAAAACCAGTTTTTTTAAGCACTGCCGAAGAGGGCAAAGCCATGACAAAATAGGAGATATAGAATGCAAAAGTTACAAAATAGGCTTGGAAATCATTTAATTCACACGCTGTTCTAAGAAATGGAATAAGTATCCCATTGAGCCAGGTGATAAATCCAAAAATGAAAAAGAAGAGACCGATTATTGCTATTGAAAAAACATAATCTTTTCTGCTAATGCCGGTTGAAGAATTGTTTGTTGTCATAAACTTAAGTTTATTTATGGTTAAATTATTACTCTGAAGCACTCAAAACTAATCTTTATATCTGATGACACCAAGAAAAAATTAATTTGTTTTTTTAGTTCAAAAGCTATAGAACTAATCGGGATTTATTTTAAATTTGTTGACAGGAACAAAACAAAAAGCAGAGACTATGTTAAATCAGGAAAAGCAAACGCGAGAAACAATTGAAGAGGCCGTGAAGGTATTTGAGAAGTTTGATTTAACTCCAATGCAGGGAAGAATTGTAGCCTATTTTACAGTAAGCGATGCTCCTGAAAAAACATTTGATGAACTGGTAGATTATTTTAATGCCAGCAAGAGCTCTGTGAGTAACTCTCTTAAATTTCTTTTACAGAACAAGATAGTTGATTATAAGACATTTACGTCTAGCAGAAAAAGATATTTCTATCTTACTGATTCATTCTTCAAAGTATATTTTTCGAAAGTGTTGGCAAATGTTGTGGAATTGAAGGAATATGCCTACAGAACTGTTTCTATGCGCACTCCGGAATATCCGGTAGCTAATGAGAATATTCTTAAATGGATTCAAAATGCGAACCGGTTTCAGGAAACCCTTGAGAATACCATGGATTCTATTAATCATGAAGATACGGTAACCTGAGATCAGTTATCTGTTATCATTTCCTGAAATTTCTCTCGATTTTATACCAAGATATCCGCCATGATGTCTGTTAGCATAATCTCTGGCATTGAAACCTATTTTCCCCATCATCAGCACAACCATTGCATCTCCTATTACTGTCATAACTGTTGTGGAGGTGGTTGGGGTAAGTCCCAAAGGACAAACTTCCTCAGGAGCCCCTGTTGATATAAAACAATTTGCCTTAAGGGCCAGCGGGCTATTCTCATTTCCGGTAATAACAATTACAGGTATTTGAGGATATAGATTATTTTTAAGATCAATTAGTTCAATAATCTCCCTTGTTTTTCCAGAATTGGAAATAGCAAGAAGAACATCATTTTCCTGAAAAATGCCAAGATCACCGTGCTGTGCTTCACTTGGATGAAGGAAAACCGCAGGTGTTCCGGTTGAACTGAATGTTGTTGCAATATTATGCGCGATCTGTCCTGCCTTTCCCATTCCACTGGTAATAAGTTTACCATTTTTACCATGAACATGCTTGTGGATGATTCCGATAGCATTTTCGAAATTATTCGTAATTGGAATATTTTCTATTGCAGATGCTTCATTATTAAATATTTCCCTGATTTTTTCTAACATAAATGTCTCATAAATAAACCTATGGCAAAGTTATCAAAAAAAATGAGTCTCAGAAATCATCTGCGTTTATCTATTGATTTTTTTGTGTACCCTGCCCCATGAGGAGCGAAAAAAATTAATTTTGAGTTTTATATCCATGATAACCAATTGTCATCTCAATAAAAATAAGTGACAAGTGAGAGCTTTTATTTTTCTGTCAATAGCATTATATATATTTAAAGCTATTTTTGTATAAATCATCAATCGACTGAAAATGAAAAATTATGCTTCGGCCATAGGAATTGACATTGGGCGATATTCACTTAAAATTGCTGTTGTAAAGATAGGGGGCGAAATTATTGCAGTTAAGTCTTTCGCTCTTAATCATAAACAATCAAAGGATTATATTCTTGAAAAGCTTTTTGAAGCTATTCGTGATATAAGGCAAACGGTAGCATCAGAAGGTATTAATCCGATATGTATTGGTATCGCTGCCAAGGGATTTATTGATCACAACACCGGATTAGTTATTGGTCCCGATCAGGGTATTAAAAACTGGTTGAATGTACCTCTGGCAAAATTGGTAAACAAGGAAGCAGGTCTTCCAGTATACGTTGGAAATGATGCAAATATGATGACAATAGCCGAGCACAGATTTGGTGCTGCAAGGGGTTTTAATAATGTTATTTTTGTTGCCCTTCGCACCGGTATCGGAGGAGGAATAATAATTAAAGGGAAGCTCTACAGAGGGGTCAATAATGCTGGCGGTGAGGTAGGGCAGATGATAATAAATTATGATAATGGATTAAGCGATAAGGGAATAAAAGGATCATATGAGCATCATGCTTCTGCTTCAGCAATAGTCAGAAAGTATTATGAGGAATTGGGAATAATTCATGATAAAAAAATTAAACCTCTGCAATGTAAGGAGATATTTGAATTGAGTTATACCGGCTCTCCTGTTGCGGTTAAGGTTGTTGAGGAAAATGCTGAAATGGTTGGTGTTGGTCTGGCTAATCTTATTGCCATTTTTGCTCCTGAAATAATTGTAGTTGGAGGGGGAATGTCGGAAGCACACGATAATTATCTTTCATTGATCAAAAAGAGTGCTTTTGCAAATTCACTTGAGAATTGCAGATCGGTAGTTAAAATTGAAAGAGCCGATCTGGGTCAGGTCGGTTCATTACTTGGAGTTACATATTGGGGTTTGAACCGACTGGCAGGTAAGAGTATCTGAAATTGAATTTTTCATTTGTCATATATCTTTCTGAAAAGCATAAGAGGTTTGAAATACCTGTCATACTGGTTGAATCGTGGAGCAAAATCTATAACCCTGAATTTGCCTTCAGCTATCTCAAATTCAGTCGCCAGTATGTTGGTATTTTTAAGGTAGTATTGGTGTGATTTAAATTGACCATTAGCCGGCATAATACTGAATTCCCCTCCCTTCTTCTTATCGAGCAGCGATCCAAAAATAAAACTGCTGTCAAATCTGGGGAGACATAGCCAGTTAACATTTGCACTGGTATCAATAAATGCCAGGTATGAACAATTACCTATTACACCAAAATTATATCTGTTCATATTAATACTATAAATATTATTATTTAGTCTGATGAATGACCACTTGTGGAAATGGGATTTCAATACCCTCCTTGTCGAAAGCAATCTTTATGCGTTTTCGGTATTCGCCGCTTATTTCCCATTGTTTCAAGGGTTTTGTGTCACCTACTACTTTAACTATAATTGAAGAATCTGCAAACTCGTTCACCCTTAAAAACTGTGGTGGTTTCAAAATAGATTCTTTAAAAAGCGGATCTTCAGCCATTTCATTACCAATTCTGTTTATTGTGGCAATAACAAGCTCAAGGTTTGAATTATAGGCAACTCCGATCTCCAGATTTACTCTGGCAAAATTCTTTGAAAGATTAGAAACGATTTTTATTTCACCATGCGGAATATGATGAACTGTTCCGTTCATGTCGCGTAATGTAGTCATCCTTAGACTAATATCTTCAACCAGGCCTCCAGTACCGTTAATGTTTATAACATCACCGATACGATATTGATTTTCAAGGATAATAAAGAGTCCGGATATTACATCCCTGATTAAGTATTGTCCGCCGAAGCCAAATGCGAGTCCAACAATTCCTGCACCTGCCATAATAGGTGCAATATCTAAACCGGCTTCCTTAAGGATCATCATAAGAGCAATTAGGAGGATTACTATATTAATAACTCCGTTTAAAATGCGTATCAGAGTATCTTCCCGTTTCTTTTCAGCTTCTTCCGACATTGCATCATCAGGGACAACAGCAATCATTATAGTTCTTCTTATGACACGGGTGGCCACACGGTCAAGTATATAAGCACCTACTCCAATGACTAAAATTTTAATACCATGAGTTAGAAGCCATGGAATAATAAGTTCAATCCAATTTTTAATAGTTTCTTCCATTGTAATAATTATAAGAATTTGAATTACAGCATATCTGATATTCTTCAGTTATCAGGTTGAAATTTGAATAATTGTGACGCTAAGTATATAAGAAAAATCCTGTACGAAGTCAGGGATTTTAGAACTAATCTGCTGTTCTTACAAAACATTGGTTTTCAGTTTTCACTACATGGGATCGCAAGATACAAAAAAATCGGCTTTGAACCAATTCCCAGCCAGCATTGAATATAACGGTTTATTGCTGATTCTCCAGTGTACTTAAGAACTGAGCAAGTCTTATGAGTTTAGAATTCTCAATTAGTTTTCCGATTCTGTCCTCTTTAAGATAATCCTTAATTATATTCTTATTTAAGGGCGAGAATGAATAAAGGCTTTGCTTATTTAAGCTCTTGGTAACAAAGATCTTATTATTTGCAAACCTGAAGCAGTAATAAGGTACTTCATTATATATATCTTTCTGGTAAGGAATCCCATTAATTCTAACTAGTTCTGTACCAGTTAAATTAAATGTATGAATAACAAAAATTGATATGATCTCATCATAAATAATTTGTCCGAAATATTCAGTGGAATCAGTAATGATGTCTCGTTTTATTTTAATTCTTCTGAAGTATATTGTTGAATCTCCTTTAAAATTCAGGAAATGAAAACTTTCGACTGCCTCTTTATCCAGCTTGATAATACTATTTGATTTGGATTCTTTCCATAAAAGTACATCAAGTAATCCATTATATTTTAAGAGTTTGTCTTTAACTATTTCTCCATTTGAAAGATAAATATCACCAGCAAGCCATTCATTATTGAAGTAGGTTGTTGCATCAACTGAGAAACCAGGCAGGAAAAGTTCGCCAGGTAGAGCTGGTTCATAAATGATGTTATTATCATAACTACAGCAAGAGTTGTTTTGACTGGATAATTCCTGAGTTGTGATTAACAATAAGATAATATGAACAAAGAAAATTTCGATTTTCATTGCGTTATTCTGATTTGGATTTTACAGTTATTATTGCAGAGCCATTTACCGGAATCCCATTTGAAGTTATTCCCTGAATATTTATCAGATATCTACCTGGCAGATCAGATGTGTAAAATTCGATTTGTATCATTTATAGGTACACCATCGAGGAAAATAATTGGTTTATAATTGTTATAACTCTTTTCCAGAGTGCCGGTAAAACTTAAAATATAATTATCGTTACTCTTCCTGACCTTTATAGATGGGAGAATTTCTCTTGAAATTTCAATAAAATCGGATAGGTCAATATAATCTTCAGGAAGAACTGACAAAGAAGGTTTATAATAAACGCGTGGTATTGTTGTTGCAGGCTGAAATTCATTTTCAAAAATCAGCAAAGGCTTCTCAGAGTAATATCTTTGGACTTCAAGAATGTTCTTGCTGCGATTCATATAATCTCTAATACCAGGCATATTAAATCTGACTGAAGGTGTAAAAGGTTTAGTTAGCCTTAATTTATCATCTATTTCAATAACTGCATTAACTTTCTCTTGAAGCTGCATAAATAGCTCCTTGCCTTCATAATATGGATTAAGAAAAAAACTAAATTTCCCCAGTGAATCGGTCTTTGCATATTGCATATTTACTAAGCTGTCTCTTGCTGATACCAGCAATGTGTAAAATTCATTATTTATCTTAATATCCTCACTATGGTTAGCAGCTAGATTGCTATTGAATTGTGAGGTTGATATTTGACCTTTTATTACGGTTCCATTAATTTCAGGAAGAAAATTGCACTGATTTTGAACTGGTTCTTCATTGGGTGATGCTTCGAAAACTTTATTGAAATATTCTGAAATAGAAGGTTCGGCTGATATATCTGGTGCAATCTCACTAATTGAAACTGAAAATTCCAGAAGAGAATACTTATTGATGTCTTGGGGTTCAACAGAAAAAATCACTTTTTCTCTTTGATCAAAAATCTCTTTGCCTAAATGAATAATAAGATTTTCATTACCGGTTGTACACTCTAAGGATTGATTGTGGAAAACAGAAGACGAATCATCATGAAATGGATTGTTTAACAGGCTAAATTCTTTGTCGAAGCGGTTGGCAATTACTACTTCTTTATTAAAAAAGGAATCTTCCCCGCTATTTCTCATGCAATTTGTATAACAAACCATCTGATAGATATCCGAATGTAGTGTATCTGATAAGTAAATACTTCCAAATGCTGTCTGATTATTTATTTCAACTCGTATCTGGGTTACTGGCACGTTCTGAATGTCACGTATAACAAGGTATGCATATTTACTCTCCCTGCCGATAACTCCCTTTAAATATAGTTTATAATATAAGTACTCTCCGGTCATATAAACATTCCTGTCAGTATGCAGAAAGATTCTTTCAGTTTCAGGAGCTAAAGAATTGTCCTGTGCAATACCTGGACAATAGCAATTGAGAAACATCAGAAAGGTATATATTATAAAGAGTTTCATAGGCATCTATTAATAAATCCAAAAGGGGGGTGCAGTATTTATCCGGTATCCAATGGCTTCAGGTGGTAAGATGTAGGGTGTTTTTATAACTGATGGTTGAGATTTGTTAAGATATCTGTAATCAATAACATAGGAAGCATTACAGACAGAAGAGGCTTCGAAAAAACCAATAGCTTTTTTCTCCGGATTAGTTATGCATTTAATATTTCCATTGAGCTGAGCAGCTATTGGATCAAAAAGTTTCCCTTCTGATTGAATCTGTTCATCAAGGCTCTTATAATAGCTATATGAATCGTTATTGAGAGTATAGAGATTTATTAAGAGAATACGGTGATGAATCATATAAAACTTATAAAATGTTGGATGAGGTGAAACTCTATATGAATAATCTAATGCATAACACTCCGGATTATCATCCAGAAAACAAAAAGAGTGTTTTTTTATGGATGCAGAACTTACCGAATATTTTCCACCTGTCAGATTAATAATGGGATTAGCTATATCTGTTTTCCCTCAATAGTAATATTTACATGGCTGCCCCCTGGGACAAATAGTATAAAAATACTGAGTTACTAAATTTGATACCAACCTTAAACGAGGAAGAGTATCTGCATGGTTGGGTATGTCGCAAAATATATATGCTCCGTGAATGTTTTTCTTTAATCCAGTAGATATGTCCAGAATTTCTTTAAAATCGAACTCAGCATAAACACTATCTAAATATGTTTCTGGAAATAATCTTTGGGGTTCTGATTCATATTCCTGTCCATCGAGTGTGGTAATATGAAGGTTGTATATGCCTCCTGGTTGACCTGTGAACTGTGAGGAATCAGATATATAGTTGCCATTTTCAATTTCCTGGAATATATAGCTATTGCCATAGTCATCGGTAACATAAACGTTAGCAGCGATTACCGGTTCGGGAGCTGAATATGAGTTAAAAGCATTAGCAGATGACAGAAGGATTTGATAGGCTTCAGTTTTATTAGTAATCAGGCCATTGACCACCAGGAACTTATCCCTTGTTTCAATATCAGGATCATAGACTTTATAACAGGAGGTCAGCAAACTAACAATGGTTATCAATATTAAGATTGTAATTTTCAAGATAACTTGATTAAAACTAAAAAAATGTTTATATAAATTTCATTGTAATTAAATAAAAATCCAAAATGATGGAATATTAAAGTACGTACCTTCTAATCTGTTTATTCGGCATCCGTTAAGTTCAGGAGGCTCGATATAGATTGTTTTAATAACAGAAGGTTGAGAATTAATTAAGTTTCTAAAATCAATTATATAAGCATAACGACTGACAGAGGATGCTTCGAAAAAACCAATGGCTCTCTTCTCCGGATCTGTTTTACAACGAATATTTCCGTTTAGTTGTTCAGCGATAGGGTCAAAAAGCTTCCCCTTTGATTGCATCTGTTCGTCGAGACTCTTATAATATATATATGTTTCATTATTAAGGGTGTATAGGTTTAAATTTATTATCCTGTGGTGAATATCATTAAACCCATAATTATTGGTTTTAATAACGATACCTGTTGTATCATCTTCATTGATCCTACCACTATAGAACAACGCCCAGACAGAGAAGTTATCATCAATAAAGCAGACCAGATGTTTTTTAATTGAGGAAGAATTTAAAGAATAATCGCTACTGTTCATGTTGATATTTGGATTGGGATTAACTGTCTGCCAGCAATAAAAGTCAAAATGCCAGAAAGTTATCCCGTCTATAGACATCAATGAATATTTATAATACTGGTATACCAATTTTGATGTAAGCCTGTATCGTGGAATTGAATCGGAATCGTTTCTGATGTCAACCAGAATATTTGCCCCATGTGTGTTGACCTTCAACCCGGAGTTCATATCAAGTGTTTCCTGATTATCAAACTCAGCATAAACACTATCAGGATATACTTCCGGAAACAATTTTTGAGAATCCGATTCAAATTCTGAACCATCAGGTGTAGTAATATGGAGCCTGTATATCTGTCCTGATTGGGCTGTAAACTCCGATGAATCAGACACGTAATCTCCATTGCTATCTTCGTTGAATTTGAAATAATTTCCCAGGGTATCGGTTACAAAAACAATAGCATTACTTACAGGAGATCCCATATTGTCTGAATTGAATGGTTTCGCATAGGTGAGAATTACATGATATGCATCTGGTTTGTTAGTTATCAAACCATTAACAACTAATACTTTCTCATCCTCATTAACCTCTGGATCATAGACTTTGTAACAGGAAGTTAAAATACCTATTATAAAAAGCGATAATATTGAGGATAATTTCATTCTAAAAAGTAAAATTATATGTCAGCATTGGAAGGGGAATACCTATTATGTACAGTTTGTAGGTATCATATAGCCTGTAACTATTTGAAACCATATGCCCCTCTTTTTTATAAAAAACGGAATATGCATTTTTTCTCCCATACAGATTGATAATGGAAAATGTCCAGCTCCCTTTCCATCTTTTTTTGATACTAAGAGATTCATCGAGTGTAATTGAAACATCGAGCCTGTTATAGTCTGGCAACCTGTATTTATTGCGGTCGGAATAATAAAGAAGTTGATAACCCTGGTAATCGAATTTCAGTTCAGGCAATGTTACCGGACGTCCTGTACTGTAAGTGAATGTGCTACTGAAGCGCCATCGTTTTGAAATATGATAATTTGTGTTAATAATCAGGTTATTGGGTCTGTCAAAGTTTGATGGAAAAGGCTGGTTTCCATTTATCATATCCTCAGTGAAAATGCCATTTGTTTTCTGAAATGATCGGGAATAAGTATAGCTTACCCATCCAGTAAGTTTCCCGGTGTTTTTCTTGACATACAGTTCAATACCATAACTTTTTCCATTGACATTTGTGAGATCTGTTTCCAGATAAGGATTAAGAAGAATACTTGCGCCATTTTTATAATCAATAGCATTCAGCAAGTTTTTGTAATAAAATTCAATTGAAGTTTCGTAGGTACTGTTTTTGAAATTTTTAAAGTAGCCTATCGCATAATGGTCGCTAATTAATGGTTTAAGGTTTGGGGAACAGAGTTTCCAGACATCAGTTGGTGACATTACGGCAGTATTTGATATAAGGCTAATATATTGATGAATACGGTTATAGCTCAGTTTAACAGAGTTGTTTTCGGAAATTATATATCGAAGAGATAACCGTGGTTCCAGTCCTGAGTACCGGCAAATGGATTTATTATTTCCATAAAACAGCGAATCAATAATCGAATTGGGAGTTTTTGTAACATCAGATTTATATATATAGATTTTATTAAGTCCGAAGTATGAATACATTGAATAGCGTAAACCAATATCCAATGCAAGTCTTGGAGATATGGTCATATTTTCTGTCACGTACAATGCATATTCACCTGCTTTTTCAGAGTTAATTTTTATTGGGTTAATTACAGATTCGTTATACAAAGGGTTAAGTTCGCCAGGGTTAATAGTGTAAAAAGCAGCATTTACGCCAAAATCAATAGTGTGATTTTCATTTGGAAGCCACGATAAGTTACCCTTTAAATTTTTATAATGTAAAGAAGAATTTATTTTATAAGCTTCCCATGATTTTGAAGTATCGGAATCAGATACCATAAAATGATAGTTACTTGATCCAGCACTTAGATTTAAATTGAGATTTTGTTTAAATGAGTGTTTCCACCTTACTGAACCAAGCAAATTACTATAACGATAATTGGTATTTGAAGAAAATCCAAATTGATCATTGCTTGAATAGGCAAAAACATTGATTTTATTTTTTGCATTTACATCAATTGATAACATTGCATTAATGTCATTAAAATGAGCAGTACTTTTCATTAATTCAATGTCGGGCATCGAGTGCAATAACCAGTTGGAATAGGAACTTCTGGCTCCAAAAACTAAGTTGATTTTCTTATTAATAAGCGGTGTTTCAATGTATAAAGAGCTATTTATCAGACCAATTCATCCTTTAATTGTTGTTTTATCAGGATTGCTGGCACCCATTCGTATATCTATAACCGATGATGCACGTTCACCATATTTTGCAGGAATCCCTGCTTTTAGCAATGTTACACTTGAGATTCCATCCGAATTAATTACTGAAATAAGACCCAATAGATGGGATAAGTTAAAAATTGGTACATCTTCAATCAGAATCAGATTCTGGTCAGAGCCTCCTCCACGGACATTAAATCCTGTCCCGAATTCTCCAATAGTCTGTACTCCCGGCATCAGAGTAATGCTTTTAATAATATCTTTTCCTCCAATTGATACAGGAAGTTCTTTTATTTCTTTAATATCGAGTTTTACGATACTCATTCGGGTTCCTGTTACATTTGATTCAGGGCGATCTGAATAGATTACTACCTCACCCAGTTTAATGGCTTTTTCATACAGTTCAAAATCTATAGTGCCATTACTTACCAATTTAACTTTCTGTATATTATCATCATACCCCATAAAAGAAAGCCTTACTGTATGTTCTCCTACCGGTGCCTGAATTTGAAAATGGCCTTCCTTATCAGTATTTACGCCAATTTTTAATTTATCAATAAGTATAGAAGCACCCGGTAAAGGAGTACCATCCTTTCCATCTATTATCCTTCCCCTTATTGTAGCCCTGGTATATTTACCATAATCATCAGGATCGCCAATTACCACTGCATCAGATTTTTCCTGTTGCTGAGTATGGTTGCTTATTTGTTTAACAGGAATAAAAATATATAGAGCAGAATCAATTGTAATTACAGATAATTCAGCTTTTGTTACAATTCGCTCAATCGCTTCTTTAAAAGATAAGTTAAGTAAAGTGGGAGGGAAGGTCAAATTTTCAAACCATTCAGGTTTATAAAACACCTGAATTCCATACTTATATTCCATTTGATCGATCAACTGATCGATTGGTAAATAATTCTTTTGATTTGCAGTCTGAGGTATTAATGGTTGGCATAACGAGAACAGGCAAAACCATAAAGGAATAATCCTTTTGGCAAACCAGGTAATTTTATGCAGTTGCCTCATTAAATATGTCATTTTGGGTAAGCTAAACAAAGTTATGTTTTTTAAGATTACATAAGTGATGTTTTTTTTATCGATTTCAGAATGATCAGGGGAAATGAAGGACTATTTGCTATTTTTGTTTATTCATCCATAAGATTCAGAGTAAAACTATAAAAATATCAAAATGAAAAACTTAATAAATCAACGTATCTTTTGGTCATTAGTGTTAATTGCCTTGGGCTACTTGATCAGATTGCTGCCCTTCCTGCTCATCTCTGGGCTGGCTTCAGTAAAAGTAAGGCATATCTATACGAGTTCAGCCATGTACCTGTTGATAAACCAGGTTTTCCTAATTATGGTGCTTTTCATACTTCCGAAGTACCCTTTGCCCTGCATACACTTCATCTTTGGAAACGTCCATGGCGTGAAATTGATTTTGAGGTTGAAAAGAGTATGAACGGTTACTGGATAAACTTTGTGAAGAAAGGCAATCCGAATGGGGATGGTTTACCGGAATGGAGTAGCTATGATAAGTCATCAGGTAGTATTATGGTAGTAGGTGATAAGCCAGAGATAATGCCAACTCTTTATTAAGAAAGAGTTTGATCTTCTTGAAGGAACTATTGCTTCGCAACATTAATTTAGGGGAAATTGTTGATTTTTCGAGGGAGGCAGTAGGAATAGCCAGGGTCAACGCACGAAGAAATAATACAAAATAAGTATAAATTAGCCATATCCTGGAAAAGGGAAGGCTACAGCTTGAAATGAAAAGTTTAATAAATATGTAACTATGAAGCAAATACATTCACACACTAAAATGATGGTAACTTTAGGCCCTGCATCCTCCTCTAAAGATATGATTAATAAAATGATAAATGAGGGTGTTGATGTATTCAGGTTGAATTTCTCTCATTCGACACAGGAAGAGCATTTGAAGCTGATAAACCTGATTAAAGAACTAAACCAGGAATTAGGAACCAATGTTTCGATACTTGCCGATTTGCAAGGACCAAAACTCAGGGTGGGCGAAATTGAAAACAACCTTCTCAATTTAGTGAAAGGTGATATAATAACTTTTGTTACTAAAAAATGTTTAGGCACCAAAGACCATCTTTATATGAGTTATCATGAATTTCCAAAGGATGTTAATTCTGGTGAAGTAATACTTATTGACGATGGCAAAATAAAGCTGGAAGTGATCGAAACAAATAAAAATGATATCGTTAAAGCAAAGGTTATTTATGGTGGTCCTCTTTCATCAAAAAAGGGGGTAAATCTGCCTGATACCAAAGTCTCTCTTCCTTGCCTTTCTGATGAAGATATTTCGAATGCTGTTTTTGCACTGGACCAGGATGTTGATTGGATTGCATTGTCATTTGTACGAAAAGCTTCTGATATTCTTGACCTTAAAAGTCTTATAAAGAAGCATAAAGGCCATGCCGGTGTGATTGCTAAAATTGAAAAACCCGAAGCTCTCCTGGAAATAGATCAGATTATCGACTTAGCCGATGGGGTTATGGTTGCACGTGGTGACCTTGGTGTAGAAGTTCCTTTTGACGAAGTTCCTTTGATTCAAAAATTGATTGTCGGTAAATGTATTATTCGTTCAAAGCCCGTTATAATAGCCACGCAGATGATGGAAAGCATGATTACAAATTTCAGACCCACAAGGGCTGAAGCTAATGATGTAGCTAATGCAGTAATTGATGGTGCAGATGCTTTGATGCTTAGTGGGGAAACTTCTGTTGGCAGATATCCTGTTGAAACTATAAACAGCATGCAAAAGATTATTGATTATACTGAAAATCACGGAAGTACTTTTAACAAGCAGCATACACCCCTGGAAGGCACTCCTACATTTCTTGCTGACTCCATTTGCTACAATGCTTCTATTTTAGCCCAACAAGTAGGAGCAAAAGCTATTATTTCATTTACCCATTCCGGGTATACTGCAATTAGGATCTCAAGCCATAGACCACAAGCCAGTATTTATGCATTTACCAATAACAAAAAGCTATTGCATAAAATTTCGTTGGCATGGGGAATCCGGCCATTTTATTTAAATACCTACAACGATTTAGACAAGGCTATTCATGATTCAATAGAAATTCTTAAGGACAAAAACCTATTGGCAGAAGGAGACTGCGTGATTCATGTTGGAAGCACTCCACTTAGTCTTCACGGAAGAACGAATATGATGAAGGTTAGTTATATCTAAACGAATTCATTATAAGAAAACAGCATGGGAATTCAAAATTGAATTATTACAAAACAGCCAAAGCCATTGTTGGGTTATAGAGGGGCCCAGGCAACCTATTTTAATGTCATGATAAATATCAACACATTTATAATTAGTTTTATAGAAGTAGAAATAGAAAGTTTAATTATTTCAGGTAATACAATAAGCTCAGTAGCTTTTGTTCTTATTTATTAAGCTGGTTTCTTTTCTGGTTATAAAGGAATAAATACTCTCTTTTTGTTGATTCATCCAAAAAAGATCTTTGAACAAATTCTTCAACTTTTGGTTGTCTCTGAATAAATAGTTCAATTATTTTTGATGCCCTATCTTTTTTTACACCAATCCTTTTTGCAAATTCCAGGAAAGAGATTCTTGTTGGTTTCTGATTATGATCGAGAAGGGGCGATTTCATACCCTCTTCAAATAATCCTCTGTCTAAAGCAAAATCAGTATCATTAACATGAATATAAGAGTTAAGCAAATCATAGGCTGGACTTAATCTATAATCGCCATCCGGAGTTTCGAGAAGTGAAAAATTCTTAAGATGTGCATCTCCGTTAGAGAAGATGAAATTAAATATGATCAAAGAATAAAATTTTTCAATCTCAATCCGCCATGCAGGGACATATTTGTGAATTAAAATAGCCATTTCTTCATAGCTATATTCATATTTGAAATTAAATCCCGAGTTATCCAATGATTTGCCAGAAAGTGACGCAAAGTCTTCTTTACCCCATTTATTCCCATCAACTTTTACATCAAACCTTTTTGTTAAGTAGGCAGGCTCCCCATTATTAAAAAAAACGAGTGCATTTTCAGCAACTTCCATTCTAAAAACCTGTTTTGCAATTTGCATTGTCAAATGTTCATTAGCTGGTACCTGGTCTATCTTCATTATATCCCGTGGAATTGGTTTAAGAATATAACTTCCTTGTTCACCGGCATTTGTTAGCCTTAGTTTATTCTTTTCCAATAGAAATGAAAATTTTTCCTGTACACCTGAAATGGATATCCTCTTTCTATTGTCAAAAAAATTTTCTTCATCCTTACCGTGCACTCTGGGTGAGTCATAAGGCAGAAAACAGCTGACTATTTTTCCAAAAAACATATTTCTTAGACATGAAGGACCAAAGTCATTAAATCCCTCAGAAAGTGTTCCGGGACAATATTTTATATCAGGTTTTATCATTTTCACTCTGCTTAACTGTAATTGGTCCAATTGTATCATTACCTGCTATAGCAAGGAGTAAACCAAAATGATCATTTTCATCAACTCTAAGTAGTTGACACTGAAGTTTTTTATTTACTCCTTCAGAGAGCATATTAAAGAAGAATGGAAATAATGTATCTGATCTGTAAGTCTTCTGAGTTTTAGGCATTGTCAGACTTATTGCAGGCAAATTAATATTTGAATAATACTCCCCGCTATATTGAAAAATATATGAAGTCCGACTCTCTTCCATCAACTCTCCTGCCAAGATTCCATTTCTATAAATTATTGCTTTACGCATGAGTTAATTACTCGATTTTTTTCACTTCCAATTTTAATTCCATTCCTAATACATCTGCCAGTTTTGAAATAACTTTCAGGGTAGGATTAGCCTGCCCACGCTCAATCTTATATAATGTGTTTGCACTTATACCTGCAAGATCAGCTAAGTCAAGTTGGGTAATCCCAAGTTGATTTCTTCTTTCTTTTAAGTGTTTTCCAACCTCTTCCATTCTTATTTTAATGTGAATTAAGTGTAAAAATAAACAAATAGAATCATTTATCATATAATATTCACATTTTAATGTGAAAATTATGTTGATAGGATGATTATTTAGTATAATAAATATAAAATTCCTATTTAAATGCGGCTTTTTGTGTGAATTATGCCTTTTAGGGGATCACTTTAAATAATGTATTTATTGCTTACAAGTAGAGAAAAGCCACTTTTCCCTTTTTAGTGAACCTGGAGGTACGGCAATCGGACAAACACTTATCAATGTAGGTAATGCATTTATAGTAATACTTTTAATTCCCGTATATGTTTTTATGATTTTATTTTATCAGCCTATCCTGATTGAATTTTTTCGCAGAGTTTTTGGACTAAATAACCGAAGTGAAGTCACTGCAATTATAACCCAGATAAAAACTTTAATTCAAAGCTACCTTTCCGGACTTGTTATAGAGGCTGTTTTAGTATCAACCCTTAATTCTATAGGTCTCCTTATCCTGGGAATTGATTATGCAATTCTTCTGGGTATTATTGGCGGATTGCTAAATGTTATCCCATACATTGGAGGAATAGTTGCAGTATCATTACCCATGGTAATTGCTTTATTAACTAAAATGTCACCAATATACGCACTTTACGTACTGGCGATCTACTATTTCATTCAATTGATAGACAATAATTACATTGTTCCAAAAATAGTTGCATCAAAAGTTAAAATCAATGCACTCGTATCCATAATTGTTGTTCTTGCATTTGGCGCACTGTGGGGAATACCTGGTATGTTTATTTCCATTCCTCTAACAGCAATAATTAAACTCGTTTGTGATCATTTTGAACCTCTAAAGCCATGGGGTTTCTTATTAGGCGACACAATGCCCCCTCTGGCTATATTTAAACTCAGGCTAAAAAGTAAAAAGCATAATTAAAAACCTGTTGCTCTCTAATGAAACCCACATGATTGATCTAAATCACATACGCGAATGAATATAGTACACTATTAATCATGTGTGGTTCTCCCGCCTTGCGGGACAGGTTATCAGGCCGTAAAAAACAAATTATATCCTGATGAAAATAAATTTTAAAAAAGGTAAAATACTCCTGATTATTCTGGTGATAGTGATTATTTCAATTATCTGTTATTATATTTTTAATCCTAGAAAAGCAATCAATCTGATCTTTCCCGGCATAAATGAAATAAGCTTTATTCATATTGATCTGAAAAAAGATTCGGCATTGTTGAATCTATATGTTTTCGTCCAGAATAAAATGCCTTATAAAATGGTAATTGACACCCTCAATTTTGAAATTAAACTGAATGGTTTCAAAATGGTTGAAGAAACTGTACCCGTTCAGATTGACCAGAAATGGTTCGAAACAGATACGATTGAACTTCCTGTTGAAATTGACGCAACAGGTACTATGGAATTAGTTAAGAATTAGATTTAAGGATATTAATAAGGAATGAAACAATTCCGGCAATGTACCGCAAATTACTATTCATCCTGTTTTTGGCTCAGGCCTTTTGCGGACAAACGAATGCTCAGGAACGAAAGTCCAATCTGGATTCAATAAATTACAAGTCAATTGAAAAATATTCGCATAAGTCAAAATTCACGACATTCATTCACCATTTGATTTTTAAGCCTGTTGCAACAGAAACAAAACAACAGCCTAAGAAAATCAGGATCAAAAGGCGTAAACCTTATCTTAAAGCAGAAGGTAAGATTGTCAGAGATATAAATATAGTCACTCTGGATCCATTTGGTTATAATATAATTGACACTTCCATATATCCGCAAAGGTTTTTATTAAAAACTGGAAATAACCTGCATATTAAAACGCAGAGTGGCATTATTAAGAACTTGTTACTTTTTAAGAAGAACGAACTGTACGATTCTTTGCTGGTAAATGAATCAGAGCGATTAATAAGATCACAAGAAAATATAAGAGATGTACAGTTTATCGTTTTGCCTGCTTCCAATAAATATGATTCGGTTGATGTTTATATACGGGTTTCGGATATATGGAGCATTGTTCCGCTTTTAAGTCTCTCGAAAAGTAACATTTCTGTTGGACTGACCGATAATAATTTTGCAGGTCTTGGAAATAGTTTCCATGGAGATATAAAACACAAAAGTCCTGAAAATGTAAATATTACGCGATTAAGCTATTTGATACCAAATATCCGAAGTTCATATATAAGCTTAAACATTCAATTATTGATCCCGGGCAAGAATGACATGGTTAAGAACTATGAATTTGCAAAGGCTTACTATTCCCCTGTTACTTCTAACCTTAATTATTTATTTTCAGACAATAAAGATCTGTTAAAGAGCATTGAATTTGAGAGGCCTTTTTACTCTCCTGTTACAAAATGGGCCGGAGGGGTTTTCCTGGGGCAACTGGTGACCGCTCAAAGTTATACAATACTGGATAGTGTCCGATATTTGTCTTCAAGAACCAATATCCAGGATTATTGGGCAGCATGGTCCTGGCACATTCTTAAAAGATATCCTGCTGATAGACGAATCACAAGTCTGGTTCTTTCAGGAAGGTTGTTGATAACCAGGTATCCTGGAAGACCGTCTGAGTCCGAATCGGTAAACATTTTCAATAATGAAAATTCCTTTTTTGGAGGTATTGGAATAACTTCAAGAAAGTATATACGTGATAATTACATTTTCAATTATGGGAAGATTGAGGATTTCCCTGTAGGCAGGACATTAAGTATGACAATAGGGATTAACAACCGACAAACAGATCGATTTTATCTGGGTTTAAAGGCTGCCTGGGGAGATTATTATCATTTCGGATACGTGAGTGCACATCTTGAATATGGAACTTTTGCAGGATTGACAGGTCTTCATCAGGGTGTGGTTACAGCCAGGATAAATTATTTTACCCGGTTATTAAACCTGGGAAATTGGAAAATAAGACAGTTTATCAGACCAACTTTAATTTTTGGAATTAACCGGTTTCCTTCAGATAATATTACCTTCAGTGAAGGAATGAAAGGATTTGAAAACCTCGAGTATTCTGCATCTCAAATGGTGGTTTTAACTTTGCAAACCCAAAGCTATCCTCCCTGGAATATTTTGGGATTCCACATTGGACCTTATCTTTTTACTTCTTTAGGAATGTTGGGTAATGAGTCATCGGGTTTTGCCCATAGCACTCTCTATTCCTCATTTGGATTGGGCGTACTTATAAAAAACAACTACCTCACCTTTAAAACCTTTCAGGTATCATTGACATTTTATCCACTTGTTCCCGGTAATGGATATAATGTCTTTAAAACAAATGCATACAAAACCAGTGACTATGGCTTCAATGATTTTGAAATATCGAAGCCGACAGTTGTGAACTACCAATAACATAAGCTAATGTGTGAATCATGTAAGTTATTACAAAAGTTGTGTAATACTTCCTGACATAATGTGTGTCAACTTTGCTATGTAATATTCATAAATAAATTAAACAATTATTATCATGCCACTTTTAACTATTGTTCTGGTCCTTGTTGTTGCCGGAGTTCTTCTCTGGCTGGTGAATAACTACATTCCGATTAGTATTACCAATTCGATCTTTAGAAATGGAATATTTTACTTAAAATATTATCATTGTGATACTTACACTTATTATAATAACATCAGTTGCAATTCTTTTACGACTCATCAGACAACGCCAGAAAAAGCTTAATGGAGTCCCTGCAACAAATGTGTGAATGGTGCAACTTATTTCTATAATTCTGTAACACTTTCCGGAATGAACGATCGTACTTTTGTTCTGTAATAATTAATTCAAATTTTAAAATTAATTCTACTTTAACAGATTAAATAAAAGCCTTGAAAGCATTGATTATTCAGATAATTTCGTTATTTTTCAATACATCGAAAAACAGGCTTATCGTTCCCAGAAATGTTTAATACATCGTAAAAATAGGAAAAAATATGGAAAAACACTGGCCTCCATACTTGAGAGGTTTAGTGTGCATCTTGCTGATTATCAGTCTATTTTTAGGAGTAAGACAAAAGTGTACTTTGATAAAGCGGAACTTTATACTCAAGGAATAAT
>DATKUO010000157.1:0-9603 GCA_035530515.1 Bacteroidales bacterium
TGGCAACACCCAGAGACAATATGGCTATAAATGAAATATGTCAGACGCTAAATGATTATGAGGCGGTCTTTCCAGGTACAAAACTCAAGCTGGTTTTAAAAACTGCGACAGTGACGCCTGCGAGAGATCAGGAGGTCTGAACTTTATCAATATATAATTCCGATAAATTTTATAAGAACTCAAACCTAATAACTAAGATTAATGAAAACGTCAAGGAGAACTTTTATAAAGACCGGTGGCATGGTTGTAATAGGCACAGCTATTCTTCCAGAATCAGTATTTGCTTCCACTAAGCAGAAAGGGATGGTTGGCTTACAGTTATATTCTGTGCGCGATGATATGTTAAAAGACCCTGTAGGCTCGTTGACTCAGCTGGCTGAAATGGGCTATGTATATGTAGAACATGCCAATTATATTAACAGAAAATTTTATGGATATACAGCGCCGGAATTCAAAAAGATACTTGATGGATTAGGCCTGAAGATGATAAGTGGTCATACTGTAATGGGGAAAGAACATTGGGATGAATCCAAAAAAGATTTCAGCGACAGTTGGAAAATGACCATTGAAGATGCTGCCATTCTTGAACAGAAGTATGTTGTAAGTCCCTCAATGGATGGGAGTATGAGAAAAACATACGATGATTTTATACCATATATGGAGATATTTAACAAGTGTGGAGAATTATGTAATAAGCACGGAATGAAATTTGGTTACCACAATCACGATTTTGAATTTAGTGAAAAACTTAATGGTGAAAAATTGTTTGATATCATGATGAAAAGTATGGATCCTGATCTGGTAGTTGTCCAATTGGATATCGGTAACCTATATAATGGGGGTGCTGTTGCTATTGATATTGTTAAACAGTATCCGGGCCGGTTCGAAAACTTGCATGTTAAGGATGAGATTCTTTCCGAAAGCGGTGATGAAAAATATGAAAGCACTATCCTTGGTGAAGGAATTGTAAATGTGAAAGAGGTAGTTGATCTGGCCACCAAAATAGGCGGGACTACCTGTTATATTATTGAACAGGAATCATATGGTGATAAGACACCAATGGAATGTGTTAAGGAAGATCTGGCTATTATGAAGAAATGGGGGTACTAATCATAATATTAACAATTATATTACTCTAAACCGGCTAAAAGGCCGGTTTTTTGCTTCGTTCGGGGTCTTATTTTCTCCTCCTTTCTTCGGGTTTTTAAAATTATTCTTTAGCATAGATTATATTTGCGCATGAAAAACATCATATTCATTGCCCTCTTTTGTTTTATCCCGTTTTCTGTTTTTTCTCAGAAAGTTACGGTTCAGATTATAAAGGTGGAAAATGCAGCCTTGTCCGAATGGCAGATTCTTGATGCAGAAGACAACATACTTTTTTCCGGGGATGAATCTTTTATTAACGATTCAGTTGATTTTACTCTTAAGGCTAATAAGCGATATTATCTGCATATCTCTGTTTGTGAAATTTATGTTCCGGATAGAATTTTATATACCCTTAGTCTTAATGACGAACCAATTATCCTGATAAAATCAGATATTGAATCCGGAGATCATCTTTATCCTTTTTTCACAGGTATTCGAAATAGTGATGCTAAGATAACCGGTGGTACAGATGCTCTTATTTCTGATTTTCCGTGGCAGGTATATTATATCTCCGGGACTTACCTGTGTGGAGGTTCAATAATCGACGAAAACTGGATTCTAACAGCTGCACATTGTACTAAGAATAGTTTCGGAAGTCCCATTCCGGCAATAGATATGTCAGTGATAGCCGGAGCTACTAACCCTTACAATGTACTGGATGGTCAAAGGTATTATGTGAGTGAAGTAATAGTCAATGAGGGTTATGATAGTCAAACTCTTGAAAATGATATTGCATTATTAAAATTAGAACAACCCATTGATATAATAAATACCGCACCGATTAGACTAATAACATCGGATGATGTTTCTGATGGCGCTACGGATCCCGGAGTAATGTCATGGGTTACTGGATGGGGATTAACCAGGGTCGATCCGAATGTTTTTCCATCCAATCTGCAAAAGGTCCAGTTACCGATTGTTTCCAATGATCAGGCGGCTACCGTCTGGAGCTCTATTCCATCAACCGACCTGATGGCAGGCTATCTTAATGGGAATAAAGATGCCTGCAATGGTGATAGTGGCGGACCATTGGCTGTACCCCTGTTTGATGATTACAAATTAGCAGGAGTTGTCAGCTGGGGAAGTGCAGACTGTGATACATACGGAGCTTATACGAGAGTGTCTGATTTTGAGACCTGGATCAGGGAAAAAACCGGTATTGCCAAAGAGTATAAACCACCTCCGCCAGTTGGTGATACACTGATATGTCAGGGAGTGGTATCAAGTCACTATTCAATTGAGAAACTGCTTGATGCCACAGCTTATGGATGGAAGGTATTCCCTTCCGAAGCAGGTATTATTTTTGAGAATTCCGAGAATGCCTCTATATATTGGAATACAAGTTTTACAGGTTCTGCAACTTTAGTTGTCAGGGTTACTATTGATGGGACGGTATCAGAATGGTCAAGACTTGATCTGAAGGTAATTCTTAATACTCAACTGTTAAGTCAATCGGTCGATACTGTTATATGTGCCGGACAACCAATTACTCTTAATGTCGGGGCCGCGGGTTATGATCTGACTTATAATTGGTATAAAAACAATCAAGTTGTTCAATCAGGGTCTTCGGAACAACTGTATATTTCTAGTACATCTATTTATGATTCAGGAGATTATATATGCGAAATAGAAGGGCTTTGTGGTGTGGAATATTCAGGTATTATCAAGCTGACTGTTCATCCCCTAACCATGATATCAAATATTTCACAGAATTTTGAGGTTCCATTTGGTAATGATGTAACTCTTGAAGTTGATGCGGAAGGGCATGATTTATATTATCAATGGCAAAAAGATGATATACCTATTGAAAACAGTAATACTTCACAGTTACTATTATATAATCTGAATGCGACTAATATAGGCCTTTACCGGACAACTGTATCGGGGACCTGTGGAACAGAAATCAGTGATACTGTATATGTATATGTTAAAAAAACAGATTATTCAGTAGAACCTGAAGTTTTTCTGTGGCCATCCATTACAAGTGACGAATTTAATGTGGCATTGAGTAATGATGAGTATTATAGTGTTTATCTATTTAACAGTATGGGTAACATGATCAGAGAGCTTACAAATTGCCGTTACCAGACAACAGTTAATGTTAGCAATGATCCGGGAGGTATTTATTTTATAAGTGTTTTCAATAATAATTTCAGAAAATCACTTAAGTTGATTAAGAAATAATCTACGGATTGCAGCATAAATCTCTAATCAATCCGGATTATTTTACCGTTTCCTTTTTTCTCTGCAACATCAATTACAGGAGTACCATGATATTTACGGAAAAACAATTATCTTCAAACTGTTAAATTGGTATTCACTATATCTTTATTTCATAAATTTAATTCTACTCAAATGAAATCTCAAACTTCAAGAAGAAAATTTATCCGTAGTCTTGGTGGTACTGCAGCGCTTTTATCAGCAGGACCTTTAGCCGGATTTATTTCCAATCAGGCAATCGAAGAACATATCATAGCCTGGGATAAAAACTTCACTTCCAATGACAAAATAAGAATTGCCGGAATTGGAATGGGCATAATGGGTAATATAGATATTGATACTGCTATAAAAGTCCCTGGTATAGAATTAGTTGCCGCATGCGATCTGTATTCAGGCAGGCTTGAAAGAGTGAAGGAGAAATATGGGAAAGATGTATTTACAACCAAAGATTACCGGGAAATCCTTAACCGCAAAGATATTTGCATCCGGTCAGCTCACCTACTGGAAAGATGAACGTGATGTTCCTGATGTAATGGTTGCTATAATGCATTACCCGGAAACAAAAGAACATCCTTCATTCCAGGTAACTCTAAGGGTAAATTTTGTGAGCGGAAATGGAGAAAAATCAGTTACCAGGTTTATTGGTAGCGAAGGTATTATTGAAATGGGAGATAACGGATTTGTTATCAGCAATAGCATAATGTCAAAGGCCCCTGGAATTGGTGGATGGGATGCTCTGAATACTTATCCTGAAGCTATGCAGAAAGAACTACTGAAACAGTATGATCAGAAGTATTCACAAGAAGAGAGACAACAGCCTATAAAACCCGATACAAAATATTCTGCTCCTGAAGGATATGATGAACATCTTGAACATTTTGTTAATTTCTTCGAGGGAGTCAGAACCGGCAAGCCTGTCGTTGAGGACCCTGTATTCGGATTCAGGGCATGCGCTCCCTGTCTTGCATGCAATGATAGTTATTTTCAGGAAAGAATAATTAACTGGGACCCTGTGAATATGAAGCTGATCTGACTTATAGGAATTATCTGTTCAGATTGCTCTCTTAATGTTGTATTGCATCGTGGAATTGATTTTTAAGATCAGCATCCAAAAATCTTTTCAACGTATTTTAATACGGTTTTAAATACGTTTCATTTAGGGATCTTCTTCTGAATAAAGTTAATACGATGAATAGATAAATCTTTCGTTCTCATTCATTCTCGATAAACACCAATGTCTCTTTAATTATTTCACCATTGTCGTCAGTGCCATATAGTTTAATTCCAATACAAGGTATGGCACCGTATTCAATATTTGATATGGGGATGAAAGCATCTTTAATATCATCAAAATCATCCATTTCATCATAGTCCGCAATAGGTAAATACAAATGGACTATTAAAGTATAATCAGGCTCATTAATCCGGATAAGTACTTTTAGTATTTTTGTGAGCCAAATAGATGATGCAGTATTATAATACTCCAGATTGAGCCTAAAATTAGTAGTTAGACTGGCATTTAGAATATATTCCGTCACCCAATTCAATACAGGTTCATATACTTTGGCAGCATTTTCAGGAATTGACTTACCAGAGAATATAAGATCACCCGTCAACTGATTCAAATCAATTTGAGGAGTTTTTGGAGTTTGTTCTATTATTAATTCATTCATTAATTAATTAATTGATTTCTTAAAGAATTATTGGTTTGGGATCCAATAGTCT
This sequence comes from Bacteroidales bacterium, assembly GCA_035530515.1. Taxonomy (GTDB): domain Bacteria; phylum Bacteroidota; class Bacteroidia; order Bacteroidales; family VadinHA17; genus LD21. The sequence goes on from DATKUO010000157.1 coordinate 5,095, forward strand.
TTAGTAGCATATGTCAAATCTAAAACTTATTCTTTAAAACTCAATCACCGTTTATCAACAATGAGCCTACACTTATCAAATTATATTTTTGTTCACATAAAATTAGCTTAACTTTTTGATCTTTATAAATAACAAGGTTCAAATTAAAGCACCGATCCTGAAGAACTGATGCGATCTATGGTCTGCACTTGTATTCGTTTAACAATCGACAAAGTTACATAAAGCACTTTAAAACAGAACATTAATACTCATGTGGGGATAGCATTATATGTTAAAAATAAATTCATTTTTTAAGAACTTAGAGTTCAATTTGAAAGGACATCACCTCAGCAACAAAAAAAGAGGTTTATATGGGTATATGTGGAGAACTTCATTAAAAATTATCTTCCTATATATTCTGATTATGATAATTATAACATTGGTTGGAAGATACCTGATCGATTTCGACCCAATCTTCCACTATATTTTAGATAATTTTTCAGATGGACTTATTTTAATCATTTTTTTTATCTCTGAATCCTTCCTGGGAATGATACCTCCTGATCTTTTTGTTATCTGGACCTCAAAGTTTAATACACCATTTGTTTTACTGACTATCCTGGGAGTACTCTCATATATTGGTGGTGTACTCTCATATTTGATCGGATACTGGCTTTCAAAAAGACCTAAAATTAAAGCTTATTCTGAAAATGTCCTGATAAAATATATCCTTTTAACCAAGAAATGGGGAGGCGCATTTATTATTATTTCTGCACTATTCCCATTCTCCCCCTTTTCAATGGTAGTAATAGCTGTAGGACTTTTTAAATATTCATTTAAGCTTTATCTGCTTTTTGGTATTACCCGGATTGCAAGATTCATTATCCAGGGAATATTCTATCTGAATGTAATCAATATGGATGTTTTCTAAGAGAGAAATTACTTTCAAAAAGGATATTTTAAAACCAACAGGCATAAGTGTTCAGATCACACTTGGCTGGGTATAAGGAGCTCGGGTTGTTCACCTAATGGGAAATCTGGTTCAAATATTTTACTTTAGATAATTAAGGTTTAATTAATGTTAAACTTTCCCCCTTTTTGGTTTATTTAAGTAATCAGTTATAATTTATGGATATAAATTTTCCAATTTAATAATATTGACTTATTTTGTATTGATGAATTGTATAATTGGAGCTGATAAAATAAATTTCAAAATTCTTGAAGAATTTGTGGGAAAATCTTCTTCTCTCAATCTTGTCGGAACATTTAGTGATTCAGATTCAATCAGAAACCAACTATCAATACAACAGGATATTGAACTTGTCTTTCTGGATATTGATACACCAGAAATAGACGATTTTGAGTTTATAAGTAGTCTCGAAAATCAACCTAACATTATACTTGTATCATCTGGTGATCAAAATGCACTGAAAGCATTTGACTTCAATGTTGTTGATTACCTGCTAAAACCTGTCACTTATTCAAGATTCTGCAAAGCCGTTGATAAAGCAATAAAGTATTATTCGCGAAAAGAGGTCAGCTACAGCGAGGACAAAGAGGTATTTATTAAGAAAGGATCATCCCTGTTCAAGTTGAAACTTGAAGATCTAATATTTATTGAAGCTCTTGAGAATTATGTTACTCTCAATACAAAAAATGAAAAGTTTACTATTCATTTTACAATGAAAGCTCTGGAGAACCAATTAGCTTCAGAGATTTTTATCAGAATACACAGATCATTTATAGTGAACAAGAACATGATACAGACCATTAAAGATGATTCACTCGATCTGATTGTAGGAAACACTTTTAAAAACTTACCAATCGGCAAATCATTTAGGAATCTTCTTCTGAATAAAATTAACACGATGAATAGGTAAATCTTTCGTCCTCATTCATTCCCGATAAATACCAATGTCTCTTTAATTATTTCACCATTGTCGTCAGTGCCATATAGTTTAATTCCAATACAAGGTATGGTGCGAAATCCGGTCATCTTGACCACCTTTAACCGGGCTAATTGCATATGGCATACATAATAAAAAACAAGTAATTAGCACTGGTTATTCCCAGTTACTTCTATTAAGAATTTTCTTTATTTCCTTTTTTTTATTTCTTCTGAAAGTATTTCATAATCTTCAGTTTCCTGTTTTACCTGAACAATAAAACTATTCTCTTCAACAGTCCCAAATGCAGCCTTCATTTCAGCCATATTTCTAAAAGTAGTCTGTCGGTATGGGTTGTCAAAATCCTTTTTTCGTGAAATATAAACCTGATCACAAACAAATTTTTGAATATTAACTGCTTTGTTCAGAGCTGACTTCCATTCAATTTTTGTGAGATTATCTGTTCCGGATAATTCACAAAGGATTGCAAATGCATGTTTTTGTTTGTCAACAGTATATTTAACCCAAAGATCATCATACCTGTTGTGGATATCTTTCCATGTATTTAATTTACCTGAACCAATATCAAACCGAAGTTTATCCACATCATTCTTTTGCATCAACTGTCCACCAAGATTAACCCATTCCTGCTGTTGATTATTTTTCAGATCTTTACACATCATTGTGAATGTAACCTTTGGATCTGAACTCATGTATGCCACTAGATTCTTCGTGGCATAATAGTGTAACATATCACCATAGGCATGGTATGCTTTATAGGGTTTTAAGATTAGTACTTTTCGTTTGGTATTCTCCATATTCTCTCCCAACACTTCCATTTTATTGATTATTTCTTCTTTGCCTGATAAAAGGTTACGTCCCATGGCAGCCAGATCATCGTTATTCTTGGCCTTAAGTGATATCCCCTTTTGCCGTAAACTTGCTTTGGCGGTCCATATCTCCAATAATGTGCGGGCAGTGAGTATCTCCTCTATGGTGTCGGGTGCTAATGGGTCAAATTCAATGTTCTGAACTTTGTTTACCCGAATGTCACGATTCTGAAATTTCCAGGAATTGCGGGCCAGGGCATACATATTATATAACCACCAGAATGCTGGCATAATTTCCAATTGATCCTTTGATACATTGTTATTAAGCAGTGAAAAGGGTAATAGAATATTAAGTTCTGCCGGATAATCGGCTTTAGAAAGCAATACAAATGATGCAAAGCGGCATGAATGCTTTACACTGGTACACAATCCTGGCCAAAATCCGCGACCTGCCTGAATCTCATTGTCATTAGCCCGGCTGTTGTGATTAGATCCAATTGTAGCTCCAGCTGCCATATTACTTTGACCCATAACAACCGAAGAAATAAGAAAAGAATTATTATGATGCTGCTCGTGTGCCGGGAATATTAAATTATTAAGTACTTCGCAACAAGAAATAGTCGAATTATCACCTAAAAATGAGTTAATTAACCTGGCACCGTATTTCAGGTTGGAATTATTACCCAGAATAAATTTTACAGCCTTACAACCGTAAAATATATGACATCCATAACCAATTATACCGTTGACCAATTCCACTCCTTCTCCAATTTGTGTGGGCTCTTCTTCAGAAGAATTAATGGTCAGGTTTTTTAATTTATTGGCGCCCTTTATATAACAATATGAGCTAATCTTAACATCCTTCAGGATAAGGGAATTTTTAATCACGCAATTATTGCCTGTTGTTCCATAAAAACCACGGCGGTTATCAACACTGTTTTGAGTAATCTTAATAAGATTATCCTGTAGAGCGGCATCATCGATATACTTGGCCCACAAATAGGCATCGGCTGTGATCATTCCGTCGAATGGGAGGACTCGGCGGCAGCCCGTTTCGTTCATCAGATCGAGCCAGGTCCGGACATTTTCCGGTTCCCCTTCTTTAATAATTCCACTACCAAATTTGGCGTGATCTGTTGTATGCATTTCCTGAATATTAAACAGGATACAGCGATCACCAATAATATAATGAGCCAGGTAATGCACGTCATGAATAGCCACATCATCACCGATATCACAGGAAATAATGAGACTGTTCGTAATTCCCGCAGGCACTCTCAGGTCATGATGTTGAAGAATAACATTCTGTAAACGTCCAATTCTGACAAGCCCGAAAAACCTTGTATTTTTAATTTGATTCGTATCAAACTGATCTGTAACCAAAATTTCATCCCAATTATCAGCAGTGTTATCATTTTTTACCAGTCTTTCAACCTCATCCGATTTCAGATGTCTCCATCCTGATTTGGGATGGATGGTCTGTTTGTTTCGTTGGAAATATTCATCTTTATCTTTGGGAAGATATTCTACAGGGATGAAATTCTTACCAATGTTTTCCGGAGGTACAATTAATACATTGTCCATAGTGTTGTAATATTTATAAGATAAATTCTCTTTTTCTAATAAGGCTACAGCTCATTTCAGGAAGTGCTGTAAGTAAAATAGATTATAAGTCAATGTCGTTTAGTTAGTGATAATTCATAATCGCTTGTAATTCATTGAATAAGGTTTCTTTGGCCTTTGTTTTCGCGGGTTACTTCTTCCGGGCCGGATGATTTCTCTGGTTTCCGCAACTACTTTATCAAATGCTTCAA
>DATKUO010000158.1:0-43485 GCA_035530515.1 Bacteroidales bacterium
CGTATGCCCAAAAAACCGGGAATCATGTACATAATACAGAAAAACCACTACCCTTGGTGTAGAAACAAGAAAAATCCGGCAAAGAAAATGATTACTCCACCGGATTATTAAAAAAGTCGTCTATTTTGCGAATATCCCTAAAGATTTCCCATCTATCCGAAATAGTGACTATGATCAATATGTTTCAAATTATTGCCTTTTTTTTTGTTCTTGGTATCAATTAAAGTACATAAACCAGGGCAGGCATACAAAGTCCATCCGGGTTCCATATCCTTTAATCTTAAAATTCTACAATTATTCCTACAGTAGGCAATACTGTTCCAGACTCATTATCAAGATATTTAAGTTTATATTTAAGAGGGTTCAACGGATCGGTGACAGGTAAGTCATTACTATCAGATTCCCTGATTAAAAGAGCAGGCTGGTCAGCTTTGAAGTTATATACATTTTGTACATCAACATATAACATAAGAGACCATTCCTTGAAAAAATATTGCTTATCAATGCGTAAATCCAACTGGTGAAAAGCCTTGAGTCGTGAAGAATTAAAAGAGGAATAATCTAGATAACCCTGCCCCTGAAGATCCCAGGCTGCTTTATAAGAAGACTTTTCAATGTCGTAAGGTGTATAGGGAGCTCCTCCGACAAACCTCCATTTAACTCCAATGTCCCAATTGTTATTGAAGGTTCTGGTAGCTGTAAGATTGAAAAGATGTTTATTATCCCACGACGATGGGATCATCCTGGAATCCAGAGCTTTGAACTCGCTCCTTACAAAGGTGTAGGAAAATACAAGATTTGTATTATAAAACTCCTTAAGTCTCCCCAGAAGCTCGAGACCATAAGCTCTTCCTTTAGATGTTGAAACCAGTTCCTCATCGCCAAATATTCCATAATCAGCGCTTTTACTGGAAAGAGGAACTGAATCCCTTACAGAAAACGGGTACCTGGAGTAGTTTTTATAAAACCCTTCAAGGGTGAATTGAATATTTTCAGATGGTACAAGCTCTAAGCCTGCAACAAGATGATCCACTGCTATGTATCTCAGGTTGTTTTGTTTATTAAGAAATACCCCATTTGTACTTGAATATCCAAGAGAAGTATAGGGGGGTAATTGATAATATCGTCCGGTACTAAAATTGAGGTTAAGTTTATCAGTAAGCACATAAGATAAAGAAAATCTTGGAGACAATTGATTTAAAGGATTTGACATGCCTGTTGAATAAGTATTTATATCTGTTCGCACTCCAAGAGATAGGCTTAGTTTTTTTTCGAAGTATGAATTGCTTACCTGTCCAGAAACATTGAATTTTCCTAACTTCAAATTAGTATCATAATCTATACTATTCTCTATCCCTCCGAAATAAATTCTCCTGAAAGTAGAATTTCTGTAATGTGCATATTCATACCCTCCTCCATAACTTACCCTTAATCCTTTTTCCCCGATAACAGTCCTCTCGTAACGCGCTTTAATCTCTCCCTCCCCTGAAAGATAGTCTGAAATCAGGTTACTATCGGCTTTAATATTATTTAAGTATTTATACTGGGAGTTATTCAGGTAGTTCCGGCTTAGTACCCATGTGTCGTAGCCTTTCGATCTGAAGTGCTTAAATACGAATCCAACAACATAGCTATACTGCTCCTGGATAGGTATATAATCAAGAATATATCTCTGAAACTCTGTCTCATTCGCCTTAAGATTAAGGCGAAAATCATCTTTTGCGCCAAGTCCGATTATCGTAATTTCATTCTTTGGGTCTAAACGTATCTTGTACTTAATCTGAAAATCTGTGTAATTAGGTAAGAATGGGAGCTGAAGAGCGCTGAAGAGAAATTGCAGATATGACCTTCTGACTGACATTAGAAGAGTACCCTTTTCCCCAGCAGGCCCATCAATTGTCAAACCAAGATCAGATGCCCCGACAGTAGCTCTATATTTCATCTTATCCTTGTTCCCGTCAATAAAAGTGAAATTCAAAATAGAGCTCAGAGCATTGCCTTTAGATGCAGGGAAAGCACCTGAAATAAAATCAACAGACTGAACAAAGTCAACATTAATTATACCAACAGGACCTCCTGATGCACCCTGCGTTGAAAAATGATTTAGATATGGAATTTCAACATTATCTATATAAAACCTATTCTCATTTGGGCCTCCTCCTCGTACAATAACATCATTACGAAAAGCAGGTGTTGAAGCTACACCCGGGAAAGATTGGATCACTTTAGAAATATCGCGGTTACCACCAGGATTTTTTTCAATTTCATCAATACCGATTATCCTTACAGATAAAGGTGTTTCAATTTTTTTTCTGAAAGGCGAAGCCTTAATCACCACTTCTCCTATTCCAATTTCAACTTCCTCTAATGGTATTTCAATATTCACCTGATTACTGTTTGTAACCATCAATGCGCTAGAGATATATGGCTCATATCCAATTGAAGAGACTCTTAATTCTGCAAAACCTGGCTTGATCCCGGTAAATAGAAAATTACCATCAATATCGGTCATGGCCCCAATAGTAGTCCCCCATACTACTATACTCGCAAATGGTACACCCTCATTAGTCTTGGAATTATAGACTCTGCCTTTGATCACACCTGAATATTGCTGCCCAGGCAGTAAAAAACTGATTAATAATATTATTATAATTGTTAAAATAAATTTTTTCATCTATGTTGAAAATCTATCTTAACAACCAATAAAAAAAGAGTTTGTTCAAATAAGAATCTGATTTTTCATGCTACTTCTTCAAAAGACTTTTAAAATAATGTCTCTCCTCTGAAAGATCAATTGAAGGAACTTTGACTTCTACTTCAGCAATCTGTTTTAACATCCTGTCTGCAAAATCATTTATTTGACCAATTGAACCTGCCAAGAGCCTGTGTTTACATGCTTTACTTATTTTATCAACTTCTTTCCATAAATTCAGGGTCATTTTTTCCATATAGCAATTGGAAAACGCATCCCATATATAATTAATTGCAACTGTTGATAGATGTAGCATATCGTCACTATAAAACCTGTAATCGCGTAAATCATCCATAACAAGTTCATAAGCCGGAAAATATTGAGGAGAAGCAGGATGATGCATAAGTTCTTCCACAGCAAGAAATAATATTGATTTACTAATTTGATTGCCATGTGCACCGTCCTTCCAATGTCTTACCGGGCTGATAGTGAATATTATATTCAATTTTGGAAAAATTGAGTGCAATTTATCGAGCTGCTGTTCCCACAGATTTACAATATCCCTGACTGTCAACAGCTCAAAATTGAACTGATCGGCCGGGATCTTATGGCAATTAGACACCACTTTCCCGGATTTCTTCCATTTGTAAACTCTTGCTGTACCAAATGTGATAAATAGAAAACGGCAATTTTTCAAAAATCTCAATGCCTCTCTAGAATTTCTGTTGATCTTTTCAATAACTTTTTCAGAATCATAAGATGAAAAATCTGTATAGTGGTTAAAACTAAGATAGGTGCCATCATGGCAATACAAATCATCTTTACCATACTCATGTTCATCTATAATAGTATCCAGAGTATTACAGACTGAAACCGGATTATAAACTACACCTGCTGGGTTTATCATTACAGGCATTCTGCCCATTATCATCTGCGAGCCAATAGCGGATGCAAAACATGATCCGACAAACAACACAGAGTCATTATAGGTTATCTTTTGTGAAAAGGGGACAATATCAAAGGTTGTCCTGAGGTTCATATCCATATAATAAAAATATTCAGGCAAGCTGCTTGTTAATCCAGCTTAAGATATATACAAATACGTCATCTTTAAATAGTTCATTATGTAATTCATGATACCCTCCGTCCCATATCTTAAACTCGACCATATCTGTTTTATCCGCAAATTCCCGACTACCTTCAGGTGAACATATTAAATCATTACTCCCATGAAGCAAGAGTGTATGAATTTTAAGTTCTGAAGCATTTGCCAGTGAATACGTTGCAGATGAAAAAGCTCCATCGCAGAGGCTGACTGATATCTTCCCATGAACAAGGGGATCATTCTTATAATCCTCTACAACAGTTTTATCATGAGATATGTACTCAACAACAAGCCCTGATGGTTGCGTAAGCCCGGGAAGCAAATACTTCATTACCGAGGCGATGAACAGTTTTATTTTCGAAGGTTCAAACGAAAGGCGGAGCCAGGGAGATGTTACTATTGCTCCTTTTATTTTAGGATTTCTATGTAACAGATAATCAATTACGATACCTCCTCCTAAACTATGACCATAAATAAAAATGGGAATTCCTGGGAAAGTCTGTTTACAGCTTTTTAACATAATATCTATTACTTCTCTTAGGATATTATAGTTTTTAATATATCCCCTTCTGCCTTCTGAACGACCATGCCCGGGAAGATCAATACCAGTAAACCCTATTCCTTCCTGAATAAAGCAATCAGACAATGAGTTGTAACGTTGTATGTGCTCACCAAGTCCATGAATGAGAATCACAACAGCCCTGATATTCTCCCCGGGACTCCTGATTAGACCTTTTAATACCTGTCCATTGCTCAGTTTAATGTTGAAATCCATAAACTTTTTTTCTTAAAAATACGAAAGTTGATTAAATAATCGATATAGCAATACAATGAAATACTTAATTATTTAAATCAGTGTGAAAACTAAAATATTCAAAATCCTATTTATACAATATTTAGAAATATTTTAACAATACATCCATAACTAGCTGTTATAGTTATTATTACAAAATATTATTATTTATAATCCAATTAGATATTAACGATATTAAGATATTAAGATTTGTTTATCTTTATTTATCTGTGTACATTTGTTTCAACAATTTAAAAATAAGAGCTATGACACAATATGAATTTAACAACAATCTTATCGGAATGAAGTCTAATCTTCAGAGGTTTGCAATGAGTCTTACATCTGATCATGACACTGCTCTTGATCTCGTACAGGATACCTATCTTAAAGCAATTACCTACAAAGATAAATTCGTCGATTACACTAATCTCAGGGCATGGGTTTTTACAATCATGAAGAATACATTCATCAATAATTACAGGAGGAATATTAAGGAGAATACTATAATTGATGGTACAAATGATCTTTATTACATTAACAAGCCCGGTGATAAAGGATTTATTTCACCAGAGTCGAGTTATGCTGAAGGTGAAATTGAAAAAGCAATAGAATCTCTTAGTGACGATTTTAAGATCCCATTCAAAATGCATATTGAAGGGTACAAATATAAAGAGATTGCCGATGAACTTGGATTAAAAATAGGTACAGTAAAAAGCAGAATATTTTTCACGCGCCAGAAATTGATGCTTATGTTAAAGGATTATGTCAGTTAGTTTAGGTTTATGCAACTATATTTATTAGGTTAGGTTTACAACAAAAGAGGCTGAGCAATTCAGTCTCTTTTTATTATTTTTATAATCACCCCGGTTATAACAAAAACCAGAAACAAGCCGGAAACAACCCATGCCCAAACATTTGATATCTTCGATTCTGCCCACATATTATATGTTTCTGTTAAAAAATAGTCAGACTTTACCGGCCAAAGTAATACTTCACTGCTATCAATGAATCCATTGGTCCCGGTTACTTTCCCAGGCATAGAAATTCTAACTGAATACTCTTTAAAATCAACCAGGTAATTCTCAATTGCTTTTTCATTTGCCGTGTCAGATTCATCCTTGAATCTCTCATAATCAGACTCCCCAATGTATTCTTTCAGAATTATACCGTTTGACCACAGACTGTCAAAAATCTGCTCATCAGTCACTATCATTTTAAGTAAATCATCAACATGTGACCTTACTATTATAGCAGCTTCTTTTCCTCCCTTTTTACCTTCAATTAGTTTTGAAAATTCATCAATCCAAATTGATATGAGATTTTTTGTTGCCCATATTTCGGCTTTTTGATTGACAGTATCATATATTGCTCTATATTTTAGACTATCAGATGATTTTTCCTGCTCATATTTCAGAATATCAGGAGAATAGAAATATAAGAGTTCTTCATCATCAAGAAAATCACCAAGAGGATAGCCATCTGACAATATCTTATCAATTGTCTCTGAAAAGTGGTATTCAGTGGTAAACCACTTGAATGTTTTTTTAAAGTCTGCATATCTCGAAATTACCCTGTTAGCTCCTGAATCGTTTTTATAAGTAAGATTGATCTCATTTACATCTTTAAAAAGTTTTACTGCTCTTTTTATCCATGCGGTATCTCCCTTTTCGCTAATCTCACAGGTATCTGTTACTATCCATGTACTATCAAAAGGGACCTGAAAATCAGATCGTTTAAATTTATTTTTACTGTTTTTCATCTCAATTTTCCTCATGATAGTTCCATCAGAGTTTACAAAATTTGTAACCACTGTTTCCGGTTCATCACACGATATAACTATCATAAAAGCTAGTAAGGCAATGATCTTAAAAGGTTTTCTTTTCATGACATTATAGATTTATTCTTATGTTATTCTTTTCTAAAAGCCTGTTTTCGATATATCTTTTCAGTTCCGGATCATCTTCAATAAAATTTAAAAGATCCTCATATTTAACCTTTAATTCATTTACAGACTCAAGAAGCTTATTCAACTCCTTTTCTGTATTTATCTTGTTTTGTGAGTGGAATCTCCAGCCTGATATCTTATATATCAATAGCATCTTATCAATTTCATCTGTATGTTTGGTTCCCGTTTCTGTACCAATAATAATTGTTTGCCTGCTGAGGTAATCAATCTGTTTCAGGATAATACCCTGCTGATAGACAAATATTATTATTAATAGTACAGAAGCACCAATAAGGCTTCTCCTTACCCATCCAACATAGACCCATCCAAAAAGCAGATCAACCGATTTTGATAGAAAAAATCTGGTATGGGGAACTTGTGAGATCTTTGACATCACATTTTCTTCAATATTGTGCGTTGATTCCAAAACTGGTTTAGATTTTCTTAGAAGGTTTATTACCTGGTAATATTTATCATTTTCAGGTTTCATTATTTTATATATTTTTCTATCATTTCAAAAATATTTTTTCTTGCATAATACAGATTTGCTTTAATCCCAGATCTACTCATTCCAGTAAACTCAGAAATATTTTCACTTGACATCTGTTCAATTTCAGATAAGACAAAAACTAATTTTTGTTGTGGACTCAGTTTGTTAGTTAGAAGATTAATAATTCTGGCAATTTCAATATTCTCCAATTCAGAAGAAGGTCCTTCATAAATTTTATTTGAGATAAGGGCCCAAACCTTTTCGTCTGCCACAAACTCAGGATTTTTCTTCCTTCTTCTCAAATGGTCATAACATTTATTAACCACAATTTTGTAAACCCAGCTATTATAACCATCTACTGATTTAATCTTCCTAATTTTTTGCCAAATAGTAATCAAGGTTTCCTGGACAATGTCCTTAGCCTGATCTTCGTCGCCAACCATTCTTAAAGCCAACTGAAATGCTATAGGCGAAGTTAATTCAAGAAGTCTTTTGAAATTATTAAGATCACCGTCACGGCACTCTTCTATAAGCTTCTTTTCGATCAAAATAGTTATATTGTTGTATAATAAAGACGTTATTTTTTTACCAAGGTAAAAAACATATAGTAATTTTATTGTGAATTAAATTATTGATATCAATGCAAAAGATCATTACGCTTAGCACTGACAGGAATAATGGATTGTATGATATTACAAATGAGGTAGTATCTATAATCAAATCCAGTAAAGTCCAGACCGGGATAGTTTCAGTTTATGCCAGAGGGTCAACGGCTGCAATAATGATCCAGGAAAACTGGGATCAATCAGTTCAGAACGATGTTATTACACTTCTCAAGAAATTAATTCCTTCAGGTATCTGGGAACATGATCATCAGGATAATAATGGAGATGCACATCTGAAGGCAGGTTTAATAGGTCCGTCAGAAACGGTGGCAATAATTGATAATAATCCTGGACTTTCCACCTGGCAGAATATATTCTTATGTGAATTTGACGGACCAAGGCAAAAAAGGGAAGTTATTGTCACTATAATTGCTGATAATTAATATAAATCAGTTTGCCTTTTTTGTTGCGATACTAATATTCCCGATAAATCGTTGGTAAGTTCGTCTGGCGATTGCAGATTTATCAAATAGTTTTTTATACTGCTCTATGGTTAGGTTTTGCCAATTATTTAATTTCATCTGTTCCAGCTCTTTTGGAAGGTTGAATTCTGGAATTTTATGTGGTGTTGCCAATTTATTCCAGGGACAAACATCCTGACATATATCACATCCGAATACACGTCCATTGATCTTAGTTACAAGATCATCAGGAATAGAAACCTTGCTCTCAACAGTCAAATATGAAATGCATTTTCTGGAATCAATTGTCCTGTTCTCATTTATTGCACCTGTTGGACAAGATTCAATACATACTCGACAAGTACCACAATGATCTTCACTGAAAGGTTCATCATAATCCAGTTCAATATCGGTTATTATAATCCCAAGGAAGAAAAAGGATCCGATTGTATCATTTATAAGGATTGAATGTCGCCCGGGCCATCCTAAGCCAGCTTCCCTGGCCCAGGCTTTTTCAACAATTGGGGAGGTATCAACAAATGCTTTTCCTTCCGCTTCTGGCCTGATATATTTAATGTAATCGAGTAATTTATTCAACTTGTTTTTTATAACATCATGATAATCTGCGCCATATGCATATCTGGATATAATTGGGATACCATCTCCTCCTTGTTTTTTTTCAGAGAAATAATTTAGCCCGCTTACCAAAATTGATTTTGCGCCTGGAAACAGGATAGCAGGATTGATCCTTTTCTCAATATTTTGATCCAGGTATCTCATATCTCCATGCATACCAGAGGAACACCAGTTCTTTATTCTTAGGCCATGCTCTGTAAGATTTTTTGAAGGGGTTATTCCACAAAGGTCAAAGCCCAGGTTATAAGCCTTTTCCTTTATCAGCAATGAATGAGATTTATCTGCTGAAGAGGTCATAAATAAAAATTCTATAGAAATCCTAACTCAAGCTTTGCTTCTTCGCTAAGCATGCTCTTATCCCAGGGAGGATTGAACGTGAGCTTAAGATCGCAATCTTTAACTCCTCTGGTACCTGCAATTTTATACTTAACTTCTTCAACAAGTTCCTCTGCCATAGGACAATTTGGAGCAGTAAGTGTCATGGTTATATGAGCGACATGCTCATCATCAACATTTATCTCATATATTAAGCCAAGATCATAAATATTTACCGGAATTTCCGGGTCAAAAATACTCTTCAGCACCTCACCAATCCTGGTTTCAATTTCCAATTGTTCTGTTGAATCCATTTTAATATGTTATTTTTTTATGGCATCATATGCCATTGCATAAAGTTTAATCTGACGTACCATTGAAAGAAGTCCATTGGAACGTGTTGGAGAAAGATTCTGTCTTAGACCTATCTTTTCAATAAAATAGAGATCGGATGACATTATTTCTTCTGGGGACCGTTTTGACAGCACTTTTATCAGAAGAGCTACAATCCCTCTGGTTATTATTGCATCACTATCAGCGGTGAAGGTGATTAAATTCCCATCATAATCTGGATGGAGCCAGACTTTTGACTGACAGCCTTCTATCAGATAATCTTTGACTTTATATACAGGATCAATCACTGGTAATTCCTTACCTATATCGATAAGAAGATTGTATTTATCCATCCAGTCATCAAACAGTGAAAACTCATCAATAATACTATCCTGCACCTCGTTAATTGTCATATATTTACTTTATGCGAACATGCTTTTTACTTTTTCAATTCCGGAAATAAGCGTGTCAATTTCGTTTTTTGTATTATAAAAACAAAATGATGCTCTAATTGTTCCGTCAATATTAAAATTATCCATAACAGGTTGGGCACAATGTGTCCCTGTTCTGACAGCTATTCCCATCTTATCAAGAATCATACCTGCATCATATTGATGAATATCTTTAAGAAGAAAAGATATTGTTGAAATCTTCCTGGAAGAATTTCCATATATTTTTAGCCCATTTATTCCTGATAGTCTTTCTGTTGCATAAGACAGGAGTTCATCTTCCATCCTAACAATGTTCTCTCTTCCTATACCCAGGATATAATCCAATGCAGCAGCCATACCAATTGCACCGGGATAGTTCATAGTTCCTGCTTCGAATTTAAAAGGTAGTTCGCCATAGGTGGTTCTTTCAAATGTGACCTTGTCTACCATATCACCACCACCCTGAAATGGAGGCAGTTCTGAAAGCCATTTTTCCTTGCCATACAAAATACCGATACCTGTGGGTCCATATATTTTGTGACTCGAGAAAACATAAAAGTCACAATCCATTGATTGCACATCAACAATTCCATGCTGAATACCCTGGGCACCATCAATCATAACAGGTACATTTAGGGAATGTGCCGCATCAATTATTCCTTTCACCGGGAGAATAGTCCCCAGAGCATTTGAAGCTTGTGTAACAGAAACCAGTCTGGTTTTTGATGAGAGCATTTTAAGATAATCCTCAAAGATAATTTCTCCTGCATCATTAATGGGAATAACTCGTAAAACAGCACTTTTTCTTTCACACATCATCTGCCATGGAACAATATTTGCATGATGCTCAAGATGACTAATAATTATTTCATCACCAGGTTTAATATATCGTTCAGCGAATGAAAAAGCAACACCATTTATTGAGCCTGTTGTGCCTGATGTAAATATGACCTCTTCTTTTATTCCCGCATTAATAAACGATCTTACTTTTTCCCTTGCATTCTCGTAAGACTCCGAAGAGATATCGCTTAAAAGATGGACCCCTCTGTGGATATTGGCATTATAAGTTGTATAGACCTCATTTAGCGCATCAATAACGCACTGAGGCTTTTGGGTAGTGGCACCATTATCAAGATAAACAAGCGGTTTATCATAGACTTTCCTTTTCAGAATTGGAAAATCAGCTCTTATTTCTTCAATATCTTTCACCTTGTATTCTGATTATCCACAATTGACCATACAACTTTCGCATCGTGATAGTTCTCCTTTCAACCTCTGCATTACAAGGTTATCCATTCTCTCACGAAGAGGTTCAATTTTAATATTCTGAATTACTTCATGTGCAAATCCGAACATAAGCATAAGTCTTGCTTCTTGTTTATCTATTCCCCTTGACTGAAGGTAGAAGAGAGCATCCTCGTCGAGTTGACCAACTGTTGCACCATGACTGCACTTGACATCATCGGCATAAATCTCAAGTTGTGGTTTAGTATCCATCCTTGCATCGTCGGTGAGAAGGATATTATTATTTTTCTGGTAAGCGAGCGTCCCCTGTGCATCCTGACGAACAAGAATACGTCCATTAAAAGCGCCTGTGGACATATCATCTAGAACACCTTTAAATAATTGGTTGCTTGTACAATGCGGGAAAGCATGATCAACATTTACAAAATTATCTACATGTTGGAATTTATCAGTAAGGAAAAGGCCATATGAATTACTTTCTGCGCCCTCACCTCCCAGGTAATGGTAGGTGCTATTCCGTATCAGTCCACCGTGAAGTGTCATATTATTTGAAGAAGCAACACTATTTCGTTCCTGATGAATAAATGTATAGGTGACCTTACCGGCATTATTGTGTTCATTCTGCACTCTTATTATGTCGAAATGCGAATTTTCACCAACAAATACCTCTGTTACAGCATTTGTCAGGAACCTCTGTGGGGAAAGTGTGTGGTCGCAAACAATAAGTGAAAATTGTGCATTTTTATCAACGATTATTAAATTCCTGTGCTGGTTAAAGATATCCTCATCCGAATATACAAGATTGACAATCTGAACCGGTTTTATCATAGTCACACCTTCGGGGACATAAATAAAAACTCCATCAGGAGCCAATGCAGTATTCAGATGTACGAGTCCATCAGTTTCAGAATTTGCATATTTATTGTAGTGCTTTTCGATCTGCTCTGGAAACATGACTGCTGCTTCGTTAAGATTTCCGATCCATGCGCCTCCTGGCAACTGCTGAAGTTTATCATTAATCGTAGGATAAAATCCATTCAATAAAACGATCCCATGTGTATCAAGATCAGCAACATCGCACCGGAACTCCTCAGCTTTAACAAAATCGGAAGCCACTGGCATAAAATAGTTCTTGTAATCGTGATCAAAATAAAGATTGAGGTTTGTGTATTTATAATCCTCATTTTTTTTCGTCGGAATCCCGAGTTCAATGAATCTCTTGAAAGCAGCCTCTCTGAAAGAGTTTATATAGGCAGAAGAGCTTTCAGATATTTTCTCAATATTTTCTCTATAAAGTCCTGAATATCTATCTGATATTTCAATTTTATCGCTCATGCTAAAATATTATTTTCAACCTCTTTTTTAATCCAGTCATATCCTTTTTCTTCCAGTTCAACTGCGAGCTCTTTTCCTGCAGTTTTAACTATTCGCCCATCGTATAGTACATGAACAACATCAGGAACTATGTAATCGAGTAATCTCTGGTAATGAGTAATAACTATGAATGAATTATCTGAATTCTTTAGCTTATTTACTCCACCGGCAACAATACGTAATGCATCAATATCAAGGCCTGAATCAGTCTCATCGAGTATTGCAAGTTTTGGTTCAAGCATAGCCATCTGGAATATCTCATTCTTCTTTTTCTCTCCACCTGAATAGCCTTCATTGACAGATCTGTTAGCAAGTTTTGAATCAATCTCCACCATTTCTTTTTTTTCTCGCATCATTTTGAGGAAATCTGATGCTGAAAGAGGGCTAAGACCTTTGTGCTTACGATGTTCATTAACAGCTGTTTTCATGAAATTCACCATACTCACACCTGGAATTTCTATGGGATACTGGAATCCCAGGAAAATTCCCTCTTTTGCGCGGTCTTCTGCTGCCATTTCGAGAAGATCCTTTCCAAAATAAGTAACTGACCCTTCGATGACCTTTACAAATTCTCGTCCAGCCAGAACAGCTGCAAGAGTGCTTTTTCCTGATCCGTTTGGTCCCATTATGGCATGTATCTCCCCAGGCTTAACCTCCAGACTTATTCCTTTTAATATATTCTTACCGTTTATAGCGGCTTTTAAATTATTTATAATCAACATAATAAATATATGAATGTTAAAGTTATTATTTTAACCTACACTACCCTCCAGGCTAATCTGAAGAAGTTTCTGTGCTTCAACAGCAAATTCCATTGGCAGTTTATTAATTACTTCCCTGGCATAGCCGTTAACAATCAGTCCAATTGCATCTTCTGTTGAGATTCCTCTCTGGTTGCAATAAAATATTTGATCTTCTCCAATTTTTGAAGTTGTCGCTTCATGTTCTACAATAGCAGTATGGTTATCAACCTCCAGATATGGGAAAGTATGGGCCCCGCATTTGTCTCCAAGCAATAATGAATCACACTGGGAAAAATTCCTTGCATTTGTTGAATTTTTTAATACTTTGACAAGCCCCCGGTAGCTATTCTGTCCTTTCCCTGCAGAAATTCCTTTAGATATGATTGTACTCTTAGTGTTCTTCCCTATATGGATCATCTTTGTACCTGTATCAGCTTGCTGGTGATTATTAGTAACTGCAACGGAATAAAACTCTCCTGTTGAGTTATCTCCCCGCAATATACATGATGGATATTTCCATGTTATGGCAGAGCCAGTTTCGATCTGGGTCCAAGATATTTTTGAATTCTCTCCCCGACACATCCCTCTTTTAGTAACAAAATTGAAAACACCTCCAACCCCTTCTTTATTTCCAGGATACCAGTTTTGCACTGTGGAATATTTCACTTCCGCATTTTTTTCAGCAATTATCTCAACAATTGCGGCATGAAGTTGATTTTCATCTCTCGAGGGTGCTGTACATCCCTCAAGATAGCTTACATAACTTTCTTCATCAGCGATTAGAAGTGTCCGTTCGAATTGACCTGTATTTGCAGAATTAATCCTGAAGTAAGTTGATAGTTCCATCGGACATCTTACTCCCTTTGGAATATAACAGAATGACCCATCGCTAAATACAGCCGAGTTCAGGGAGGCGAAAAAATTATCCGTATAGGGCACAACAGATCCCATATATCGCTTAACCAGGTCCGGATATTCTTTTACCGCATCACTGAAAGAACAGAAAATTATTCCCATTTCAGCAAGTGTTTCCTTAAACGTGGTTGTTACAGAAACACTATCAATTACTGCATCAACAGCTACTCCTGTCAAATGTTTCTGCTCTTCAAGCGGTATTCCAAGCTTATCAAATGTCCTTTTCAGCTCAGGATCAATATCATCCAGACTATCTAGTATTTTTCTTTTTTTAGGAGCTGCATAGAAAATAATTTCCTGGTAATTTATTGGTGGTATTTTAAGATTTGGCCATACAGGCATCTTCATTGTCAACCAATGGCGATATGCTTTTAACCTGAATTCAAGTAACCACTCAGGCTCATTCTTCTTTGCAGAAATAATTCTGACAACCTCTTCGCTAAGTCCTTTTGGAATCCTATCCATTTCAATATCGGAATAGAATCCATACTTATATTCCCCAGTAGTTACATCAGTTAATATTTTATCCTGATCGTTTTTCATTTTATTTACTGTCAACAACTTTATCCTTCTATACTAATAACAAGTATTAACAATATTTGTTATTCTGTTAATTGTATTTAATCTAAATAAACATGCAAAAATACAAAAAATCAGGATTCAAAACCTGATCATATATTATGAAATAAACCAATAGGATTGTTTAAAATCTCACAATATCCATCAGATGAGCAAGTTAATCACAATTTGTATCTGGATCCACTCAAAAACAATTTGAAATAGAAATAAGGAAATCAACGATTCATTCAAACCACATTTTATAAATATCAAACTACAAAAGAAAACAATCCTGATATTATTAATTCTTAAAATCAGAAAATGAGTTTATATTGAGTTACTGATAATAAATGTGGCTGCAAAAGCAATAATAGCATACAACTCCGGAAAAACCGCAAGTATCATTGTATTCCCAAATACATCGTTCCCAGAGCCAATCGATGCAATACCGTTTGCACAAACACTACCCTGCTGAATTGCTGAAAAGAGTGCAACAAACCCGAGCACCAATCCAGCTGCCAATATTGCAATCCCCTGTAGCATAGTCATCTGGGCACTTATAACCCCGCTATTGTTTATTATAAAGAATCCCCCGAATCCATAGAGGCCCTGAGTACCCGGAAGAGCACTAAGCAGCATATAATTGCCAAAAGCTTCAGGATTTTTCTTAAGCGCTCCAATGGTTGCGTTTCCCCCCATTGCTACACCTACTGCACTGCCAATACCGGTCAACACAAGCATTACAGCCAATCCGACATATGCAAGAATAAATGGTAAATTACCCGAACCCGCGATAAGATTTGATGTTTCCATAATTATTTTTCTGTTTAAGTGTTTACTCTTTTATTTTAAATGGTTTATATTGAATTCCCCCTCCGATAAAACCGGCATTTTTATAGAATTCCACAAATGTCAGTCTCATGGGATGAACAAAGCTACCCAGTGTTGCCATGGCGATATTCATTGAATGGCCAATTAACAGTATCAGTAAAAAAAACAACCATCCCACATAAGGTACCGAGAGCATCTGTTGTGAAATATCATTAAAAACAAATCCCAAAATTGCTGATGATATACCAAGGGCAAAAAGTCTGATATAAGAAAGGAGATCACCGAAAACGCCGGTTAATATACTATATGTATCCCATACTCCACTTCCTATGCGAAGAAAAATATTTAACCCCGGGTTATTAAACAGGAATATCAGAACACCGGAAAAGATCAAAAGACCTGTAAATACTGGTTTCATCTGTGATTCATCGATTAGATTCAACTCACTACCACCTTTAAAAACAATAATTGTCAGAGCTAGAATCACCCATCCAATGGTAGAAAGACTATACTTAAATCCTTTTCGTTTTGAAATATTAAAGATTCTCAGTATCATCCCGAATATTATCTGCATTCCGCCAATAATAATCGCCAGATAAAACATGCTAATTGAATCCAGCATTAAGTGTCTGAAAGAATTTAGTATTGAGTAATTGGATTCGGCATTTTTAAGAATGATATTTCTATTCCCTGCAAATTCATCCTCCCCAATGACACTCACAACTTCACCTGTAAAACTCTTCCTTGTAAGAAACGTTTCACCTTTAATCTGATCGAGAAGAGATATTACCTTGTCTGAGACACCCCCTTCTTTCATATGCAAAAGAGATTGTTCAGTAATTGTATAGCCAGTATCTATAAGGTTCATGCCGAAGAAAGTGCCTGAAACAAGACCAAACAATATTGTTGCTATACCTAAATACTGAGCCAGAGTAACAATAGGTTTAAATTCCGGTTTGATTCTTCTTTTAACGAAGAATCCGGTTAGTATAAATAGAAGTCCGTATCCGGCATCACCAAGACAGAAGCCGAAAAAAAGCATAAAAAACGGGGCAAAGAAAGGAGTCAGGTCCAATTCCCTGTAATCAGGCAAAGCAAACATCTTTGAGATTGGTTCAAACAATTTAGCAAATTTGTTATTAACCAGGATTACTGGAATTTTTTCGTTTATGTCCGGTTCAGAAATGAAGGAGTAACAGTCAGATTTATCCAATATCTCCTTTATTTTATTTTCCTCAGAAACAGGGACCCAACCTTCTAAAATATATAAATTATTTTCTGCATACTTATCAGCCTGTTCTGCTGCTTCAGAGTATTCTATCTTACTAATAGTTGAGTCATAACCTCTCTTCAGAGAAGAAAGCCATACAGGTGCACTTAATTGAATTCCGGATTCAACCTTTTTATTCTTCTCTTCGTACACTGATATTTCTTCGAAAACAGACTCCGCCGGTCTTTCAGGAATCTTCTCCTGATCAGCATCAATATCCGGGAATTCATTATCCTTATGAATTATAGCAAAGTAGATTTTCCCTTTGTCACGACCGATTATTTCAAGTGCAAAACTTTCAGTCCAGTTATCCTTAAATCTCTTCTGAGGGCAAATGAATAATGATAAGCTCCAGCCTGAATCTTTAAGCTTATTGAAAGCGTTGACATCAAAATTTCCCCATGGTTTTATTCTGCTGGCTTCAGGCCTTAACAATTCGATCTTTTGTTTGGTCTCTTCAATTTCTTTCATGGAAGACTCAAAATCAGCAAGGATCTTTTCTGGATCTTCAGGAATATCAGAGGGAATTATTTCCGGTATTCTATGTGAAAGCTGCTGTATTGCTTTTTTATATCTCTTAAGGAGCTTAATATCATTGCCAATGCTACTGGTTTCATCTAGTTTTCTTTTTTGTATGATATGCACAACTCCGGCTTCGCGCAACGTATCCAGCAGTTCTGTATAATCACTGTGGTGAACCAGAAATGTATGTTTTTTAATTTCTGCAATCATATAACTTAGATTATGCTAAACTCCTCCTGACGGGATTTAATTATTTTCTGTGCTGATTTTGACAGGTTTTCTTCATCCTCCAGAAATCGTTTAATCCTTCTTATTGCATCTTCATAAGCCGGAATCTGGACTTTCTCATACAAATTAACCTTTTGAGTTGTTTTTTTCCGGGCAAATTCTAGTAACTCCATTTTTTTCAATGACAAATCTCTTTTTATTAAAACTGTAACCAGATCTTTAAGAATTTTTATCCCTTCCGGGAACCACTTAGGTTTTTCGAAAAGACTGAAAGGGCTTAGTTCGAAAGAGACATTCTCGAATTCAGGAATATTAATCCCTGCTATTTTTATATATTTTACATTTATCTCTCTTATCTGAAGAAGATTCGGGTCAAACTCAGCCCAGAGTCTGACACCTTCTTTATAGCGATTACGAATAGCATACAATTCTTCGTTAAATTTTTCAGCAGTATTTCTGGCGCGTTTGACCTCAATTCTAAGGGCAGATTCTTTATTTTTAAGAATTGGCAACGCCTGGATTCTTACCTTAAGCTGTTTGTTAAGATTCTGAAGCGATATTTTATTATATTGAAATCTTATAGCCATTAACGGTAAAAATTAGTTTTCAGAACTCTTCGGCCAGTATTTTAAAACAAGATTTTCTTTTATTCCAACCTCTTCAATTGAGAAATACTTACCGAAGAGTTCCCATCCGGTATCAAGCATAGATGTGATATCGACATTAATATCTATTGCCAGCAGTTTTTCAGAATAGTCTTTGGCAAACCTGAGAGTTCTCTCATCATAATCTGAAAGGTCGAAGCCGTTTTCATGCTTTGTTCTTGCATTGGCAGCATCGGCATAAAGTCTGATTGCTCCATTCATGACTTGAGGATGGTCTTCTCTTGTTTGTTTACCAATAACGAGTTGTTTAAGTCTTGAAAGAGACCTGAAAGGATCAATTATCACCTTTCCAATTTCGGAATCACGTCTGAGAAAAAGCTGACCTTCGGTAATATAACCTGTATTATCTGGAATTGCATGTGTAATATCTCCACCTGAAAGTGTAGTAACTGCAATGATTGTTATGGATCCACCATCAGGGAACTGCACAGCTTTCTCATAGATTTTTGCCAGATCGCTGTAAAGTGAACCTGGCATATTGTCTTTTGAAGGAATCTGGTCCATTCTATTTGAAACAATCGCAAGGGCATCGGCAAACAAAGTCATGTCTGTTAACAATACTAGAACCTTCTCATTTTTCTCAACAGCAAAGAATTCGGCAGCGGTAAGTGCCATATCCGGGACTAAAAGCCTTTCAACAGGTGGATTTTCAGTGGTGTTAATAAATGCAATTATTCTTTCGAGAGCACCTGCATTTTCAAAAACATTTCTATAAAACAGGTAATCATCATTTGATAAGCCCATACCTCCAAGTATTATTTTATCAGCCTGAGCCCTTAGTGCGACAGTTGCCATTACCTGATTAAAAGGCTGATCAGGGTCGGCAAAAAATGGAATCTTCTGCCCGGTTACCAGTGTATTGTTCAGATCTATCCCGGCAATGCCTGTTGAGATTAGCTGCGAAGGCTGCTTTCTGCGAACAGGGTTAACCGATGGCCCGCCAATTTCCCGGTTGGTTCCGCCTAATGCCGGACCTCCATCAATTGGTTCACCATAAGCATTCAGAAATCTCCCTGCAAGATCCTCACCTACTTTCAGTGATGGTGCTCTGCCCAGAAATATTAACTCGGCATTACTAGGTATTCCTTCAGTTCCCGAGAAGATTTGAAGGGTAACTTCATCACCTATAATTTTTACTACTTGTGCAAGGCGGCCATTTACAAGTGCAAGTTCTTCATATCCTGCGCCTGATGCTTTTAGGGAGCATGTTGCCTTGGTAATTCGTGTAAGTTTAGTATATATTCTTTGAAAAAGTTTCTTCTCCGTCATGACATTACTATTTCTGTTAACATTTGATCTACATCCTCCAGATAGGAGTTAAACTCCTTCGATTCAAATGAAGAATAATTCATTTGTCTGAGTAAGTTAATGACTTTCTTAAACCATGATGCCACCTCCTCAAATGTATTAAAACTCATTTCCAAGTCATTAATTTCCAGTATTTTATTCAGCATGTATTTCTGGCGATTCATTGGTGTTACACTATCGATCTTATCAAAAGCATCTTGCTGCAAAATTATAAAATCCACCACTTCTGACTTCCAGAATCTGATATGGTAATCAACAGGTACTCCGTCGTCCCCAAGGATATTTATCTGTTCCTGAGCTTCACGACCGCGGTGAAGAATATCTTTTGCCTTTATCACCTGATCATACCATTTTAAAGAAATGTTTTTTGAAAAATACTCTTTCACCTCATCATATTCCAGATATTTTGAATAACTCTCAATAGGGTCAATCGCGGGATATCTCTTAGAATCGGCTCGCTGCTGCGACAGGGCATAGAAGCACCGGGCTGTCTTCTTTGTGGATTCTGTAACCGGTTCTTTCAGATTGCCACCAGCCGGCGAAACAGTTCCTATAAAAGTTATGGACCCGGTTTCTCCATTGACAAGTTCAACAAATCCTGCTCTTGAGTAATAGTTCGAGATGATGGCTGGTAAATCCATAGGAAAGGCGTCGGGACCTGGTAATTCTTCCATACGGTTCGACATTTCCCGAAGTGCCTGAGCCCATCTTGAAGTCGAATCCGCAAGCAGTAATATTTTTAATCCCATTGAACGGTAATATTCCGCTATTGCCATAGCTGTATAAACTGATGCTTCTCTTGCAGCAACCGGCATGTTGGAAGTATTTGCTATTATGGTTGTCCTCTCCATAAGCTTTCTACCTGTTCTGGTATCAATTAATTCGGGAAATTCAGTGAATAGTTCAACAACTTCATTTGCTCTTTCACCACATGCAGCTATAACAACCAAATCGGCATCAGCCTGTCTTGAAATAGCATGCTGAAGTACTGTTTTACCGGAACCGAAGGGCCCCGGAATAAAACCAGTGCCTCCTTCTGTGATTGGATTAAGTGTATCAATTACCCTTATCCCTGTTTCCATTATCCTGAACGGCCTGGATTTATTTTTATATGCCTTTACAGGTAATTTTACCGGCCATTTCTGAACCATGGTAATCTGATGCTCCCGGCCATTTTCGTCTGTTACAACAGCAATCACATCATTGATTTTATAGTGTCCCGTTCCGGCAATCCATTTAACGCTGCAGGTGCCTGGGAATTTGAACGGGATCATAATTTTGTGTGGAATCCAGTTCTCAATTACCTCGCCAAGCCATGACCCGGCCTCCACAGAACTGTTTAATTCAGCTATCGGTTTAAATTCCCAGATTTTTTTCTCGTCCAGAGGAAAATTATATTCTCCCTTTTTAAGAAAAATGCCTTCGAGTTTATCAAGGTCATTTTGAAGTCCATCGTAGTTTCGGGAGAGAATCCCGGGACCAAGTGTTACTTCGAGCATGTTGCCTGTGAACTCAACTTCTGAACCAATATGCAATCCGCGTGTACTTTCAAAAACCTGAACAAATGCCTGTATTCCCTGGAATTTTATCACCTCAGCCATCAGTTTTGTGCTTTCATGAGTGATCATGCATATTTCATTCTGTGAAACTGGTCCATCAACATTAACAATAACCAGATTAGATATTATACCTTTTACCTTTCCTTTAGTCAGCATATATTAATTAATTTCATATAGTTTCTATTTTTAATCCACTTTTCCTTTTCAGAAATTATTAAAACGCGGGTAAATATTACTTAACAGTAAAATTGCCCGAAAGCACTGGCGCCTCCATATCATTAATAAGCTTCTGTAACATCACTTTTCCTGTTTCAGGTTCCAGTTGTTTCCATCTTAAAACGATGGAAAGTTTTATTAAATAACCCAGAATCAGATCGATGGTAAAGTATTCAAAGGAATTTATCGAATCGACGAAGTCCCATCGGGCAATATCAATCCTTCTTTCTCTCTCCAGAAATTCGCTTTCAGTTGCCATTTTAAAAATTATGGAAGCGTAATCAGGTTCGGAAGGTATGATAAATTCCTTTCCCCGGTCAGATATATCTATCAGTTCTTTGGTAAACGGATCATTACCAATAATAAAGCTGCCTGCATCCAGGTTAAGGGATTTTGAATTTATTAATGTAAAAATATTATTCAGATCCCTGTCAAATCTGATCCAGTTTTCAAGAAAACTATTCCCTGAATTAAGAGCCATATTGATATACCCTTCTGTAAGTTTATTACCCATTTCTACCTTGTCAATCCCCCTCTCCGCATCAAACCAGGCAGCTATCAATTCCACCATATAATCAGGCAGTATATTATTTTCTCTGAGAATAGAATAAATAATCCGCTTTTGTTCCTCAAAATCTTGTAAGGAGTAGTTACCCAAATTATCCCATGAATCTTCCTTCCCTTCTAAAAATGTAACAATGTTTTTATTGTCATGAGGTAGAAAAAGAATAGATACAAGCGAATAATCCGTAGCATGAAGAGCAATCTTTAGCTCTCTCCGGAATTCAATCATATCCATATAATTTTTGCTGGTATCAAAAACAAGGTCTGCTAGTCCAGCCACTAAACAATGATAATATCTTATCCGCATCATTTATCCTTTTCAAACAGTAAATCAACCAGTTTTGGTCTAAGAATCTCTTTAATGTAACTACCAAAATCTCTTTCAGTCACACTAATCTTATAATCTTTTCCATAAGGACGAATCTCGAAACCTTTTACCATTGATTTTACAGGATGCAGGATTATTCCTTCAGAAAGAGCCTTAGTGGTTTTTGTGCTTAAATATTGTTCAATCTCACTTATCATTTCTTCAGGAACGTAAATTTCAATCCCTGCTTCAAGATTCCCGGGAGACCATTTATCAGCAACTATTTCAATCAGATGGGCTACAAAACGGTTATCAGAAAACACCTCTGAAACAGGATCTTCAATTATCTTGCAGATAATGACTCTTTCTATTTCCTGTTTCAATGTGCTCATTGCATGTTGAAAAGATATTTTCAACCCGGAAAGGGATTTTTCCATCAGCTCTTCCGCTTCCTTGTCAGCTCCTGCAATAATTGCTATGGCTTCTTTTTCAGCTCTTTTGATCATTTTTTCTGATTCTGCCCTGGCTACTGAAATAATTCTTTCAGCTTCTTCATTTCCCTTTGAAATACCTTCCTGGTATATCTTTTCTGTTAGTTCCTGGAGTTTATTCTGCATCTGCCATTATTTGTTTGTTTACTATTTTATTGTTTCTTTTTCAATGATTTGCCGGGTTCAGTGTATGGAAGAAAACCGTTCAATGATATTATCGGAAACATCAATTATATAAAGAGTGCAAAGATATGTTTTGCAATTAAAAAAATCATACAAATTTGCAATATTATTTTTACATACTAAAATGCAATTTATTACCTGCGGACTATTTTCCTGAGAGCAGGAACATTCAGATATTGCCTTCGACCAAAACCGGGTTCTGCTTATTTCATATCTTAGATTAGCCTGGAATAATGCCTATTTACTCTCTTAAAAGAGTCTGAAAAGTCTCTTTGACAGAGATGATAGCTGTTGCCCTGAAAGCATTCGCACCGGCAAAGGCATAGCCATTTTCAAAATTTCCTTTAAGTGCATTTATAAGTGCAAAAATTGTTGTAAAAGCTTATTGCAAGTACCAGCTGTAGGGCAAATTTTATGCCTCACTCGGTATAATGCTATTTTGTTCTTTAGTACCAAATCTCGTCGAGTGGCAGGGACGGGCTGGAAGGCTGTTTTGAAGCTTTTGGCGTGCGGGAAGGCAAGAGGGAGTAGCAAATGTGGTTTACAACGACGGGACGGTTACTTGATAATTTATTAAATTGTAATGCTTTAAAAAGTCTTATTAATTCATATGCAAAAAATGCAGTTTTAAATAATATTTTTGTTTTTGTGCCATTTTGATTCTGATCGCTGACCAGTTTTGCATAGTAATTACTTATTGAACTTTTGTTACATAATACATAAATTCTAATCTTTAAAGTGGTTTCAATAGTTTTTAGCTCACTATTTGATAGACTTAATATAGATGTTTTTAAAGTAAGCCATACTTCCTTCACTATGCCCCTGTAAAGCAATAGTACCTCCGGTAAATATGCTGATTGGTTTTTGAGGGTCTCTTTCTGTATAATTAGCAACTGTTCTGTTATTGATTTCTACTACAACGTTTTGATTATTAACTATTACATTTATGGTAAACCATTCCATATCTTTAACAGGAGATATTGAATCAGGTACTATATTATAAATGCTACCTGTCATTTGCTTGTCTGTACTGCTATTATTTATTTGTATTTCATACCCGGTTTTAGGCCAGCCTTCATCCTGAAATTTTGTATGAATGAAAATGCCGGAGTTAGTTCCTGGCTCAGTCATTACATCTGCCTTTAATTCAAAATTCTTAAAATTTGCATTTGAAATGGGGCCGGTATAAAACAGGTGACTCCTGCCACCCTTCGCAACTATCATTCCTTTTGAAACTGTAAAAACTTCTTTATTTTCATTCGCTTGCCACCCGTTCAGAATTTTCCCATCAAACAATGATTGCCATTCGTTTTGTTTAGTATCCTGACCCTGAATATGAAAAACAAATAAATTACAGATAAGGAACAATAACGCCCTGTTAATCATTTTTAAATTTTTCATTTTTTAATTAATAATTATGGTTCATCTTACATCATACTTCACAAACAAAATAAATGACACAAAAAATATAATTGTTGTATATACAAGCAACAAAGCAATGTAAATTTCACCCTGGGATATTCTCGTAGCAAAGGGAATTGGTTTCTCTATATAAACGGGTACTTCTTCAATAGGTACTGATTTCCAAGTAGTAGAATAACTTTCATTCGGATTATACCAATGTGGACTTTTAGGGTCTTTGGCATCGAAGGTTTTAAACCATGTCAAAAACTGACTTTGATAATTCTGAAGGTCGTTCCAATTTTTCTTTAGCCTAAGATATCCTCCTCCAAGATCAACTTCATTCAGGTTATCGAACTGGGCAATGGGTGAAAGAAGTGTAAACTTTCTGGTTTTCTCAAACTGGTGAAACATTTCGTTTATATAATTCAAGATAAACTTCTTTTCATTCTCCATAAGTTTCATTTGTAAATCGGCACGCAGTTTATGTCTATCATAAAAGGGATCTCCGCTTGACGACCAGCTTCTCGGAGGAGCATTTTTACATAGATCGTCATATCCCAGCTGGATTTTTGCTTCTACTTCATTTCGATGTTCAATAGGAAATAGTTTATTTGCCCAGAAAACAGAAGTATTTGGAATAATAATGGCAAAAAATAACCAGAAACATAAGGAAACCAATAGGCTTACGTTTGAATTGCGGGAAATAACGGACGAAAATAGTCCAAATACTGTAACCAGAGCGATGAGTAAAAACGTAATTATAACGAAACCTGTTGCTTCAGAAAGAAAACCAGTGTTTATCTGTATCTTTCCTGAAATACCAATTATTAGAATGCTAATAAGGATGCCAAAGATAGTGGTGACTGTAATTACTGATAATATTGCTGCATATTTGGCCCATAAAACAGTACCGCGGGAAACAGGATTCGATAGTGCAAGAGACAGGGTATGGTCTTCTTTTTCTCCCGAAATGGTATCGAAAGCAAATAATAACGCCAGAAAGCTCATGCAAAATGACACAATAAAAGACCAGTTGAGGCTTTGAACTGGTTTGAGTAAAGGATTTACATTATCGTGCCGTACTTCTAAATTGAATACATTATATGCGCTGTAAATGAATTGGTTTGGGAACATGTTTTCCTTGCAATCGGAAATAATTGAATTGGAACGGGGTTCCAATACATAGTTTTTACGATGTGTAGCCAGGTCAGATGCATTTTTGGCTTGCTCTTCCAGGTTTTTCAGATGTTCTTTATGATATTCAAAATAGTCGGCTTTTTCTTCTGAATACAACCGGATAAAAGCAATTGACCCAATCACAAATACCAGCAATACAATTATAAGCGAAACCTGAAACCTGAAGCTGTAAAGCAGTTGTTGTATTTCTTTGATAAATAAGGTATTAAACATAGCTTAATAAATTAAAGGTTAGCGCAATTGGTAACGGTTAAAGGCTATAATGCTGCCTGAAAGTAAAAGAATTGTAATTAAGATAAATAAAGCTATTCCTTCCAATGAGTCATTTAACGATGTATCAATCCCTATTGGTTGATCGATAAACTGTGGTACATCCTTAAGGTCAAGTGTATTAAAATGGTCCGGAACTTTATTATTACCTTTTACATATTCGGCGGTACTTACAAATGTTGCAGGATCCTGCGGAGTGAAATAGACATACTTTTCGAACAGCTTTTTTTCCTTAAGGAATGTTACAATGGATTCGCGGTATTGCCGCATTTCATCCATATATCTGAGAAAGTCTTTTTCGCTGCTTCGGCATAAGCAGGATGCGGCTTGTACGAATATTTCAGAAGGAGAAAACATGGAAAGGTTTTGCTCCACTTTTTGTTGCCGGATGAGCCCATCGAGATACTTTTTTTGAATCGGCCATTTCCGGTCTGCATACGAGAGTCGAACGGGTTCTTTCCATGTATTTAACTGCCGGTGAAATTCCATCGTCTCGGATGGACTTCCATACGTTTCAAAATAACCATCTTCTCCTCCTGATGCATTCCACCAGCTTGTTCCTTTCATATTTAATTTATTCTGGATTGCATTCCACTGTTCTCCTTCTTTTTTCGCATATTCTTTATCCAGGTCGTCCAGTGAATTCCTGACATTGTCGTACAAATCGGTTTTAACAATGCTTTTCGATAAATAGGAACTCGAAACAGGCCATAAGAAAACTAACGAAATCCAGCATAACATACTCAATACAATGGCTGTGGATGAGTGTTTTACCATGACTGAAATGAGTGTTCCCATTAGAATAAAGACAAGTATATAAAGTATGGAAAACACAAACAGAATAATTACCCTTATCCAGTCGGAGATCTGCAATTTTATATCCGGTGACAGGACAATGAACAAAGCCGATAGCAGGAAGCAAAAAACGAGTATTGGTAAAAGACTTATTAATACACCTGTTATTTTTCCAATCAAAAATGAAATTCTGCTGTTGTAGTTAGAAAATATGAGTTTTAATGTACCGTCTTCATGCTCCCGGGTAATCAGGTCGTAGGAAAATACCAGAGCCAGTAACGACAATACAATAGATAAAACAGTTATAAAATCGAGGGAGAAAAAAGCATTCAGTAAAGGATTATCGCGGGTTGATGAATGCCCTGTTGGCAAAAACGGGTATTACTGAAGGTATATCTTGACCTTGTTTCCCAGATTCTGGTTAATGCCTTTGTAAAAGATGCCAAGAGGTTCGGGATACTTTACAATTTCCGGTTTCAGGTTTGAGTACACCCTTATCTCCTTCCATCCTTTTTCGGATTTCTCTTTATCGACTGCATAAATACGAAGCTGACTTTTATATTCATCAATGCTTACCCTTATGGTAAAAGGTATCAGGATAAGACAGAGCAGAATCCCAATAATAAACCTCGCTGAAAAAATATTCAGCAGAAAATCTTTTTTTACAATATGCCAGATCATGTTTTTAAAGTTTAAGTTATATATGTGAATACGGTAAATGGTAATCGGTGATCAGTTACCGAACACCGGTTACCGATCACTGAATGCCTTTCTTTCACCTCACATCATACCTTACGAACAACACAAACGATATATAAAATAATATAGCAGTATAGACTAGCAAGAGCGCTATATAAATCCCACTTTGGGATATTCTTTGGGCAAAGGGAACAATACTTTCGGAGTACACCGGCACTTCATCGATATTTATTTTGCTCTTTGAGGTCGAATAATCTTCATAAGGATTATACCAGTGGGGGCTCTTTGGGTCTTTGGCATCAAATGCTTTAAACCAGACCAGAAATTGCCCCTGATAGGTATGCAGATCATCCCAGTTATTTTTAAACCGTTGGAACCCGCCATTCAGCATTTGTTCATTCCCCATTTCAAAGATGAACATTGGCGAAATTAAGGTCATTTTACTGGCGTTTACATACTGCGAAAACTGAGAGTTATACCAGTCATCCCTGATTTTCTTTTCACCCAGCATAAATTCCATTTGCATGTTAGCCCTGATCTGATGATCGGAAGTAAATGGATTGTTACCTTCGCTATGCCATTTCCCCTCAGGAAAGCTTGCCTCAATAATTTTACGGGAGTTATTGGTGTTTTGTGTAATTACATCCGAAGATTCAACCGGAAACAGCTTATTGGATAATAGCAAGGTAGTGTGCGGTATGACAAATAAAAGTATCAACCACACCATTAATCCGATTAACAGGGAAGTATTGGCATAGTAACTCAATACCGATGTTAATAGTCCTATGGCACTTGCACAAGCAATTAGCAGGAAGGATAATAACAGGAAGCCCCCTATTTCGGCAACTGTTGCATAAGTAATCATAGTCTGACCGGAAAACAACAGTATTAATATGCTTACAACTATGCCCATGACAACAAACATGGTCAGGATGATAACAGTACCTAAAAACTTACCGGTAAGCATAACACCTCTTGATACCGGAATGAAGCTCCCCGCCGCAAGCAACGGGGTATCAAAATACCAATCGCACAAGACAAATCTCGCAGCAAGCTGCGGGGAACTAACCCCGAAAGAGATTAGATAAGCCCAAAGCCAGAGTTCGCATTTCCTTTTCCCCTGATACTGCGTCGAAAGTGAAAATGATGGCAAGAAAACTGAATAACAGCACCAGTATGAATTCCCAGTTAACATTTTTAGAAGGAAGTATAAAAGGATTATTATTCCCTTTTGAAATATCATAACCGTACACATTAAAAGCGTTATAAATTATAGTATTGGGCATGGATTCCTCCTGACAGGATGCAATAAAAGCCGAATTGCGCGGAGCAAAGGGGATGGCGTTTGTGTTTTGGGCAAAATTTGTGGCATTATTGGCAACATTTTTCATGTTTTCCCGAATTTTCGCTATTCCCTGTTCATAAGTGGTTTTTTGTTCTTTAGATTCAATTATAAAAGAGACTGATGAAGCCCCGAACAGAATCAAGGTGAGCATCAGGGCAAAAATAAAGCGCAGGCTGTACAAATGATTCTGTAGTTCCCGTATGATGATTGTTTTAAGCATATGATGTAGATTAAATTACCGGATATCATATTTTATAAATGATCTGTAGGTGATCCATATCAGCACAATACAGGCTGCAATCAGACCCGCAAATATCCAGAGCTGATCCGCCAATCCATCCAATATACCCCTTTCATTATAAGTAAACCGTGGTAAACCAGCAGTGGAAACATATCCCAGTGAAGACAAGTCAAA
Organism: Bacteroidales bacterium; assembly: GCA_035530515.1. GTDB lineage: Bacteria > Bacteroidota > Bacteroidia > Bacteroidales > VadinHA17 > LD21. The sequence continues at coordinate 28,911 of DATKUO010000158.1, forward strand.
GGTTGATTCCGGTTTGGCCGTCGATCTCCATTGTGCTTGCATTATTCCTGCTTCTTCCTGTGTTTTGGGAATCTCTGATTCCTTATGGGGTGAGAAGTAATTATAGGATGAAAAGATTTTGTTTTCTTTATAATAATTAAAAAACTGTTCACGGTAGCTCCGCGCCTGGTTCATGAAATCAACATGACTTTCCATGTCAGATTTGCATAGCGATGCTGATACGTATTTCAAAATCTCCGAAGGCGAAAGGCAGGAGAGGTATTTTATTATTTTCTGTTGCCGGCATAAGCGGTTCAGATAGGCCTCCTGCAAATGCCATTTTTAAATGGCATAATCCAATACCATTGGGGCTGTTGATTCATGCATCTTTCGCTCATAGATCATATTATCAAGTGTGGTGAAGCATAACAGTATCGGACCATAATTCCACCCGGCGCAAAGGTTCCAACTATGATTTACCAATCCTGTTTCTTTTTGTACCTGTTGCACCAACTCACCTCTTTTTTTCCAGAATTCACCATCGAGATCACCTGTGTTCAGCATGACAATACTGTAATTATCGCTTTTGACTATATTTTTACCTAGGTATGACATAGCATTGGGAAGAAGGAACAACAAAAAACACCAAATGAAGAGGTTAATGATCAGACTGGTGGAAGAAGTCCTGGTTTTACTGGAGATATAGCTTCCCAGGAAGATAAAAAACGAAAGATAGAGCAAACATAATAAAAACAATAACAGGATTCTTGCATAATCATCTGCCGACAGGTTTACCGAGGGAGACATCCAAAGTATAATAAATACAAGTATATAGCATACCAGCAATAAAGGAATAAACGTTAAAAGAATCCCCCCTGCTTTACCCAAAAAGAAATCAGAACGTTTCACGTGATTGCTTAATAAAAGCTTAAGGGTACCGTCTTCCTTTTCCCTTGAGAAGATATCATAGGATAAAAACACTCCTATCAGTGAAAGTATAATGGCCAGGATATTTATAAAATCCAGGCTGACAAAACGGTTCAGGAACTGGTTTTCATACATGGTGGTGATACCGGTAGCAAAAGTGGGAATTTCATTATTGCTGAGACTCACCTTGCTACCTACCTGCTCACTGATTCCCTTTGAAAAAATGGTTAAGGGACTGGGCTGAATCACTGCCATCGGCTGTATTTGCGCATATACCTGTGCTTTGGTAAACACCTCATCAGCTTCTTTTACATCGCGCTGGTATTTATCTACTCTGCTTTCATAAACCTTTGTTCCGGTATATACAGTATAAGGTACCAGAAACAAACAAAGCAGAAAGCCTACTACAAAACGGGCCGATGTGAAATTGTCGAGAAAATCTTTTTTTACAATGTGCCAGATCATAATTTATTTATTTTTGCAAAAGGAATTATTTTAAACCTCCATGATTGAGAGTAGATATTAACTACCTCACATCATATCTGTTAAACATTACTACCGTAATCCCAAACAGCAAAAAAGAATAAAACACTAGCAGCATGATCCCGGGCAAAGCCTTTGTTAATCGTTGCGGTATGGTCATCATCCTTTCTGTATATAAGGGTATTTCTTCAAATTTTATTTTTTCGCGGCTGGTGGAAATATCTTCCTCAGGGTTATACCAATGAGGACTTTTTGGATCTTTTGCATCAATTGCTTTAAACCAGGTAAGGAACTGGTTCTGGTAAGTATGCAAATCGTCCCAGTTTTTGCGAAAACGGGGATAACCGCTTCCTGCTAACGACTCGCTTGCCATACCCAATATCGAAATTGGAGAAAGATACGTAAACCGGATTGCCTTTTCATATTGTCTGAATTGACTATTATACCATTCATCTTTGATCTGTTTTTCCGCATTCATCAGGTTGGTTATATTTTTAGCCCTCAATTCATGTTTAGGAAAAAAGGGATTGTTGCCCCACATCGACCAGCTTCCTTCAGGCGCTGCTTTGTTGATAGCATCTTTGGCTGTTTTTTCTTCGGCTTGTATGGTTTCCGAATTCTTTATTTTAAAAAGCTGGTCCGCTGCAAATACTGCCAGGTTAGGCGAAAATATAAGGAATACCGCCCACAACGTAAGACCTATAAGCAGACTTACATTAGCCGTCCGGGAAACCACCGAACAAAGCAGCCCCAATGCCGAAATAGTAGAAATGAATAAGACTCCTAAAACCAAAAACCCGATGGTTTCAAAAGCAAGGAGTGAACTCATTTTCAAAGTTCCCGACAGGATTAGAATGATAAGACTGACAAGTAATCCCGGCAGCACCATCAATACTCCTGAAATTATAATGCTAAAATATTTTCCGAAAAGCAGAACTCCGCGCGACACAGCGTTCGAAAGGATGAGCTTTAACGTTTGCTGTTCCCGTTCGCCGGATATGGCATCGTACGAAAGCAATAAAATGGAGAAACTAGTGATAATGGAAAGAATGAACACCCAATTCAGATCGTTTGAAAGATAGAGATACGGGTTACTTGTTTTACGGCTGATCGAGTATCCAAACACATTATAAGCGCTATACTGGATGTTGTTAGGGGTAAATTGCGATTTAGCGTCATCTATAAAGCCATTATTCAGTGGTGCAAACAGTTGATCATTTTTTTCGATAGCTATTCTTGTTGTGTTTATATCGGCTTCTTTTCTTATTTTATCAAGCATTTTGGATGAATAATCGCGATAATCTTCCATAGCATCGCGGTATTGGAATACATATGCGATACTTCCAACCGTAAAAACCACCATCATGATGATGAAAGTAACATGGAGTTTAAAGCTCTGAATATTTTGTTTTATATCGGTAAGGATTATTGTTTTAAGCATGGCAGAAAAAATTAAATTGTTTCGAAAACCTGACAGGTTTAAAATTTACCTAACATCGTACCTGATAAACGACTTGTATGAAAAATAAAAAAGTGCCAATGCCAGGGCAAACAGCACGCCGATATGGAGTAGTGAATGATGTATATCGTTCAACACTTTGGCCGGGCGGTAATTGAATTTAGGAAACTGTGAAAGATCTATGGATTTCCATTCGTCTATATTACTGTTTGGGAAAGAATTTTTTGTTTTTCCAAAAAAGTAGAAGGGATCTTTATGTGCTTCAACTTCGGCAAATGATTTCAACTCACCTTTTGTGAGGTAATTCACTATCTCATCAACCGTCATGAAGTTTTTAGGATCCTGTTGTGTAAAGTATAAGTAGGAACTGAAAAGTTTTTTTTCTTTATAATAATGGATCAATTCCTCACGATACCGGCGGGTCTGATCCAGGAAATTATAATGGCTCTCGGCATTTGTGGCACATAAGCCATTCACCGATTCTTTGAATATTTCGGAAGGTGACAGAAAAGATAAATACCTGGCAAAATTTTGTTGTTTTTCGAGCTTTGTAATGTAAGCTTTGCGAAAGCTCCACTTTTTATCAGCATAATCAACCCGCAAAGGTTCAGTAAACTCATTCTTTAACTTTATTTTTTCAAAAGAACTTTTCGATGCACCCCCAATTATGTTAAATCCATCTCTGCTGTCCCATCTTGTATTCCATTGCATATCCCAATCTGCTCCAGGTAACTTTTTTTCATATTCCTCGGTTTTTTTTAAATACTCATCATTCAATTCTTTGATATTAAATTCCAGATTTTCTACCGATCCTACCTTCACAAAACTTTTCGCCGAATAATTCGCAAGATTAGGTACGATAAACAAAAAGGTGATCCAAAGTACCAGGCAAATCACAATGCCTGTTCCGGAATGACGGACCCGGGACGATACAAACAGACCGATGACCATGAAAAGAACAAGAAAAACCATGCTTAAGAGGAAGATGAGTCCGATGCGCAGCCATTCGGAAGAAGTAAAGTGAATATCGGGGTAAAACATAATTACCAGGATGCATAACCCATAACTGAACAATAACATAGGCAACAAGGTAAAAAACGTGCCCAGCATTTTCCCTGCCAGAACGGATGCCCTACTAACCGGGTTGGCTAGCATCATTTTCAATGTACCTGTTTCCCGCTCCCATGTACAAATATCGTAAGTGAACAGGAACGCCATAAGAGAGATAATGATGATGAGCACGGAAATAAAGTCGAACGTAAAAAAGCGATTCAGAAAAGGATTATCACGACTTTCGGCTTTTCCTTCGCTCATCATGGGAATATCGCTGAACAGGATTTTTACCTGGTTTCCCAGGTTGTAGCTTACCCCACGTGCAAAAATACTAAGTGGGCCTGGTTTCTTTACAATCACCGGCCGGTAGGCAGAATAAACCTTGACAATGTTTTTATCATCGACCTGTTTTTGTTCCGTTTCATACATGCTTACCTTGCTCCTGTACTCGTTGATGCTAATGATAATGGGAAAAGGTATAAGCAGCAGACATAACAAGAAGCCGGTGATAAACCGCGAGGTAGACATGTTATGAAAAAGTTCTTTGGATGCAATTCGAAGAATCATAACCTGATTTTTATACTTTTTCAATTACCATTTCATGCATGTAATTCATATAGATCTTTTCGAGATCGTCTTCGAGGAATTCTTCGCGGGTACGCACCATTACCAGGCGGCCTTCTTTCATAATGCCGACCCGATCGGCGATATTTTTCGCACGGAAAATATCGTGTGTGCACATGAGTATGGACTTGCCCTGACGTTTCTGGTTCATTAGTATTTGCAGCAGCTCGGCGGCCGCTTTGGGGTCAAGGCCGGCTGTCGGCTCATCGAGCAGAATATTGGGCGCATCCTTGATGATAGCTATGGTTAGTCCAACTTTTTGGCGCATCCCTTTTGAAAAGGTTTTAAGCTTTTTCTCGAAAGCTTCTTCCTGTAAACCTACTTCGCGCATGTGCATATAATAATCTTCTTTGGTGAGATCGGTCTTACCGCCCAGTTTGGCAAAGAAATCGAGGTTCTGACGTGCGGTGAAATTTCCGTAAAGCATTACATTCTCACTCACGTAGGAGACGTATTTCTTTGACTCCAACGGTTCTTTCGTCACATCGATACCGTTAATCAACGCTTTCCCGCCAGTTGGCTCAATAAAGTTGAGAAACAGGTTGATGGTGGTGGTCTTCCCGGCACCATTGGCTCCCAGAAGAAAAAATATTTCACCTTCTTTAATCTCGAGGTTTAATGCGTCCAGCGCTAACTGCTGGTCCTCGTAACGTTTTGTTAAATCGATTGCCTGTAGCATAATTATTTGAATTAGAGTTTAATGTTTAGAGTTGTTTTCATTCTATTAAGGTTTCAGTTGAAAGCTTAATCTCCCAGTTTTAAGGCCTTCCAAATGCCGGGTGTAATCTCATTCCTTCCGCTACATTGGTCTTCTTTCAGGATGAAAGTTACAGTCTCTTTTATAACCGAAATAGTGTATTCCCCTTTCATTCTACAACTTGAATCAGTTTCAAAGGTCAGCAAATCTCCTTTCAGCGAAAAGGTTCCTGTTATGGTTTCATTATTAGATTTCAAGGTGACCGTGTAAGTTAAATCCTTTGTAAACTCCAATTGAACAGTGCCAAATTGGTCATGTGTTTTTACCCATGGGTGTTTTGTAAGTACCTCCAAAGTAGAGGAAACCTGCACCTTCCCAGCCTGTTGGGCAGGTAGTAATTGGGCGAAACAGATAAGAATAATTGTAAAAAAAATGGTCTTTTCCATTTGGTTTAGATTTATGGGTTTAGATTATAAAGATTAAATCTGATCACTGTCTACCTCTTGCTGATCTTTATCCCAAACACAACAATACCTACTAATACCCCGACTAAAAGCAGGATCAGCATAATGGTGCCAAATATTGGGGTACGGGCTTCCACCTGGATACGCATCGTTTTGTCCTCGGTTTCGACCGTACGGTTATTGGCCGTGGCCTGTGTTTTTATTTTTACTTCCTGGGCGCCGACATTCACATCATCGGGGGGAAGTATGCTCAGCATTACTTCCTGTTCCTTGCCGGGAGCCAGGGTGATAATCACATCCGGCACAATAACTGTCTTCCAGTTAAGCGGGTTTTCGGTTGTAATTTTGATATTATCAAGGATACGTGTTCCGTCATTCATCACAGTGATTTTCATCGAAAGGCTATCGCCGGTTTTAATTTCATGATAAAGTGAGGGTGCTTTAACAGTAATACGGCCAACTCCCTTTGGAATAAGTTCCAGTTTGATTTTGCCAGCTTGAATCTGATCGATTTCTTTTTGGGTCATATTACGGGTATCGCCAAGTTTGTTGTATTCTGCATCGCTCAGAACTATTACATAGAAATCGAGGGGTTTGTCAATCTTAATATCATCGTCTTCGCGGTCGGGTAAATAAGCTTTCAGTGAAAGTTTACGGATATTCACACCCTGATTGAATCTAAGCTGTGACAGGCGGGCGTTATTGTCGGCGTCATAAAGATCGTACGATACCTGCCGGGGCAGATTGACCACCATGAACCTGTACACATCATCGGACGAAGAGTAACGTTCAAGGCTCAGGTCATACGAAGCGGATGAGCCCAAATCGGTCTCCTGAGCGAATTGAGAAGCAGTGATAGCCACCATATTGGCAGAAGCATCTTTTTCGAGGTAAATATTCTTAGTATCTTTTTTACCATTGTAGTTTAATACAACCTGAACGCTTTCGGCATCGCGTAACAGATTAAAATCAGCCATTGCAGTTGCGCCGTTGTCGATATAGGGAATACGTATTTCATAAGGCGACCCAATGATTGTGTTGTCAGTAATATTGTTGATGGAAACAAAAATATTATACACCTTGGCTGTTCGCATTTCAGGAGTAAACACATCGAAATGTTGTTCGAACTGCCTGATGTAATCCTGGTTTCCTTCCGTGGAACTGCGAAGGGTTAATTGTACTCTTTTTTCAGCTTTACTGTTTTGATATTTAACGGCTTTTTCGATAATAATATACGATTGTTGTGAAATGAGCTTCAATATAAGCTTTTGATAGTCGACCTCCTTTGATAAGGATTCATTTTTAGAGTTATTGAACTCAGCGAGCGATATGGCTTTCTGGTCGTAAAGTTCTTTATCATTATCGTATTTCTGTTTGGCAATTTCGTAGGCGGCACGGGCCTTTTTCAGATCCAGGGCGATACCTGCCTGGTCTTCCTGTGAGTGTCCGTGGATTTGTATTAAAAGAAGGCAAATAATAAAAAAGATAAGTCGTTTCATTATTATAAATATTTAAATATTCCTATAAGCTCTTACAGTGATTCGAAATCCTGTCAGCGTTGAGATGGTTCCGAAACCACATAACTTTTATTATTCTCAAAATCCCACATCGTTTTCCGTTTTAAATTATTTATTGAAAGCTGGTAGCCGATAAATGCATCAAGATAATCTAATTGAATGGTTGCAAGTCTTTCCTGCTCTATTGTGAGGTCCTGGTTTGAAATATCACCGTTTTCGAAACGGATTTGGCTTATCAGGTACGTTTGCCGGGCCAGGTCAAGATTCTTTTGGTGAATATTGAGCTGTTCTGAAGATTCGATAACTGATCTTATAATTTCACGTACTTCCCTTCGTATAGTAACTTCCTGATTCTCTTTATAAAGTTCTTTCGATTGGAGATTCAATCTTGCCTGCTTAACTTTCGAAGAGCCCCGTCCCCAATCATAAATTGGCACAGTGAAAGAGAGTGCGATACCCCGGTTAGGTGGACGATTCCTGATATTATCGAACGACGATTGAACCAATTGTGTAGTTGTTCCTGTTCCAAGCGTACTAATACCTGTTAAATCGTAATATGCTGAAATATTCCCGTGAAATTCACGTATGCGTTTAGCCCTATCCACCTCAATTTTATAAAGGTTAATGTCCGCCTCTGTTTCCTTTATTTCGAGCCTGTTCTTCAGGGCTTCATCAGTGGCTTTTTGTTCATCAATCAGAATAGGTTTATACTCAAGGTCAGTTACAATCCCTATTTTACGATTGAGATCAAGGCCTATCAGTTGCTTAAACCGGTCTTCCTCGTTTTGCATCTGGTTAATGGCTTTCAGATAGGCGGCTTTATTCTGTGCTACTGAAACTTCAGCACTCATCACATCGCCCTGGGCCATACGTCCGCCTTCCAGTTTCAATTTGGCTATGCGGAACGATTCTTCTGAATTTGTAAGTTTCTCCAAGGCAATTTCCACTTGTTTCTTACTGCGATATAATGTATAAAATTCCTGGGTTACATCATACACAATGTCCATTTGTGAGCGTGTATAATAATGTTCCGATTTTTGATAGTTATATTCTGCCTCACGTAAGTTCTCACGCAATTTGTTTTTGGTAAATATTGGTTGGGTAAAATATAACGAAAACTGGCTATTAAACAGATCATTTTTTAATGTACTATTGTCACTTGCGAGCACTGTGGTAAAGTTGCGACGAAATGGGTTTGTGGATAAGGATAAATTTCCACCGGTAGGTAAAACATATGTAAAACCCAGGTATCCGCCAACCTGCAGAGATCCGTTAGAGTTATAAACAGGTAAACCATTAGCCTGTTCTATTTCCGTCACCGATTCATGCCATAAAGGTGCATCTAAATTCAGATCGAGCCGTGGTTTAAACATTGCCTTATAATAGCTGAAATAATATTGCATAGCATGCTTATCTATCTCAAAGGAACGGGTTGAATAGCTTTCGCCTAAAGCAATTTCAATAGCGCTGGGGCAGGTAAGAAAGAGAGTATCCTGCGACTTTGCCGCTCCTGATAACATTAGTAATCCAAATGCCAGAAACTTAAAACCTTTCACTATTACTTTTTAAGATGTCAGCTTATTTATTGAAGGTTCTAGTACAATACTTATGCCAAAAGGATTAAAATACTTATATTCAATTTATTATAACGATTAAGCTAAATTTTAAATATGTTTTGAATGAGTAATTCTGGTAGATATTGAGTAATTATTTACCCATAATCAAATTGGTTTATTTGGGAAAGAAGAATTCATTTCTTACTTTTAGATTTCATAATAAGTGGTTATGTTTTTCAAACAGGGGAACAATGACTTAAACCAAAATCTTAAAAGGTTTTTGTCTGAAATGAATGAATCGTTTTCGATCATAACTGACCTGGAACAGCTTAAAGATAATTTTTCGGCCAGATTAAAGGAACTGTTGAAGACAGATCACATCTATATACTAATGCTAAATCCTGATTTGAACAGGTATTTAACGGTCGAAAATATTATTACCAACTCACACCCAAAAGACATTTTATATTTCAATACTTCGGACAAATTAATCTTTTGGCTTTCGGTAAATAAAACTTTTCTTGAGATAAATCAAAATGCACAAGTATTTGATTTTTTTACCAGACGAGAACAGGAATTGCTCAAACAGAGAAAAATCTCGCTAATCTATCCATTTATAGTAATGAACCAGGTACGTGGAATGGTCTGTATTTGTAATAAAGAAAACAATGTTCCTTTTAATGATAATGAATTGCAATACTTAAAAATATTTCTCGATCAGGCTGGTTTTGCCTTCGAAAATGCATTGCTTTACCAGGTACAAAAAGAACGAACCAGAAAAATGTACCGGGCTGACCGTTTAGCTACCCTCGGGGAACTCTCTGCGGGAGCTGCCCACGAGATACGTAATCCACTTACTTCTATTCGTAGTTCTATCCAGTTTTTAAAAAGGAAATTTAATGATTCGACGGATATAGAGATGGCCAATGATCTTATTTCTGAAGTAGACCGTATTAATGAGATTATCGAAGGGATGCTATCATTCGCCAAACCTCAGCCGTTGAAGAAAGAAAATACACAATTAAAAACTATTCTTTTGCAAACCATTCAACTGGTCTCAAATACAGCACGAAAAGAAGGTATAGAAATATGTCTTAATTATCAGGCAGAGAGGGAAGATATATTTGCTGATCCCAGCCAGTTAAAACAAGTATTTCTGAATATAATTATGAATTCCATTCAAGCAATTGAAAGTGAGCCAGGCAAAATTGATATTAATATTATTTTCTCTGATGGGCAGTACAGGTATACTCCTGAATATCTGATAGAAGTCATTGATAATGGGAAAGGGATACCTAATGAGAACATAGATAAGATCTTCGACCCTTTTTTCACAACAAAAAATGAAGGAACCGGCCTCGGTTTATCTATTTCGTATGGTATTATTAATCAACATGGTGGCGATATTGAATTTTTCAGCAATCCTGGAATAGGTACCAAAGCTAAAATTAGAATTCCAGTTAAATAATTTGTCAGGCGAAGTTAATTATATACGAAATTGTCAGATGTTTATGAAGAATCCACAAATATTAATTGTTGACGACGAAGAAAAAATCAGAAAGGTACTTACCCGTTTGCTCGAAGACGAAGATTATCGTGTGAAATCAGTTGAAAACGGGCAAAAAGCCATAGCAATATTACACTCTTATAAGCCCGATATAGTTTTGATGGATCAAAACATGCCCGGACTTAATGGGATTGAGACACTGGTTACTATAAAAGAGAAAAATCCATTCTTAACCGTTATTATTATTACCGCCCACGGTGAGGTCTCTCTTGCTGTAGATGCCATAAAGAAAGGCGCTTATGATTATCTCGAAAAACCTTTCGATAATGATAAACTCCTTTTATTAATTAAGCGTGCAATAGACCATCAACGGCTTACAGTTGAAATATCGGACCTTAAACGAAAGCTTGTTGAACAGAAGTCGTTCGATTCGATTATTGGGACGGATGGAAAAATGAAAAAGGTAATTGAACAGGCCAAATGTGTAGCAGATACAGATACTACAGTGCTAATTCAGGGTGAAAGCGGAGTGGGAAAAGAAATAATTGCAAACGCCATACATCAGACAAGCCGACGAAAAGAAGGACCATTTGTCGCAGTAAACTGTGGCGCTATTCCATTAAGTCTTATTGAAAGCGAATTGTTTGGCCACGAAAAAGGGTCGTTTACGGATGCTAAGGAAACAAAACCCGGAAAATTTGAACAAGCCAATAAAGGTACTTTATTTCTTGATGAACTGGGAGAATTGCCTCTCGACGCACAGGTAAAATTATTACGGGTTTTGGAAGATAAAAAAATCACAAGAGTAGGAGGAATAAAACCTATTCCTGTAAATGTAAGGATTCTTTCGGCAACCAATAACAACCTGGAAGAGAGAGTTCAAAAGGGTAGTTTCCGTCTGGATCTTTATTATCGCTTAAATATCTTCCCGATTCAAATTCCCCCTTTGCGCGAAAGAAAGGATGATATACCTCTGTTTATTGAGCATTTTATAAATATGTTCAATTGTGAATTAGGTCTTCATGTTAAAAATATGTCCAAAGAGGCTGTTGACAAATTGCTAAATTACAATTGGCCCGGGAATATCAGGGATTTACAGAATGCCATACAAAGCGCCATGATACTATGCAAGGAGGGAACAATAACCCGTGAACATTTGCCAATGAGAATTAAAGGATATCCAGTAATAGACGGAACTAAACTTAAATTTGACTCCGGGTTGGATGAAAACCTGAAATCAATTAATTCGAAACTTGAAAAGGAACTAATTATTGAAGCCCTGAGTAAGTGCAATTATAAACGCACCGAAGCTGCCAATCTTTTAAAAATAAGCAGAAAAACTTTATTTAATAAAATGAAACAGTACGATTTATAACAGATTGACCCGGATATTAATAACTTCGATACTTTTATCCATCTTTTATTCAATCAATACAGGTTAAACAAACAATATTTTATTAAAGATAAGAAATTTATAACAATTGCAAGTAGCGACTTTTCTCATGTTGCTTTAGATATGTCAAATGGGTATCCAGTAAATGTTAAACTCTAAATCAGGGCTCTCTTTGTCTAATTTTTGCCATTTTCGTGAAAGACGTAATTGTCTTGGTAGAGGCAAAAAATTTTGTATTGCCTTGTGCCTAACGTTTTGCAATATGGCATGAAGCGGATTTCGAGTGATTCACTATCAAACCGAGATGAAGCTCAAACGAGCTAAAACCGCACCAATTAAGCACTTCACCGCTTTTTGCTATATTGCGTGTTAGTGGCTGGTTGTTTCTCATTCTATAAGTTTTAATTCACTCAAAATATCTTTCGTAATATTATATCGAGCTTGATTTAATTTAATAAAATCACTCGTCTTATAATTCATTGCATAAAAATACGGTTTATTATCTTTCTCTATGTATCCAACTAACCACATGATTAGTTCAGTATCAGATAATCGACCTGTACCAGATTTTCCACTTAATTTGTATGAATCTGTCTGTTCTATTGTTATAATATCTTTAACAATATCAATCGATTCTCTCGATACAGATAAGTCATAGTTATAAAATTTTCTTAAAAATTCAACCTGTTGGTTTGCTGTAATTCTAAATTGACCAGCTATCCAGAATCGTGTCGGCGGTCCAGTCAAGTCCTTATTACCATAATCAAATGAATTCACATAATCTTGATATTTTTCAATGCCAATTTGTTCTGCAAATCCAATATGAACCCATAAACATGAATATTTCATTGCTGTTTTTAAAGTCTGATCCTGATTCCAAGGTTGATTTGGCCATTCATGTCCATCCCATTTAATTATCTGATTTGTATCCTTAACAATCTTTTCCTCTAGGGCAATTATCGAGTGAGGAATCTTAAACGTCGAAGCAGGTAAGTACCCCGTATCGCAAAGGTTTGAGTTATATTTTATATATTCATTGTCTGTCAGATTATACAAAACAAAGCATCCATCAACACCATATTTGTCAAAATGCTTTTTAAAATCCTTCTCAATCATTTTTTGAGAGAATCCCGTTTGAAAAATCAATCCGAGTATTAGAACTACTATTACTTGTCTCATTTTGTTTATTTGTTTGCAGTTGGTTTCTTGATAGCTTGCCGCTAACGGGAGTTTGTCTATTAACCTTTCCAGGGAGTTAAATATTCTTCTGATTCAGGCCGGTATCAGCAAACCCGGGAATTTGTTATTCCAGACTGATAGCCGGGGGAAAATTGTCTTAGAATAATCGATTCCTGGTCTGACAAGGTCTAGTAAATCAGTGGGGTGATATGCCGGACGACCGTTTTCGACAAAATCCTTCTGAATCCATAATCTTTAATAGAAAGGCTATCTACAAAAAGGTCTATTATCCTCACTCCATTATCAGGGTCAATGGATTGGTCCAGTGAAACAGGGGAAAGATTAATCTGATTTCTGCTATGTCCTTGTATGAATTTCATGTAGTTAAGTTACAAAACCCACAGCTTTTTGAAGAATCCCCAGCCCCATAGTTATCAACAAAAAGGAGAGGTTTTTAGACAGTCTGACGGTCCGGCAATAAAATTAGTAGGTGTTGCTGAGAGAATGGAGGTTGTGACCAGAAATTTTTAATCAGGGCAGGGTCCCGGCACACAACCGGAATGAACGAAGCATGGCGCATTTTTTGCAAGTCCAGGTACAAGTTTTCTGAGTTTTACGAGTGTCGCGGTACAAATTTTATTGCGAGCAGGAAACAAGTCAAGGTACACAAAGTTTTATAGAAAGCAGGTGTGCGGTCCGGATTTGTCATGCAATAATTTGCTGTCTAGGAAGCAGACCCAAATTGCAAAAACCATGACAAGCTTATTAATTTTAGCACTTATGATAAAAGCATAGTCTCAGGTGCGTTATCAATAATTAATGTAAATTATCGTACGAAAACTAAATACATGAGACTATGCAAACACAAGTTACAAAAAAAATTGATTCCAGCGGCAAAGATCTTTTTATTGGATTAGATGTTCATAAAAAGAGCTGGAGTGTTACCATCCTCGTTGAGGGAATGGAACACAGGACCTTTACACAACCTCCTGATCCCAGAGCATTGTATAATTATCTCCAAAGAATGTTTCCCGGTGGCAACTACTACAGTGCCTATGAAGCAGGATTTTGTGGTTATAGAATTCATCGTGAATTAAATGATCTTGGGATAAAGAATATTGTTATAAACGCAGCAGACATCCCTACAAGTCAGAAAGATAAGTTACAAAAACGCGATCCGATAGACAGCCGTAAAATTGCCAGGGCACTTGAAAAAGGGATGTTACGCACCATCCATATATTTGACAGGGATATGGAAGAGCTTCGCAGTTTAAACAGGACAAGATTCTATTTAATGCGAGATTTAAGAAGGAGTAAGAACAGGATAAAAAGCTTTCTTCAGTATTACGGGGAATCAATCCCGCCGGAATTTGATAATAACCAGTGGACATTAAAGTTTTTATCGTGGTTAAAGCAGGTAAAAATGCAGACAATGAGTGGTCAGGATGCATTCTCAAATCTGATTCGTTCATATGAGTATCACAGGGAACAATTGCTGACCTTGAGTCGACAGATCAGGCAAAGGATCCGGGAATATGACAATGAGCTTTATTCATTGTTAAAATCAATATCTGGAATAGGTCCTCTGACCTCATCAGCATTAATAACAGAACTGGGTGATATAAATCGTTTTCCTCATATTGACCATCTAAGCAGTTTTGTAGGGTTGATCCCCAGGGTAAGAGAGAGCGGAGAGACAATTCATACCGGTGGAATAACATTCCGGTGTAATACATT
>DATKUO010000159.1:0-2264 GCA_035530515.1 Bacteroidales bacterium
CCGATACAGTTACAATCTCTGCCCCAGTGTGCAATACTTTGCATGATTTTCATTAGAGCTTTATTATTTGTACTGACCATTCCACCTTCGCCGGTGCAAAGATGATGAGCTGCATAAAACGAGCATGATGAAGCAATAGCATATTCATTCAGATATTGCCCTGCCCATTTGGTACCAAGTGAATCACAATTATCAAGGATTAATTCGAGCTCATTAAATATACATAATTCAATAAGGTATTTCATGTTTGGCGGGTTCCCCAGTACCGGACTTAAAAAGATAGCTTTTGTTTTTGCTGTTAGTTTCTCTTCAATCTGATTAACATCAAAATTCAATGTGTCCCATTCAATGTCAACAAATACCGGATTTAATCTGTTTTGATACAGGACTGAGACGGTTGTTGGGAATGCAGCTGGGGAAACAATTACCTCATCGCCGTCCTTCCAGTTTAAATACCTTTTAAGCGCAGCAATCATAACCAAATTAGCAGATGACCCGGAATTAACCATAAGGGAATAGCCAGCATTAAATCTTTTACTGAAAGCCTTTTCAAACTGATGAACATTCTCCCCGGCAGAAATCCACTCACCATTAAGAAAAGCATTTATTGCAGCTTCACTTTCCTGATTATCCCAATAAGGACCGGAATAAGGGATCACTGTTTCACCCGGTTTAAAATTCTGAGTACTGTACAGGTAAGGAGCAACATGATTACCGACTAAGGTTTCTATATTAGCTGTTTTGATCATAAATCAGGTGTTAAAATATGTTTCGCTCTATATTCCCGGCCTTGTCGTAACGTTTCAAATACCTTGTGATTTGTCGGCCACTTCAAAGGATTCCATGCAATTTGATGATACTGGTGAAGGACAAACGGCTTTTCAGTTATCTCAACTTTCAATCCCAGCATTGCAATCTGATGAAGGAAATAGTTATCTTCAAATGCGCAACCGTCTTTGAACCGTTCATCAAAACCATTCAGCTTAATCAAGTTCTTTGCTGTTATTGCAGAGCAGAAGTTATAACCTACTGGCCGGATAACGGGATGATTATACCATGACCTTTGACCATCCATTGCGCAAGGTCGGTTAAGCATCTCGTATGATTCGGGCGTTTCATCCTTACCAAGTGAATAGCAACCGAAGGAAATATACTTGTTATCTGTTATCTTTTTGGCAGTACCCAGAACGTCCCCTACATGATAACATTCCGAGTGTTGCATGATAATAACATCCGGATCGCTGTCAAGTGCGTAAAAGAATCCCATGTTAAGCAAACAGGTATAAATGTGAATCCAGGGTTCATTAGTGAATTTTATAATCTGCACCTTATACGGCAAGTCCGGGAGTTTAATATCCTGTTTACTATTGTCGTCAATAATAAGTACCTCAAAATCCTTTGGATCGTATTGCAGGAATGATTTAAGGGTCCATTGTAGGGATTCAGGACGGTTAAGATATGTAAGTAAAATTGTTGTCATTCCAATTTAGATTTTATCCATTGTAAGCAAATTAAAAATCCTTGTTCATATTTATCCCGTTCTCTTATCGATTGAAATTGTTTATAATCAATAGATTTCATTTTCTCTATAACTTTATTATCATCATTTAATTCTTTCAAAATATCCTCTATTGTTTTCATCTGAATATTCCTCCCATGCTGTGAGTTTCCAATGTAGTCCGGAAGTAATACTGCTCATCTTCGGGCATGTCCTCGAAATCGTAATAATACCATGGAAGATGGCGGGCTATATAGGGTCTATTTGTTCTAAGCGCATTGAATGAATGATACGGTACTTTATATAATGCAAACGTCGTATCTATTGCAGCCTTGAAATACATATTATCAAGCGGGTACTGCCAGAATTGTTTCTCGTATCCGGCCGGACAAAAATCCGTAGGTGGTAAATCATTTATCTCAAGTGAGAAACCGCACTTATCATATTGAGGATATCGTCTTAATCCCTCTTCCAATACCTTCAAAAAGTCATCCGGGATACCTGATAAGTCCAAGTCAGGATCAGTTACAATATAATTGCCGGTTATTCCGAGCTTATTTAATATACCCTGATCCCAAACAACTTTATAACCGTAGTTCTGATCCATTTTTACAACCTGATAAGACGTTTCTTTGTAATATTCCAAAAGAGGCGGGTAATCGGAATTATTGTCGACAAAGACAGGATCAATATCATGCTTAAATAAAAAGTTAGCTATTGCAGCAGGCAGAAAAAGACGGTTATATGTTATGATCAGGGCTTTCAT
>DATKUO010000160.1:0-6538 GCA_035530515.1 Bacteroidales bacterium
ATTTCACTTAAAAGTAATGAATTAGTGATACAGGAAGGGAGTATGAGATTACCTTCGGTGAGCTCGTCCCGCAGGGCGGCACTCGGTTCCTCGCTAACGCTCGGAATGACAGGCTTTTCTAGGGTCACATGGTTAGTGGTGGAGGCTCTCCCGGGCGAGCCTCCACCACTAACCCCCCCCGAACAAAATGAATTGTCATTCCGAGTAGTAATGGATCCGCCAGTTGGCGGAGAAATGAGGAATCTCCCTTCAAATAGAAAAATCAAAGAGCTTATGCGCATGATGCCGGATACTCTTTGGAATTTAAATGCGTTGACCCTGAATCTTGAACCCTTTTTTTCTATAATTGTTTTTATTCTTTTTACTTTGTGAGGATTTGTAAGCAAGCTGATTCGACCATTTGCATGTAATAAACAATTTCTTATCTCTTCTGCATCTTTAAGAACTTGCCAATACTTTGATGATAAATCCACTCCCAATTGTTTTACAACATCCATAAAACGGCCAATACTACCTTTTCTGTCAACAAGCTTAACATTTGGAGCATATACTTTCCAATCAAGGTAAAGCCATTCTTCGAGATATGAGTACATCATTAAAAAAGTATTTACATGAAGATTACGATCATAATCATATAAGACATTTTTACTCAGTTTGCCTTCTTTATCTTTGTTCTCTAATTTCTCCAATTCTTGTAATTGGCCTTTAAATAAAGCTCTCACATAGTTGTGAAACCCTATCAAAAGGTTAAGATTATGCATGCTTGCCCATGCTATAAGCTGATTTTTGAGGTCCGTTTGCATATATATAATAGTTTCAGATACATCTTTAAAATATTATTTAATTCGTCGAAGTCATTTTTTTACCTTGTGCATAACGCCGCGCTAAACGAAGTTCCGCACTGAGGGCGATTCCGTGAGAGCTTGCTCTCCACGGAAGTAAAGCCCGCAAGGGCGGGATCAAATTGCGTTTAACGACTTGTTCTAGCATGTTTTGGCTCGAAGCCCAGTTAAAGCTGTTTATTTCCATAAAGTTACGAAAGCAATTTGGTTTAGCGCGGCGTTTACACAATCTATTCAATACTATTGCTGAAAAGTGAAATAATTTTGGATTTTTAACGTTTAACAATATGATTCTTGTGTGTTTTTTCTACATTGCAGCTCAAATGATTTTATATATACATCCCTAAATTCTACTATAATGAAACGAAGTACAAGATTAGTATTGCTTACAGTAATTGTTGCTGCTTTCCTGTCCGGATGTAAGAAGGATCCTGTTCCACCAATCGCAGATTTTACCTTCGACCCTACGGAAATTACGATTTATGATACAGTAACTTTTACCAATGCATCAACAGATGCCGATACATATGCATGGGATTTTGATGATGGAACTACATCCACAGAAATGAATCCAACACATGTTTATAAGGTTGCAGGGGTTTACACGGTTATACTTGTAGCAACGAATGCAGATGGAGATACTGAAATAACAAAAGATATTACAGTTAATGACCCACACAATTATTATACCATTGGTATGACAGAGTATGTTATTAATTCTGTAATGTTTTGGTACCAGGCCCCACAGGGAGGGGATCCATATATAAGATTATTAACCTCGGTGTCAGGACAAGATAATCCGGATCTGTTAAAATTATATCCAAATAAAGGTCTTGGTGATTTGCCTAATACATATACCTGGGATAGTGAGAACCCTGTTAGCACCTACGATGTCGGATATACTTTTAACTATGCAGGAATGGCTTATGACTCGACTAGTATTGGAAAAACAGGCTCCGGTGACCTGGTAATTACTGAACTCGACAATGGAGTATATTTATTTGAGGCTGAGATAGTATTATCTATTGGGGACTACGACTGGGGAGGAACTTATGAGTTCATTGAAACCAGCACTGCAGATCTTAAACTTGAATACATTGGAGGAATTACGTCTTTATAGAAATTGAATTTTATAATTTAAAAAAGGCTGTCTCAAAAGGGGCAGCCTCTTTCTTTTATGTTCAGGTTTGATTATTTCGATCCCAGATACTTAAATTCGATAGTCGGGTAATGATCCTCACCATTCAATTTGTAGTCGACTATCTGTAGCTTAAAATACATGTCTTTATCAGTCTCATAATCGTATTTTTTCATAATATACTTTTTATCCGGATCCATCGTATATAAATTCTCAGAGCCAACACTGCCCAGTAATTTCCAGTTAGATCCAATAGCTCCTTTCATGTCAGTAAACTCGTACTCATTTATAAAAGAGAGGCCTATATTTTCAAACGCAATGGCAGGATCGAAAACACGGGCTATTCTAACACCGTATTCATTATTAATCAGAATTCCACTTTGTGAATAGGGGGAGTATTCTCCGGGAATATCTGTTTCCCACCAGCCAAGGTAAGGCGAACATAAAATATCCCAATCTCTTTGGGGAGGTTCAACCGGTACTACATCATTAACAGCATAGGAAAAATATACATAATTAAAACCCGTACTACGGTTAATTGTAACTTCATTAATAATGTCCAGAGATTTAGCGGAAGCATATTTAAACGTATAGGTGTTATCGGTTTTTGAGATAAACTGAATTGCATAATAATTATCGCTTTCAACACCCCTGCTTTGAATATATATTTCCCCGTCTTCCCAATTCCTGAGACTTACAGAATCTATTGTGTTTATATATGAAGGATCATCGAAGGTCCAGTCATTCGATTTTTCAATTAAGTCAAGAATCAGATCCTGTGTAATTTCAACAAAATTAATTATCCCGGTTTTTACAATGGTTGAAGAACTAGCCCAGCCGATTAATACACGATTACCTGCGCCAGCCGATTCAAAAGCCAGGTCCCAACTGGAAGGTAATGCAGTATCAACTTCTATTACCGTGTTTTCGTAAAACCTGTAGAATGACTGAATTCTCCTAATGGAATATTCTACTGTAAAAATCTCTTCTATTGTTCGAGGAATTGGTTCGAGGTCTATGTCCTTTAAGCATGATGGAAATAAAAGTGAGGACAGGAATATAGCATATAATATTTTATGATTCTTCATGTATTTACTTATTAAGTTTGAAATTCAGCTTAAAAAAATATGATCTGCCATAATTCAATGGACTATAATATGTAGATTGATAAACTGCCTGACCATAATCTCTGTATTCTGAAGTCCTCCCTTTAAAATTATTGAACAAATTCTTGCCGCCCAGGACTAAGTTCAGCCTGTTTCTCCAGAAGATTTTTGTAATAGTGATTTCCATATCACCGTGCGGGTCAGTAAATACACGGTAGTACCCTCCTCCCTGGTCTTCGGGAATAGCAGCCAATGAAGGCGTCTTTCCATAATATTTAACATTGGCCGTCAGAACAGCATTATATTTTCGGAAAGAGAATTTCGTATTGAATGAGTAATTATTGTAAAAAATCATAGGAAGGTAATCTCCTTCTCCTTCATTGTCGTATGTTTCACCTATTCTGCTAAAGCCCGCTCCAATCATCAACCCTGAATTGTTCACGAATGAAGTGTTTAACTCTCCCCCAAGAGTCCGTCTTCCGCCCAAATTGACATTTGTTGCAGAATTTGATTCAACATCAGTTACAATCATGGTAATAGCATCTTTCCCATCGTTATAAAAGATACCTGGCTCAACTTTGATCTTGTAATTTTCGGTTTGATTCGTGAATTCAAGTGAAGAATTATAACTATTTGTTGTTTCGGCTTTCAGGTCTTTATTCCCCGATAAATCATGATTACTATCTTTAAAATAGAGGTATAATTCTTTAAGTGAAGGTGCTCTGAAACCTCTCGCATACGATATCCTGAAGTTTAATTTTTCAGCAATATTCCATTGAATATTTAATGATGGAATAAGTGGAGCGCCATATATTGTATTATAAATAAAACGTATGCCGGGTTGAAATGAGAGTTTCTCTCCAGGATTGTACTGACTGCTTAAATAAAAAGCATAATCCCCTATTTCGGCTCCCTCTTCAATTCTATCTCCTTTGCCATTATCGTAATTGATATCCCAACCACCCATAAATGAGTAGTCCTTTTCCTGTGGTGCATAGGTAATATAACCACGTGTCATAATGTTATTAAATACAGTGTTTGCAGTTTTTGTGATCTCTTTTGTCAACAAAAACAGATCAGAGGTAATAAAATCTGTTTCCCTGCCAAAATATGTGTATGCTCCAATTACATTATAAGAAACACTTTCTGATAATGTATCACTGATCGTAAGACTGTTCGTGGAACGCGTGGTATGATAATCTGCATCATATGCCAGGACAACTTTCTCAAGGTAGTTTGAATAATTCTTTAGCAATGAATTCATGTATTGCGATTTAACTTTTAATTGAAAATCGTTTTTCCGGTAAGCATATTCAGCGTCTGCATTGTAAACCAGTTTTGGTTTAAATTCCATATACCTGTCATGGCCATCAGTATCGGTGGAATCAACGTTCAGGTCTATATCAACACCCTGAAACAGATTTCGATTCCCGGATAATGTAAATGTGTGATTGCCTCTGATAACAGATCCATATAAACCGAAATTATAAGTGCCCTTATTATCTGTATATACATTACCTTTCAGTAAATTACGGAAATAGTTGTTCCTCTTTGTTATAATATTTACTACTCCGGCGATAGCACTCGTTCCGTACTGAACTGACATTGGACCCTGAACAATTTCTACATGGTCGACATTTTCCATGTTTATCTGTGACAGATCTATATTACCACCTACTCTGCCAACTAATGGCACGCCATCGATAAGATATTTAATATTCTCACCGCCCATACCCTGCATTTCGATGGATGTTCCTGTTGAAGGATCTACTCTTAGTCGGATATTTGTTTCATTTGATAATGCTTCAGCAAGATTATTTACCCCACGCTCCTGAATGGTTTTTGCATCCAATACATCAATTTTATATATGGATTTATCGACCGGTTTTGGTTTATATTGTCCGGTAACCACCACTGTTCCGACATTAATGAAATCCATTTTCAAACTTATAGTTATGGTTTCGCCTGGTTTCAGTGTATCATTATAATTTTTGTACCCTAATAAGGATACAGTTATTTTTACTGTTCTGTCAAGATCGAACTCAATTTCACCATTTTCATCTGTTGTTCCCCCATCAATATATTTATTATCCAGGCTGGATAACACGACATTTGAATAGACACATGGTTCTGAAGTCCTATCATCAATTATTTTAACAACTGTTTTTTGTGCTAAGACATTTAAGGAAAGAAATAGTAAAACTGCGATGATCGAGTACCTGTTTAATAATGTAGTTAACTTCATATAAATGATTTTTAAAACGACAAATATATTGATCTGCCAAGATATGCGAGACCAGATTTTATTATTCTTGATCAGCTGAATTGCCAGGTACATATTCCAATATATCAGCAGGCTGACAATCAAGCTCTCGACAAATAACCTCTAATGTAGTGAAACGAATAGGTTTTGCTTTACCCTTTTTAAGGATTGAAAAATTTACTAATGTAATATTAATCCGCTCAGATAATTCTGTTAATGACATCTTTCGTTTGGCAAGCATTACATATAAGTTGGAAATTAAAGGAATAATATCTTTAATTAAATTATAAGATCCTGTTCTTCCTTAATTTCGGCACCCCGAATAAAAATCTTGTCGATTACGAGTACCATAATGCCGAATATAATAGTTCTGGTATCAATTTCCATGGTGCGCTTAAGTACAGTGGTGTCAATCTATTTAACTTCTAAACTAATTGGACAAATTTGCTCTTAAAATTAATAGATACTTTTCACATTTAAAATTATTGTTTAATAATATTTTTTATGACTATCGGTAATCATGAATAAAAGATTCAAAATCGCTTGAAAATCAATGAATTTAGGTGCATGATTCCTGATACTCATAATATTTAAAATAAGGTCATTCAAAATGATTAGTAGTGTAATGATATACGATCTCAACGGGATAATTATTAGAAACATAAATAGCCTCGGTAATTCATTTACAATTGACATGGAATCGTTTGATCCGGGATTTTACATTGTGGTGGCAATATTTTCTGACAAAACCAAATCTGTAAAGAGAATTGTTAAACAATAACTTGTTCAATTCTTAAAAAAATAGAATTCGCTACAGCTGTGAGTCAAAATCAGGAACCTGACCAAAATGCTGCAAATATTGCAGTATGTTGAACCTGGGTTTTCTTTATTCAATCCGGAGATTTACCAGCTCCAGCCTGGTAGTTGTAGCTCTCAGCACTTTAATAACTAATTTGCCGATCCTGATAACATCATTATTCCCGGGGATGCTGCCATGATAGAATAGAATCATACCGGCTAGCGTTTCATAATCGTCTTCCTCAGGCAAATGAAGATGATATTTCTCATTCAGGTAATCAATCTCAATCCGGCCTGAAAGTATATACTCATTGTTACCAACAACCTTTTCAATGAGATCATTTACGTCGTGTTCATCTTCAATATCTCCGACAATCTCCTCCAGCACATC
>DATKUO010000161.1:0-2625 GCA_035530515.1 Bacteroidales bacterium
ACATGCGTCTTTGAATTCTTTATAAATTGTGTCATTTGCCAAATCTTCCCACGCAACTGCTTTGGCATTATATTCTTGAAATTCTGAGAACCTGGGGTTTTTCTGCACAACCTCTGGAACTACTGCAATTATTTCACCTCCAAAGTATTTACGTGCCTGTCTTAAGCAGGTCATGAAATACTCGGGAATGTTTCCACCGATATGTATGAGCGTTAAAACCATTGTTACCCTTTCACCAAAATTACACAGCGACCTTTATCAACTACTTGCCATCCTTCTTTGATCATGTGCGGAACCAGAAGAAAACCTTTTCCGCCATATTCAGATACTGCTGGTTTTAATGCACCATCAATAAAGCTTACATCAGTATCGTCAATGATTACCACTGTTTTATCGTGTAATCTTCTTTTTGCTGCCTTGAATGCCTGGAGGTGCTCTTGAGCGCAATTCGGCAGGTCAACATCCCACGCATCCAAACTCAGCAAATCTATGGAATGAGGGAAATTCTTCAAAAACTTTATTCCATCCTTACCAACTATTGTTACATTATCCATACCTGCTGTATATTCCCTGGCAAGTGTCAAAGCTTTTGTGTCGATATCGCAGGACCACAATTTATCCCCTGTATTTGCATAGTGCATTAGGCTATGACCATCAAGGCGCGAAGGGCAATCATCGGGCTCAATATCTATAGGGTGACTAAACCTTTGTCTAATGGTCCCAATTTCGACTATTACATGCCCTCCACGCTCTTTGAATAATTCAATAGCTTTCCTGATGTAACGGAAGGGGGCTTCTCTGTCTAAAGGGCTCCAGCTCATAACAATCCCATTCTTTTTGCGTGTTGAAGTTGTATGTCAAATTTTATACTATCAAGCATTCCTACCATATCACCTGAGTGTATTTTCCCAATCTGTTTATTTACGGCCACACTCATATCGCTAAGAAAATCCATTTTTGGGTCTGCTGGCATTGCTGCTGGTGTTCCTGTAAATTCGCTTTCCGGTTCTGTTGTTACCGATTCAGCCCGGATATCACCATTTATATATCCTGCGTTAATCCTATCGCTGACCTTAGCCATGCTTATTTCATCCTTCTGGATATCATTGGCATGAAGAATCTTTATAATACATGTAATGGCATCACACAATATTAACATATCTTCTTTTGGGTCTGATCCGTGGGGGGCCGATATTTCAACTTGTGGCCTGCTCTCAGGATCATACTCTATCGTTATTTCTTTTTTCATTTTTGGCTCCACTTCCCATGGCTATTATCCACCCATGAATGAATTGCATAGGTTTCATAATCAGTTTTTTTCATCTTTTCAATGTGCTTTTCAATCATATCCCTGGTCCACAGATCAAGAAACGGGTTTTTCCCTTCAATAGCATTACATTTGTTTTTTAACTGTTTAACGACATAATAGGTAGGATAATATTTATTAATATATCCCATGTATATGTCAGCTTCACTTGGATATGCCTCTTTTTGAATAACTTTATATGATTTCTTTATGAAAGAATCAATTGTATAGCCGTAATGTTCTAACATTTTATGAATCATTTTCCTGGAATATAACCCCATGTCGGCTAACCATGTATGATTCCAATCAAACGAATCGCCAAACATTAACTGGTTAAACTTATAATATGGCGGGTTGTACTGCGGAGCCTCGAAATATCTCCAAATAGGCTGATCGTTCTCAAATAGCTCTAGGGGTTTATTTATGATAGTATCTGAATCGATTACAAAATAATAATCGTTTTCGGTTTGTTTTTGAAATAGTTTAATAAACTGTTGATAAATCCAATTTGGCCGGTACTTCCATCCATTGGGAGCGCATTTTAAAACCTGCATGTCTATTCGATAATGAATAGGGAAGTTTAATTTAGGCCCGTTATATTTCTTAGGAGTGCAAAGGTATACATTTTGAAAGCCGGTCAAGTTATCAAATATAGATTTAATAACATACGGTAATTTAGCGTAGTCTTTGTAACAAGAAGCTATGAAAATATCGTATTTCATTTGTTTTTATACCAGCTCCCCTGCTGCATACTTGCCCCGCGCATTTCTGCAAGGCGTACTATTTTATTATGCTGATCATTAATCCATCTTGAAAAGGTAAATATTTTAGTTGCTTCTGAAAAGAACGCTGCAAACCAGCTAAAACTACTATTCCCGCAAAGGATAGTATCAAAATTCATAATAAAACGAAAATCCTCTGCAGGGGAGTTTGAAACTATTATCGGGTTGTATACGCTCAACATAGTAAGGATTGGGTCTGTTGGATCATCGGTGACAATGTATAATTGTTGCTTGTGCTTGTTATGGTGGAGAATGCTGCTTAGTATTCTGGAATGCCAAGAAGGGTCTATTACGCTCCCTGTGCGTACCTTTCCGCGCTGGTCACGGGGTCCAACATCGTAATAATCTTTAAGTCGGTAATGAATTACAACATCTGTAGGAGGCCGCTTGTCTATTGGAGGAAGTATAAAAAATTTCTTTATTATCTCCTTTTTGTTGTTGTAATACTTTGCGTTCTGGAAGAATCCATGGATAATAAGGTGTTTTTTCTCATAGTCCTCTTGGAACCATTCCCGGTTGTGCTGTTTGTGATAAGTG
>DATKUO010000162.1:0-10817 GCA_035530515.1 Bacteroidales bacterium
TGGTTTTGACTAAGATACTGTTGCTTCGATGCACGGTTTTTATGAGCTTTTGCCATTTTTATATGCATTTAATCATATACAAATATGCTTAAAATTATTGATATTCTGTACATTATCTATTAATCAGCAGACCCTATTTAATTGAGGATTGCGCACAGGCTCATGGAGCAGAATATAAAGGCAGAAAAGTTGGTACTTTTGGAGACATAGCTGCATTCAGTTTTTATCCTACGAAGAATCTGGGATGCCTGGGAGATGGTGGCGCTTTGTTGACAAATGATGAAAAGATTTATCAAAAAGTAAAAATGTTACGGAATTACGGGTCGGGTAAAAAGTATTATAATGACTATCCGGGTTTGAATTCGAGGCTTGATGAAATTCAGGCTGCATTTTTAAGAATTAAATTGAAACACCTTGACCAGATAAACAGTCACAAACGGGAACTGGCAAAGATATACCTCACTTGTATTAATGAGAATTTTATAGTTCCAAATGTACATCCTGACTTTTTTGATGTTTACCATATTTTTAATATTCGTCACAGAGAAAGGGATGAACTTAAGAATTATTTGCTTTCCAATGGAGTGAAAACAGAGATACATTATCCTGTTCCCCCTCATTTGCAAAAAGCGATGAAGTTTATGAATAGTCTGAAATTGCCAGCTTCTGAGGAGATTCATAGGACAACCTTAAGTCTGCCAATATCAGTGTTCCATACCCCTGATGATATCAGAAGAGTCGTTGACTTACTCAAAATATTCAGACACTAAAAGATGAATCCAATAATTGATAAAATACAACTTAACAATCTATTAAAAGAAGGATATTTTTCTTTTATAGCTGCAACTCTTACAGTTATTGTTCTGCCAATTCATGTTCAGTTCTTACCCCCCTTTATGATTCTGTGGGGAGTTTTTTGGCTTATAGAAAAAATGTTTAATGCTGAAAATAAATCGGATATCACCACAATTAATAAATTGTTTTTTTTATTATTCATAATATATTATTTATGGCAGGTAATTGGGCTCTTATATTCGGATGATTTAAGAATGGGATACTCAAATTTATTCGGGAGACTCTCCTTATTATTATTCCCATTGGTACTTACATTTCCCGGATATGCGATAAGAAAAAAAGCAAAATATTTGATGAAAATATTTGCTGTTAGTACCTTTATTTTCATACTCTTCTGCTTCTTTTTTGCTTTGTTGAGATCATTAAATTATCAGGAGGGAGGATGGACTTTTAATCCTCACTTGCCAGGTTTCCCCTGGTTAAACTATTTTTATGGTTCATCCCTGACTTTATCCCAACACCCATCTTATATAGCAATGTATGTACTGTTAGCAACTTTTATCAGCTTTGAATCATGGTTTGATTATTCTCTTAAATTTAAGCATAGGATTTTGTGGCTGTTGCTTGGATTTTTACTGATAATATCACAGTATTTTCTATCCTCAAGGGCAGGAATATTAATTAGTCTTGTTTTAGTCCCATTATATTTTACACGGAAGTTTTACATACTCGGAAAAAGAAGGTTTGCCTGGATATGGATCATTTTAGTCATAATTGTTCTGGTACCAGTAATTGCAAAGAACCAAAGAGTTGATTATTTGTATGGTAGTTTTATCCATAAGAAGGATGATTATGAAAGAAAAGAAGACCCACGATTTTTGATTTGGAAATCAGCATTAAAAATTGCTCGACAAAATTTGTTAATTGGAGTAGGAATTGGAGATGTAAGAACTTCATTAGCATCCGAATATGAGATGATTGGCGAAGAAAAAATGGCCAAAGAAAGATTTAACGCTCATAATCAATTTCTTGAAATATTACTTGAAAACGGGATTATTGGTTTAGTTCTATTCATTTCAATATTTGCGGTGATGTCATATATAGCCATTTCTGATAAAAATCTTTTATATGGGGTTTTTATCTTTATGATTTTTATGTTCTTTATGTTTGAAACTGTTCTTTACAGATTAGCCGGAGTGACATTTTTTTCATTATTTTCATTTTTGCTTTTACATGTCCCTGAAAATAAAAATATAAGGTAAGTAGTAAAACTTTAAGTATTCATCGGACAAAACAAGAGGGTGTCTAAAAAGGTAACCCTCTTTTATTTGAGTTATGTTCATTTCTTTTGCTCCTCCAAAAGAAATGAACCAAAGAAAAGGAGTCCGGAAATGATAACTTCAGGCTGTTTGTCCGCTCGCTACACATTGCATTATTGGCGCCACCAAACAGCCTGCAAGTTCGCGCCATTTCCGGTTTGCCTATGCGCTTTTGGAGTTTTGTTAAAAACTGATTGATTGTTGTTAAAAAGAAGAGGCCGTCTCATAATAATAATTGAGACGGCCTTTTTTCTATTTTTAGTATTTGTTATATACCTCTTTGAGTTTCTTGTGATTTGCAAGCAAAATCAGGATCAGTAGGGTTAGAAAAAAGAATATTGGTATCACTCTTTTACCGTAATACATGCCTCCATTATCTCTTTTTGCAGGTTCTGAAAAATCACTCAAGACAGTTACAATATCCTTATATAGGGTGTTTTGTGTTTCCAGGTTTTGTTTCCTTGAGTACAAGGTATATATATCATTATATAGTAACTGCGTCTTTTGCTCCTGTAAAAATATCATCTGTCCTCCAGTCTGAGGCTGCCTGACCTTGGTCTCTTCAAGTTTCAGTTTTTGAAGACTATCGAGCTGAAGTATATCATAATCATACCTGGCAAGCAATTCCTGGCTCTGCCTTAAACGTAATCTGTTTTTCTGTTGGAAAAGAGAATCACAATTAACAAATGTTATTATTCCATCCCTGACTGTACTTAATTCCTGAGTGGATTTAATTATAGCTCTTATATCAAGCCTATCTTGCATTCTGATATTAGTCGTATCATATACACTGTGATTGTTTTTATAATCGACATAATCAGGAATTCGATCTTTGTTTTGATCAATGATCCAGAATGCACTGATATCTATAATATTACCAGCTAATTCGGGATTTATTGATAGTGCCCCGGACAATGCTTCAGAGTTACTCTCCAGACAATATGTATGCAACTTATTGATATAAGATATCAATTCTTCGGAAGTGGTTGCATTGCTCTTAAGTGTCAGGTCTGATGTGAAAAAAGATTCGGAGGTAGATTTCATTAGTAAGGATACTCCAACACCTGCTACAAGGCTTAGGCCCAGGGGTAACCATTTTCGTAACAGAAATACAATCGATATCAGGAATGCCCTGCCAAGAGCCTTAAGCCATTTCCCAATTGTATTACCCATTCTCCTGAAAAGATCCAAAAGATCAATTTCGTCATCCCTGACATTCTTATTGTTAGTGTTTTCTGACATATTGTTTTATTGACTGGTTTGTTGTACAAATATATTCAAAATTGATATATATACAAGGTACTAAAAAGCAAAAATGAATTTTGTTTTTTTTTACACCCTTTAGGGCAGGGGCAAATAAAAAAAATAAAATTGAAACTTAGTTCTTCGCACCCCATGGGGTCGGGGTAAATGAATAAAATCAAATATGAGCTTTACTTACGATTTCTTAGATGAGTCTGAAAACTGTTAGTGCAAGATCTTTAATTAAGGGTTTGTAATCGTTTACAAACTCCCCTGTAACACGATTCCCGATAACAAGACATATAGTTAGCGCTTTGTGACCGAGCAACGCTGAGAGTCCGTAAATTGCAGAACTTTCCATCTCATAATTACTTATTGTCCTTCCCAGAAAATCAAATTCTGATAATTTGTTGTTGATCTCATTGTCAAATGTTTCCAGCCTGAGTCTTCTGCCTTGTGGTGCATAGAAGCCCGGAGCAGAGATGGTTATGCCTCTTGTAAAGTTCACGTTCGAGAATAATTCAACAAGCTCTTTGTTTGCATTAACTGCATAAGGATAGGAGAGGGTATCCGGCCACTCGAGATATTCTACAAGAACATCTGCCAGAGCAGTGTCAAGTATCCAGTCATAACCTTCATAGAAATGCAAAAGTCCATCAAACCCAATAGCAGTCTCAGTGAGAACACATGAGCCTGCAGGGATATCAGCTCTTAACCCACCCGAAGTTCCTAGTCTGATGAATGTAAGTGATACAGGAACTGCCTTGCAGATTCCAGTATTTAAATCTATGTTTACCAGGGCGTCTAACTCATTGATCAGAATATCAATATTGTCCGTTCCGATTCCCGAAGAGATAATCGTTATCTCACTGTTATCGAATGTCCCTGTAACAGTATGAAACTCCCTGTTTTCCTTCCTTACCCTGATATCTGACAATAATGAAGCTAACATATCAACTCGTCCGGGATCACCAACAATGACAATTTTATCGGCGATATCCCCCGGAAGAAGCTTAAGATGAAATATACTTCCGTCTTTATTTGTTATAAGCTCAGTTTTCTTTTGCATTGGGAAAAAATTAAGGCTCTAAGTTACAAAAACTAAGTTTAAATCAAGCTATGCACCAGGTGCTTTGCGCATAGCTATTCATAGTATTCCATTATCTTACCAGATATAAGCTGAAGGGAGATTTCTGCCAGTTTTGTCTGGTAATTTGCTGATATTAGCCTCTCTCGTGCATCCAGCAGACTCTTTTGTACTTCACGAAGATCTATCCCTGAGAGGTTCCCCAGCTTATACCTTTCCAGGGCAATATCAAGGTTCTCAGTTGCTGTCTTAAAGTTCTGCTCTTCAAGCGAAATTAATCTGAGATTATTGCTATAGGCACTGTATATTGCAAGCAAATCGGCTTTTACACCCTGTTCAACTTCTCTTAATCGCAAATCCTTATTTTCTCTGTCGATTGATGAATTATGAATACTTCTTCTCTGGTTATTTCCATCGAAAAGGTTAAACCCAAGAGTAAGACCGTAGTTCATACCATTAGTATGCATATTTTGGGTTAAGTTTTTTGTATAGGTATTCATATTATAGCTGTAACCACCTGAAAAATTAAGATATGGATAGGACCTGGAGATTATCAGTTTATAATCATAATCTGATATCGTTTTATTTTTTGATGCAATCAGAATACTTGTATTATTTAAAAGAGTCTCTTCACTAAGTTTTTCATATAGAAGATCAGGATTAACATAAATTGAGGTGTCTTTTGAAACAAACTCATTATCAAGATTTTCCAAAGCCATCATCTCATTAAGCTTTATCCTGGTATATATTACGGTTTCGTTCTGTCTGGAAAGATTTGAACTGTCAGAATTTACATAGACCCGAGATTGCAAAACCTCAAGCTTTGAACCTGATCCCAGAAGATAACGATCTTCATCTATTCTTAATCTTTCCCTTGAAAGAGTTAATGCATATCTAAGATTATTCACAAGTTGTACCTGCAGGATATAGTTATAATAACCTGAAACAATATCCGCAATAAGGTTTTCAATAGTAAGCTGTGTATTTAATTGCCCCAGCTGGTTCAGTTCCCCCAGCTTTTTATATGAAGTAATTGCACTGAATCCGTTAAACATATTCATTGCGAGAGCAACCGAACCATTAGTTGTTGTATTGAATATACCATTGGTAATGGTTTGAGTGCCATCAGTCATATTTTGTTTTGTATTATTCAATGTTCCGCTGTGCCGTCCGTTGAGGTCTACTGAAGGCAGGAAGCCTGCATTGCCAAGAGTGAAATTATTCTTCGATATTGTCTCATTATTTCTGGCAATGAGGATGGAGAAATTTCTCTCCAATCCAATTGAGATACAGTCTTTCAGTCTATACACCTCTTGTCCATGCAGAGGTGCAATAAAAAAATATGTTATAATAATTACACTAAATATTTTGAGCCTCATTTTCAGATTTTTTTGGTTCACTTGAAATGAATGTATAAATAGCAGGAACTACAAATAATGTCAGGAAAGTTGAAAAAAACATTCCTCCAATAACTGCAATACCCATCGAGATACGACTCTGTGCTCCCTCTCCAAGTCCCAACGCCAAAGGCATAATACCTAGTATCGTTGCAAGACTGGTCATTAGAATTGGTCTGAATCTCGACGCAGCGGCAAACTTAATCGCCTCGAATTTCGACAACCCTGCATTCTTTCTCTGGTTGGCAAATTCCACTATCAAAATACCATTTTTGGTTACCAGACCAATTAGCATGATAATACCTATCTGACTAAATATATTCATTGTAATATTAAAGTACCACATGAAGAAGAGCGCTCCTGTGAGTGCCAGAGGTACAGTCATCATAACAATAAACGGATCTTTAAAGCTTTCAAACTGGGCAGATAAAACGAGGAAAATCAGGACAAGTGCCAGAATAAAAGCAAACATAAGACTCGATGAACTCTCCTTAAAATCTTTTGAGTCGCCGGCAAGAGCAGTTCTGAATGTATCATCAAGTACCTCTTTGGCTATCTTATCCATTTCGTCAAGTCCCTGGCTTATTGTTATCCCTTTTTCAAGTCCGGCAGATATGGTAGCTGCAACAAACCTGTTATATCTGTAAAGCTGGGGTGGGGCAGTTTCTTCTGAAAGTGTAACCAGATTATCGAACTGGATCATATTGCCGGAATTATTTCTCACATAAAGTGATTTAAGATCCAGCGGTTTATTACGGTCTGATCGTATTAGATCACCCAATATCTGATATTGTTTTCCATTCATAAAAAAGTACCCGAACCGTTGTCCGCTTAGAGCAAGTTGCAAAGTCTGACCAATGTTTTGTGTTGATACACCAAGAGCACTTGCCTTATCTCTGTCAATATGAATTCTGAGTTCAGGTTTTGTGAATTTTAGGTTTACATCAGCCATCTGGAAGGCGGGGTTATCCATCACTCTTGCCATAAAAACAGGTAGTACCTCTCTTAACTTATCAATGGTTGTTGCCTGTAAAACATATTGAACAGGCATTCCTGCCCGTCTGCCGCCAAATGTTGATTGCTGCATGACCATTGATCTTGCTTTCGTTTTTTTTCTTAAAGCAGAACTTAGTTGTTCAGCGATTTCCTGCTGGGAGCGTTTTCTCTTGTCAGGTTTTACAAGTGTTATCCTTACATTACCACCACCACCACGTACCATCGAAATTACATCTTCTCTTTCAGGTACCAATTCATTTACACTATTTGCGATGTCATCAACATAATCTAATATAAACTCATAGGTTGCACCTTCCTGTGCTGAAGTATTTACACTTACCTGCGACCTGTCCTCGAGTGGTGCCATTTCTGCAGGAATAGATATCCAAAATAAGAATATAAGTCCAAAAGAGACGATGAGAATAATAAAAGTGACATTTCTGTGTCTTAGAAAAGTCTCAAGCAATCGGCGATAACCTTCGTTAAGGTTATTAAAGAAATTTTCTGTTTTCCTGAAAAACCAGCTGTGTGTAGTTTCTTGTCTTAATAATTTTGTTGAGACCATTGGTGTAAGTGAAAGGGCCAGGAATGCTGAGATACCTACTGTCCCGGCCATAACAACAGCAAACTCTCGAAAGAGCCTTCCGGTTATTCCCTGCAGGAAAACAATTGGAAAAAATACGGAGATAAGAGTAATTGTTGTTGATATTATAGCAAAATAAATCTCTTTCGAACCTTCAAGTCCTGCTTTGATGGGAGTCATCCCATTCTCTACCTTAACATAAATATTTTCCATTACAACAATGGCGTCATCAACAACAATACCTATAGCCAGAACGATAGCAAGAAGAGTTAAAACATTAATAGAATAGTCGGCCAGATACATGATAAAGAAAGCTCCGATAAGTGAGACAGGAATTACCATTATTGGTATAAGTGTCGCCCTCCAGCTTCTTAGAAAGAAATATATTATTATAACTACAAGAATGAAAGCAATATATATTGTATTTTTTACTTCCTTAATTGAAGAACGGATGTATTGAGTATTGTCAAAACCTACATTAATTACTACATCATCTGGAAGATCCTTTTTGATATACTCTAAACGACGGTAAACTTCATCAACTATATCGATCTGGTTTGATCCTGGCTGAGGAACTATTGCAGTTCCAACCATTGGTACGCCATCTCTTTTTAGTATTCCTCTTATATCTTCCGGGCCTAATTCGGCTCTTCCAATATTCTGGAAGCGTACAATCTGATTTCCTGATTGTTTGATAATAAGATCATTGAACTCTTTTGGAGTAGTCATTAAACCTAACGTCCTAATAGTCAGTTCTGTATTGTCTCCTTCAATGGATCCTGAAGGTAATTCAACATTTTCACGCGAAATGGCATTCCTGACGTCCATAGGAGTTAATTTATAGCCGGCAAGTTTGACTGGATCAAGCCATAAACGCATTGCATAACGTTTCTGCCCCCATACCATTATAGCACTAACACCTGAAATAGTCTGTAATTGCTCCTTAATTGTGAGCTCTGCAATTTCTGAAATCTCAAGAAGTGATCTTTTCTTACTCTCAACCGTTAAGAACATTATCGGACTGGCATCAGCATCAGCTTTTGCAACAGTAGGTGGATCGCAATCACGGGGTAACATTCTCATTGCCTGTGATACTTTATCCCTGGTGTCATTGGCAGCTGTCTCCATATCGACAGAAAGCTCAAACTCAACAGTTATCCTACTTGAGCCCTGACGACTAACACTGGTAAGAGAACGGATCCCGGGAATCCCGTTTATTGATTGTTCCAGTGGTTCTGTTATCTGGGTTTCAATTACATCTGAATTTGCTCCTGGGTAGGAGGTGCTCACAGATATGATTGGGGGATCAACACTTGGAAATTCTCTAATTCCAAGGTAGGTGACTCCAACTGCTCCGAAAAGCAGGATTAAAATAGCAAATACTGTTGCTAATACGGGTCTGTTTATACTTACAGATGATAGACTCATATTAATAATTCCGGTTAATTGTTTAAAATAACTGTGTCGAGTAAGACAGGTATGTTTTGTCTTAACTGCATAATTCCGGAAGTAATCAAGGTATCTCCGAATTTAAGTCCATTGGTTATCTGGATATTTGACTCAGTTCTAAGTCCTGTACTGACTTTTACCGATTGAGCTTTACCTTGCTTATAAATGAAGACTTTCTCTCCATCCATTTCAGGTATAAGGGCTTCAGATGGAATTGAAATTGCATTTTCAACCTGAGACATCTGCAAGGTAATTCCTGCATACCTTCCAGTCTTAAGTTCTTCATTTCTATTTGGATACAATGCCCTAAGCACGATAGTTCTAGTTTCAATGTCAATTTTCGGGTCAACCGCATAAACAGAAGCATTGAAAACTTTATCGTTTCCATCTATCACAAATGTTATGGGATACCCGATTTTTATTTCCTGAGCGTACTTTTCGGGTATTGAGAATTCAATTTTAATAGGACTTGTTTTAATCAGTCTTGCAATTTTTGTTGCAGTTGTGGCAAAACTTCCTTCACTGAGATATCGCAAACCAATAATACCATCGAATGGCGCCCGGAGTTCAGTTTCAGATATCCGGGCTTTTATCAGATCGATATCAGCATTTATACTTTGTACATCAGTAACTATCTGATCGTAACTCTCCTGGCTTATTGCATCTTTGTCCAGAAGACTCCTTTGCCTGAATTCTTTAGCTTCAGCCATTTTTAACTGTGCTTCAAGCTTCTCAAGTTGCGCCTGAAGTGGCCGGTCATTTATTTTTGCCAGCAGATCGCCTTTTTTTACATGAGTTCCTTCAGTAAAATTGATTCCAACAATTTTACCAGCAGTCTCAAAGGAAAGATCAACTTCTTCATCAGGTCTAAGGGTGCCGGAAGAATTGACCAGCTCACTGAGAGATGTTGGAACGATAACATATCCTATAGCATTTAGTTTCTGCTGATCACGCCTTAATATAGGCACGGTAGTGTTATTGCCTTTCATTTTGCCGGACAGAAAAGGTTTATATTTTGGGTAGAATATTATTCCTGCCAGAAAAATTATTATAATTATGGTTAAGGTCGTCTGTAGTTTTTTATTCATTTTTTAAATAATGAGTTTATATAATTAATGTAATATTCCAATTATTATTCTATGCCACTTTGATTTTTTATCCTATATATTTCCTTAAACTATAAGGAATTAAATAAACCGCAAATGTAGAAAAATTAAAAGTCAGACAAGCAGTACACTTTCTAAAATTATGTTAAATAATCATAAAATTTATTTACTTTTCATCTAGTTTTTTTATCCAGGTAAAGAGCTTAAATTTGAACTTTGAAAATTTCTAAATTTATGATTCAACGTCTTCAATCTTTGTACTTGTCATTGACAATCCTTCTGCCATTATTATTCCTGAAGGGGAGTTTTTTAACTTTTATTGACAAATCCGGATCTGCGATAAAAATTACTTTCAACGGGATAGTAAAAGTTACAGATACGCAAGGTTTTGAATTAGTCGAAAAGCTT
This sequence comes from Bacteroidales bacterium, assembly GCA_035530515.1. Lineage (GTDB taxonomy): Bacteria > Bacteroidota > Bacteroidia > Bacteroidales > VadinHA17 > LD21. The sequence goes on from DATKUO010000162.1 coordinate 10,383, forward strand.
TTGCCCCTCTCAACTCTTATAATTGTTATCCCTGTATTATCTCTGATAACACTATTGTTATATAAGAACAGGAAGATTCAGAAATTGTTTGCTGTAATAATCATTGTTCTTGCCAGCGGGTTGATCGTGATTTCAGCTTATTATTCCTTCACTATATGCAATAATTATAGCACCGCGGTGATCTTAGGTGTTAAGATGGGTATTCCAATACTTATTTTGATACTCTCAATTCTGGCTTATAACGGCATCAGAAAGGATGACCGGCTGGTAAAATCATATGACAGGTTGAGGTAAATAGGGTTTGCTGATAAAGTCAGCGTAATAAGTATTCTACTTTTAATTTTTTGTTCAGACAAACTTGTTTTGGAATAAATAAGGCTATTATTTGCCCGATACGTTCCATGATTTTGATTCCAGATCCATTGACCTTTTCTA
>DATKUO010000163.1:0-11251 GCA_035530515.1 Bacteroidales bacterium
CAAATGATGTAACAATTCTAACCCCAACATTTAAATGTACACATCCAACTGTTGGGAATCTCACAGGCAGCGGTGGTGCTTTAGAAAGAATATTTGATGGGAATAGTTACACCATATATTTTAAATTAAAACAGGTTGATGATGTGGTGGCTAATATAAAGATTCTTGATCTTGGTCACCAATATGTTACAAATAGGAGAGGATTAGAATTGAGGGTTGTCCTTTCAGCTTTAAAACTTTATATGTCAATTGGTGATGGGGCTCAGGAGTATGCTGCAGCAAATATGAATGGGGTTAACACAGATGTCAAGGATGCAGGATGGCTTGAATTTTTTATTGAGATAGATTTTGCTGCAAAAGAATTTCGCAGTAATATATTCAAATATTCCGATGGGAGTGCAATAGGGATTAGTTTGACCAAAGATATTTCTACATATATTTTTAATGATGATGATAATTATTCCCCTATGATGCTTGCCGGAACAGGAATTGCTTATGGTGACTTAAAAAAATTCAATGCTTTAAAAACGATTGCTCAATGCAGGGATAATAGTTATATAACTGATATTCAGTTTTATTACCCTACATTGGAGGATGGAACAGATATTAATAATGCTCATCATCTTACAAGGGGTACTAATATGAGTTATCCGAATAAATATTATTCAAACATTTCGACCTATTGTTTAGACTACGGATATTCTATATATCGGTCACGTTGGAAGGATTCGCTTTTTCCGGCATCGGTTGGATATGAAGATATATATGTACCTCATAATCCCTCTGGTGTTGCTATTGCAAGAACGATTAATGATAACTATCCTTCGGCTTATATAAAAATTGGAGAATTTGCAGGGAGTTTGACAAATCATAATATGTCAGAATCAAAATTAAACATTCCTATTGCGAGTTGGGACAAAGCGGACACCAATATATTTGAAGATACAGTACGGTCTTCGATATATTATAATGCCACAAATACTGATGAATGGCATATATCAGAATTAGATTATTTACTGTTTTCACAGAGAAGCAAGACAGGGTATAAGGGGTTGAATTTCTTTAAAATAACTGATAATTCGTTAGCATCAGAGGATAGATTGTTTTTGAAAGAATTATTTAGTTATGGTAATGATAAAACAGGCAATAATCTTAATAAAATATTACAATATACAGGAGATTATTCTGCAATCAATACGGCAATAAAATTGATTTCGATAGCCACGCCTAATGCTACAATAACTATCCGTATTGGAGGTATAACAGGCGAAGATAGTTTACAAATATATTGGGGAGATGGAATAAAAAAGGAAATAATGTTGATGAATGATACGAGATATGAAATATCACATACTTATGTTGGATATTCCTTTCCCATTTATATTTTAAATCCGGAAAATTTATCTACCATATTATTAGGTGATGGTGCATCACCACAAGATACAGATATAGTAGAAATAGGTAAGGCTGTTAATCTAAAATCATTTTGGACATCTGGTTCTTTTGTAGGGTCTATCAATCATTTGCCTATAACAATTACTGATTTAAGATTAGGAGAAAATAATTTATCCGGAATACAGTTTATAACGGGGAGTATTGTCAAATTCGTCAATCTAACAAGATGTGATTTATTCGGGGATAACACAGTTAGCGGTGCAATGAACGCACCAAATATTGAAAGAGTATTTTTTGCAGGAATGTCCTCAGCATCTCTCAATATTAACGGCCTTACAGGTATTGTGCGGATTGAAAAAACAAATAGTGGAGGTGGTAATTATATGAATGGCTCTTTAAATACATCATTAGGTTTTGAAATGGTATGTGTTGATAACCCCAATGATATAACTGCTGATTTTGATTTATTGCCTGAATCAAGATATTTATCATCTTCAAATATAGAAGTAGGGGCGTATATTGGGAGTGTAAATAATATGCCTGAATTGTTTGAATTAATTTTCACAAGGGCTGATTTAACTGGGAATATTGCAAATTGTCCTAATTTTCAAATATATTCAGGGGGTTGTCCTAATCTTACAAAGCCAACAAGATTTAATGCTATCCCTAAATTGATTTCTTTTACTCCTAATACAGATTGGGTATGGTCATCAGCAGAAGTAAATCAATTGTTAGCAGATTTATGGGCAAACAGAGATATAGCTAAGACAAATGATCTGTTAATTAACCATGATAGTTTAAGATGTATAAAATTAAATACGGTGGGGACTGGCGCACCAACAGGGCAAGGATTAACTGATCTTGCTAATTTACGAGCATACAGATCGCCCGGAAACGACCCTGCTTATGCTTTATGGACAATTGATGTAAATTCTTAAATAAATATTAAAACAAAATGAGTGAACCAGTAATGTGCCCGGATTTAGGATAATAGCAATATTCATATTAACAATAATTATTTTCCTTGACCATAATTATTTTACAACAATTTTAACAAGAGATGAATAATCAAGACATATTTAAACTGATGCAGCACCAGCACGAACAAACTGTGGAATTGCTGAATATGACAAAAACAGCTATTAATGCCGAGGTAATGGCATCTGCAAATATGCTTGAGTTAAAAATAGGAGAAGTGATAAAACGACAGGATATCACAAATGGCAGACTACATGACGTAGAATCAGAATGTGATATAAATGATAAATTTCGCATAACCTTAAAATATAAACTTATCGGAGCAATTGCACTGGCTGTTATTATAACGATGATTATTCTTGAGTTTGGACTGTTTGAGGCAATAGGATTATTGCACTGAAAAATTACCGTACTGGTAATTAATAATATAAAATAAAAATAGTAATCATGATACGATTAGTTAGAAAAATTACATTCAGGCGGGGTGATGTTATTTTCATTTACCAAAGAGGACAAGTCCTCGCAAATAACATGCAGATTCATGATCTGAGAGAATTCAATGAGGGGGTGACATATGGAATAGAAATATATGTCAACAACACCGAGGGTGAGTATGTTTTGTGGCAAAGAGTAATGAATTGCGAATTACATATTGAATTTGACTATGAAGAAATATTGCGCGATTAGGCATCTTCTGGTTTATGTCCCGGAGAAATATGAATCACGCATTATTACCAGAAGTGGATTTGAGTTTTATAAAGATACTATATTTGCCGGGGTGTCGGACACGGTAAGATCCGGATTAATAGTTTCAGTACCCGATGGTCACGATTATCTCCAGGATGAAGATATTGTGTTTTTCCATCATAATATAACGCATGAGCCTTTTAATTATGACGGGCAGCGTGAAAGAAGTTCTTTTGTTATTGACGGGACAGAGGGGATTTATTATATCCCTATGGGGCAGGAGATGATCTATGCCATTGAGAGGAATGGGGTATTCAGTGCCCTGGATGGTTATGGGTTTGTCAGGGATGTCTATAATAAAAGTGAATTTGGTTCTATTAAAGCAGAACATATAGGAGAGATGGTTTATCCATCGGGTTCTTTGACATGTTTGGGTATTAAAAAAGGAGATCATGTGGTTTTAAGTAATTATGCTGAATATCCTTTTAAGATTTATAATGAGCAGTTGTACCGGGTAAGGGAGAAATATATATTTGGGAAATGGACAAGATGACAAAGGATTACGTGGAGGCTATTAAGGGGGCTATTGAGTCCCTGAATGAGGTGCTTGGCACCAATCTTCGTTTTGATAAGGAAGATGAGAAGCAGTCCAAGTTCCGGAAAGAGGTTAACACAAAGAAGGATGCTTTTGCTGTTGCCCGTAATCTTATACAGAAATCTTTTGACCTGGAGCAGGATGTGGATTTTGATGAATTGTGGTACAGGGAAACAATGGTATTACTGATAAACTCCGCAGAAACTGCGAGGATTAACCTCATTAAATCCCTTAAAGAGCAGATAGATGTTACCGGGGATGGTGATGAGATTCAGAGTTCCATCAAGATTAAGTCCGAGGCGTCCGAGGATATTGAAGTCCTGACAGAGGGGATCAGGGATCTCAGGGAAATGCTTAAAAAGAAAAACCTGCAGATAGAGAAGAAGAAGGAGTTTGTTGGTAGTTGGCCAGAGAGATATGCTGAAGGGTAGGAAATATTATCCGGGTTATCATGCTGATATTGATGCCGTATCGATATCTTATGATGGGAGTTTTGGGGAAATAACCGTAATTGAAGGTCTCAGGATATTACTTCCTAAAATTAAGGATCCGTTCTTTGCGGATAAACCAAAAGCGGAGCAATATTGGCAACGAACACCAATACCACAACACCTTAACTCAGAGACAGCCGACCGCCACAGGAGTTATATAGATAAACAATACCAGTACAAGAAATACGGAGTTCATTTTAAGAACAATGGCGGAACTGAATACATTACCGGACCCCACTGGTTCTTAATGGCATGGTGCATAACCTCTGCAGAGAACGGCGGATATTATTATTTTTCCAAGGCACAGCAGAAACTGTTTTATTATCTTGAGGCCAGCTGGTGTGATGAGAGGTGTTATGGTATTGACCTGACTAAGATCAGGAGGTTTGGAGCCACAGATTGTGCAGTAGCATTTTATCTCTGTAAAGGTATTACCAGGAGAAAGACCAATTTCGGGATGACATCAAAAACAGATGTGGATGCCAGAAAGAATTTCCAGAGGCAGATGGAGATGTTCAAGGGACTGCCGTTTTTCTTTAAGCCGATCAATAAAGGGGAGAGCACCCGCGTTCTTGAGTTCAGAGAACCCCTTAAGAAGGTTTCTAAGAGCTATAAGGAACTGGGCGACCAGACGGATGCTCTTGACACTGAATTTGGCTACATGGCCACCGCAGAGTCCTCGTATGACGGTTTTGCACTGGGGGGATATATTGGTGATGAGTTTTCGAAATGGAAAAAGGCTAACGGGAACACGTTAAAGCACTGGGGGCAGATAAAGAAAACCTTTACCTCGGGTAGTATTATCAGGGGACATGCTTTTATCCTGAGCACTGTGGAATTTTTAACAGGAGAGGACCCGGACAGTGAGGCTGCTCTGGCCGGAGACAGGTTTAAAAAACTTTACTTCGATTCTATTCCCGCGGAAAGGGACAGGAATGGCAGGACAAGGTCTGGTCTTTATAAGATATTTATCTCTGTATATGAACATTACGATGGCCATATGGACAGATATGGATATCCGGTGATAGAGACACCTGAAAAACCCTTGATGGGTGCACATGAAAGGATGATTACTATCGGTATAAAAGAGCTTATCGAGAATGAGATAGCACCATTTAAAGATGATCCGATTGCATTAAATGATTATCTTAGAAAAACACCTATCAAGGAAGAGGATGCCTTCAGGATAGAGAGTTCTGAATCAATGTTTAACATTGTGAAGCTAAATCAGCAGATTATGCATAATGATGTTCTGGAAATTGATAATGATCTCCCGATAAGAATAGGTAATTTCAGATGGGTAAAAAACATACCGGATACGATAGTTGAGTTTGTGGACGAGCCACATGGCAGATTTTATCTTGGATGGATGCCACCAAGACATTTGCAGAATCAGTACGACATGGTCAATGCATTAAAATCCCCTGCCAATAAGCATATTGGTGTGCTTGGCATTGATACTTACAGGGTGTCTCAGACAACTGACGGAAGGGGATCGAAAGGGTCTATACACGGGATTTCAAAACCTAATGGTGCCGGGTTGGAGGCGAATAAGTTCTTTCTTGAATATGTTGCCCGTCCGGCAACGAAGGAGATATTCTTTGAGGATGCCATTATGGCCTGTGTGTTTTTTGGTATGCAGGCCCTTATTGAGAATAACGTGGCTGAATTATTGCACGTTATGTATAAAAGAGGGTTGACTAGATACGCAATGAGAAGGCCGGACAAACCAAAGGCCAAACTCTCATATGATGAGAAAAAGTATGGTGGCATACCTGGTAACTCGGAGAGTCTGATAAATGCACAAGCCTCAGCAATAGAGGCATATATCCAGAATTATGTTGGTAATGCAACTATTGAAGGATATGGCAGGATGATAGGCGAGATAGGGGATATGCCTTTTACCCGGACATTAATAGACTGGAGCAGGTTTAATATCCAGAACAGAACAAAGAGGGATGCCTCTGTTAGTAGCGGTCTGGCATTATTTGCCGCACAGCAACACATGCGAATACCCGATCATGAGAACAAACCTCGTGAATTAAAAGGAATAATTACTTTATATAAAAAATAATGGCAATACAAAAAAAAGGAGCGAAAAGCCCTAACGAAGGAATTAAAATATCATTTCCCGATCCGTTGGCGCCGGATGCGGTAAAAGCAACTGATGCCTATGGCATGGCTTATGCGCGCCATGTAGAAATGGAATGGTTCTATGGAGCGCATGGCACTACCAGGTTTATCCGCAGGAAAAAGGATATGACAAGACTTAGGAATTTCATGACAAATGATGTGGATATCTCTAAGTTTAAGGATATTCTTGGTGTTGATGTGGCAGATAAGTCTGCCCTGGCATTGGACTGGACCTATCTGCAGATTATACCTAAATACGTTAAACTTGTTGTTGATGGGTTCAATGATGAAATGTATTCCATTAATGCATCTGGTATTGATAAATATTCCCAGAGCGAGAGAGATCTTTACCGTGATGAGATGCGTAAAAATATGCTGTCTAAAAATTTCTCAACCTTATTAACAGAGCAGACAGGTGTTGATGTTATGCCCGCAGTGGAAGTCCCGGAGACGGATGAAGAGTTGGATCTTCTAATGGAGACAGGGTATAAGCAGATGAAAGAGATTGCCATTGAAATATCCACCAATAAAGTACTGGATATTAATAACTGGCAGGAGATTGGAAACATGATACAGGAAGACCTAGCAACTATCCGTGTCGGGGCGGCAAAGGTTGTATTGGATAGTGAGTCCGGGATTGCCGTGGAATATGTTGATCCGTTAACAATGATTTATTCCAGGACAACAAACCGGTATCGCAATGGCCGTGACAGGTATTATTTCGCAGAGATAAAATATTATACCGTCTCCCAGGTGGCACGTATGTCTGGCGCCACATTTACACAGGACGAACTTCGTTCCATGGGAACCAGGTATGCAGGTATCCTCGGGAACCCATCTGGTGACTCATTTAAAAATATGGACTATAGTGATCTTATCGTGGAGGTTATGGAGTTCTGTTTTAAAACCACCAATAATGTAGTATATAAAAAGAAATATAATAATTTTGGCGGATATAAACTTATTAAGAAAGAAGAAGATTGGCAACCAATAGAAGGAAGAGAATCTACCAAGGTCCAGAAATCATATGAGGCCTGGTATGGCGGATCATATGTTATAGGGTCTAACAGGATTTATAATTATGGACTGCTTTATGATACGGCCCGTCCGAATTCGGATATCCGCCGGGCCCTTCCCCCGTATGTTATTTACGAGTTGAGCACCACATCTCTTGTTGAGAAGATGGAACCGCTGGCAAATGCCATCTATGAAACCCACCTTAAACTGCAACAGATCATAGCTAAAACCAGACCTAAAGGAATAGCTATTAATATAGATGCCCTTAATAATCTTGATATTGGCAGCGGTCAGATATTAACCCCTATCCAACAGGTCAGGATATTCAATGCAGACGGCAACCTGCTGTATTCAGGCAAGTCTCTTGACGGAGAATTTGATTCCCCCCTTCCTATAACAGACATACCGTCTGATTTAGGTAAACAACTACCGGAACTTATAATGGCCTATAATCATTATGTCCGGCAGATACAGGATGTGACAGGCATTAACCCGGCCAGAGAGGGCAACACACCGGAGAAAGGATCCCTTAAAGGTGTGCAGGAGATGAATATAAGGATGAGTAATAATGCCACTCGTCATATACTTGATGGCTATCTTTCTATCACTAAGGATGCGGTAGAGAATATCATTCTCCGTCTTCAGTCTCTTGGAAAATATAATCGTATAGGACAGGGTGTTCGTGAACTGATAGGGGAAAGAAATGCCCGTATCCTAGAAGAATCCAGTGAGAAGTTCTTCTGGGCTTTCTCTATTGATATTAAGATGGAGCCCGATCAGAAGGAGCGTGAGTCTATTGAGAGAATGATAGATATAGCATTACAGGCTCAACTGATTGAATTTGAGGATGCTGTTGATATCAGGCGTACTAAGAATCTTGATCTGGCAGCCCAGATGCTTAAAGTTAAGAAGAAAAAGAAATTGCGTGATTCAATCAGGCTTCAGAAGCAAGATAAGTTATTTGAATCTCAGCTAAAACAACAAGAGGAACAAACAAAGGCCATGCTTGAAGAGCGCAGGGTTCAGATGAAACTGTTCGGGGATCAGCAACTGGAACAATTTAAGGGACAGATGGAGCTAATGTTGCAGGATGACAAACAGGAATATGAGATGATTATGGCACAAATGGAATTCCAGCATGAAATGGAACTTAAAGGAATCGTGGACAGATCAAAACAGTCTCTTGAGAATTCGCGTGAAGACCGCAAGGATAAAAGGACAAAAATTCAGGCCAGCCAGCAATCAAAAATGATTGATCAGCGTAAGAAATTAACGCCTCCTACGGATTTTGAAGCAGAAGGTTTTGAGGATCTTATTGATATTACCGAACCACTTAATGAAGAAAAAACCCCTACCGTATAAGTAGGGGCTACCCATGTTTGTAAACGGCTAAGATTACTATAAAGGGGTATCTTCTTTGTAAACGGCTTTGATCCTGCCATCTTCAATAACATAAACTCCAACATCATCAGGGATGTCAGCGGGTTTATCTCCCACAACAGTACTGAAGATTACTTTGTTATCCCGTTTCGCTTCTTCTATAAATCCAAAGATAGATTTACCAAGTGACTCCCCGCGATCTATAAGTGACAAACCAAACCCCGGAGGGTATAGTGATGACAGTTCATTGCTAAGTGTCATTATCTGGGATGTTGATAGCATACCGGCAAATGTTTCCTGAAAAATGATATTCCCTTCTTTGTCAAATGACAGGTCTTTAATTTTGGTATCTATGACCTGAAGTTTTTCGGCTTTTTCTTTTTTGATCGCCTTCTGTCTTTTCTCCTGGTCATGAAGTTTCTCTTCAAACCCGTTCTTGGCTTCCAGTCGTTTTTTATCCGCTATATATTGCTCAAACCTCACATTATTAGCTGCGGCCTCGGATAATTGTATTACAAAATTATTAATCTCATCCGGAGGGGGAGGGGGAGTTTGAAATTCCATATCGGGATATTTCTCCATCCACAGTTCACTTTGTTTGATGGTTTCCTGTAATCTATCTATTTCTTTTTTTGCCTGCATGATGATTTCTGCCTGATTTTTCCGGTCGGACATTCTTTCTGCAGCAATTTTATTATCTTCTTCTATCCGTGTCCTTTCTTTATTATAGACATCTTCCAGGGCTTTTTTCTTCATTGTAATAGACTCTGTGTTAACAGGTTCTACCGGAACCGGGATGATTTCACCATATCCTTTTATAGTAGCCCTGATCTCCCTGTTAGTATCTTCCAGATTTTTGTATTCCGAATCAAGAGCCTCAGTATCAATGTCGAATAATTGGGTAAAATACTTTTTTCGTTCTGTTTCTGTCATGTTCAGGAGATAGTTCTGATCGAGAAGAAACGGATTAAGGAATTTCTTAATTTCTTCAACCGGTTTCTGAACCAGAATTCCTTCATTGATAAATTCGATTGGTCTGGAAATTGTTTCTCCGGCATTATTGCGGTAGAAACTTCTGCGGATAGAGGCATTATCAAAGATCATTTCCACACTTGCTTCCTGCTTGTCGTGATTTATAACATCAGATGGGAATGAGCCGCCAAAACAGAGTTTAACGGCATTCAGGATAGTTGTTTTCCCTGTACGGATATCTCCGTAGAATATATTCAGGGGGGCGTTGGGCGAAATCTCCATTGATTCGATCGGCCCAATGTTTTTAATTGTCAGTTTTTTAATTTTCATAATGTTTTTGTATTATTAATTAATTTGAATTTATATATGAATACCCAAGGATTGAGCTCCCACGACTCGTTGCCGTTGATTTTTCTCCAAAGCGATCTAAAAGATTTATAAGCACTTACTAAGATGTTGCAACCCCCATTAATATAATCCAAATAGCAGTTTCCCATAGGAGATTTAGCAAAATAGACTCCTTCGTTACGAGCATCCTCCTCAGTAATATCCTGCAATCTCTGAACATTAACATCGGTAATCTCAATAAAGTATCTGGCAGCACTTTCTGGCATGAACATCTTGTTTTTCCAGACCGGATTACAGGGAGTACATTTATCAAATCCAGTAGCATATAGGTAACAACATTTTTTACTCATCCCGCCATGATTATCACAGGAGATACAATATGGTTCTTTCAGGTAGATGGTTTCTCCTTTCATGTATCTGGGCTTTTCAAACCATTCCCCCTGCCCGTTTTTCGTGTTACCCCGAATAGATATTTTCCCTTTTGGAGTAAAACATGAAAACCCAACTGTGTCAACGGTTATACAACCTCTATCCCAGTTAAATATTCTCCTGGTCTGGGTTTTATTACCGTTGATAATTTGTTTAAAAAGATCTTCAGTAAACATTATTCCTTTCATCTCTCTGTTGTTAGTTAGTTGGATATTTTGTCTGCTCATACGACCATTGCAGCAAATCTTTTAATGGTGTTTCGGTAAATTTTATCATATCCGGATGATGTGATATGTAATCGGCGAATAATTCATCAAGGCATTTGTGTAATTCGACATGCCTTTCTCTGTGCTGTTTTTCAGTTTGCTTTTTCATCTCTTTATTTTTAGTTAAATAACCTTCTCATTATCTTTAAGTTTTATATATTAGTTATTTCATTAACTATCCTATCAATATATTCAGCAATCTTGTTTTCACTACCTCTGATTGCAGGATGAGGAACTTTGATAACTATTCCATTATTTCTATTAATAAATCCATTATGAACCAAACTACCTAATAAAACAATAATATCATCAGGATATGGCGACCATGTATGATGCCATTCAACAGCAAGCATATAACGATAATTGTTATCAGATGGCAAGAAATCAATATCGTAAAGATTTGTTTTAATACATTCATAATTGGGTAGTTTTTCAATAATGGCATCAATCACTTTCCCTGACTTTGTAAAACTATCAAGAGCCTTATAATCGCTTTTATAATGCAATCCAACAAATATTACTCTTTTCATATTATTCATCAGATTCTGATATTGTTTCAT
>DATKUO010000164.1:0-11536 GCA_035530515.1 Bacteroidales bacterium
CAAGAACGGAAAACCCGGAATCATTAACAATATACGTTTTTCTAATATCACGGCAACCAGTGAAGCAGGAATATTGATTTATGGCACAGAGAATAGTGTTATTGATAATATCTGTCTGGAAAGTATTAAACTCACCATTAAAAAAGGTAAGTATACAGAATCTTATGGAGGAAATTTTGATCTTCGCCCCGTTTACCCGTTGGAAATTGCTATTTTCAAGCACGATATTCCAGGTTTGTATGCACAATATGTTAAGCATCTTACAGTTTCTCAGTTTGAATTAAACTGGGGAATCGGACTACCTTCATTCTTTACAAATGCAATAGAGATAAACCATTTTAGGGATATTCTGCTGGAAAGTATTGATGTAAACCCTGCTCCGATTTCAAAAGGACTTTCTGCAATCATGTTGCGCGATGGGGCAAATGCTGTATTGCGAAACTGCAGCACAAATGATGGGTCTGTTCTCTTAAAAAGAGAAATGGTAAAATAGTTTTTCAAGGTGCCCTAATGAAAGATCCATAATAAAACAAAGACAAAAAAGACTGGTTGTATTGAGTTGAAAAATTAGCCAATTGAAAAACATAAACGTATGAAAGAAACACTCCTGATTAAATCGTCTATGTGCTGCCTGTTAAGCCTGGCATTCTTAAAACCGGCTTTGGCACAGACAAAAGAAATGAACAACTTTGAAGACTGGTCGAAAGAACCTGCGATTGTTAGTCCGGTGATTAGAGATGCTGCACCTTCCGACGCGATTATTCTTTTCACCGCCAATGATCTGAGCCAATGGGAAAGCCTTCGGAAAAAAGGAACTCCGGCGCTATGGAAAATCAGCGGTGACTATTTTACCGTTGAGCCGGGAACCGGCGATATTGTTACCAAACAATCATTTGGCGATTGTCAATTACATATAGAATGGAATATTCCCGAAAATGAGGTACAAAGCAATTTAAACTTCGGAAACTCGGGAATATATTTTATGGGTTTGTATGAAGTACAAACTTATTCTTCATATAAGAACGAACACAAAATTTATTACAACGGACAGGCCGGAAGCATTTACAAACAACACAGTCCGTTGGTCAATGCCTGTTTGCCAGCAGGGATATGGCAAACTTACGACATTGTGTTTATCGCACCGCATTTCAGATCCGACTTGTCGGTGGATTCGCCCGCTTATATTACAGTATTCCACAACGGAGTTTTAATCCAGAATCATTTTGCATTAACCGGAACAACCACTCACCTGGACTTTACTGAATACAAAGTTCACGCAGAGAAGCTCCCCCTTCTATTGCAGGAACACGGAAGCAAGGTAAGTTACCGGAATATCTGGATACGGGATTTATAAATACTTTGCAATAACGGACAAGTTTGCAGAGAAGGTAAAAATCAGGTTTCTTGAAGACTATTAAATATATTTGTATCAAACGTGGCATAAAAAAGAAGTTTACTGAACTTACTATAATATTTTAAAGAAATTATAAGAAAAAATTATGAACAGAAGAGTCTTTCTTAGAAATTCAGGTATAGCGATTGCCGGAGCATATATTATACCTTTGACTACTGGGTGTAGCAAGAAGCATCCTAATGATCTTATTAACATTGGGATGATTGGTACCGGTTCGCAGGGAATTGAGCGTAATTTAAAGTTATATCTTAAATACCCCGAATTGTGTCGCGTCGTTGCTGTATGTGATGTCTATATGCCAAGGGCAACAAGTGCAAAAAATCTGGTCAATAATACCTACAAATCAAAAGATTGTAAAGCTTATCAGGATTTCAGGGAGCTTCTGGCAGACAAATCTATTGATGCTGTTCAGATTTCGACTCCTGACCACTGGCACGTCCCTATCTCCATTATGGCTGCCTTAAAAGGGAAACATGTTTGCAGCGAAAAGCCGACTTTGACAATTGATGAGGGGCGTTTGTTGTGTGATGTGATCAATAAAAAAGGTGTGGTTTATCAGGTTTCGGTTGAAGACCGGTTCGAGCCTGTCTATCACAAAATGGCCGAAGTAGCTTTGAACGGACGATTAGGTGCACTCAGGCACCTCGAAATTTCACTGCCGGTGTCGCGCTTGCCTGCAAAAGATCTCGAAGTGACAGCTCCGCCTAAAGATTTGGATTTCGATTTATGGCTGGGTCCGGCTCCTGTTATTCCGTATATCTATTCCCGTACTTTTTCCCATTTCAGGTGGTACGACGCATTTTCCGGAGGCTTGCTGACAGACTGGGGTGCTCACTATTGCGATACCGCCCAGTTGGTTACCGGGAATGAGTTCTCTGGGCCGATAGAGGTTGCACCTGCCGGTGAAACACTATATTATAATGACGGCATTTTCAATACCGCTTATCAGTTTGATTTACAATATAAATATGCGAATAATATTTCTATGCGGGTTAAAAATGGCAATGGTTTTGTAGCTTCAATCCGGCTTGAAGGTGATGAAGGGTGGGTGGAGTCGGTCGGCTGGAATAACGAATTGGTGGCGAGTAATGATAAGATCCTCGACCTGGCTGAAAAGAAAGTTGTTTTGCCGACTGCTAATAACGAAATTATCAACTTTCTGGAAAGCATTAAATCCGGGAGAAAAGCCATATATACCCCCGAATCAGGTCATCGCACCAGCTCTCTTTTGCATTGTGGAAATATAGCTTTAAAGCTCAACCGCAAACTGGAATGGGACCCTCTGAATGAGAGTTTTATAAATGATCCTGAGGCTGAAAAATTCAAGAAAAGAGAGATGAGGGAGATGTGGAGCTATAGCAAGATTTGTCCGGAGTACAAATATTAATATTGAGTACACTCCGAAAAGTCGGAGGAACTTATTTGGTTAATTGTTTTTTATAAAGGTATATAAATATTTGCATTGTTATTGTTAATATAAACAGATGAATGTCAATAACTTAGCTTGTTTTTTTAAATATCTTTTCGATATATTTGTTTCGATAAGTAAAAGCATAATAGATGTTTAAGAAATCAACTAAAGAAACGCAATTAGATGCATTTACCAGTGTTCCAACCATGCTGGATAGGTTAGCACTTAAACAGTACAATGATCAAGGGCATTGGCATAACAAGTTCCATTAATAGGTTGTGATCCGTATTGATGAATCCATCTTCAGTGTACTGTTCAATAACACAACAGGTCCGCCCAATGCGTCTGCCCGAACACTGGTTGGTATGATGATTTTAAAAGAATCATTTGGATGGAGTGACTCACAGTTGTTTGAGCATTGTCGTTTTAACTTACAGGTGCGCAGCTCTTTAGGTTTGTTTAACATAAATGATCCTTTTACCAGTTGAATCCACTTATTATCTTTTGCGCAAACGAATTTATGACCATCAAAAACAAAATGGTGAGGACTTGAAGGGAAATGTTTTCGCACATATCACCAGCGGGCAGATCAAGGAGTTTGATGTAAATGGCCGAAGCATTCGTATGGACAGCAAACTCATTGGCAGCAATATTGCGATTTTTACTCGTTATGAAATTATCCATCAAACACTTTGCATGTTTTATAAATCAATCGATAAGGCTGCTAAATCGAAGCTCTTCGTGGTAGACAGGAAACAGCTGGAAGTACTTATGAAGGAAGAATCTTGCAAAACAGTCTATCATAGTACTAAAGATGAACTCAAGGGGCGACTCCAAACTATTGGCATTCTTATTTACAGGTTGCTGAACCGTTTGGAATATCTACAAACCGAGCTTTATCAACTGCTTCAGCGAGTGTTTAATGAGCAGTATTAAGTTGCAGAAGATCAGCAGATCGAGCTTTGTCCAAAAGAAGAAATTTCCTCATCAAGTCTTCAGTCTCCACATGATCCGGATACCGCTTACCGTAACAAAGGAGATCAGACGATGAAAGGTTAAAGTGTGAATATTACTGAGACCTGTTCCAAAGACATTTCAACCTCATTACCAACGTGATTGTTGAAAAGGCAAACACCCCAGACACAGCATTTGTTGACCCAGCCATTGAAGCTACCATTAAAGTTACCGAACAAATTGTTAAAACGGGGTATGCTGATGGGGCTTATCAAAGCCCTAATAATGATGGTTGTTGCAAAAATACCGACATGGTTTTTACTGGTATCCAAGGCTTCGAGTCAAGATATGATTTAGAAATGACCTCGGAAGGATTATTGGTCACCAACACAAAAACAGGTGAGCAAATGAAGACTGTTTTGGTTAAAAAGCATAAAAACAGCAAGGAAGACAGGTGGTGAATAACAACTCCCTCTGGTTATTACTACTTTGGTCAACTGGCCATCAGGGCTTCTCAATTACGTCGCCAGATGAAAGGACGCTCATAGGAGGAACTACACAAACGAAACAATGTGGAAGCGACCATCTTTCAACTAAGCTACCCTTTAAGAAATACCAAATCAAAATACCGAGGAATAATCAAGCAAAAAACATGGGCTTACTGTAGATGCCTGTGGATCAATCTTGTAAGAATACTCAACTTTACGAAACAAATATGTCAAAGAACTTTTAAAATAATGAAATTACCTGTTTTTGAACACTCTTTTGTCAATTATTTAAACTTCCAGACTAAGAGCCAACTAATTTTAAGCAGAACATATTCTATTGTACTTATTTTATCGATAATTACTAATTTTTCCATTTTTAAATAAACCCTTTAATCGGAGGGGACTCAATATTTAAAGCTTGAATAGTTCAGTTTTCTCCTTTAAGAATCATCTGTAAAGAGAATCCAAAAATTAGTTATTCACACTCATATTATTTCAATTATTGATAACTTTTTGCTTATTTAAGGGGACTACTATTATTTAATTCTATGATATTCAGATATTTCTTTCTTTCTTGGCAGAAGGAAAACGAATATATACAGTTGAAAGTTTCACAAGAGAAAAAACAACAAACATAATTCAACCATTCATTAATAATCTATGAACCAATTTAGATCAATTTCAATCATGCTTATCCTGATGTTTTCATTTGTTCAGGAAAAAGGATTTTCATCAAACGGTAACCAGGATAATAAAAAAAATATCGTAATGTTCGGGAATTCAATCACCTTTCAGGGAAAATGGGAAGATATCCTTGAACGGACCGATGTGGTAAATAGGGGTATTCCAGGCTACACCACAGGGCAGCTCATCTGGACTATAAAAGATGTTCTTCGGGATTATCCGGGGACAAAAATCTGGTTTCTTGAAGGAGGTATCAATGATATTGGACTTGGCGTACCCGTAACGCGTATATTCGAAAATTACAAAATCACAGTGGATTCGTTAAAACGAAACCACATTATACCGGTAGTACAATTGACTATACTTAAAGTTGCCGCTATAAAAGAAAATAAAAAAGTGAATAAACTTAATAAGCTCATTCGTAAATACTGCTTGAAAAATCAGATTGACTACATTGATTTAAATGCGTTTCTTTCAAAAGACGGAGAATTAAAAAAAGAAATAAGTACCGATGGCACCCATCTTAAACCCAATGCTTATATACCATGGGGCGAAGCCATTAAGGAAGTACTTGATAAATATAAACTCTGATCATAAACATAAAACATTTCAATGAAAAATCAAGTACATGAAAAAGGATATCGCAACAAACCATTGACAAAAGAAGAAAAAGCAAGCTAGAATAAATTAAATTAAATGTTTCATAGTACAGGTGTTTAGTACTAATTATAAGTTTTGTCAATTAAATTTACTGCGTTGTAATCTCGACTGCAGCAGCAGGAAGTCCTTCTGACTCAGTAGTCACGATTATTGAACCTGATTTTGTAAACGGTCTGATAATAGCAAGGCACTTACCGTTAAAGGTTTTACATTCAGGTTTGCGAAAGTTTTGCATGTCGTTCGGTGCAGCGTTTCCTGAAGCCAGTAATTCGCCATCACCTGATACAGTAAATTTAACGTGTACGTCTGCATCAGGAACAAGATTCCCGTCTTTGTCCCTTACTTCAACTGAAACATATGCCAGGTCGTTACGGTCAGCATTGATCTGGTTTCTGTCGGGTATTAAGATCAGTTTTGCTGGTTTACCTGCTGTTTTGAATATTCTGGTTGCAACTTCTTTTCCATCTATTAAGCCTATCGCTTGTAATTCTCCTGCTTCGTATGGTACATTAAACTTTGCAGTAAGTCGGGTTTTGTCAGAGATTGGCTTCTGACCAATGATCTTGCCATTTAACTCAAGACGGACTACCTGACATTTCGAATAAACGGATATCTGCAACATATTTCCTTCCTCCCCGGGCCAGGTCCAGCTCTGATACTCATCGGGCCATCCCCAGCGAGATATACTTTCTTTTTTACCTGAGGGAATGGGAGCGTGTACAGCCATCTCCAGTTTACTCCTGTTCCATACTACATCCCTGAAATAGGACTGAGCTTTTTTCTGACCGGTGATATCGATATCTCCGCACCACGCGTTATACCAGGAGGGCCACGGCATACTGAACGCGGCATCTTTTTTGTCGTAATACGTACGCCCAATCCCAGATTCTCCAAGATAATCCATTCCTGTCCATACAAAATCGCCTATTACCCATGGATCTTTTTCCACCTGCTGCCAGTTTTCAAATGCTTCCATCGGAAAAGACTCGGTGCCTGCCATGATTCGTTCGGGGAATTTCTTATGATCGTTTTTGTAATCTCTCCACTGGTAATTATAACCACCAATGTCGAGGCTGGCAAAAGCAGGTTCACTATCCGACCACTCCAATCCTGGCTGTTCCCAGAACATGCAGATTGCAGCTGTGATGGGTCTTGTGTTGTCAAGCTCTTTAACCACTTTAACCAGCTGGTGTGCTATGCGTTGACCCGACGTGTCTGCCCTTTCATAGATCTCATTGCCGATGCTCCATATAATTACACTCGGGTGGTTACGGTCGCGCAGTATCATGGATTGAAGATCACTTTTCCAGTTTCCCCTGAAATAATTACTGTAGTCCTGGGGATTTTTCGGATGTTCCCACATATCGAAGGCTTCATCTATTACCATCATGCCAAGTCGGTCACATGCATCGAGGAATTGCTTTGAAGGAGGATTATGGCTGGTACGGATGGCATTGAACCCATTGGCTTTCAATAATTCAACCCGGCGTTCTTCTGCACGGTCGTATGTTGCGGAACCCAGGAGGCCATTGTCGTGATGAATGCATCCTCCTTTAAGTAAAACAGGACTACCATTAAGCAAAAAGCCTTTATCTGCACTGAAGCTGAGTGTTCTTACCCCGAATGGTACTGAATAGCTGTCAATAATCTTACCGTTTAGAACCACCTCTACCGTCGCCCTATAAAGGTGTGGGTTATCTATCGACCATAAAGCGGGATGGAGTATATTCAGTGTCTGATCAACCGAAAGAGAACCCTTTGCCTCTATATTCAAAGACTTCTCTGTCTTAACAATAACACTTGAATTTGCATCACTGATAAAAGTAACCAGACTGGCTCTATTTTTGTCAGCTCCACTGTTTTTTAGAATGACGGAAAGATGAACTTTGGCCGTATCTTCAGAAGTTAAGTCAGTGGTGACAAAAAGACCGTTTTCGGCCACTCTCAAAGGATTGGTAACTGTAAGCCATACGTGGCGGTAGATCCCAGATCCGCTGTACCAGCGACTGTTCTTCCCGGGGTTCCTTACTTCAACAGCAATTACATTATCCTTTCCCGGGAACAGGTAATCTGTAATATCATATGAAAATGGAGTATAACCGTAAAAATGATCACCTGCCTTTTTTCCATTAACCCACACGCTGGCAATCATATAAACACCATCGAAGCAAAGGGTAACCTGTTTCTTACTATAGGTATTATCGGCCATGAAATGTTTTCTGTACCATGCAGTACCTCCTTTAACGTGACCTGTGGCAAGGCCTCCTTCGCTGGTTATGGTAAAAGGACCGATATGATCTTCATTATCGTTATCAGCAAAATTCTCAATACTCCAGTCATGAGGAAGATCAATGCTTCGCCAGCCAGAGTCATCAAAGGCGGGATTTTCTGCTCCTGCCACACTGTCGCACAGAAATTTCCAATCGCCGTCTATTGGAATATTGCGATTCAATACGGTTTCATTTTTTATATTATCGGATGAACACGAAAAAAATATTATGCTTATAAAGAAGGAGAGTGGAAGTAAAAATTTCTTCATCATTATGGGATTTATGAATAATTATTAAATAATAATAAGCTTCGTAAGATACAATATTTTGTAAAGAGTTAAAACCTTAGGTGGATTCTAAAAATTCATTTTTTTTATTCTGATTCATGAGAAATCGCAGAACCCTTTAATCAATTTCTCAAATCATAATAAAACTACAATATTTATTCGAATATCGATAACATTAGAGATGCGTTAATATTTCATTGAAATTATATAAGTTAAGTTGTTCTTTGACATTTTGTTTGATTTGTATTTTTGTAAGCAGCTCATTTATAGGTGTTTTAGCAAAGGCTGAAATACCAATATTTGCATCATTTCATAGACCGAATATGGACTGCGAAGTTGATATTTCAGATAAGCCACCACCAAGTATGTACAAATGGCTATCCAAATATGAATTTTTACAGCATTTTCCGAGTGACCCCAAATAGTATTTATCTGTAAATTTTACTTTATCCATTTGAAGAATAGCTCAACTTGCCAACGATTTTTGTAAAGGGTAGCCACTTCTAATGCTTCTACTTCAAAATTATTGGTCAAGAAAACAAGGGTTATATCCTTTTCACTGTCGTAGTATTTAATTCTTCGCAGCTTTTCAGGGTATAGTTTTTTGCTCTTATAAATCACTAGCTTGATGGTTTGGTCGCAACGTAAACCAATACTTTTATTTACCTTCCGTGACTCAATTACCCTAAAGCGAAAATTATCTTTGACTCGAACCACAAAGAATGCATCTACTTCATTTAGTGTGTATAGGCGTCTGAAATCAACATAAGCTTTGTCCATAACGTAGATAGCACTTGGAACGATTTCAATTTCAACAAGAGCATTAACATCATGATACTTACCATCTGTTATGTGGATAAATGTTGGTATGTTACCTCGCAAGTCTAAGAGTGTATGAACTTTGATAGCTCCCCTAGAACGCTTACCCCTTGCCCAACTCCAAAGTGTAAGGCTGAGTGAGATGGTTGCTGAATCGAGAACAAAAATATCATTATATATCTCCAAGTGTGGCACAGGGCTATTGGCATATAGGGGTTGAACAAGTTTAATGAGGTACACTCCTAAGTCTGCAAAGATGCGCCAATCACGATTCTCATTTGCACGAGATAGTGTCGATTGATTAACGCTTTGCTTGATTCACAAATGATATAAACTATTCTTATGAGCATTTAGGCAGAGTCAAATATCTCTCAAACCATTTCGAGCAGTAAGCTGTCCGAAGAATAGTTTTGCAAATTGATTCCAACAACTCAATCCTCTTGTTCGGTAATTGCCGTTGTAACGCTTTACACATTTACTAAACTCATAGCTGTAGACAAGAGATAAAACCTGAGCAAAAACATACTTTCCGCTATTCATAACTTTGTGATTTTCCACAAAACTATCACGCAAATCAAATCAAAAAATCAAAGAACGTTTATAATTAGATATATATCAGTAATTTATAAATAAAATTAATAAGTTAACGCATCACTAATGATTCGATAATTAAAAAAATATCGTAAATTGACTTCGATTTAAAAAAATCAGTTAACGGGTTCTTCGATTTTTCTTGAATCAATAGTTTAAAAATGAATTTTTAGACCCCCCCTATGAAAAAAATAATGAAAGCCCTGATATTTCCCATTTTCTTTTTCGCTACGATGAATTCAGCATTCAGCGGAAATGATGAGTTGGTAAAAACGTGGAAATATACAAACGGAAATTATCAGTTTGAATGGAATTTTGTAACTGATATAGCACAGATGTCTCAGATAAACCCACACAAGACCATCTGGAAGGGAAGTTTGTTGCCTGCTTTTTGGCTTCAGAATTCAAACATGCAAAAAAAGTATATAAAGGCTGTGGTTTTAAACGAGACGACAGAAGGGAACCTGACAAAATTGAAGCTTCAGTTTGCCGATTTTGGAACAGGCAGCATGTCGGTAAGGAAAGAAAGCTGGGGTATTTCGATTACAGATTTTCATGTAAGCTGGAACGATAAGATTCCACAGATTATTGATTTGTATTTTGGAACATCGGCATGTCCTGAAGGTAGGCAAAGTTTGATGGACGAAACGAATCCGCCGTTTTCATCCGATTGGGAAGCTTTTGGCTTTTGCATTCCGGGTGCCAAGGAAGGTACGGTGCAAAGCTTCTTCCGCTTTTGGGATTTTGGGCAAACCAACATTGCGCTGGGCAGTTTTGCCCCATCAATGGGAACCCCTTACGGAGCTGCTTTTCCCCGGCCAATATTGTCATTGGCGATGGGTGACAATAATGGGTGGATGGTTATCGGTGCAGGAAATATTCCCAATGCTCCAATGACTTTGAAGATGCGCTCATCCCTTGGATGTATCGATTTTTTGTACCGCGAAGATTTGTGGGGAGCGGGAACTAAGGATAGAATATGGCAGAATCCACTGCGTATTGTTTTTGGAGAAAATGCATGGTTGGCTTACCTCCAGTATTTCAATTCTTTTCCAAAAAAGGAAACACTTTCTTCCATTCACCAAAAGGCAATCTGGAATACATGGGGTAACTGGAAAAATCAAGATTATCCCATTCGACCGATTGTCGATTTTGCCAAAAAAACCGGGGCCGAAATCTTAGTAATTGATGATCCATGGGAGGCTTCGCAGGGGGTTGGGAAACCTGATACGGTGAGATTTCCCAATATTCAGGATGATATGGAATACCTCCATAAGCAAAAAATGTCACATGGTATTTGGGAATGTGTTGGGTGGATTGGTGATACAATGGCCTGTGGATTGACTAAAGCTGATCTTATTTGCGATAAAAACGGTAATCCATGTGTGGGAAGCTGGAACTTCAATCCTTTCAACTCTGGTAATTTCTGTATCGACATTAGTTCACAGCATTCCAGAGACTTTCTGGTCGATCGAACAATCCGGACCATGAAGATGATGAAGCCCAAATTGATCAAACTTGATTTTGGATACGGCATGCCTAACCCAAACCTGGGGGTTCCTCGAAATCCTGAATTGAGGGGCGAAAAATATTCTTTCGAATTGATGAAACTCATTTCAGATGCGGCAAAAAGTGTCGATCCCGATGTAACCATTATGTATTACGGCATAAACCCGCTATTTCTGACACTGTTCGATATGGTTTCACTGGACGATCAGGGCGATTTGTGGTATGATGTAAAAGAAGGTCACGACCAGTGGAGCATCTGGGCTTCATTGTTGTCTGACAAACAGGTTGCAATAAGTGGTTCATCTTCTTATGACTGGAATGCCGACGACGAAGTTATCCTGAATACATTCATATTAGGTTCTCCGGGAGCTGTGCTTGGAACCCATATGGATGATGGTTCTGAAGTTCCTGAAAAATACATAAACAGAAGGTATGCTGTGAATAAATGG
>DATKUO010000165.1:0-4405 GCA_035530515.1 Bacteroidales bacterium
GAGGGAATCCTGAAGCTTAACCGAAGTCTGGAATAAAAAAAGGGCGAAATATTAATTTCACCCTTCATACCTTTATTGCTTAATTAGCTCAGATCATTTAATTATAGTTTCCCTCAATCGAGTATTCCATTGCCATCTGCATCTATCTCATCAGCAGGGACAATTCCATCATAGTCCTTGTCTACACCATCACATTTTTCAGACTCGTCAAAGAATCATTATCAATTACAAGCGCTCCATGATCATTGAAACAAACAGTAGTTCCCATACCTATTTGCCTTTATCATGTGGTACAACTACATTAGCATTGAAGCTATGCTGTCCGGAACAGTCCTCAAATGTTACATTGATGATGTACCTTCTCCCTTGAGAGTTGCCTGCTCTTTCGCTTCGTAGATTTACACTTAAAGCACCCGTAATCTGATAATCTGGTTCAAAAATATTTTTTTCGTATATATTGTGCCCCTTTTTATCTGTTTCGATGACATTCACAGAGTCGATCCACATTTGGGCGGATGGGTTTGATAAAATAATGTCGGAAACATCAATCGTAACGGGCACCATCCTATGATCAGGCGGCCATAGTATTTCTTTCGATGGCAATATGCTGCCTTTTATCCCACTATCATTGCATGTATCGCAGACATCCCCAATTCCATCGTTGTCTTTATCCGCTTGATCCCTGTTTGTATTTCCCGGACAGTTATCTTCATTACCACAGATTCCATCTCCGTCAAGATCGTTTAAAGGATCATGTGGGCATGTATCGCACAAATTACCAATATTGTCTTCATCAGTATCTTCCTGAGAAGGATTGAAAACATCCATGCAATTATCCTCGAAGTCTTGAATGCCGTCACCATCAGTATCCTGAAGAGCTGATTTGAAGATCTGGATACGACTATTGCCGGTATCTGAGACAAGGATATCCCCAAAAGGTCCTGTATTGAGACGAAAAGGATATTGGAATGCACCTTCCTTTGTGCCTGCTTCTCCCCATTCAGTAAGGAGAACTCCTTCAGGGGTGAATTTCATGATAATGCTTACCATAGGAAAAACGGCATAAACATTGTCTGAAGAATCTATTGCGAGACTATATACCGTCTCGGTAGGCCATTCGGCGAGAAAAACTCCGTCTTCATCAAATTTTTGGATGCGACGATTTAATGAGTCGGCCACATAGACATTTCCTTCAGTGTCAACTGCAACATCATAGGGTGACTTGAACTGTCCCCGATCACTGCCTGAACCGCCCCATTCTGCGACAAGAACCCCTTCTGAAGTGAACTTTTGCACAGTATGATACACAGAGTTGGTGACATAAACATATGTGATTTCATTGCTGTCGAAATCAATCTGCGAATGTGTCGCGATACCATTTGGAAAATAAGGAGAACTGCCATTACCAAATTGCAAGAGGAGATTCCCATGCTGATCGAACTTTGTTACCCCGTTCGCATTTGCCACGTATACGTTATCTGAAGAGTCAGTTGCAATATCCCATGCATTGGAACACTGTAAAAAATTGTTCGTTCCACAGCTAATCCATTCACGGAGAAGCAAACCACTTGAATTAAACTTTCTTATTTGCTTATTGACAGCGTCAACCACGTATATGTTCCCGAATCTGTCCTGTGCTGCTCCCCAAGGAGCGGGTGTCGTCCATTGTCTATCGAAAACAGGTGGATCTTCAACGGCATAAGCTATGCTTGCCATAGTTAAAATAATAAATATGCACAGTACATTTTGCCCTATGCTCTTTGCCCAAAACATCTTTTCCTCCCTTTTTACAGATATGTCTCATTGACATACCTTCTTGACAACATGATCGGACTATTACCACGTTCCGATCCCCCTTTTAAATAAAAAAGCCTACCCCGAAAGGTAGACTTTTTTTATCGCCACTTCGATAACCCCTCTTTCCCTTTTTAACCTCAGGAAAGGTGGCTTTGTGTCGCTTGATTGCTCAAGCTTTACCTTTTCGGTGGTACAAAGTTAAGTATGTTATGTGAGCTAAACCATCTTGAAAACCTGCCTCGCAAAACGCAATTTCTTTTTTCCTTATAAATATTAATATCACGCCATTTCAAAGTAATCGGTGTTTTGAATCACAAAGAGTGAAAATCTTATTGTAAGAATCATTTTATTGATTTCGGCACAAATCCAATATGAATAAAGAAAGGTGCCGTATAAATATTCCAGGAAGTAGGGTTTCTTCTTTGCTACCAACGAGGCTTTGTGCATCTTTCATCCCGAAAGAAACACGTCATTTTTCTCGGTGACACAAAGTAAGAATTTAACGAACCGAAAAATAAGTACTTATTTGCAAAAGAAATCAATAAATGTGGCAAGGTGTACCATATCCCGCGATATGTGCTTGTGTTAACCAAGTTTTGAGAACAGATATTGAGTACCTATCTTGTGATATCACTCACAGCCGTGGATAGATGGAAATCATTATATTTCCATCTATCGTGTTTAAGTTGAAATGAAACACACGGTCGATATATTGCCTTGTTTTATAAGGCTAATTGTGAGCAAGCTTTTGCAAAACCGTATCAGTAGAGGCTTTGTAGACTTTTTTGCCCAGTATTTATCCATCTTAAAGGAGTTTTGGGCTGTTAGTCGTTCCCAAATCCTTAGCCCATGCGGTTTTACTAATTTCAGTGCTCGTAACCATTGGAAATTAAATATTAATAATGACCTTAATAGATTCTTTTCAACTTTATTACGAATGAACCTTTATTTCTAATTGAACGCTTGCCCTCTATCGGGATATTACGAGGTGTTTGTAACAGGAAGGAAGCGAGTTCCTTTGGCTTAAAAACAGGGATCGATCTCGAGTTATACCCCCCACGCAATGACAGTGAATGTTTATAAGGCTATATAGCTTTTTTTTGCGGTGAACCATGTTTTGCTTGCTCTATAATATATGATAGAATTCTCAAAGCGTTTTATAAAATCTTTCGAAAAGGAGATTTGTATGAACATTCATATTGATACACCCGAATTAATCACTCCGATCTCAGCTGCGGTTCTTTTGAACACCCTTCGCCTTGAAGAATTAATCGCCCTACAAAAGGGCGAATCATTTGATCAAAAGAAAGCCTTAGAATCCATTATCACATTATGGTGCGATCTTACATTGGCACTCCTTAAGAAGATGACGCCTGAACCGACCTCTAAGCCCCAGTAACCGATTATCGGTAATGCAACTCTGATGAAACTTGTCTTATTGATATCCAGTTATACTCAGCACAATTATATCAAGTTTAAGCGGGGAGTGTTACAGGAAGGAATTAACGGAAATAAAGATGCTCGACATCTCATAGCTCCGCTGTTTGACGGAATGCTAATGCTGCCTTCTTATTACTACGCTACAGCGGTATACGTTAAGTTTTCAGCGATTATTTCCAAAATTCTTGTTAGTTCTATTTGGTCAGCACAGTATTCCAGTGCTTCACTGCATGATAAATCTTGAATGAGCAACTCAAGTGAATCATCTAACATACATACCACCTTTCTTTTATCGGTGACTCTCTCAGAAGAATCTTTCATTCAATTGACGTTCTTGATTCTAATATTAGGGGTTTAGATCAAGAAATCAATCCTACATGAGTAGGGGAAGCAACTTTTCTTTCTTCTGTTGATTTTCGGCAGAACTATTGCCTTTGAGGAAGAAATTAAAAATTCTCTCTTACAGGAAGGGGTTTTTCCTTTGTACCACATGTGCGGCATTGTTCATTTTTCTCTATCGACCTGCATCAACACCGAGTTTATCCCTGAGTGTTTTGAGTAACTCAAGGTTTTCCCCAACCTTATCAGTTTCATTAATTTCAAGGATAATGCCAATATCGTGTTTTATTCGTAACAGTTCTTTGAGTGCCTTTACTTCTTTACAGTCAGGAGTAATATACCAGTGGTCTGTTAGGCCATTTCTCCATCCATTATTTCTATGCAGATGGACATACTGAATTTTATCAATTACTTCTTTATCGAGAGATTTTACAAATTCAATTGAATCTATACCTGATAGTTCAACATGCCCAATATCAAGGGTAATCGAGTCTGCATAATTATCCCAGAACCAGACAACATCTCTCGTATCAGTAGCATTCTCAAAGGAAACGGGGGTCACAGACTGTAACTCATAAACTAATTTTTTAAAATGTGTTCCATGCTCTCCTGTAATCCTTTTCCAGTCGTGTGTCTTTTCATCATGAAGGATGAGGGTAAAGTCCGACCACTCTGCCATCTCTTTAAGGCTTCTAAACATTTCCTTGTCTATGAGGGAATACTGTATGGGATGAATTACATAACGTATTCCCTTTTCTCTACATCTGCGGACACAATTTTTCATAACCTCAAAATTATCTTTCATTCCATGGTAAACACTGATTTGAAG
>DATKUO010000166.1:0-7720 GCA_035530515.1 Bacteroidales bacterium
AAATTTACTCCACCATTGATCAGGTACCTGCATAGGCGAATGAGGAGTATTGTAAGGGACATAGAGGAAAAATGGTTTGTTTTTGTGACTGTCGATAAAAGCTATGGCTTTTTCGGTTAAATCATCGGTGATAAATCCATTCCCCTGCACAATTTCACCGTTGTGTTCGAGGAATTTTGGACTGAAATATTCGCCCCAGTGACCTGAACAGAATCCATAAAATTCATCGAATCCTCTTGCATTGGGATGGTAAGGGTATTGCATACCATTGTGCCATTTACCAAAAGCAGCGGTGGAATACCCGGCCTTTTTGAAAACATCGGCAATGGTGGTTTCATCGAGGTTCAATCGTTCACCACCTTCGGAAGTACTATATACGCCGGAGCGTGAGTGATAGCGACCTGTCAGAAACTCAGCACGTGTAGGTGAACTGACCGGGCAGACATAAAAACGATTAAATTTTGCGCCGGTATTCGCCATCCGGTCAATATTTGGGGTATTCAGGTTAATGTTTCCATTAATACTCAAATCGCCCCATCCCTGGTCGTCAGAAAGAATAATGATAATATTGGGATATTTTTCAGGCTGAGACATACAACCGGAAAAGCCAGCTAGTACCGGGTAAAAAATCGCAGTTGTTTGGATAAGATTTTTTAAGATCATGTTTATTGTTTATTATATTTTTTAAGACAATTTTATTTAGCTGTTTGTGGGCATTTCTAATAACTAATTTTTGATACTGTTGTTGAGCACATAATTAATACAGGGTTTTTTAAAATTTATTAATACCTACTAAATCCCTGCTCTGATATTTGGTGAAGCAAGTCCGATAACTCCTTTACTTTGCCCAGATTCTGAAAGTAAAGGTTGGTGGTTTCCATAGGATCCTCTTTCAAATTATATAATTGTCCCTTAGGGCCATTCGGTACAGGGTTAACATTTGATGGAGTGGTAAAACCACCTGAGCCTAAACCATCAATATATTTCCAGTCTCCTTTCTTTATTGCTAATTTATTACCCGCTGAATATACTATATGATCTCTTGATGGGTCTGTTATATTTCCCATTAATACATCATAGAAGCTAAAACTGTCTTCTGCATATTTCTTATCAATTGGCTGACCTGTCATTTCAGCAAATGATGCAAAAATATCTAACAAACTGATAGTATAATCATAAGATTGTGACTGTTTTATCTTGGCAGGCCATTTTATAAACAATGGGATATGATGACCACCGTCCCATATATCACCCTTTTGTCCGCGACGACTAGCATTACTCAAATGACCATAAGATTGTATATCCTCTTCTTCCCAAGGGGTACCGTTGTCGCTGGCAAAAATCACTAAAGTATTCTCTTCGATATTTAACCGTTTTATTACTTCATTTATTCTATACACAACGTGATCCACCTGTGAAATAAAATCGCCATAAGTACCCATAGCTGAAGAACCTTTAAATGTATCATTCGGCACCCATGGTGTATGAGGTCCGGTTAATGGCAGATAAAGCATAAACGGGTTTTTCCCATTATTAGCAATGTGTTTTTCAATAAAAGAAATCCCTTCGTCAACAATTATGTCAAAACAATCTTCTACCTTAAAAGATTTTGACATTTCTCCGTTGCGCCACCATACTCCACGACCCCAATAAATATCATTCTCATTTGTGTTCCTTTTGTCATAGGCATCTATAGTTCCATCTAGCGTATGAGGATAGGCATCTGCCATTAGTACGATATTTGTATCGATCACCTTTCCATTCCTTATAAAAGTATATGGAGGCATATCCAACGAAGCTGGATGAATAAAATAATAATCGAATCCTAAATTATTAGGTCCTCCTGTTACAGGGGAGCTAAAGTCTGTGTTGGTGTATCCTGATACTTTCTCATTATCAATTTGTGGTTTAGATATATCATTGAGTCCCCATTTCAAGCCAAGATGCCATTTACCTATGCAAGCGGTAGTATAACCGGCCTTTTGCATTAATGTGCCAATCGTTTCTCGTTCCTTTTCTATTAAAGGGGGTAAATATCCCCAATATGAACTTTGCTTTGGAGCTCTGAAAAAGTATCTTCCTGTAAGTAATCCATATCTCGAAGGAATACTAACGGACCCACCTGAATGCGCATCAGTAAAGGTAAGTCCGTTTTCTGCAAACTTGTCAATGTTGGGTGTATATGTTCTTGCCAAATGGTTATTAAATGATACATCCCCATACCCCATATCATCCGCAAGAATAATTACTATATTTGGCCTTTCTACAATCTGGTTTTGGGAATGCAATATTAAATTACTAGAAAAAAATCCAATTACAGGTGATGCATACAATAGTATATTTGAAGTATTCATCTTTTTTTATTTAATGGCTATTTTTTTAATGTAGAAGGTATCATGGTTAAGATAGCTATTACTGTTAAATTTAATATCCTGGATTTTGATCCAGATTCGTATTTGTTTGCATTTCCCTTAAGGGGATGGGGAAAAGTAGTTGTGTTTGTGAATAAACTTTGCCCCAGTTGTTTTTATACCCGATAAATGTTACATAAGCGCCGGTATTATCATCCCGAATTAACCGTGTTCTTAACATATCAAACCACATTTTATTTTCATAACATAATTCAAAATACCGCTGATCCCATACTTCCTTCTTAAAAGCTTCCATATTTGTATTATCAAACGGAATAAGACCTGCTCTATTTCTTATTAAATTAAGAGCATTAAAAGCTTCTTCATTAGGTGTTCCCTCCGCCATGATCTGTGCCTCAGCATACATTAATAAAACATCTGCATACCGGTAGATGGTCCAATTTAAACCTGACTGACCAGCTACATCTATAGCATTTTTATCAAAATATTTATGTATATAATATCCATGAAAATCCATAAATTCTAATTCGGGTGCTCCAGGAGAGAATTTGCTAGGATGGCCTACGTAGTTGGTAATGAAAAATTGTTTTTCCTCAGTACGTATATCACCCTCCGGAAAACTTTCAACAAACTCCGGTGTCGGGATTAAGCTACCAAATTCTAACCCAAAAGCAGACATTCCGGATCTTGTCGGCAACGGAATAGCGACAAAATTATTACTTCGCATGTTTACAGCAAATTGAATTTGAAAAATGAATTCGCCTTTATTATTTTGGGAAGGAGACCAAAGATCTTCATATGTTGGAAATAAAGTGTAAGCGCCTGATTTTATGACATCTAATGAACGTTTGGCTGATTCGGTGTAATATTGCTCCCCCCCTTGTACCGGATAACCTGCATATGTAAGGTAAACATCAGCCAATAAAGACTTTACAGCTCCCATGGATATTCGTCCCGTTTGATCTTTTGTTGGAAGTAATGAGATTTCAGCCTCTAGCAAATCAGGAATTATTATTTCGTCATATATCTCCTTTACAGGTGTTCTACTCACCTGTAATTCAGATAATTCATATTGTGTATCTGTAAGTTTAGGTACATCTCCATATATGCGTACTAAATAGAAATAGTATAAAGCGCGCATAAACTTAATTTCACCTGTATACTTTGATAATAAATCTTCATTTAACGTAGGAAATTCTTTCAATTTATTTAATGCGTAATTACAATCAGCAATACCAGCATAACATCCTTCCCACCAGTCCTCCAAATAATGTGTTCTAGAACTAACTGTTAGATCTAGAAAGTCCTTAATCATGGATTGGGAATTTTCTGAGGTGCATTTACCTGTCATATATTCCAATAACAAACTAGTAAAGCCACCCCATGTAGCTGTGCTAGTATTAAATACGTTAGATCTCCTATAGGCACTGTTTACTAATGCTTGAGCTGATTCAGCACTGCTTAATTGAGAATCAGTTGTTAATGTTCCCGTAGGCGGTAGGTCCAGAAAATCATTACATGAAATGCTTATTATACTTAAAAAGATACTTAATATTAACAATTTATATATCATGGCTTTAATTTTTAAAATTTGACATTTATACCAAAAGTAAATGAACGGGCTTTAGGTTCACTAAAGTCATCAAAACCCACTCCAAAAGCATATTGATCACGAGTACTTACTTCGGGATCATAGCCTGTAAACCCTTTACTTGTTAAGCAAAACAGATTTTGGGCACTTAAATAAACTCTTAAACTTTGAATCTTCCATTGTTTCATTAGAGATTCTCCAAAGTTATATCCTAGTACAAAGTTTTGACCTCTCAAAAATGAACCATTTTTCAACCAACGAGTATCCGGATATGAGTCATAATAGGTTTTCATTGCACGTCGCTGTGCAACCATAGTATTTTGATTTGTTGGGGTCCAGGCTTCATATACATTAGTTTTAAATCCATTTGCAACACCAGAACGGTCTTCTGCATTGTGTGTACTTGAATTTACAAGATCATTACCATAAACAATGCGGATATCAAAAGTGAAATCAAGATTTTTATACATAATTGTATTAGAAATCGACATTGTCCAATCTGGCAAAGTACACCCTATAATACTATTATCATCATTATTTATTTGTCCATCGTGATTTAGATCTGCATACTTCAAATCACCTGGCAATCTATTATATATTGCTGCTTCCTCATCTTCATCTAAACCCCATGTTCCTAATCGAGTTAATCCCCATATTGATCCTACAGGCTCACCTACTCGCAAGATTGCTTCTTGTCCTTGGGGATGGTCAGGACCAGGAAATATATCTTCATCATTTACCCCCAGCTTTGTAATTCTATTCTTATTGGTGGCGAATAAAACAGTTGATGTCCAGCTAAATGAGTTTGGGATTTCTATATTACGAGTAGTAACCGCTAATTCAAATCCACTATTCCTTACAGATCCTATATTGGTCAATACGGTACTTAAGCCCGATGTATTCGGGATGGGTGCAGCCAATAATAAATCAGAAGTATTTTTTAAGTAATAATCAGCCGACAAATCTATCCTATTGTTTAAAATACCTATATCTACTCCAGCATCCCATTGTTGGGTTTTTTCCCATTTTAAATCTGGGTTTCCAAATGTGGCCCTATACAATGCAGTATAATAAGTGTTATTTAAAATTATATTTGTAGAACCCAGATTCTGGAGAAATGCATAATTCCCTATTTCTTGATTACCTGTTGTACCTATACTTGTTCTAACTTTTAGGTTGTTTAAAAAAGAAATATCTTTTAGGAAATCCTCCTCAGAAGCCTTCCAGGCAAACGCAAGTGAAGGGAAGAAGGCATATCGATTATTTTGTCCAAATTTAGAAGATCCATCAAAACGAGTTGTGGCCGTAAATAAATATCTCTCTAAAAGTGAATAATTAAATCTTGCAAAATATGAGTTTAATCTCCAGCTATTATCACTAGAAGATGATGGCTGCGTAACTGTACCAGCCCCAAGGTTATGCCATTGATAAAAGTCATCACTAAATTTACGTGTTTCCACACCTAAATTTTCTTCATACCTTTGTTGCCAGCTTAATCCAATCATAACATTCAGTTTGTTATATGAATTTATCTGTTTATTCCAGGTAAAATAATTTTCATTTTGCCAATAAAGCTGATTATTGGTACTAATTTGAGCAATTCCTCCAGCGGTTTTGCTATACTGAATTAATTCTTTTCCTGAATAATAATTGTTTTTCCTGCTACTTGCATCAATAGCATAGGTTGACTTGAGACTTAGATTTTTAGTTATTTTAATATCTAAGTAAATATCTGATATTGCTTGATAAGTGGTTGTTAGATTAACCATTTCTTCCAAATATCTAGCAGGTGTATCCTGTACTGCTCCAGGAAAATCTCTGTTACTTGCCCATGTGCCATCGGGGTATTTAACTGGAATTATAGGTATTCCTTCCTGAATTAAACGTTTAATACGATCACTGGCATATAAGTCATTGCCTTTGTTATAACTAAATGCCATGTTTACTCCGAACTTAAGCCAATTTCTTACTTGCGAATCCATGTTTAGCCTACCTCTAAAATTGTCCAAATAATTATTCTTCATTAGAGCTTCTTTATGCATATAACCAAAATGACCACTATATAATAGTTTATCACTTCCCCCTCTTACACCCACTTGATGACTTTGGGTGAAAGCCGTTCTATAAGCATAATCTTGCCAATCCGTATCATAAATCGGATTTCCTGAAGCATCAAATAGTCTTGGTAAATCTTCTGGTTTTACTTTTTGGTATTTACCTGCTGCATAACCAACCGGATCATATTTTGCAGTATTATCCATTCCTGTATTATAAACCTGCCACCATTCTTTAGCATTCATCAATGACACTTTTTTTGCCATCTTCCCTATTGAAACATATCCATCATAAGAAATGATTGGCTCTTCAGTTTTCAATCCTCTTTTTGTTGTAATCATAATTACACCATTAGCACCACGTGCACCATAAATAGCCGTTGATGAAGCATCTTTTAATACTTCTAGTGATTCTATTTCACTCGGATTTAGTAAGTTAATATTTGCAACACCAATTACTCCATCTATCACATATAATGGATCATTCGAAGAACTTATAGAGTTATCACCTCTGATACGGACACGTATTCTACCATCAGGATTACCTCCAAATTCAGAAACTTCAACACCAGCTACTTTCCCTGACATAGCTTGACCTATATTTACAACAGGTTTATTTAACAATATATCCGCTTTTACGCTTGAAACAGAGCCCGTCAAATCGCTCTTTTTCACTGAACCATACCCAATCACCACTACTTCGTCCAGTCCAATTGCCGATTCAGCCATAGTTACATCGATCTTGGTTAAGGTACCGATACTAATTTCCTGAGGTTGCATTCCGATAAATGTGAATGTCAGGCTTTTTGATCCCTGAGGAACTTCAACACTGTATTTACCATCAATATCTGTTATTGCCCCCTGAGTTGTTCCGGTAACAACAACATTAGCACCAACGATCGGAGCACCATCCTTGTCGATAACAGTTCCGGATATTTTTTGTTGTTGGGGTTGTGGCACTTCTGTTAAATAGTCCGGAGCTAGAATGATCTTACGATCAACTATAGTATACTTTACATCGGTACCGGTAAACAGATTGTCCAGTATAGAACTAACTAATTCGTCATTAGCGGTCATACTGACTTTACGTTCGGTGTCGAGCAGCTTTTCATTGTAGAGGAAGAAAAATTCGCTTTCATTCTCAATTTTGTCAAGTACTTTGACAAGTTCAGTTTCCGAAAAGTTGAGGGAAAGCCTTGTTTTCTGCGAATAGGCGTCGTTAGCGCGTGCTTGCAGAATTCCGAGAATCATTAGAATAATGGCAATACGCATGATTAGTAGTGTTTTTTTCAGGGAACGAAAAAACAATTCCCCGAAAGGTTTGTTTTTTTTCATAGATTTGTAAGTTTTTAAGTTAAAAAATATCGGAATGATGTTTTTTAAGGAAATCGTTGACGCGATTTCCTTTTTTTTGTTTTCATAGGCTTCCTGGTGTTAAAAAGTTTGTATTATCATTTTTTAAGATAGATTCTAACTTTTTCTTTTTCATAAGTTCCGTTGTCCAGAAGAATGCGTGGGATAATTTGACATCTGATAGGAGAGGTCATGCATAAAAACCGTAAAACATCTTCCAGTTTATCATCTTCAAAAGTTGCCCGGAAAGAATATTTCTCAAGCTCTTTATCGGCCAGTTCAACCTTCACATTGTACCATCGTTCAATACGACGGGCCACTTCAGCCATAGGATCACCCCTGAAAACGAG
>DATKUO010000167.1:0-7073 GCA_035530515.1 Bacteroidales bacterium
CCAACCATTAATTTTGAATTAAAAGATCCGGAATGTGATCTGGACGTAATACCCAATCAAGCCCGGGCTGTGAAAATTGGAGCTGCGATTTCTAACTCTTTCGGTTTTGGTGGGCAAAATGGGGTGCTTGTTTTCTCAAAAGCCTGAGTATCAATTTTACCTTAATTGCCAGCCATTGCTCTGATTTCCGGCTTATTCATTCTACTTAGCCACATGAAAAATACATACTGCATCAAATCCTCCTCGATTTTGCATCTTGAGATTTACTATTTAAAAAAACTTTTTAGGTCGCGAAAACAGTAAAACAACGGAGTTATGCCTTCCTCCGGTATATGTACTACTATAGCAGCAGTGTAAGCAGGTGCAACTCCTATGAGAAGAATGGCTTGGCTGTTCGCGGGATTAAATTGCCTATTTGTTTATTTAAAATAATACCACTTTGCGGAGGTCGATTTGAAATTATGGCTCATAACAATTTGAGCGAGGGTAAGTCCCCGGGTAGCACTCCGGGGCTTACTGTTTTAAAGTGAACCATTGCTATTAATACCAGCCTGAAAACGCAAATAGCGCCCCATAAATAAAGTTTATTTTGCTGCCTATTCTGAACAAAAAAGACTTATATTTGAATACCATTTGAAGTTCTAGCAGTCTTTAAAGCGGTACGCAATGGATAACGTATCTGCTGCGATAAGACATACAGAAAGGGAATCACTTGCAAAGAACGAAAGTAGCTTAAACAGGTTTAAAATAGCTTTTTATAAATGACAGGTAAATAACAGGGTGGAACAAAAGTTCTACCCATAAAACTATGGATGAAATAATAATAACATTAACAAAAGATGAATTAAGAACTCTGGCTCACATAATGGATCACTTTACGGATTACATGTTGGGTGATGACAGAGCTGATCATAGGGTAGGAATATTGAAATATTACAGAGAAATGAAAGACGAGAAGAGGGATAAGGTATTAACTTTGGCTAAATAATTAATGGGATTAGCAGACTTTACAATAAAATAGTTTAAAAACAATGAATTTGAAATAAGTCTGTAATAAAAGTGATTTTTGTGGCTTATTTATAACAAAAAAATGAAGAGTTTTCTTACACTATAAAAAAGACTTATATTTGAATGCCATTAATTATTTACAACTTAAAAATGAAAAAATTATTATCAGAATTTCTGAAGAAGATAAAAAACACATTTAGAAAGCTACAAAGAAGTTTCATAAAGAAACAGGCTTAAAACAGCTTTGAAGCTAATTGCAAATAACAATCAAAAGCAATAAAACCAATTTTACTGCCTATTCTGAACAAAAAAGAGGAATTGCTTTGTATTGAGCAATTTAATAAATTTGATAATAAATATTAGCACGGGACGGAAATAGCACATTTCACCCATGCAGCTAGGCCTATGGTAGCAATATCAGGGGTTTGTCGTTTAATTAAAAAATGGTATTGTTTCCAATATACCTGCATTTCCCAGTCACATTGAGTACCATTGGCCGGTTAAATATGCTCAGTTTGATCGGATTTTCCACCGTGTCACTTTTTTATGCTAGTTTTAACGTACTCCTCCTATTTTAAGACTTTGATTATACTGTCAATATATCCTTTCGTAATGAGAACCGTCCCAGTAAATCCGGTCACAATCAGGACACTTTTTAAATTTCTGATAATACTGCCGGATTTTGGGCAATAAACGGTACAAGATATCCTTTTTTGATATATCTGCGAGTATGCCATTGCATTCCATACAACGGGTAAAAAGCCGGATCTGGTTTTTCAAATCAAATCGGAGGAATACTTCTTTCAGTTGCTCATCAAGGTGCTGTGAACGTATCCAGTAACCGTGGATTACCTGTTTATTTTTGAGCAATTCTATGTCCCGCGTCAAGATAACCCTTTTGTTCGACACCGCGAGACTGATGATTTCCTGATCGTTACAGCCTGTCTGGTAATACGTGTCAAAGCCGCATAATCGCAGGTATTTTGTAAGTTTTCCCAGGTGAACGTCAAGGATAAACTTCAAAAAATCCCGTAGAGGTTTTCCCCTTAAATGTGTGACAGAGGTGATGTCAAAACTTTCAAAAATGGGATAAACAGATACGGAATCTGCATTCTGAAGTTTATATGAAAAATCGACCGAAAGGCTGTTCACTAGGATCAGGTCGACTTCGACATGCGGTACACCCAGCGCCTCTATGGCATCTTTAACAGATGGATTGCCGCTAAAGGAATAGGGAAAGAACTTCTTTCTCTTCCCCGAAGGCAGAAACTCATTCAATTCTTCATAAAACCTGAAATAGGCAAGGTTCATATCCATTTTGCATTTGAATGCCCACTTTCAACAGGTTAAGTGAAGTATCATGTTGGTATGCTGGTCGTTGATGTGTTTTATAGCTTCAGGAGTGCTCATGGTAACCAGTTCTACCCCCTTGCGGACGGCGATATCAAAAACTTCATCCATTACCGTCATGCTTGAACTATGGTCTGCACCGACAATGAGACGCTTACAATCCCGGGGGATATTCTCGTCCGGCGACAGTGGTGTGTGCCCAAACATGTCTCTGTATTTTTTCGATTCTGCTTTTTTCCTTTTTTTAATCGAACCACCATCTATAATCACATCTTTATTGTAGGTTTCCCCATCAATGGTAATCGATCCGAATGAAAGATTTTTTACTTTCATGAAGAATCTCCTTCCCTCTTTTTCTTTGTTGTATTGTAAATGTACAAAAATATTCCGGAATCATCATCACATGGCTCAATACCCACGTTTATAACACCGAAAGAATATTGGGATCATACGATAAGGACTTGTCTGGAAGCCAGTACCATAATGGCCTTAGGTCTTTCTTAACACTTTCCAGCATGAAAGCTGGTACATGCCTTCATTGCACAATAACTTTCATTACCATAATGGGAAAACCTCAGTTGATGAAGCATCCATTTTTTTATTAATAATTTTGTTATGGTTATAAAAGCCGGTTGCTGACAATTTCTATTAAATCTTCCAACGCTAATTTTACCGGATTGTTTTTAATCTCTGTTATTGTGCAGATCAATTCGATATCCTTTTCTTCCAAACCATATTTTTTTAAGCCAGGTAATTGAAAGTCGTAAGTTAGTTTATGGAGATATTGGATAAAACCGTCGATATAATAATCGTCTGATTTCCCTTCTTCATCAAGAAATAATTTCCCCAGGCTGGCGTATTTTTTTAAAGCTACAACATTATTGGCATTTTTTCTTAATTCCCTGACATTGATTGCATTAGATGTTGCCATAAGCGTTCCGCAAAGCAGGCCGTGCGGAATATGATACATGCCTCCTATTGAGGATGCAAAACCATGTACAACGCCAAGTCCGGCATTAGCAAGACAAATACCTGAAGTAAGTGCGGCAAAGGACATTCCTGTTCTGGCTTCGAGATCTTGCCCATGTATAAAACTGCGTTCAAGTGATGCTTTTATGGCTTTAAGCCCTTCCAAAGCAAAGGCATCGGTATATTCGTTTGATTTATCCGAAAGATAAGCTTCAGTAAGCTGCGTAAAACAGTCCATCCCGCTTGCCGCAGTTATATTTTGAGGGCATTGCAGGGTAAGCTCCGGGTCCACAATAGCAATGTCGGGTACAAAATTATCATGACGAAGCGATTTCTTAAATCCATTTTTTCCGATATGCGAGATTACTGCATTTCTTGTTGCTTCGCTGCCAGTACCTGAGGTAGTCGGAATCGCAATATAAGGAAGCTTTGTTCCGGGATGATCTGTATTGCCAACCCCTTCAAGAAATTCTTTAACCGATTCGGTTTTATACATCATGGCGGATATTGCTTTTCCTGCATCAAGGGCACTGCCACCCCCAATGCCGACTACGACTTTTACAGATTCATTATTGAATCTGCTTACTGCCTGATCGATTATGTCATGTGAAGGTTCACCTGATATAATTACACTATGATGTTCAATGCCGGTCATTTCAAATGTATGTAAAAGAATTTCGGCATGCATGGAATGGATAAATGAATGCTTCCCGGTCACCAAAATGATTGTATTCCCATACATTTTTATGATACCTGGCAGGTCAGCGACTTTCCCATTTTCAAAATATATTTTTGGGATTCTGGCAAATTGAAATGGTTTTACCATTTTGCTCTGTCGTTTGGTACGAGGATATTGTATTTTATACCCTGTCTTGGTTCGACCATAAAGTCCTTCACAGTATCGCGCCATTTCAGGTAATGATCCGTGTTTTTATGAGATGCTGCCGCCTCTTCAGATTCATAAGCTTCATAAATCATAAAACGACAGGGATCATCAGATTGCTGAATAAAGTCAAAACGAAGATTCCCTGGTTCTTTGACCGATTCCAGGTGATTCGTAACTGTTGCATTAATAAAACTATTAACTGCATCGGATTTAACATGTACGTAAACACAGATTACTATCATAGCCCTGGGTATTTTTAGTAAAGTTAAGCGATCTGAACTTAAGTTCAAATTACTTTAACAATACATAAATAATTACATAAACTTCATTTTAGTCCAGATTTATCTGACGACTGTAAACGGTAAATAACAATGCACACATTTTCGCAATTAAGAGTGCACAGGTTTTAGCAAATAGCGATGCACACTTTCTTTTTCATTTCCTATCCATTTTTCCATTAAATGTATGATTGTTCACTCAGGAAAAGCCGCGGCTTTTCCCTGTGTGAATGTTATTTTTTCGGTTATTGCTGGGTTTTTAACCAGTAAACCGGATCACTATGAGTAACCTAATGGATTTATTAATCATGTTTCACGAGATACACCGATTAAAAAGAGAAGGCTTCAGTGATGCCTGGATAGCCAGGCACCTGGTGCTTAATAGAAGAACAGTAAAAAATTATTTAAATATGAGCGAAGAAGAGTATTTATCATTTAAGGACAGTGGCCAGCCTCGCAAGAAGCTACTGACACCCTACGAGGAGTTTGTTCTCATACGACTTGAAGAGTGTCCTGATGCATCAGCGGCACAGGTGCATGACTGGCTAAAAGAACATTTTAAAGATTTTATTGAAGTGAATGAAAAAACCGTTTTCAATTTTGTATTAACGGTTCGTAATAAATACGATATACCCAAGCTGTTTGATTACCGGGATTTTGGGAAGATAGAAGAGCTTGCTTACGGAAAACAGTCGCAGGTTGATTTTGGGGAATACAATATGACCACAGAGGAAGGTACGCGAAAGAAAGTTTACTTCTTTGCCATGGTTCTGTCAACGTCCCGGCAAAAATATGCTGTATACCGTGACAGCCCATTTACTACCCGAGCCGTTATTGATGCACATGAACAATGCTTTATCTTTTTTATGGGCGTTATGGAACAAATTGTTTATGATCAGGATAAACTCATGTTGGTAAGTGAGAACCACGGAGACCTGCTATTAACCCAGGAGTTCCGAAGTTATGTCAGCTATCGTGGTTTTAGTCTTCATTTTTGTCGTAAATCAGATCCTCAGAGCAAAGGCAAGGTTGAGAATGTGATCCGTTACATCAAGTACAACTTTTTAAGAGGAAGAAAATACATCAATACTCCATTATTAAACCAACAATCCGGACAATGGCTATCGCGGACAGCCAATGCAAAGACGCATGCTGCAACAAGGAAAGTTCCACAGGAGGAGTGGGAACAGGAAAGAGCCTTTTTAAAGCCATTAGAAGGGATATATCATCCTGAGCAGGGACATCAGTGGTATAATGTCAGAAAGGATAACACCATTGCCTATAAAGGTAATTTTTACTGTCTTCCAAGAGGAACTTATACCCAGCCTCAGACCAAAGTGATAGTAAAGCTCATCGATGATTACCTGGTTATATCAGATGCAGATCAAAATGAAATTGCCCGGCATAAGTGTGCCGCAGGGAAAGGGAAGGTGGTTGGCAATAATAATTACAATCGGGACTATAGCTTGAAGATCGATAAACTGATCGAGCAGGTGGCTGCTGATTTTAATGATCCTGACATGGCCGCCGAATACCTGAGTCAGATACGCAAAAGTAATCCACGCTATATCCGGGATCAGTTGATGCTTATTAAAAGGCAAAATCAAACATATGGAATGATGGTTATGGAGCAGACACTGAGCTTTTGCGTGCAGAATAAGATATTTAAAGCTACTGATATGGGCAGTGTGGCAAAGAAGATCCATACAGAGACCAATACCCCTGCACCAGAACGTCCTGAGTCAATACAGGTTAAGAGCCTTAGCAAATCAACCTTTAGGATTACCCCGGAAAAAAGCAGCATCTCGGAATATAAAAATTTAATGAACTAGAAAATGAAAGCAAACACAAAAACACAAGCCATCATGGATTATGCATCCCAGCTTAAACTAAGCGGGATACATGATACACTGGAAGAAATCATTACCGATGCCAATCAGCAGAAAAGCAGTTACGCTGATTTTGCCCTGAGCCTGTTAAAGCTGGAAGTGGATCATCGTAACAAACGTGATCTGGAACGCAGACAAAAAACAGCATGGCTCCCTTTGAAACATGACATGGAAGATTATGACCACTCCTTCACCAATGGTGTATCCCGACAACAAATCAATCAGCTTAGAGAATGCATGTGGCTGGAGCAGACTTACAACCTGGTACTGATGGGCCCTTCAGGAGTAGGAAAAACTTATCTTGCGGCTGGCTTGTGCAGTGACGCTTTAAAAAAGGGGTACAAAGCCTACTTCAGAACCATGGAGCAGATTATGGAGATGCTAAAACTCAAAGATATTACCAGAAGTGCCGGTGTTGAGTACAAACGACTTCTAAAAGCACATCTGCTGGTTATCGATGATATTATGCTCTTTGCCCTGGATAAGCAACAGGCTGTGGCTCTGTTTAATTTTATTAATCACTTACATGAAAAAGCATCTTTCATTGTAACGACCAATAAAAGTCCGGAAGAATGGGTAAACCTGCTGGATGATGAAGTTGTTGCTACAGCTCTGTTGGATAGAATATTATATCACTGTGAAGTAATCCGTCTATCCGGAAAAAGTTATAGGATGGAAAACCGGAAAACCATC
>DATKUO010000168.1:0-3934 GCA_035530515.1 Bacteroidales bacterium
GACCTTTTCAGTCTTTTACGTGATCATTATGAAGGCACTGATTTTGATATGACAGTAGGAGTTGATGCCGGAGCTTTTGGAAGTCCCTATCGCTGGCGGCCTCTTGGCTGGGAAATTGATGGAGTATCATATTCCTGGGAAAGACCAGTATCTACACAGCAGACAGCCTACTCTTTCGTCTCTCAGTCTCGTTCATGGCTGCCGGATCCGATTGGTGGTATTAACTGGTATGGTGTTGATGATGCATATACCACTTGTTTTGTGCCATTTTATTGTTGTGTTGATAATGTACCTGAGATATATCAGGCCGGTGATCTTCAGGAATTCTCATGGACTTCTGCATGGTGGGTGTTTAACTTTGTTGCCAATTATGCAAACCTGAAGTATTCCTATATGATTAAAGATATTCAGAAAGTACAGAATGAGCTTGAAGGAATTGCAATATCTTCACAGCCGGCAGTTGAAAAAGCAGCTTTGGAATTATACAAAACTGATCCTGCGTTGATGGTACGTTATCTGACCAATTATTGTAATGCACATTCAGAATATGTTGTTAATGAGTGGATACATCTGGGAGAAAGCCTGCTGACAAAATATAATGACGGGTATGTGAAAGATGAAAATGGCAGGGCCAGGGGAGTAGGTTATCCCGAAGAGTGGTTAAGACGTGTAATAGAGGAACGTCCTGAACAGTTTAAGCTGAAAGAGTGGGAGTAGGGATTACTCGCTTTGCTCGTGATCCCATTCAGATTCTTCACTCCGCTCAGAATGACAGGTTCTGTCGCATCTGTTCAACCATCCACTAAGATACTGAATTAAATCCTATTTATTCTATGCAACTAAGGAGTAGAATGATTTAAACGTACTTTGCTCTTGAATATTCAGCTGATTCTTCCTGATCATATGGACAATTTCTATTCCTGCTAAGGTTCTTTTTGCTGATTCAAAATTCTTAAACCCTAAGCCCTGTTGAATACGCCATTTTATAAATCGATTATCCTGCTCAACTATATTATTCAAGTATTTACATTGTCTGATTTCAATATTAGTAAATGATCTTTTGTTATATATTTTGATTGCACTTTTATTAGAACCACTTTTATCTATGTTGATCAACTCTGGTGTGCCATTGTTTCATATTGCCTTAATTAGTGCCTGACAGAAAACTCCTCGTTTTCTGATTTTTCATCAATTTGTCTCTATAAAGTTGACTTGGGCCAGGTAAAATCTGTACTAAATATAATATTTCACCCCGGTTTTTCTTTCGCTTGTTCTCATCGGGTAAAATATGCTCATAATTTCAGCTTCCTGAGCACACCAATCCCCTTTGGTCTAAGTCAACTTATATGTCATCTTCGGCGCTTAAGCCGCTGCTTTATACTCTCTGTCAGTTGATTGTTGTTTCCGTTGTATCGCAATCAACTCTTGTCCAATGCGCCGCAGATTGTATGACCCGACTGCCAGTCCGATGTATCTTTTGAAGTTCCCATACCCCCGGTCCGGGCACCGGTCCAATCCTCTGCATTCCAACTCATTGATGTTGGATTCCACTGCACTGTGCTTGTTTCTCAAAAGTTTAAAACTCCGATGGCTCTCCTCGGCCTGCTCTAGCTTATTGCATTTCCCCTTTTTGGGCATGATCACTTTTTCGACACACTCCTCCAACAATGCCTTGTTATCCTTATGCCAGAAGCCTTTGTCAAAACTCCAGCTTCTTATATTGTATAATTCGGTAAGGTCTTCTGCTATTGGCTTAACCATCTCGGAGTCGGACTGGTTCTCCATGATCCGGTAGTCCACGATCAGGTTGTACTGGTCGGTGGTAATGGCCAGCTTCTTTCCTAGTTCCACATTGGGATGCAATTTCCCTTTGGTGATCCATTCGGTATACTCTTCGAAAATGGAGAACATCTTTTCATCATGAGGGATCTGCTCTCCTTTTAATACCCTGCGCTCAAGCAGGTCAATATGCTTATTCAATAACCCCATAAACCGGTCCAGTTCAAGATGGATTAACACATCCATGATATCCCCTGTCGGCAAATCTTCTTTTGACCTCTCAAGCTTATCCTGCAGTGCCCGCGCTTTTGACAGATAATAGCGTACAGACCCCTTTATCCGTTGCTCT
Organism: Bacteroidales bacterium; assembly: GCA_035530515.1. Taxonomy (GTDB): domain Bacteria; phylum Bacteroidota; class Bacteroidia; order Bacteroidales; family VadinHA17; genus LD21. The sequence goes on from DATKUO010000168.1 coordinate 2,129, forward strand.
TTGCCTTTACCTCCCGATGAGGAAGCTTTGCCAACGGCCCTCATCGAGCTTTTCAGCTGGCGGTACCAGTCGCCCTTCTTCCTCCATCCAACAACTTCAGGGTACTTCTTCAGAAACTTATCTACCATGTCAAGGCATTTGCGGGCACTATCCCACAGCAGGTTGTAATCGGTAGGAAAGTGAACGTTACTCTCAACCACAAAACTATCGGTCTTTAAGCGCAATGCTTCCACCTCTTTTTTTTTTAACACTTCATGCCCAAACTCAACGATAACCTGGTTCAACTCCCGTACAGTCTCGTCGTCAAGAAGTGATACATTGTCAACAACAGTTTGGTATTCAAACTCATACCTCTCATACCCAAAACCCTTCTCAACGCCCATGATCTGACGGATCAAAGAATGATTATTAGCCAAGTCATGGAGATCGTCATAGCTGAGGTCCTTTAGTAATCGAACCTGAGACAATACAAATATCTGCCACAGATCCATGCCTGGACGACCAGTCCACTTCTTACCCTCTGTAATCTTCGCTTCCAATATCTCAAATACTTTTTCGTTCCATTTCGGTGTAATGAAGATCTCTTTCAGAGCCGCACACAACCCAGGAAAAGCACCACTGCGTTTCTTGGTCGTAATTTTTGTCTCTCCGATGGGAATGCTACCAATTGTCAATTGTTGTTTGAACCTTTTTCTCATAACTGAACCTTGTTTGATGCTTTACCGGAAATATTCGAATCTCATTTTCTTAATGAGCTGAATATCTGTATTTTCGGTAATTCTACCAAGGGAAAAACTCGATAGATTCAAACAAGTTATTAACATTAAATCACTGCATATCAATTAATTGTATGTTTTCGTGCAGGCACTAATTAACAAAAACAGGGTATTGACAAAAGAAGTCATTGCCGAACATTTATGGGCTGATCAGATTGAAATGGTTTATAACTTCGATTTTATTTACACCCACTTGAATAACCTTCGCAGGAAAATAAAAACCCTTAGGGGGGTCGATTATATCAAAACGATATACGGAATGGGCTATAAATTTTCTGACCTATGAAATTCCTTACCAAAATAAACCGTAATTAACTGGTCCTGTTCACCGCCATGCTCTTTACAAGTTCGGTAGCGGGATATTTTATTTTGCGCCATGTTATCGTGAATGCAACCAGGGAATCTCTGCTTGAAAAGAAAAGAATGCTCATTGAACAGATCCGGGAGACAGGAGAGATCAGCAACCTTTATCCGGTCCTTGAAGTGCAGAAATTAGACCGGTTATCAGGCCGTGAACCTGGTTTTTCATTGATTTTGATTAATAATATGACAGAGGATGAAGTAGAACCGTACATTGAATATTCAGAGGAGTTAAAAATCGGCGATTCGTTGTATTCTTTAAAATTACGTCAATCGTCCTTTGAAAGTGAAGATCTTATTATCATTTTATCCCTTTCTTTTTTCACCATCATTTTCTTCTCCCTGGGAATATCATTTTTCATCAGCAGACGAATGAACAGGACTATATGGACTGATTTCGAAAGGAACCTGGAAACCATCGAACATTATAATTTTAGTAAGGATAAAAAAATTTCCCTTGTGCATACGGATATTGAAGAGTTTAACCGTTTAAACCGGGTGATTGAAAACCTGACAGAAAAATTAAGTGCCGATTACCTTTCTCTTAAAGAATTCACAGAAAATGCATCGCACGAAATTCAAACACCTTTATCTGTTGCCTTGCTTCAATTAGATGAAGCTTTGCAGAATAATCTGAACGAAGAGGTTTTTAAGAAAACAATAACAGCCA
>DATKUO010000169.1:0-3447 GCA_035530515.1 Bacteroidales bacterium
GCTCTTTTGGTCGGCGCCCTCGGAGAAGGCAACCAGTATGGCATTGCCTTTTGCGGCGACGGTAGTTTTACCATGAACCCACAGATTTTGATTGACGGCGTGGAACACAAAGTGAACGGATGCGTGCTGGTATTTGACAACCGGCGGATGGCCGCCATCAGCGGTTTACAATGGGCACAGTACAGCACAGACTTCAAGACCAACGATTCCGTTAAGGTTGATTATGTCGCCTGGGCCAACGCCATCGGTGGAGTTAAAGGTTTGTTTGGCGGAACAACCCCGGATGAATTACGCTTCGCTTTAAAAGAGGCCAATGATTATAACGGCCTTTCTTTAATCCACATACCGGTTTACAGCGGACCCGATGAGTTGGGAGGCATGGGTGTTTTTGGAGACTGGAATGTTGGTCCCTGGTGTCAACGCGTTCAGGCGGAACACCACCGGATAGGTTTATAGGCCTAAATTCAAGTTGCAAAAATGGACTGAAGAGATAAAAAACTTCTTGAAAAAGAGGAAAGGAAGGACAAAAGCTGATCGAGGCAAGCCGGGTCTGGTTGCTGAAGGTGTTGGCGCAATAGCCCGCGTTGCGGTGACCAAAAGGGAGTTTCCCGATAAATACTGCTGATGAACATCATAGAGGAACATTATTATGAAATGGAGGATTATTATTATGAAAAAGACCTGTGCTCTTTTTGTACGGGACTAATATCGGGCATTAACTTGCCTCTTCAGGAAATTTTTAAAAAAGCATATTGAAATCACAATTATTAAATCTTTAGAATAATGAAAAAACTTGTAATATTAATTCTGGCATTGCTTAACTTCACAGGTTGCAAAGCTCAGGTAAAAAAAATGTTTGGGGAACGCCCGAATATTCTCTGGATAATGATAGAGGATTGGGGATATGAACTTTCATGTTATGGAGCGAAGGGAGTACATACTCCAAATATTGACAGGCTTGCATCAGAGGGTATCAGGTTTACTCATTCAATGTGTACTTCCCCGGTCTCTTCTCCTTCGCGTTCGGCCATGATGACAGGCTTTCAGCAAATATATATAGGAGCAGGCCAGCATCGCACCGATGGACCGGGTTTTGTAAAAAAAGAACTTCCATATGGCATTAAACCAATTCCTCATTTGCTGGAAGAAGCCGGATATTATACCTGTATATTGGATAATAAAACAGATTGCAACTTTACAACAGAGAAGCCTCTCTTTATAGGAAAGGACTGGTCCAGAAGAAAAGAGGGGCAGCCATTTTATGCTCAGGTATCTTTCAATGGGACTCACCGTACTTTTGAACGTGTAGCTAAAGTTAAGCCATCTTTCGGGTCACCATACATGGCAGGAAGGGATACGATTAATCCTGTTGATATAAAAGCAGTAGATGTACCACCATATTACCCTGATCTGCCCTTTACCCGCCGCGACATTGCCTTGGGTATGGAAGCTGTGCAGAATGTTGACAGAGAAATCGGAAAATTATTGAAACGGCTTGATGATGAAGGATTAACAAAAAATACACTTGTATTTTTTATAGGCGACAATGGTTATTGCATGCCTCGCGGAAAACAATTTCTGTATGATGAAGGTATGGAAGTTCCGATTATAGCAAGATGGCCCGGTTACATAACGCCAAACCAGGTGAGTGATAATATGGTTATGGCAATTGACATATGTGCTACCATTCTTGATGCCGCAGGGATTAACCCCGGATATGAGCTTCATGGGAAAAATCTTTTTGGGAGTGAGGTAGAAAAAAGAAAATATGTCTTTGCTTCGAGAGATAAAATGGATTTGACTTTCGATGCAATGAGGGCAATAAGATCAAAAGAATTCAAATTGATTCAAAACCTTATGCCGGAACGTCCTTATTGTCAGTATAATCAATATAAAGAAGCAAGTTATCCCATTCTTGCCTTACTTAATATGATGAACCTTAAAGGTGAGTTGACTCCCGCCCAGGCTAAATTTATGGCAAAAAGCAAACCGGAAATTGAATTATATGATCTTTTAAGAGATCCATTTGAATTGAAAAATCTTGCTGATAATCCGGCATATTCTTCCATAAAAAAAGAATTACTCTCTAAATTGATGGAATGGAGGAAATCAGTTAATGACCCGGGTGTAAGTGAAGAATTCAGAAAGGGAGGATGGCCTTCAACTTACCCGACACGGTCGTTGGAAGAATGGACCGAGATTGTTGGAAAATGGGAAAAATGGTTGTTCAGTAACCCTGAAGATAAAGCTGCATACCCTGATTTTTGGAAACTGTCTATCCCTTTCGGTCAAGTAAAGAAGTTATAACTTTGTCACATGAATAATGATGAACACTATCCAAAAAATTCTCAAGAATTTCAAGTGAGATTCAAAAGTGAGGAAGGCTGCTGGAACTACATATTTGAAATTTGATGGCCAAATGGTTTTGTATGTCCAAAATGCCACAGTAATAAATATTGGTTGACGGAACAGAAATTGATACACTGTTCCTCTTGTGGACATCAAGCATAAATTACATGTGGTACAATATTTCATGGTACAAGAAAACCATTATTGCTTTGGTTTCATATTATGTGGTGGGTTGTAGCACAAAAGACAGGCGCAAGTGCCAACAATCTTATGGACTTTATGGGTTTTGGTTCATACGAAACAGTTTGGCTGGCTAACAAAACCGGAGTGATTAATGGACATAATGTATTGCCAGGAGATACTGCTATTTATATAGTACCGTATCCGGTACCAGATGATATACAAGCGACAGCACCTTATTGGTATATCGATTTTAATGATAATTGGGTGGGGAATATGCCTTATGAGAGTCTGGAAATTGGTGGTGGTCTGAGAAAGTGGTGGCCGTCCTTAATAAAATACTACGATACATGGAGAGACGGAATAACATCAATGCGGGGAACTAGGGATTTTGTAATTATAAGATTGGCTGAGATGTATTTGATAGCAGCAGAAGCATCTTTTCAACTGGGTAATAGTGATTTAGCAGCGGATTATATAAATGTAATAAGAAGGAGAGCTGCTATTGAAGGCAAAGAGGCTGAAATGGAGGTTACGGCAGCTGATATTAATTTGGATTTTATTTTGGACGAGAAGGGTAGAGAGTTTGCAGGTGAAATGCATCGATGGTATGATTTAAAGCGAACTGGAAAATTAATTGAGTATGTTAAGTTATATAATCCTGATGCTGCTGAAAATATTAAGCCAATGCACCTGGTAAGACCTATACCCCAAACGCAAATTGACAGAGTCTCTAATCCTGAAGATTTTCCTCAAAATCCTGGGTATTAAATATTACTTAAGATAGTAACTCGTTGTGCAGTTAAAACGCCAACGCATATTTTAAAATGATTTAATGGAATATGGTTTTGAAAATCAATTACCATCTCCGCGCACCCCACCCGCTGTATTTCGGTTTTGACCAGCGACTAAAGGATC
>DATKUO010000170.1:0-2521 GCA_035530515.1 Bacteroidales bacterium
TATTAAGCACATTGCAATATTTTAGAAATGAGTATGAGGCTCATATCAAAGAGAAGAAATGCCCGGCTGGAGTATGTAAGGCATTAATTCAATATTTTGTGGATGAGGAGAAATGTAATGGATGTTTATTATGTGTAAAAAGTTGTCCACAGAATGCTATTACCGGTCAAAAAAAAGAACCGCAGACTATAGATCAAGATAAATGTATCAAATGTAATATGTGTTATGAGGTATGTAAATTTAACGCTATCCAGAAAAGATAGAGATATATTAGAAGATGCAAAGTTTAGTAATAAAAGAGATAACTGCAGTGGAAGTAGAAAAGTGTCGAAGGTGTAACCTTGAAGGGGAAGAAGAATGATTCTTGAAAAGATAAAACAGATACTTGAAGCGGAGATAATTACCGGGGCCAGGGACTTGCAAATGGAAATAAAGATGGGTTGTGGATGTGACCTGATGAGCGATGTTTTGGCCTTTATCAAATCAAATTCTCTTCTTCTAACAGGACTGACAAATCCACAGGTTATCCGCACAGCAGAGATGGCTGATATTAAAGCAATATGTTTTATTAGGGGGAAAAAGCCGGATAAGGAAACTGTTGAACTGGCAAAAAGTAAAAATATCCCTCTGCTTTTAACAGATCTACCCATGTTTGAAGCATGTGGGAAATTATACAAAGAGGGACTGGCTGGGTGCTCTGAAATAAATGAATAGAGAGATTACAAAGGTTCAAGAACTTATTTATGAGTTAAAGGTTGAACAGGCAATGACAAAGGATGTGATTAAAGTTCATCCCAAAAACCGTATGGGTGAATTAAGAGAGATATTGAGGGTTAATCGTATTTCAGGAACACCGGTTGTGGATGAAGATAAATTAGTTGGTATTGTGAGTATTGAAGATTTTATTAAGTGTCTGGCAGATGGAGAAATGGATGCCTTTATAGAAGATAAGATGACAAAGAAGGTAGAAACATTGTACGCAGATGAACCGCTTATTCATGCTGTTAACAAATTTAATAGACATGGTTTTGGTCGCTTACCCGTAATTGAACGGAGTAGTGGAGAGTTAGTAGGCGTCATTACCAAGGGTGATATTATGAAGACCTTGCTTAAAGAAATTGAGATTGATTATCATGAAGAAGAGATACATCGCTACCGTGCTTCACATATATTTAGAGATATAATTGCTGATAAAACTACTCTTATTTTTGAATACAATATTGCCGGTCAGGATTTTAAGCGTGCAGGAGAATCTGCCAGTGGGCTTAAAAAAAGTTTAGCCAGATTAGGGATACATCCGAAAATTCTTCGTCGGGTAGCTATTTCCACATATGAAGCAGAGATGAATATTGTCATCTTCACTTCCGGCGGCCATATTACTGCTTATGTCAAACCAGATGAAATCAGGGTTGAGGCAATAGACACCGGCCCTGGTATCCCGGATGTTGAACAGGCAATGCAACCTGGTTTCTCAACCGCTTCTCCCACAGCACAGGAGTGGGGTTTTGGGGCTGGAATGGGTCTTCCCAATATAAAAAAGTGTGCGGATAAGATGTATATTAATTCTGCAGTTAGGAAAGGAACAAAATTAAAAGTAATTATCTATACCAAGGGGGAAAAATGAAACTTAACCAGATAGTTAAAGAGTTGGAGCTTGAAGTCAAATCTAAGGTTTTTAATTTGGATAAAGAGGTAAGTGGTGGTTATGCGAGTGATTTGTTAAGTGATGTTATAGCAAACGCAAAAAAGGAGAATATCTGGATTACTTTGCAAATACATCAGAATATTGTTGGAGTAGCCACATTAAAAGAACTAACAGGAATTATAATAGTTAATGGAAGAGAACCTGAGGCCGAAACCTTTAAAAAAGCAGAGCAGGAAAATATACCAATTATGGTAACTAAACTTCCTGCTTTTGAAATAATCGGAAAATTATACAGGTTATTAAGAGGAGTAGAGCCTTCAGGCTCGTGAGGAATAGATGTTAAGAGAATTTAAGGCAGATTTGCATATTCATACCTCTCTTTCACCCTGCGCAGGCGAAGAGATGTTTCCACAGAGAATAATTAAACAGGCAAAAATGAATAATTTAGATATAGTGGGAATCTGTGACCACAACTCAGCAGAAAATGTAATGGCAACCCAAAAAATAGGAGAGAGGAAAAAGATAGCAGTTATTGGTGGGATTGAGGCTACATCACAGGAGGAGGTTCATATCCTTGCCCTTTTTGATAATGTAAAAGAGTTGTTTGAGTTTCAAGAAATTATTTATGAGAAATTATCAGGGTTTAATGATGAGAAGGTTTTTGGAAAACAACTTATAATTAATGAAAATGATGAAGTTACAGGGCACAATGACAGACTTTTGATTGGAGCAACTTCATTATCTTTACAGGAAATTGTGCAAACAATCTGTTCTCTGGAAGGGCTGACCATTGCCTCCCATATTGATAGAGGAAGTTTTAGCATTATCGCTCAATTAGGGTTTATTCCAGAAGGATTACTATTAGATGCTCTGGAA
>DATKUO010000171.1:0-67770 GCA_035530515.1 Bacteroidales bacterium
TCAAAAGAAGTGGCACGAATGCCATGTTGCTTAGCAAAAACCTTACGCGACAAACCTGATTCCCTCCACTGACCGACCAAAGAAAACATCTTATTTTTCTTATCCATAATCTTTTGGTCGCAAAGATATCTCAGCCTAAGCAGAGTTTAATGATGGGTTTGGTAAGGTGGATACTTTTGTACTGCTTATTGTACCAATGATTATTATTGGACAAAATCTCAAAGCCTTGGATGCTAAATATGGTTTTAGAGAGGCAAAGTTTGAAATGCCCTTTAGTTCATTTAAGAACTTAGTGGAAGTTGAACCATGTTGTTATAAATCCACTACTGAAAATTTCAAATTGGGCGAATATACTTTGGATAGAGTAGTTTATTTTTTTTATAAAGACCAATTATCTCTAATTATGATTGACACAGAAGGATACATAAATAGTAGAGGATTTTTAAAGATTTTACAAGAGGCTTACGGAGAGGGATCCCAGAGTAATAAGTATATTGAAAAATATTATTGGTTTGGTGAGAAGGTAATCATGTCGTATGATCAAAATTCAATTACTGATGATGCTACTATTTTTATTCGGAGTCGCAAACTTATGGACTTAGAACAAGCTGATGAAAAACGAGCAAATTCAGAAGCAGCAAAAAAACTATAAAACCAATTTTATCATTTAATCAGGCGGCATAGTTATCTTTACTTAATAATCAATATTAACTTTAAAATTATATATCATGAAAAAATTATTACTATTCCTCATTATTGCTGTTTTCGTGAATACTTCAGTGAACGCACAATACAGTATCAATAAGACAAAGTATAACTATCGTACTTATTCTTATCAAATTGGTGACCCGTACAATCCATCAGTAGCGGGACTAACCTCATTTCTCATCCCCGGGTTAGGTCAAATGTTATCTGGTGAGGGGGGCAGAGGATTAGGTTTTCTTGGTGGTTATTTAGGTTGCGCTGTTATTTATGGAGTTGGAGTAGCAAGTGCTATTAATGATATTGATAACGGAGGAACTGGTAGTGCTGGAGCTGGTACCATGGTAGTAGGTGTTCTCGGGATGGTTGTAATTGATATTTGGTCTATAGTTGATGCAGTACAAGTTGCAAAGGTAAACAACCTTGTTTTTCGTGATAAAAACAAAACATCATATAATCTTCAGATTCAACCTTATTTCAATACTACATATTACAGTCAGACTGGATCTATTCCAACTGGGGTTACTTTAAAAGTCAGGTTCTAAAATAGGTAAATTAATATTTCGTCTGGGAGAAGGGTCTCCCATGGTGACGAGGCAGCCCCGGAAATCAGAAGCCAGTGTTTTACTTAAAAATAGACCAGTTTCTTAATTGTTTGTGCAATAGTTGTGCAAACAGACTATATTAAAACAGTAAAGCCCCTGAAAATCAGAGGCTTTGTTCGTTTTGTTGGCGGTGCGGACGGGACTCGAACCCGCGACCCACGGCGTGACAGGCCGTTATTCTAACCAACTGAACTACCGCACCAATTATTGAGCTGCAAAATTAAGCTAATTTTTAACTCCGCAAAATAAATCTTATTAAAAAATTATTCAATAAAGTCAATAAAGTCGTGGAGCCTGTAAAGTTCATTAAGTATGTATAGCCTGTATAGCCTGTATAGCATGTATAGCTTTCTTACAACAACAAAGTTTAGTAATCTTCGGACTTCTGCCTTCCAACTTTTTATTGTATTTTTATCCCGTTATCATTTCTAAATTAAAACGAAAATAAAGACAAAATGTCCTAATATCAGTGTTTTAGAAACAATTTATATTTTAACAAAATAGTGAAGAAGTTATCCTTTATAATAATATTATTTTCATTTGTTTCCTGGCACCTAGCTCAGAGCCAGGATATTGATCATTGGGAGACAGCAGTATTCAATACCGATACCTGGAGATATTTTGTAGGTACTTCAGAGCTTGATGCAGCCTGGAGATCTTTATCATTTGATGATGAAGGATGGGCACAAGGTACTGGAGGATTCGGGTATTCTGATGATGATGATAATACAGTTATTCCGCAATGCACTTCTGTTTTCCTGCGAATAATATTTAATGTACCTGACACCGCTTTGATAGCTAAAGCTTTGCTTAGTATGGATTACGATGATGCTTTTGTAGCTTATCTTAATGATGTTGAGATTGCCCGGGCAGGAATAACAGGCACATACCCAACTTTTGACCAGACTGGTACTGACCATGAAGCCACTATGTACCTCGGTGGAGAACCTGAATCATTTATTATTTACAAAAATAAGTTAATGACTTGCCTGTTACCAGGTGAAAATGTACTGGCAGTTCAGGTTCATAATACTTCTCCCACATCATCAGATCTCTCATCTAATGCCTTTCTTTCATTCGGAATATTGAATTCTACTACTGATTTCCGTCCAGTTCCATATTGGTTTACACCTCCATTTGACTTTACCTCATCGAACCTGCCGATTGTAATTATTAATACTGATGGTGGAGTTACAATTCCTGATGACCCTCGGATACTCGCTAATATGAAAATAATTTACAGGGGAGAGGGCTTAAGAAATTATCTTACAGATATGGATTCAACAGAATATCTTAACTATAACGGCAGAATCAATATAGAAATAAGAGGTTCCAGCTCACAAGCAGACCCTAAAAAACAATATGGATTGTCAACTAAACAAGCTGATGGTATCATAAATAATAATGTAAAATTACTGGGTTTACCTGCAGATAACGATTGGATCCTTAACGGTTTAGTATTTGAGACATCATTGATCCGTAATTATCTTTGCTATAATTTATCTCGCATGATCGGGGAGTATGCAAGCAGAACAGTCTATTGTGAAGTGGTTATTAATGGCGAATATAAAGGACTTTACCTGCTTCTGGAAAAAATAAAACAGGGCCATGACAGGGTAAATGTTATTAATATAGAACCAGATGATAATACTTTCCCGAATATAACAGGCGGATATATTACAAAAGCAGATAAAACCACGGGAGATGATCCAATTGCCTGGACAATGTCAAGTTATATCGGACTAGATGATGTTGGTTTTATTCATGAACTACCTGAACCTGAGAATGTGACATCCGGGCAAAACGTGTATATCCGATCTGAATTTGAAAAACTGAGTACGGCTGCTTCTGACGGTAATATCTCTCTTGTTGACGGCTTCCCATCTGTAATTGATGTGCCTTCATTTATTGATTATATGATAATAAATGAGCTGTCTGCAAATTGTGATGCATACCAGTTCAGTACTTTTTATCATAAAGACAGGAACGGAAAACTTAGGGCAGGTCCAATATGGGACCTGGACTTAACCTTTGGGTATGATCTGTTTTTCTGGGGATTCGACAGGAGCAAGACTGATACATGGCAGTTTTGGAATGGGGATAATGAAGGTCCGGCTTTCTGGAGAGATCTGTTCATTAATCCTAAATTCAAATGTTATCTTTCAAAAAGATGGAACCAGCTTATTCAACCAGGTCAGCCTTTAAATTTATCAGTCATCGAACAGTTCATCGATCAGACTGATTCAATTATCAGTGAGGCTGTTCAACGCGATAGTGCAATATGGATTTCCCAAAATTATCATGAGTATGAGATAAATAAGATAAAGACATTCATATATGACCGAATCATATGGATTACAAATAACATTGGTTCATATTCAGCTTGCAGTGATATTGAAACTCCACCCCTGGCAATTACAAAAATAATGTACTTCCCCGATTCTACTTTTAATTTTCCAGATAGTAAAGAACAGGAATTCATTGAAATAGTAAATACAGGAAATGAGACAGTCAATTTAGCAGGGGTATATTTCAGTGGAACGGGATTTGTTTACCAATTTCCTTCATCAGCTTCTATTGCGCCTGACGGGAAAAAGATACTGGCAAGTAACAGGACTGTTTTTACTGCTAAATATGGTATTGCTGCATCGGGTCAATATACAAGGAACTTATCTAATAGTGGTGAGTCCCTCATACTGGCTGATGGGTTTGGAAATGTGATTGACAGTGTTAAGTATTCTAATTTGCCTCCCTGGCCCGATGCTAATGCCAATGAGTATTATTTAGACCTGTCTGATCCATTGTCAGACAATAGTTTAGCTGCTAATTGGGTTGCTTCTAATGCTACAATTGTGTCGGTTGAGGATTTTAATAACGAAATGTCGCTTAAATTGTATCCGTCAATTGTAAGAGATATTCTTCAAATAGAAGGAGAAGGAGTAATAAATACTCTGCAATTATATGATATACAGGGATATATGCTCAAAGTAATTACTGTCAATTCAGTAAGATATAACCTTGATATGACATCTCAATTACCGGGGATGTACCTTATTAAAGTGACTAGTGGTGAAAGGAATTATGTCCGAAAAATTATAAAAGAATAAACCTGGATTCCTGAATCTATCAAGTAATCAGTGGTTTGAAGAAACTAAAATTTACACCTCCATAATTTCGATGCTCAAAAAACAGATTATGACCGGTAAAGCTTAAACTTTTTGGATGTTCAAGTATAAAAAACCCATCGTCATTTATCACTCCGGCTTGAGTTACAAGATCCGGTAGCTCCTTTAACCATTTCAGATCATACGGAGGGTCGGCAAAAATAACATCATATTTAATTGAACAGGTCTTTAGATATGCCTTTACATCAATATGTATCGGTCTGATATTATCGAATCCCATATCTTTTATTATACGTCTGATAACTGATATATGTTTAAGATCTTTTTCAACAAGATGTACTGAAACTGCTCCTCTTGATGCAAATTCAAAGCTTATACTGCCTGTGCCGGAAAACAGGTCAAGAACATTAATTACCTCAAAATCAATTCTGTTATTCAGGATGTTAAACAAACCCTCACGAGCAAAATCAGTTGTCGGTCTTGCTTGAAAGTTTGAAGGAGGATCAATTCTCCTTCCTTTATATTTGCCTCCTATTATTCGCAATTTACTATACTGAATAGATTAATAAAACGGTGTAAATATGTATCATTGAATACATAACTGAAAGTGAAATTACCTGAAGGCCCGGCAAACTTAATATTCCTGATATATATCGAAAAGTTGGAGAAAAGATCATCATATTTTTCAGTCAGACCACTGAAATAGACTGTTTCTTCCTGATTGATATCGAGTTTCTTAAATACATTGAGAACGAAATAAAGTATGTCAGAAATATTTCTATAATCAAATGAATTACAAAACTTTAATACATTATTGCTAAAGATGATCAGGTTAAAGAATTCCCTTTCAACATAGATATGAATATAATTTCCATTTACACTTTTTCTGCTATGCGATATATGATCGAATAGCGGTTTTATATGGTGAAAGGGATGTACTCCGGGGTAGTAATTATTAATAATATCGTTAAACGGTTTTGATACAGAGAATACAATAAAGACATCTGGATCATTTATCTTATTGGTAATGATCGTATTGTCCTCTTCATTTGTATGATTGAATGTAAAATACTCATCTTTTTTACCAGGATCAAAAAGAGGTGTAGGAACAAGGGTAAACTTTGGTGAAGGCATTACAATATTTACCTTTTTGTAACTCCTTTTCAGAAAATCATCTTTGGTCAACAGCTCATTTATCTTATCAGCATTAAAATATTTGTTCTCATCTGCTTCATATGACCTGATTAGAATAAATTTGTTCCTAATTGTATCGAGGAGACAAAATGATAACTCCTCAGGGCTTAGCTGAATCGATAGCTCATAGTTTTCATTAGAGTTTATATCAAGTGTCTCATCAAAGAGTTCTAGAAAAGGCATCGTTTTTTATTAATAGGAAGAATGAGTAAGTTTACAAACAAAATTAAAAAAAATATCCATGTAGCAATTTAAGTTGCTATCAAATACATATGCGCGACACAATTATCTATAATCAGCTTTGCAAGAACCTGAGCAATATACCTACTGATGATCAATCTGTTGCGCTTAAGAAAATAACCGGGTATATCTGTGATAATAACAACGATATAATTTTTCTAATGACCGGATATGCCGGAACAGGAAAAACAAGTGTAATAAGTTCAATAGTTAAAACCCTCGATCTGTTAAGGATGCGATCGGTTCTTCTAGCTCCTACCGGAAGAGCTGCCAAGGTTCTTGCATCTTTTGCCGGCAGACAGGCTTTAACAATTCACAAAAAGATTTACAGGCAGAAATCTTCGAAAGATGGCCTTGGTAGCTTTACTCTTGACAGAAATTTACATAAGGATACTTTTTTTATTGTTGATGAAGCATCTATGGTTTCAAACAGTTCTAACGATTCATCACTTTTTGGCAGTGGCAGACTGCTCGATGATCTTATTGAATTTGTCTATTCGGGAACTGATTGTAAGCTAATTATTGTGGGTGATACTGCCCAGCTTCCTCCTGTTGGTTCAGCTGTCAGCCCGGCTCTCGATCCTTCTACTCTGGGAGAATATGGTTTCGGACTTATTACTACCGAGTTAAAACAGGTTGTACGACAGAGCGAGACGTCAGTAGTCCTGATGAATGCCACCCTGGTTCGTTTGCAAGTTGCAGAAAATGACCTTGTTCATCCCTCAATTGATTGTGTTAATTTTTCAGATATAGTCAGAATAACAGGAGAGGAGCTTGTTGATGAGATATCGGTAGCTTACGGTACCTGTGGGATGGAGGGGACAATTATCGTTGTGAATTCAAACAAGCAGGCAAACCGTTATAATCAGGGAATCCGTAACAGGATATTCTTCAGGGAGGAGGAGATAAGTCCAGGTGATATGGTTATGGTTGTAAAAAACAATTACTTTATACTGAATGAGGAGGAAGATGGCGCAGGATTTATTGCCAATGGAGATATTGCTGAGGTGAAAAAGATCAGGAAATATGAAGAGAGATACGGATTCCGTTTTGCCGATATGGTACTTAAGTTTGCTGATTATGATCTTGAAATCGAGTCGAAGGTGATGATGGATGTTTTGCATCTTGATACACCAGCTTTACCATCAGAAAAAAACAGGGAGCTGTTTCAGAATGTTCTGGCTGATTATGCGCATATTAAAACAAGAAGGAAACAATTTGAGGCTGTCAGGAATGATCCGTTTTTTAATGCTCTTCAGATAAAATTTGCATATGCTGTCACTTGTCATAAAGCACAAGGGGGCCAGTGGGAGAGGGTCTTTATTGATCAGGGGATGTTTAACAGGAACGAAATTACTATTGACTATCTCCGTTGGTTTTATACCGCAATTACACGGTCGACGGATAAGGTCTTTCTGGTGAATTTTTCAGAGAATTGGTTTAAGTAAACAAAAGTCCTCCTCCTTGCGGTCGCTGTCTTTGGGATCTTGGCCTTCAGCTTGTCTTACGCTTCACGCTTGTCAGAAAGTTTCAGAAGAAATTATTAACTTTCCAAAAATATCTGCAAAAATCAGAATTATGAAATCATACAAAAAAGAATTATGGTTTGAAACATCAACTCGTAGAGCTTTTTTAAATATTACTGGGGAGATTGAAAAGTGCCTCAATGAATCAGGCATTAAAGAAGGTTTGCTGCTCTGCAATGCGATGCATATAACAAGTTCAATATTTATTAATGATGATGAATCAGGATTACACTACGATTTTGAAGTATGGTTAGAAAAACTTGCTCCGGAAAAACCATATTCTCAATACAGGCATAATGGTTTTGAGGATAATGCCGATGCACATATAAAACGAACATTAATGGGAAGGGAAGTTGTTGTTGCTGTTACACGTGGAAAACTTGACTTTGGTCCATGGGAGCAAATATTCTATGGGGAGTTTGATGGAAAGCGACGTAAACGAGTCCTGGTAAAGATTATTGGAGAATAGATGCTCCCCGATTTCTTCCACTTTTTCTTTTAGCCTTCCGGTACGATTTCATAATTGTCTGATGAATTATCTAAATGGGAAACAAATACAAAAATAAATATCGGTATGAATCTATAAGGGTGACACCGCAAACCTCATGCAGCATACCGGTCAGATAAGACTCATATCCTTGATTATGTCCTCAATCCTTTTATTGAGTTTCTTCTCTGTCTCTTCGAATTTATCTGCAGAATTAAGTGTGGTATTTACACTAAAATAAAATTTGATCTTAGGTTCTGTACCTGAAGGTCTGATAGATATTTTTGTTCCATCCTCGAGAAAGAACTGCAAAACATCTGATTGTATCAAATCGATAGATGTCTTCGAACCTTTAAGAATATCATACGAGATTAGTTTTTCGTAATCGTTTATTTTTATTACTCTGCTGTTATTGATCTTTTCAGGAGGGTTATTCCTGTATCCTGTCATCATTGCTTTTATCTCATCAGCTCCTTCTTTACCTTTCCTTACAATATTTATAAGTTTCTCCTTATAAAAACCATATTGGACATAAATGTCTAGTAAGAGTTCAAACAGAGACTTACCCATGCTTTTCGACCACGCAGTTACTTCAGCTGCAAGAGCACATGATGCAACAGCATCTTTATCCCTCACATAATCACCAGGTAAAAACCCGTAACTCTCTTCTCCTCCACCAATGTATTTTTTAATTCCTTCATTTTTTCTGATTAAATCAGCAAAAAACTTGAATCCTGTTAAAACATTAAAATACTCCACCTTATAACCATCAGCAATTTTTTCAATGAGATCGGAAGTAACAATAGTTTTAATAATATACTCGTTGCCTTTGTACTTATTTCTTTCTTTAAATTGCGACAGGATGTACCATATAAGCAATACTCCTGTCTGATTACCGTTAAGAAGAATGAATTCCCCTTTCTTGTTTCTAACTGCAATACCAAGTCTGTCAGCGTCGGGGTCGGTAGCCATTACCAGCTCAGCTCCTGTTTCAACTGCCTTATTAATAGCTAGTTTTAGTGCATCAGGCTCTTCAGGATTTGGAGATTTAACAGTAGGAAAATTACCATCAATAATATCCTGTTCAGGTACACTGATGATATTTTTAAATCCATACATCTTCAAAGCAGGTGGCACCAATGTTATGCCTGTCCCATGTATAGGAGTATAGACAATTCCTATGTCACTCTGTTTTTTTATTACTTCGGGATTCAAGCTCATTTTATGAACCTCATTAAGGAAAAGGTCATCAGTCTCTTTTCCAATAATTTTTATCTTCTCTTTCTTACCATCGAACCTGATCTCGCTCACCGATTTAATCTTTCTCACTTCATCAATGATTCCGGCATCATGAGGAGCTACAACCTGTCCTCCATCGTTCCAGTAAGCCTTATATCCATTATATTCCGGAGGGTTATGGGATGCTGTTATTACAACGCCACTCTGACATTTATAGTGACGGATTGCAAAGGAAAGCTCCGGAGTTGGACGGAGAGATTCAAAAAGAAAAACATCAAATCCGTTTGCTGAGAAAATATTTGCTGTAGTTTCCGCAAAGTATCGACTGTTATTACGGCAGTCGTATGCGATAGCTACTCTTATTGGGGAAGTTCCGCAATGCTTAATTATATAATTTGATAAACCCTGGGTTGCCATACCAAGCGTGTAAATATTCATCCTGTTGGTACCTGCGCCCATTATTCCTCTCAAACCGCCTGTGCCAAATTCAAGATCCTGATAAAAGGCATCAATAAGTTTTTTTTCATCATTATCAAGCATCTCATGAACCTCTTTGCGGGTCTCATCATTAAACTCTTCACTAAGCCAGCTCCCGGCTCTTCTTCTGATTTCTTCAGTAGATAACATAATTATAATATTATTTTAAAAGTTTAATACAACTTTCTAAGCTGCTCCTCCAATGAGGAATTGTCAGGTTATAATTTTCTTTAATTTTGGATTTATCCATAACTGAATAGGCTGGTCTTTGTGCGGCTAGCATATAATCCTTAGTAAGAACCGGATTCACAATGCATGTCAAACCTGCTTCATGGATAATTTCTATAGCAAAATCATACCAGGTACAAACTCCTTCATTTGAATAGTTATAAACACCGGAATTCAGAGCAATCTGGTTTCTTATAACTCCGGAAATAATACTCATAATCGCTCCTGCAAGGTCGGCAGCAAATGTTGGTGTCCCTGTCTGGTCAAATACCACATTTAGTGATTCTTTCTCTCTGGCATGTTTGAGAATTGTCTTGACAAAATTATTTCCGAATGATGAATATAGCCATGATGTCCTTATTACCATTGATCCATTGTGAACCAGAGCATATTTTTCACCGGCCAGTTTAGATCTGCCATAAGCTGATAAAGGATTTGTGGAGGAAGATTCATTGTATGGAACATTTGCTTCACCATCATAAACATAATCGGATGAGATGTGAATAAATTTGCATTCAGATCCTGAGATTGCCTCTGTTATATTTTTAACTGCTGTCCCATTGATTAGCATAGCCATCTCAGGGTCATTTTCTGCCTTATCCACCAGATTATAAGCTGCACAGTTAATTATCCAGTCAGGTGCCGAGGTTTGAATGAAATCTGATATTTGCTTAAGGCTGGTTAAATCGAGAGTTTCTGTATCGGTAAAAATGAAATCGTAGCCATAAAATTTTTTGGAAACAACTTTTAACTCGTTTCCTAGTTGTCCGTTTGCTCCTGTGATTAATATTACTGCCATAACTTACTTGTATCAGTTTCAAAAGTTGTATTCGGCATCCTTGAAGAGAGGTTGTTTTGAATCTTTTTCACTAATTAAGGGGCTTAATGAACCTGTTTTCCAGTTAATGTCAAGTGATGGATCATTTACAAATATTCCTCTCTCGCACTGTTGGTTATAAATATTGTCGCATTTATATTGAATGATAGCAATATCACTAAGTACTGAGAATCCATGCGCAAATCCCCTCGGTATTAAAACCTGCTCTTTTGTATCTGAATCAAGTTCTATTCCAAACCATTTTCCAAAAGTCAATGAATCTTGTCGTAAATCAAGAGCCACATCCAGTATTTTTCCTTCAACAACTCGAATGAGCTTAGCCTGATCGAAGGGTTTGATCTGATAGTGGAGTCCTCTGATGACACCTTTCGATGATTTTGATTCATTATCCTGTACAGGGATAAATGAAATACCTTCATTCTGAAAGGTATTCTGATTAAAACTTTCAAGAAAATAACCCCTTGTATCTGCATATATTGAAGGCTTAATAACGATTAGCCCTTTAAATCCTGTTTCAATAATTTTCATCTCTTCTTTATGCTTATTTTAATCCTTCGAACACATTTATCTCCTCCGTGGCTATCCTTAAAAGGTATTTACCATATTGGCTATTCTTCATAGGTTGAGCTAACTTAAGGAGTTGACTTTTATTAATGAAGCCCCTTTTAAAGGCAATTTCTTCAATACAAGAAGCTTTTAAGCCCTGTCTCTGTTCAAGTGTAGCAATGAAATTTGCTGCCTGTAATAAACTTTCATATGTGCCTGTATCCAGCCATGCCATTCCTCTTCCCATCAGTTTAATTTCAAGATTGCCTTCTTCAAGATAAATTCTGTTAAGGTCAGTTATTTCAAGTTCACCACGTGGTGATGGTTTAAGTGACTTGGCTTTTTCAACAACTGAATTATCATAAAAATAGAGGCCAGTCACAGCATAATTCGATTTCGGTTTTTGAGGCTTTTCTTCTATGCTTATTACTTTCCTCTCTTTATCAAATTCAACAACCCCATAACGCTCAGGATCGGTAACGTAATAGCCGAAGATGTATGCCCCCTTTTGTAATTCTGCGGTTTTAAGGAGGGCATCCCCGAACCCATGACCATAAAAGATATTATCCCCAAGAATCATACATACAGTGTCGTTGCCGATAAATTCTTCACCAAGGATGAAAGCCTGAGCCAGGCCATCAGGAGATGGTTGCTCAATATAACTAAAATTCATTCCGAGAGACTTTCCCTCTCCAAGTAAATTTCTGAATCCTGGAAGGTCCCGTGGAGTTGATATAATCAATATTTCCCTTATTCCTGCCAGCATAAGAACTGATAGCGGGTAATAGATCATTGGTTTATCGTATACCGGGAGCATCTGTTTTGAGATTGAGCTTGTTATAGGATGAAGCCTTGTCCCTGAGCCTCCTGCGAGTATTATTCCTTTCATATATTTTCATTTAGTGTTAATCGTTCCGTGTTCCGTGTTCTGTGTTCCTTTCTTTCCCAATCTGTTTTACCTTCATCTTCTGCCAATGCCAAAATACTTAAATCCCAGCTTCTTCCTTTAGAAATTCCGGATTGGAGGCCATAGCAATTTTCATAAAGACACAAATAATTTAAGTTAAAACCATGTCGCTAATGCAAAGATAATATAACAAGTTTAATTCGGAAATGAAAAAATTGGTATCACGCCTCAGGTTTCAGTAACTCGGGTTGACCCTATTATGTCACGCGCTGCCTGTTGCCTGCTGCCTCCATTTACCCCGAAAATCTACAGTATATTATGGCGATTTTAAAAAATATCCTATCTTTGCAACCAATTTTTCATTCAAAATAATGTCTAACTTATTAATTATTAGTTCTTTTAAATTAAAATCATGATTGAAAGCAAGAAAAAGACGACCAAAAAAGAGGTTGTTAAAACCAGTGAAACGCCAGTAAAACCGGCAAAAAAGGCAAAAGCTAAAGAAACAAAGAAAAAAACGGAAATTAAAACTGAGACCTCATCCCCAGAAGAGGTTACTGTTGTTGTTGCAGAAGAGACCAGGAAGGTTGAAGAGGTTGAAGAGGTTGAAGAGGTTGAAGAGGTTGAAGGAGTTGAAGAGGTTGAAGAGGTTGAAAAGGTTGAAGCAGGAACAGAAGTTAAGAAAGGAAAAAGGCCTAAAACAAAACAGATAGTGCCTGTAATTGAACCGGAAAAGGAAATTAGACCAAAAGTTGAAACACAAAGCGGAAGTTCGGTTGAAGATTTTGACTGGGATGCCTTTGAAAATGAAGAAGAGCATACTTCACCTAAATATAAGGAGTATGAATCCTTATATGATGAGACTCTTTCAACAATAGCGGTTGATGAAGTAGTGATAGGAACAGTAATTCAGATGACATCGCGTGAAGTTGTCATCAACATTGGATACAAATCAGAAGCTGTTGTCAGTTTGAATGAGTTTCGTTATGATCCCGGACTTAAAGTTGGAGATAAAGTTGAAGTCTATGTAGAGAGTCAGGAAGATAAGAGGGGACAGCTTCTACTATCCCATAAAAAGGCCCGTGCAATAAATTCGTGGGACAGAGTTAATGCATCTCTTGAAAAAGACGAAATCATTACAGGTTATATCAAATGCCGTACAAAAGGCGGAATGATAGTTGATGTTTTTGGTATCGAAGCATTTCTTCCCGGATCACAGATCGATGTCAAACCCATTCGCGATTATGATGTCTTGGTTGGCAAAACGATGGAATTTAAGGTTGTAAAGATCAATCAGGAATTTAAAAACGTTGTTGTTTCTCATAAAGCTCTTATCGAAGCTGAACTTGAGCAGCAGAAAAAAGAGATTATTGCTAAACTTGAAAAGGGACAGGTTCTCGAAGGAACCGTTAAAAATATTACTTCTTATGGTGTATTCATTGACCTTGGTGGTGTCGATGGTCTTATACATATCACAGACCTCTCATGGGGAAGAGTAAATCACCCTGAAGAGATTGTTCAGCTTGATCAGAAACTCAACGTAGTTATTCTTGATTTTGATGACGACAAGAAGAGAATTGCGCTTGGTCTTAAACAACTCACCGCACATCCATGGGATTCTGTTGATCCTAACATGAATATTGGTGATAAGGTTAAAGGTAAAGTAGTAGTTATGGCAGACTATGGTGCTTTTGTAGAAATTGCTGCTGGTGTTGAAGGGTTAATACATGTATCTGAAATGTCATGGTCACAGCATCTGCGTAGTGCTCAGGAGTTTCTGAAAGTTGGTGATGAAATTGAAGCAGTTATCCTTACACTGGATAGGACTGAAAGAAAGATGTCACTTGGTATTAAGCAGCTAAAATCTGACCCCTGGCAGAATATTGATGAAAAATATGCAGTTGGAGCTAAACATACAGCCAAAGTCAGAAACTTCACTAATTTCGGTGTATTTGTTGAGATTGAAGAGGGTGTTGATGGTCTGATACATATTTCGGATTTGTCTTGGACTAAAAAAATTAAGCATCCGGCTGAATTCACAGCCATTGATGCAGAGATTGAGGTAGTTGTTCTTGAGATTGATAAAGAAAACAGACGCCTGAGTCTGGGACATAAGCAGCTTGAAGAGAATCCATGGGATGTATTTGAAAATCTTTTTATTCTCGACTCTGTTCATGAAGGTACTGTGGTGGAAGTGTTTGATAAAGGAGCCATAATAGCTCTTCCTTATGGAGTGGAAGGATTCGTAACTCCAAAACATCTTGTAAAAGAGGATGGGATGATAGCCAGAGTTGATGAGAAATTAATGTTCAAGGTAATTGAATTTAATAAGTCAGCTAAGAAAATTATCGTTTCGCATAGCAGAGTGTTTGAAGATGAGAAGAAATCTCCCGAGGCCACAGTGACTAAATCTGAAACTGTTTCTACCAGGAAATCATCCAGGAAACAAAAGACAAGTTCTGAGAAAACAACTCTTGGAGATATCTCTCAACTTGCTGCTTTGAAAGAAGAAATGGAAGAAAAAGAGAATAAAGCATCCAGGAAAGAGAAAAATTAATTAAATTTAGGCTATCAAAATTTATTATTATGGATTTTAATATTGAGAGCCGGAATAACAGCACAGTTATTCAAATACAGTCTGAAAAACTTGATACGCACATTGCTCCGGCATTAAAGTCGGAACTTGTGCTTGTTTCAGGCAAGGGTGAAAAAAACATCATCCTTGATCTTGATAAATGTCAGTACTGCGATTCCTCTGGTTTAAGTGCCATACTTGTAGCCAACAGGCTATGTAAAAATGCAGGAGGCACATTTGTTCTTTGCGGCCTAAATGAGGCTGTTGAACGTCTTATTACTATTTCTCAGCTGGATACCGTTCTTACTATAACTAGATCGGTTGATGATGCTGAAAAAATGATCTCTTAAAGCATATCGCATTGCAGAGTGAGATGAAACTGACCATACTTGGTACTAGTTCTGCATTGCCGACATCAGAAAGATATCCTAGCGCTCATGTGCTCAATGCACATGAGCGCTTATTTCTGATAGACTGTGGCGAGGGTACGCAGATGCAACTAAGGAAATACAGAATCCGTTTCGCGAAAATTAATCATATCTTCATTAGCCATCTTCATGGCGATCATGTTTTTGGCCTATATGGACTATTATCATCTTTCAGTCTGATGGGCAGGAAAGATCCTGTTCACTTGTATGCCCCAGCAAACTATTTGGAAATGCTTCATTCACATCTGAACGATTTTGATATTCATCTCAGTTTTGAAATTGATTTTATTCCTCTTTCCGGGAAAGATCCTGTTAAGATTCTTGACGATAAATATATTACTGTAACCTCATTTCCTCTCCTGCACCGTATTCCGACTTTCGGATTTCTCTTCAGGGAAAAGAAATCAGAACGTAATGTAATCAAAGAATGTATCACTAAATATCAAATTCCAATAGTTAGAATACCTGCCATAAAAAAAGGAGAAGACTATTTGACTCAGGATGGAGTTGTTATTAAGAATGAGGATATTACCCTGCCTCCCTCGGAACCGGTGTCGTATGCGTATTGCAGCGACACAAAATATTTTAAACAACTGGCATCATATGTAAAAAATGTGAGCCTCTTATACCATGAAGCTACGTTTGATAAGAGTATGAAAGATCTTGCTGTGATTACAGGACATTCTACATCTCTTGATGCAGCAAAAACTGCATTGGATGCTAATGTTGGAAAACTCCTGATTGGTCATTTCTCATCCAGGTACAGAGATATCTCTTTCCTTGTTGAAGAGGCTAAAACATTGTTTCCTCAGACATTTGCAGCAATTGATGGAAAGAGTTTTGTCATCAGTAATATTAATAATCCTTAAGAAAAGAATATCTATCTTTGATACTTTTAACAAAAACAATAGAGTTTTGCAGGGGAAAATACTAATTTTAGATTTCGGATCTCAGTATACGCAACTGATAGCCAGGAGTATAAGGGAAATAAATGTTTATTGCGAGATACATCCATTCAACCATTTTCCTGTTCCGGATGAAAGTGTCAGGGGTGTAATATTATCAGGAAGTCCGTCATCAGTCAGGGATAAAAACGCGCCAATACCTGACCTTACAAAGATAAAGGGAATCATTCCATTGCTTGGTGTTTGTTATGGGGCACAACATCTTGTGCACCACTATGGGGGAGAGGTATTACCTTCCAGTACACGTGAATATGGCAGGGCTAATCTTATTGTAATAAACGATAACGATCCGCTTTTTTCAAATATTACATCTGGTACTCAGGTGTGGATGTCGCATGGCGATACTATTACCACAATGGCTGAAGGGTATGAAATAACAGGTTCAACAGCCGATGTTAAGGCAGGAGCTTATCATATAAAAGGTGAAAATACGTGGGGAATCCAATTCCATCCAGAGGTTTATCATACTTCTGAAGGAAAAATGATGCTCAAGAATTTTGTTGTTGATATTTGTGCTTGTTCACAGAACTGGACTCCGGATTCTTTTGCCGAAACCACTGTCAATAACCTTAAAATTCAATTAGGCGACGACAAGGTGCTTCTGGGTCTATCAGGTGGTGTTGACTCTTCTGTTGCGGCTTCTTTGCTAAACAAGGCGATTGGGAAAAATCTTACATGTATTTTTGTTGATAATGGTTTGCTTCGCAAGAATGAATTTAAAAAGGTACTTGATTCCTATCTTGGATTAGGGCTCAATGTTGTTGGTGTTGATGCAAGCAACAGGTTTCTCGACCAGCTTGAAGGGGTTAGTGATCCTGAGACAAAGCGAAAGATAATCGGCCGTGTTTTTATTGAAGTATTTGATGAAGAGGCAAGAAAAGTAAAGGATGTAAAATGGCTTGCCCAGGGAACAATATATCCAGATGTTATTGAATCTGTTTCTGTTAACGGCCCTTCAGCAACAATTAAATCACATCATAATGTTGGTGGACTTCCTGAAAAAATGCACCTGAAAGTTGTTGAGCCTCTTCGTCTTCTTTTTAAGGATGAAGTCAGGAGAGTAGGAAAAGCTCTCGCGCTTCCTGATCTTATTCTGGAAAGACACCCTTTCCCCGGCCCTGGATTAGCAATAAGAATACTTGGTAAGATGACCAGAGAAAAACTTGAAATTCTTAAAGAGGCAGATGACATATTTATTGAAGGTCTGAAAAAACATGGGTTGTATAATTCTGTCTGGCAGGCGGGGGTAATATTATTACCTGTTCAGTCTGTTGGAGTGATGGGAGATGAAAGGACATATGAAAATACAGTTGTGCTCAGAGCTGTTGGTTCAACTGATGGTATGACTGCTGACTGGTCACATCTTCCCTACGAATTTCTGGGTTCAATCTCTAATGAAATTATTAATAAGGTTAAAGGAATTAACAGGGTCGTTTATGATATAAGTTCAAAACCACCTTCAACAATCGAATGGGAGTAGTATAAGCGCAAAGTTCAAAGTGCAATGCGCAAAAGTAAAAATGTTGAAGGGTTAAAAAAGTTGAATAATATTGATTCCATAGAGAGATAACCATCCAGGAGCGAAGGCACGGGGGGGTGGGTTCATGGAATTCTTTTACAACTTTCGGGTAACTAAATTGTTTGGTTAGTATACAGGATATAATATTTAATCATGAGAAGAAAAATTGTGAATTTAACAGCTCTGGTATTGGCTCTGTTTATATTGCCATTATCAGCTTCATCGCAGGTATTAAATGAAGGGACTTTTAAGATAGAAAGAACATTAAGCCTGATAGATGCATTTTATGTTGATACTGCTAACCTCAATATTCTCACTGAAAAAGCAATAATTGAGATATTGAAAAACCTTGACCCACATTCGACATACATATCTGAAAAAGATGTTAAAGATATGAATGAGCCTCTTAATGGTAATTTTGAAGGAATAGGCGTACAATTTAATCTATTGAGAGATACAATTATTATTATTGAACCTATTGCTGGAGGGCCATCTGAAAAAGTTGGTATTAAGCCAGGAGACAGAATATTGACAATTAATGAGGAAAAGGTTACTGGAATAGGTATTGCTACAACTGGCGTTCGTAAACGGCTAATGGGAGCGAAAGGCACTAAAGTAGACATTACAGTATATAGAAAAGGAGAACGTGATCTCCTTGATTTTACAATTATACGTGATAAAATACCGATATACAGTCTTGATGCCTCTTATATGCTGGATAAAGAAACGGGATATATCAAACTGAATAAATTTGCTGCAACAACTGAAAAGGAGTTTTCAGATGCAGTTTCAGTTTTAAAGAAGAGCAATATGAAAAATATGGTTCTTGATTTGCGGGGTAATGGTGGAGGTTATATGCTTGCTGCGACTGCTTTAGCTGATAAGTTTTTCTCTGATCAGAAACTGTTGGTTTATCTTTCAGGGAGGAAAACACCAAGACAGGACTATAAATCATCAGGTGCAGGGAGCTTGTCATTAGCAAGAGTTGTTGTTCTGACTGATGAACAATCGGCCTCAGCCAGTGAGATACTGGCAGGAGCTTTGCAGGATTGGGACAGGGGAGTTATCATGGGTAGAAGAACTTTTGGTAAAGGATTGGTGCAGAATGGATGGTATCTTACTGATGGCTCAATGATAAGACTTACAATAGCACGTTACTATACACCTTCGGGCAGGTTAATACAGAGCCCATATAATGAGGGCTATGATAAATACATGCAGAATTTTTTTAAAAGATTCACTGATGGCGAAATGATGACAGCTGATAGTATTCATTTTCCTGATTCTCTTAAGTATAAAACATTGATTAGCAATAGGGTAGTTTATGGCGGAGGCGGCATCATGCCTGATGTATTTGTTGCAGCTGATACTTCAAATAACACAACATACTTTAGAAAACTTTTTGGTAAAAATGTCCTTAATTCCTTTACTCTTGAATATTATGATAAAAACAGAGATAACCTTAAATCGCAATATAAATCTTTTGAAGATTTTAAAACCAGGTTCCAGTTTAGTTCTGACGATATAAAGATTTTAATTGCAAAAGGAGAAGAGGAGGGAGTTAAATATAATGAAGAGCAATTCATCAAATCGAAGGATGAGATGTTATTGATACTAAAAGGACTTATAGCATCTAATATGTGGAAAATAAGTAATTATTTTCAGATTATTAATGTTAATGATAAAGTTATTGATAAAGCACTGGAAGTTATTTCAGACGAGAGTAGCTATTCCACAATACTTGGATACCAGTAAGGGGATCAAAAATATCGGGTTACAACTCTCATGATTGATGCAATTTTCAAAAGCAATTGAAATAATATTTTACTAATGAAATTTGTTGCAAAAACTCTTTATGGGCTGGAGAAAGTTCTTTCGGAGGAGCTAATAGAACTGGGTGCTGTAGATGTTAAGGTTGTTAACCGCGCAGTTTTGTTTAAAGGTGATAAGAGTCTTCTTTACAGGGTGAATTACTGTGCAAGAACTGCATTATCTGTATTGATGCCTGTAGCAGATTTCAGGATCAGGTCAAAAGATGATCTGTATAACGGTAGCTCGAAAGTAGAATGGGATAGGTATCTGGACTGTGATGATACATTTTCTATTGTTCCGGTAATTAATTCATCACATTTTAGTCATACAGGATATGCCGGGCTTATCCTAAAGGATGCTATTGCCGATTATTTCAGGAGAAAGTCAGGGAGACGCCCTTCAGTTGATACCCTTGATCCAACTATCCTTATCAATCTTCATATTAGTAATGACCTCGTAACCATATCTGTCGATTCATCCGTAATCCCTTTGTTCAAACGCGGTTACAGGCAAGAACAAGCAGCTGCCCCGCTTAATGAAGTACTGGCAGCCGGGATATTGCTTCTGTCAGGATGGCGGGCATCTACGACTTTGACTGATCCGATGTGTGGCTCAGGTACAATACCTATTGAAGCAGGATTGATTGCCTGTAAAGTTCCTCCGGGAAAATTCAGGCAGTTTTTTGGATTTCAGCGATGGAAAGATTTTGATCAGAATATATTTGACAAGATCAAAGCCGAATGTGACAGCTTTATTATTCCTTCTCCTGTTAAGATATTTGGCAATGATATCTCAGATGTAGCAATTCAACAGTCAAAAGCTAATGTTGCAAGAGCCGGGTTAAATGATTTTGTAAAAATTGATATGTCTGACTTCAGGTATCTTAAAACCATCGATGAACATGGTTGGGTGTTTATTAATCCTCCTTACGGACAAAGACTTCAGCCTGATGATACTGATTTGCTTTACAGTATGATAGGTACAACTTTGAAACACAATTTCCCTGGAACAACAGCATGGCTGATAACTTCAAATATAGAATCTCTGAAAAAAATTGGATTAAAACCTAAGGAAAAACATACTCTTTTTAACGGTGCTTTGGAATGTATTCTCCTGAAATATGAAATGTATCATGGAACTAAGAAAAAGGTTAATAATTGAGATCATCATAAATGTGACGTTTATCACGCCTATGGATTACTTTAATCAAAAAATATAGTAATATTTTAAAAACCGGAAAGTGGACAAGTTATAATTTGGTAACTTCATATTTTTATTATATTTGTTATCGTAAAAAACATGATCATATCTAAAATGAAGCTTAAATGAGCTTTAATATAGACAATTATTATTCAGTTCAATCAGATGGGGATGTTATCTTTTTTCATAAGGGTAATGTTGATTCGGATGTTATCAATCATGTACTTGATACAGTTGAGGACAAGATGGTTGAGATTGATGAGCAGTCTAAGCTGAGGAAAAAGGTCTATAATGTTCTTGTTGAAAGTCTTCAGAATCTATACCATCATGTTGACAGAGTTCCTGAGGATTTTGAAGATCAGACTTCTGAGAAGTTTGGTTTACTTGTAGTTAAGAGAGTGAAAAATGGGTATAAAATCATTACAGGCAACTTTGTGCAAGCTGAAAACATTGAAAAGCTTGAAGAAAAGATAAAGCGTATTAACCGTTCAAGCCATGAGGAGATAAAAGAGCTGTATAAGTTCATATTGAACCATCAAAGGATATCAGCAAAAGGAGGAGGAGGCCTTGGTCTTGTTGATATTGCCAGAAAGACCGGTAATAAACTTGAATATGCATTTAAGAAATATAATGAAAAATACTCTTTTTTCTATCTTAATATTTTGGTGAACGAGAAAAATTAAATAATTTTTTAAATATTAAAAATATGGAACCGATCATCATCGAAGGAACCCCAAAAACTCCAGCGGTCAAATTTGACTCAGCGGAAGGTATCTTTGAAATCAAAGGACGTTCTATTCCTGAAAACTCAGTTGAATTCTACAAACCTTTAGTAGACTGGCTAGACAGTTATAAAGAGGCTCCTCTGATAAAAACAGTCGTAGATATACGCCTGGAATATTTTAATACCAGCTCCTCAAAATGTATCCTTGATGTTTTTAAAAAACTCGAGGCGATACATAAGGCTAAAAATGAGGTTGAAGTGAACTGGTATTATGAGGAAGATGATGAGGATATGCTGGAGGCAGGAGAAGATTATGAGTCAATAATCAGAGTCCCGTTTAAAATGATTGAGATTGTAGAATAATTAATTGATTTTACTTATTAAATATCGGATAGGTCGTTCCAAAAACTAAAGAGGCTGTCTCTTCTGAGGCAGCCTCTTATATTGTAGCCTAATAATATCTATTCTGAACCTATCATCTTCTTCCCAATCACTACCTCTCCGGAATCAAGAGCTTTCTTAAGAAGCCTGAAATATAGAACAAGATAGAGCAAGATGGTCATTATCCACAGCACAATCACATTTACAATATAGGTATCAACTTTTACTCCGAATATATTTTTTGTAGGGGAGTAGAAATGAGCTTTAATAAATTTGAAGGATGGATCCATATAGATAGGTTCCAGTTTCTGAATTATCTCATTATTGAATTCAATAGTCTTAACTGTCTCATTTTTATTTGTCACAAACTCTTCAAGTGACTCGTTGGCATATCTATCCCTGAGCTTCAGAAAAGCCTTACTGTCTTCTGCTTGTAGTTTTGTAATAATAGCATCTTTTTGGTCTTTTGCACTATTATAGTAAGCAATATAATATTTTCTCAGTGATTCTACATAATCAAGCGCAGCATTTACTATTTCCCGGGTTATTTTATCGAGAGTCAGATATTCGGTATATTTAAACTCAATATCAGGTGTTAATAATTTCTCTTTTTTGAATTCATTGTAAACGACGAGTAACTTGTCATTAAACTCATGACTTCTGGTGCCTTTGCTCAACTCGCTGAGAATATTATCCAGTTTCCCTTTTATCTCAACATTCCAGTAATCTTTTTTAAACTTTGCCTTGCTCATTGCTTTGTTGTACATATAGAACTTGCTTTCATATTTATTATCTATGAACTGCTTAACAGCCAGAGCTTCATATCCCCATCGAGCAGTTATAAACTCTCCATAGAAAGGAATGGCAACAGGAGAAGAGATATTCGGATTGAGTTTTTCGAACTTAACCATTATACCACTCAGTATAATCTGTGGTATAACCAGGAAAGGGATAAGGATGTAGATAGTTACTACTGCCTTGAAACTGTCAGATATAACAAGACCTAACATATTGGCTCCTGCCCAGCAAGAGAAGAGTACCAGCCAGTATTCAAACATCATACCCCTGATGCCTGTGATACTGTTACCAATAAGTACAAAAGTGAATGCCTGAATTGCAGATATAGCAAACTGGACAAGCACTTTTGACATCAGATAACTGTTCCAGCTGAGGTTGAGGAAAGCCTCTCTCTTAAGAATTTTTCTATCCTTAATTATCTCTTCAGCACTCACTGTCAGCCCCATGAAGATGCCAACAATCACTGACATAAAGATGTAAACAGGGAGGTTGCTGTTTTCATAAAGAGTATAATGGGCATCCTTAACACTCTCATTAAAATACCTGATTAGGAAGGCAAGAAAAAATGCAAGAACAGGAGCCTCTATTAGTGTAATTAGAAGATATTGAGTATCTGCTACCTTTGAGAGGATATCACGTTTAGTAAAAACTACAAACTGTTTAAGTCTATTTGGAGTTTTAAAATTGATCTCAGGGATGGAAGTTCCGCGCTCCAGTTTGTGATCCTTTGTTTCTGTTTTGTAATGATTACTCCAGTCTGCAGGGGAAATCCTTCGTGTATCGGTTGGTTGACCATTCTCAGTAAATACCTTGGTTTCTACAATATTGAATATCTGTTCAGGATTCACATTACCACAAACATAACATTCACTTTCATTGTAATTAGCTTGTTCAATTTTTCTTTTGAAATACTCAATTGAGTCAACAGGATTGCCATTATAAATAAGGTATCCTCCAGTATCAAGTATTATGAGTTTATCAAACATCTTAAAGATATCGGATGATGGCTGGTGAATAACGATAAAGAGAAGTTTTCCTTTTCGTGCCAGTTCCTTCAAAAGATCAAGGATGTTTTCAGAGTCACGTGATGAAAGACCTGATGTAGGTTCATCGAGGAACATAATAGCTGGTTCCCTGATAAGCTCAAGAGAGATATTAAGTCTCTTTCTTTGTCCTCCGCTGATCTTCTTATTTAGCGGACTGCCAACTTTCATATCCCTTATTTCGTAAAGTCCAAGATTTTTAAGAACACTATAGACTCTGTTGACAATCTCTTCTTCAGTCAAATTGTCAAAGCAGAGTTTGGCATTGTAATAAAGATTTTCAAAAACAGTAAGCTCTTCTATAAGTAGGTCATCCTGAGAGACATATCCGATAAGCCCCTTAACTTTATCTTTGTCCTTATGAATGCTTGCACCATTTATCAGCACTTCACCATCATCTGGATTATTAGTACCATTTAATACACTGAGGAGAGTTGATTTTCCAGCTCCGCTTGCACCCATAATGCCTACCATTCGGCCCGACTCCTCTTTGAAGCTCATATGATGGATTCCAACTTCGCCGCTTCTAAATCTATATTCCAGGTTGTTGACCTCATAAACAACTCTCGATGCCTCAAACTCCTCTTTCAGAAATTGCATGGTCACATCCCAGTAATAGATAGGTGTTATTTTATATCCCTTGATAGCTGAGCCCTGACTGAAAGGATAGACCTTATCGTCCTGGAGTAGCTGACCATTCATTGAAAGCTCGCCGGAACCTGTAAACCTTACAAAATACATTTTAACTGATGGCACAAAAAGCACCCATATATGTCCCTTTAGCAGCTCTTTAAATACATGTTTTGCTTCAGAAGTATTAAAATCTACAACGCCATTAATTGTAAGAAGATTAGGGGTGTTAGGAATATTGGTGAATGGATTAAGTACGAATCTTTCAATGAATTCATATTCATCTTCAGTAATATTTAATCCTTCAGCCAGAGTGCTGATAAAGCCTAATTCAAGCTGACTAACCTCTTGTCCACCTGATTTACAAAACTCAAGTACTTGTATAACAACAACTATTCTTTGTTCCTGATCTAGCTGACCCTGTTCGTTAATCTCATTGCAAAGTTTACGTATCCTGATTGCAATAGCCCCTTCACGTCTTTCAGCACTGCTCTTTTCCAGTTTTTTTCTGGCTTCATCATACTCATTATCATAAGTAGAAAGATATTTCTTAACCAGTTCCAGGTTCAGCAGACGCTTTAGAAATGCCTCAACGACACCTCTTCTTTCACTGTCATTGCTTTGAGGCTTGGCAATTATCGCAAACAGCTGCATCAGGGTTTCTAATATCTTCTCACTCATGGTTAATCACTTTAAAATTCAAGCTATGAAGTTATGAAAATAGTTATTTGGTATAAATATTCCTAATTATGTTTATTAACTTTAAAATGTTTTTCTAATGCTGTTTCGAAATACGGGTTTCTAATATTCTATTCTTTTCTTTATCTTTCTCTTCTTTTCCACAGAAAAGCCAAATTTACCAATTAACGAACCTGCCTCGTAATATTTTCCATGAGAATAGCATATTGGTACAGCATCATTCAACCTGAAAAGACCCGTTTCATGATCAATATATTTTTCATCAGCATTTACTGCAACTATTTCTGATATAAACATATGATGAGATCCTAGTTCTTTAATCTCCCTTACTATGCATTCAATATTTACCGGTGATTCTTCAATAAGCGGGGCTTTTACTATTGATGCTGCTACAGGAGTAAGACCCATTTCAGGGAACTTCTTAAATTGTTTTCCTGATTTAACACCACACCAATCGGTAGCATAAGCCAGTGACTTAGTAGTAAGATTGATCACATACTCTCCATTTCTCTTAATGATATTGTAGGAATGACGCTCTGGTCTGACAGAAATATAGCACATTGCCGGATCAGTGCATATTGTGCCTGTCCACGATATTGTTATAATATTAAACTCTTCGGCCACTGACCCGCAACTGACCATGACTGCAGGTAACGGATAAATCATTGTCCCTGGCTTCCAAATAATTTTACTCATCTCTTTCACATTTTGTTCCAAATATACTTTATATCCAATTAAGGCTAAACTATTCTGTATAAATCTAACACGTAAAGAGATTCTTTTTTAGTGTTGATAGAATGAGATAATTTTGCCAGTTTGATATAAACAGATAATAAGGGGGAAGATTTCCAATAACGATAATATTGTTATTGATGTAGATCGTTTAACCTTCAGTACTGCCATGAAGTAAATAAAACTTTAATTGAAAGATCTTTTGCATGTCTCCATGTCATCATAAATTTGGAATATTGTATGCAGATGGAGGATGTGAAATAGCTCCATAACCCTTGGCTCTGGATTTACAAACTTAAGAACTCCATAATTACTTTTTGCTGTTTTCATTACTGTGAGGAAACAGCCAAAGCCTGAACTATCAATATATTCAACTCCTTTTAAGTCAATTATCACTTTTGAATTGGACTTATCAAAGACTTTATTAATACCATCCCTGATCTCATCAGTAATCAGGGCGTTTATTTTATCTACTGTGAATGATATTATGTCTATTTTATCTGCTTTTTCAATATTTATCATTCAATTCTTGTTTAACTGTTTATTGACCAAATCTTCAAGCTCATTAACAGCTGCCTCAGTCTCCTCTTTGAATCTTTTTAAATATGATTCATATAATTCATGTTCCTTACCTTCTTTAGCTTGAAGTTCAAACGTCTTAAGCATCAGTGCCAAATCACTCATTCCCATAATAGCAACTGACGATTTAGCTTTATGAGCGAGAGATCCCATGGCAGAATAATTTTTATCTGCTAAATGGATTCTCATCTCATTATATATTTCAATAGACTGGTCTTTAAACATGATTACAATTTCGCGGATAATTTCGGGATCACCTCCTGAAACAGAGTCCAGATATTCCATGTTTATGAATCGATAGTCCATAATAGTCGGAGAAATAAAATATATTAATACGGTGCAAAGAATAAAAAACAAATATAATAATATTTTTTATCTGACGCGGGTCAGATTTTCATCATATTTATTATAGATGGGTTTTTAAATAAACGAAATAAATGCTACTTTTATGGTTATAAAAACCGGATATCATGCGACGTTATCTTCATTCTATAATTATTGTTATGCTTTTGTCTTCAGTAGCTTTAGAAGCACAGACAGATGTTTCTGTTCGCAAGAAAGATTTTAAAGTTGACAAGCCAGGATTTGAAAATGCATGGAAACATGTAAAAGATGGTGATTCGTATTATACTGAAAGAGGTATTTGGTACGGTAATGCATTTGATGAATATTTGCAGGCTTTAGTCTATTATAATTCAAATCCGGAATTAAATTATAAAACAGGTGTCTCAGCGCTCTTTTCAGATAATAGGGAGGAGGCAGCAGATTTCCTGTTAAAAGCTCATATACTTAAAAATGATGTTGCAGAAGATGTCCTTCTCCTTATAGGCCGTGCAATGCAATACTCTGGGCGATTTTCTGAAGCAATAGAAAATTATAATGCATACCTGAACTCCACTGTTAAGAAGTCAAAAGAGAATAGCTCTCTTACAAAGAAATATATTCAGGAATGTAATTTTGCTATGATTGTAACAAATGATACATTGAGAATCGGCATCAGTAATCTCGGAGCCAATATAAACTCAAACACAGATGATTATTCAGAGCTCTTTTCTGTTGATGGAAGAACAATGTATTTTGCTTCACGACGCAAACAGTTGAATTCCAGCAGTAGTTATTCCGATTCGAAATTTGATGAGAACATCCTTATTTCCAGACAGAATAACGGTTCATGGGGGTTGCCAGTTACAGCAGGTAAGAACCTTACAACAAAATATTGTGAAACGCCTCTTTTTATTAATTCAACAAACGACATACTTTATATTTATACTGGTTATGATAATGGTGGTGATATTAAAA
Source organism: Bacteroidales bacterium (assembly GCA_035530515.1). Taxonomy (GTDB): domain Bacteria; phylum Bacteroidota; class Bacteroidia; order Bacteroidales; family VadinHA17; genus LD21. The sequence continues at coordinate 27,499 of DATKUO010000171.1, forward strand.
TGTCGGAAACTAAAAAAGGAGAATGGAAATCCCCTCAGTCGATTCCATTCAGAATAAATAGCGGGGGATCCGAGACCTCATTTTCTTTCAGTTCTTCAGGTAACGAGATATATTTTGTAACTGACAAAGGGAAAAACAACCTGGGCGGAAAGGATATATACTATATTAAAAAGCTTAATGAACGTAAATGGTCGAAACCTGAAAATGCCGGACCGATAATCAATTCTCCTTATGATGAGGAATCAGTAAGATTTTCCAGATCAGGCGATACCCTCTGGTTTAGTTCTAAAGGTCACAACTCAATAGGAGGTTTTGATATTTTTTATAGTGTAAGAAACAATGTTGGGGCATGGGATTCAGTTAAGAATTATGGTTATCCGGTCAACACCCCCTGGGATGAAATTTTTTATCATCCTTCAGTGGTAGACGACAGTACATTCTTTTTTGTGTCAAACCGTAGCGGTGGTCTGGGTGGCCTAGATATTTACCAGGGCAGTATTCTTCCGCCTGAACCGGTAGTGCCTGCTCCGGTAAAGCCTGATACTGTTATAATAAGGGATACTATAGTAGTTGTTAAAGAGATTGTCCCTGTCATTGAGCCGGAACCTGTTAAGGAACTTGCCTTCTATCTGATAGGTAAAATTAACGACTCGGAAACAGGTGAGCCGGTGATGGCAAAAATTGATATTATTGATATAAGCACGGATTCTATAGTTGCTACTACGGCGAGCTCTGATGAAAACGGAAGCTATAGGGTCAGACTTCCGGAAAAAAAATCATATATGGTTGATTTGCGTGCAACCGGATTTTTCCCGGACAGACAAAGCATTAGTATTCAGGATACCTATGTACAGGATTTTTATAGCCTTGATATTTCGCTGGTAAAGGTAAAGGTTGGAAAGAAGGTTGTCCTCAATAATATTTTATTCGAGACAGGTAAATCAATACTAACTTCCGGTTCATATGTGGAACTCAACCGCCTGTTTAATATCTTGCTGGATAATCCACAGATGAAAATCGAAATATCTGGTCATACCGATAAAACAGGAAGTGAAACCATTAATTTTAAACTTTCAGAAAACAGGGCGAAGGCTGTAGTTGATTATCTGGTTCAAATGGGTATCGAACGCTCGCGAATTGAATTCAGAGGCTATGGTTCTCTTCAGCCAATTGCTGATAATGCCACATCACAGGGACGGGCAGAAAACAGAAGGGTCGAATTTAAAATCCTTGAATTCTGATAATCGTCAGATTTTATTAGGAAAGTTTTTATTTGTTTTGCACCTAATCTCGTATTGATTTAAGTTATTGTCATTATATTAAAAACAAGATATTAATGAAGGATACTGTTTTTACAAAATTTCATCTGGAGGCTGGAGCTAAGATATTCCCATTTGCCGGGTACAATATGCCTGTTGAGTATTTCGGGATCACAGAAGAACACATTACCGTAAGGGAAAGAGTTGGCGTTTTCGACGTTTCACATATGGGAGAGTTTTGGGTTGCAGGACCTGCTGCTATGGGATTTCTGCAATATATAACCTCAAATGATGTATCATTCCTTATTGACGGGAAGATTCAGTATTCATGTTTTCCGAATGGGAAAGGGGGTATTGTTGATGATCTGCTTGTTTATAGGTACAATCAGGAAAAATATCTGCTTGTTGTAAATGCTGCAAATATTGAAAAGGACTGGAATTGGTGTGTTAAAAATGCAGAACAGTTTGGTCTGGAACCAGGGAAAGATCTAATTAATGCATCAGGCGACCTTTCACAGCTTGCCATACAGGGGCCATTGGCTCTGAAAGCGATGCAAAAGCTAACTGAGACTCCTGTGGTTGATATGGAATATTATACTTTCAGAGAGATAGAATTTGCTGGTATCAGAAATGTGATATTCTCAACAACAGGGTATACAGGTGAAGGTGGCTGTGAGATTTATGTTAAAAATGAGGATGGACCAAAACTCTGGAAAGCTGTTTTTGAAGCAGGTATGGAGTTCGATATAAGGCCTATTGGCCTGGGAGCCAGGGATACTTTACGTCTTGAAATGGGTTATTGCCTTTACGGAAATGATATTAATGATCAGACCTCACCGATTGAAGCAGGTTTGGGATGGATCACTAAAATTACAAATGAAAAAGTTTTCATTGATAAGGAGTTGTTGTTGAAGCAGAAAGAGGATGGAGTTGATAAAAGGCTTAAAGGGTTTGTGATGATCGATAGAGGAATACCACGACAGCATTATGAAGTTGTTAATGCTAATGGGGAGATTATAGGTGAAGTAACATCAGGAACTATGTCGCCAATGATGAAACAGGGAATTGGAATGGCGTATATCAGTAGAGGCTACTGGAAGAGTGACACAGAAATTTTTATCCGAATAAGGAATAAAGATCTTAAAGCAAAAATTGTAAGCCTGCCTATCTATAATAAAAATGGAAAGTACTAAAAAAAACCTTTTCGTATTTTTTTAAACGCCTAGATCCCAGTTTGGTCTTCTTGCTTTAGTCGCAATAAAACGAATTACATATAGGTGCTAAGGCACAAATTAATGCAAAGGAAAAATATCTTATATGGGTAAAAGAATACTGGAAACATGCTTTTCACCTGCTCTGTATGAACCGGATGCACATAATAACTCAATAGTGGTGATCATAGATATACTGCGTGCATCGTCTGCCATATGCACGGCTTTCGCAAATGGAGCAGCTACAATCATGCCAGTTGCGGATCTGTCTGAAGCAAAAGTTTACAAATCGAGGGGTTACCTTGTTGCAGCTGAGCGTGACGGGTATGTTCTCGATTTTGCTGATTTTGGCAACTCTCCATTTAATTTCACCAGAGAGAAGGTAGAAGGCAAATCTATTGTTTACAGTACAACAAATGGTACCGGAATAATAAATCTTTCCTCTTCAGCCTATATGACAGTGGTAGGATCATTCCTTAATATTGGGGCACTTACCAAATGGCTGATTAGCCAGGAGAGGAATGTATTGTTATTTTGTGCAGGATGGAAGAACAGGTTCAATATTGAAGATACAGTATGTGCAGGAGCAATAGCAAAAAGGCTTATGGTAAGTAATTTTTACTCAACTATTTGTGATTCAACTTATGCTTCTATCGATCTTTGGTCTTTGGCCAGTCCTAACCTCCATGACTATATTGAAAAGGCTGCGCAAAGAACAAGGTTAAAAGATAAAAAACTGGATGACTGTATTGATTTCTGTCTTACCGAAGATTTTACTGAAAAGATACCTGTTATTAAAAACGGGATTCTTGTTGATAATATTTTATAAACATATCGAATTGCTGTTAATCATTTAACACCAGGAGCGATTATTTATATATTTTTGTAAAAATAACAAATTCGAATTTTTCAACTATAAATTGTAATATACATATCATGAAAAAACACAATTTTTATGCAGGGCCTTCAATTCTTCCTCAATATACAATTGATAAGTCAATTGAAGGAATAAAAGATTTTGCAGGATCAGGATTATCTGTTCTTGAGATTTCCCATCGCAGCAAGGAATTTATTGCTTGCATGAATGATACAGTTGCATTATTTAAGGAATTACTCGAAATACCTTCTGGTTATCACGTTTTGTTTTTAGGTGGTGGTGCCAGTTTGCAATTTGCTATGATACCGATGAACATGATGAATAATAAAGCAGCTTATCTAAATACAGGCCAATGGTCAAGTAAAGCAATTAAAGAGGCCAAATTCTTTGGTGAAGTAGTAGAGGTAGCATCATCAAAAGATAAAATATTTAATTACATACCAAAAAATTATTCAATCCCATCTGATGCTGATTATTTCCATATCACTACTAATAATACAATATATGGAACGGAGATAAAGAAGGATATAGATATAAAAATACCACTTGTTGCAGATATGTCTTCTGACATCTTCAGCCGGCCGGTGGATATTTCAAAGTATTCTATTATTTATGGTGGAGCACAGAAAAATCTTGCCCCTGCAGGTGTTGCATTCATTATAATAAAAGAGGATGCTCTTGGTAAAGTTACACGTCCAATTCCCTCGATGCTCGACTATAAAGTGCATATAGCAGGAGAGTCTATGTTTAACACCCCTCCTGTATTTGCAGTTTTTGCCGCCCAACAGACTCTGAAATGGCTTAAAGAGCTTGGCGGAGTTAAAGCAATACAGAAAATTAACATTGAAAAAGCAAAAATTCTTTATGATGAAATTGACAGGAACAAATTATTTATTCCTACAATTGCTGACCCTGAAGACAGATCTTTAATGAATATCTGCTTTGTAATGGCCGAAGAGTACAAAGAACTGGAAACCCCATTTGCAGAGTTTGCTAAATCTAAAGGATTACTTGGGATTGGTGGTCACCGCTCAGTAGGCGGATTCCGTGCTTCAACCTATAACGCGCTGCCTAGAGAAAGTGTCGAAGCTTTAATAAGTGCAATGAAAGAGTTCGAATTAAAGAATTAAGTAATTATTATATTAAAGACTGCCATGTTTAGTGCAGTTAGTAATTTTTTTAAACCATTAATATGAAAATCCTTATTGCAACAGAAAAAGCTTTTTCCCTGGGTGCTGTTACGCAGATTCGTCAGGTAGTAGATGCTGCAGATTATAAACTTGCATTACTGGAAAATTATAAGAATATTTCAGAATTGCTTTCTGCTGTGTCAGATGCTGATGCTCTTATCGTTCGGAGTGATAAAGTGACATCAGAGGTTCTCGATGCCGCAAAGAATCTTAAGATTGTTGTAAGAGCAGGTGCTGGTTATGATAACATTGACCTGGCTGCATGCACTGCGAAAAATGTGGTAGCAATGAATACCCCTGGACAAAACTCAAATGCAGTTGCAGAACTGGCATTTGAAATGATGCTTTATCAGGCACGTGTTGGCTTCAGTGGTAAGTCGGGAAGTGAACTAAGAGGAAAAGCAATAGGAATACATGCATTTGGAAATGTAGGGAAATATGTTGCGGAGATAGCAAAAGGATTCGGAATGGATATTTATGCTTATGATCCATTTATTAATGATGATGAAATTAAAAGCAGGGGTGTTAAACTTTGCAGAACCATGGAAGAATTATATTCGAAATGTCAGTATGTATCTTTGCATGTGCCTGCAAATGATAAAACCAGAAAATCGATCGGTTATGATCTGTTAAATAGAATGCCCAGAGAGGCAGTGCTTGTTAATACAGCAAGAAAAGAGGTGATTGATGAGCAAGGTCTTCTAAAGATTTTTGCGGAGCGTCAAGGCTTTGTATACCTTTCCGATGTTGAGCCCGACTGTAAAGAGGTATTTGAGGAAAAGTATAAAGGCAGATTTATTTTCACCGCAAAAAAAATGGGAGCACAGACAGAGGAGGCTAATATTAATGCCGGTGTTGCAGCTGCAAGGCAGATAGTAGATTACTTAAAAACAGGAAACGAGAAATTTAAAGTTAACAAGTAAGTACTCTTAATAATACAAAATAGATGGCAGTTGTTAAACCTTTCAGGGGATTAAGACCTCCTGATGATATAGTAAAAGACCTGGCCTGTTTGCCGTATGATGTAATGAATGAAGCGGAGGCCAGGACAATGGCAGAAGGGAAAGAATGTTCTTTGCTTCATATTACCAGATCAGAGATAGATTTCCCAGCAGGTACCGATACTCATTCAGAATCAGTATATAATAAATCGGTCGAAAACTTCAGTAAATGGCAGAAAAAGGGCTGGTTAGTACAGGATGAAAAGCCAGGCTTTTATATCTATGCCCAAACAATGCAGGGGCACACTCAGTATGGAATTGTTGGATGCGCATCTGTTGACGATTATCATAATGGTATAATAAAAAAACATGAACTTACCCGGCCTGATAAAGAACAGGACCGTATGGTGCATGTTCGGGTAAACAATGCAAACATTGAACCTGTATTTTTTACTTATCCTGCAGTTAAAGAGATTGATGATATTGTAAATAAGATAATTGCCTCAGAGAAGCCGGAATATGATTTTGTGGCTGAAGATGGTATTGGTCACCATTTCTGGTTAATTAATAATCCGGAAACGAACCGACTCATTGAGAAGCTGTTTGCAGAAAAGGTTCCTTATACATATGTTGCTGATGGTCATCACAGAACTGCTGCAGCGGCCCTGGTTGGCAAAGAAAAGCAGGAAGATAATCCTTTACATAATGGTTTCGAGGAATATAATTTTTTTCTGGCTGTTCATTTTCCTGATAATCAATTAAGAATCATCGATTATAACAGAACAATAAAGGATCTTAATGGTCTTTCTTCGAAGGAGCTTATTGCTGAACTTGGAGAGGGATTTATTATTGAGGAAAAGGGAAGTAAAACATATAAGCCGGAAAAGCTGCATAACTTCTCAATGTATCTTGATGGGAAATGGTATAGCCTTAATGCGAAAGATGGTACTTTCGATGATAGTGACCCTATGGGTGTTCTTGATGTAACAATACTGACGAATCAGATTCTTAATCCTATTCTGGATATACAAGATCTTAGAAGATCAAAGAGAATTGATTTTATTGGTGGAATACGGGGATTAGAAGAGCTGAAGAAGAGGGTTGATAGTGGCGAAATGAAAGTTGCATTCGCTCTTTATCCGGTTTCAATGAATCAACTGATTAATATTGCTGACTCAGGAAATATTATGCCTCCAAAGACAACATGGTTTGAACCAAAACTGAGAAGCGGACTGGTAATTCATCTCCTGAGCTAGTAACAAATATTAACTCTCGATAACCTCTATGGAAAGCTATTTGTCTTTCTGAAACAAAAAAAATGAGATTACGCAGGGGAACACAGAGTTTCTCATAGAAATAATTCTGGAAATCCTTCTGTTAGACATCCTATTTTTCTATTTTTGCTATATCTTCAAATAAAACTATGTCTGATTTAGCAGCAAATATTACTTTACTTAAAAGCCAGATCCCATCTTCTGTCAAATTAGTTGCAGTATCTAAAACAAAGCCGGTAAGTGATATCCTGAAAGCTTATGATGCCGGACAGAGATTATTTGGTGAAAACAGAGTACAGGAATTGTTGAATAAGAAAGTTATTCTCCCTAATGATATTGAATGGCACCTGATAGGTCATCTTCAAAGCAATAAAGTAAAGCAAGTAGTTCCATTTATAAGTATGATTCAATCTGTTGATACTTTCAAGCTATTAGAAATCATTAATTCGGAGGCTTTAAAAATATCCAGAGTTGTTGATTGCCTCCTCCAGATACATATTGCCAGGGAAGAGACAAAATTTGGATTCAACATGAAAGAGCTGGATGATTTAATCGAATCCCAGGAATATTTGAATATGAAAAATGTAAGGATATGTGGTGTGATGGGAATGGCTACTTTTACATCTGACACAGGGCAGGTCAGAAAAGAATTCAGTTATCTTGTCGATTGTTTTAAATATCTTAAAAACAGACACTTCGGCGATACCTATCATTTTATTGAGATTTCCATGGGTATGTCGGACGATTATAAAATTGCTATAGAAGAAGGTGGTACGATAGTAAGGATTGGAAGCCTTATTTTCGGAGAAAGGAATTAAGATTAATGATTATTTAAAATGGAAAAACTTACTACAAAATATCTGGGCTTGACTTTAAAGAGTCCACTTATTGTTAGCAGTAGCAGACTTACCTCAACTATTGAACATCTGAAAGAAGCTGAAGAGAGCGGAGCTGGAGCTGTAGTGTTAAAATCACTTTTTGAAGAACAGATCAATCACCATATCAGGTCATTGTCAGTCTCTTCAGACTATCCTGAAGCTGATGATTATATAGCATACTATACCAAGTCAAATTCAGTCAATGAATATCTTAAACTGATAAAAGACGCAAAAAAAAGTATCGGAATACCTGTCATTCCCAGTATAAACTGTTTCTCAGCTAAGGGCTGGACTGATTTTGCCCGGAATATTGCTGAATCAGGTGCTGATGCGATTGAGATCAATGTTTTCTTTATGCCACTCGACAGAAAAAGATCATCATCTGATTCAGAAAAAATCTATTTTGAGCTAATAGAAAAACTGAAGGCCACCATCTCTATTCCCATAGCATTAAAGATCGGGTATAAGTTCTCCAATATTTTGTATATGATAGACCAGTTTTATATGCGGGGGATTGAAGGTGTAGTAATGTTTAACAGGTTTTATGAACCTGATATTGATGTGAACAAAATGGAAATAGTTCCGGCATCTGTCTTCAGCAATTCAAGTGAAAGGCGTTATGTGCTACGATGGATTGCTATGGCCAGTGCCCAGGATATTAACATTGACATTTCAGCATCAACCGGAGTGCATAGCGGAGACGATGCTATCAGATATCTGCTTGCCGGAGCTGCTACAGTTCAGGTCTGTTCAGTGTTATACCAGAAAGGGATACCGTTTTTAAATACAATTAACCAGAATATAAGTGAATGGATGGATAAGAATAGTTTTAAAAGTATTAATGATTTCAGGGGTAAACTTAACTGGAAAAACTATGAAAAACCTGCGGTTTTTGAAAGAACCCAGTTCATGAAGTATTTTTCTTCCGTTGATTAGCATATGAAATACTAACCAATGAACTGTTATCTTCCAAGGATTGATAATAACTCCATAGTAAGCGGTTTCTTTTCATCTGTTTGTGACAGGGGGCTTTCTTTAATAATTTTGATTATCTCATTTTTTCCTGCAAGACTTAACTCAGTAGCAGAGTCTTCAATAACTGTAAGACATTCAATAGCAGTTACATAATCGCCTTTTAGAAAAATTTTAGCAAAATCGAGAGAGTAATCAAAATAGTTGAGTCCTGATTGCCAGCATGAAGAGACTAACATACTGATTGTGTTAGCATTCCACTGTTTCCTGATCTCGTTTATAACCTCTGCTCTAACAGAAGGATCCTTCAGATCATTCATAAACTCTTCTATAGTTTTTCTGATCGGAAAATCATCAGTTTTATTATAAAATGAGGTTATCAAACCTATTGTACCTTCAAAAGGCTGCTTTTCACGAAGCAATTGAATAGCTTCAGAAATAAGAGAATAATTTTTTGTATTGAGTAGTGAGGCAAGGTTTTTAAGCTTCTTGTCTGATTTGATCATTTTGAACTTATTTCGTGCAAAGTTAGAAATATCATCAAATACTTAAAGCTGTTTTTGAAAAATAAAAATAAAATACTAATTTAGTCGGATATTACGTTTGACACTTAAATATTTAAATCATGATTAGAAAATGTGGAATTAGTTCAGGCATTTTGATGGTAGTTTTATTGGTTACCAGTATGCTAGTTGGCTGCAAGTCGGGCGGTAAAAAAGCAGCTAATGACGACATTACTATAAATGTTCCAAAAGATAATACTGCTGCGGTTGAAGATATCAAGCAGGCAGAAAAAATCTTTAATGCTTTGCCGTCTCCGCTTGAATCAGCTATGCTTATTAAATCTGCCGGAGCAAGGTTTGAGAATTCTCTGTTAAACCCGGTTGGAAATGTAAACAGTTATGTAACAAATAAAAGCATGGCACTTAACCTGGGTATATATACCTGTGATTTAAGTTTTGCCAGCTTATATGAGCAAACACAGCTAATTATTGATTACATGAATGCTGCCAAGAAGATGGCTGATGGACTAGGTATCCTTAAAGCAATCGAACAGGAAAGTATTGACAGGCTAGAGGAGAATATTAATAACACAGAGGTCATAATGGAAATTGTAAGTGAAACCTTTATGAACTCTAATTCATATCTTGAGGATAATGGTCAGCCTGCTGTTGCCGCAATGGTACTTGTTGGAGGCTGGTTTGAGGGATTGTACATCTCTACTCAACTTGTTGATATGGAAGATTTTAATGGAAATAAACTGGTTGGCAGGATTATCGATCAGAAACTTTCTATTGGAATACTCCTGAGCCTTCTTGAAAGCAGCAAGGGTAACCCGGCCGTTGATGAACTTATGTTGCAGGTTGACAAGCTAAAAGTTGTTTTTGATAAAATTTCAATATCAACATCACCTATTAGACCTGAGTATGATAAGGAATCAAACAGCACAATCCTGAAGTCAGAGGTTAAGACAGATATGACACCAGCTGTTTTCAAAGAACTTGCCAAAACTGTAGCAGAGATAAGAAGTACATTCGTAAAATAACTAAAGCTATGAGAATATTAAGAATAATTCCGATCCTTGTATTGTTTATTTTTGGCACTTCTCTCAATGTGGATGCTCAATGCAAGGCGTTCGCTAAAAAGGGCTGTTTACCTGAACTGGGATCATATACCCATGACGGTAATTATCATGCTGCAGTGCTCGTTGAAGGTGAAGAGGCTGAATTATACAAGACATTTTACTCCGATATGGAATATAGAGTCGCCATTAGCGGAGAAGATAAGCTACCTGATGTTGAATTTAAGGTTCTTGATTCGAATAAGAATGTTCTTTATTCAAATAAAGATGCAGAATATGCCAAAACATGGGATTTCAAGCTCCAGTCAAGCCAGCAGCTTAAGCTGGTAGTTAAAGTATCCACCTTTAACCAATCAGGTGATATCCCGGCTAGTGGCTGTGTTGCAATTATGTTTGGATTTAAAATGAAAAAATAGAAATTTGTTATATCATTTAATATGCAGGGACGAGTCGCATCCCGACCCTGCATATTTATAATAATTTTGCAGACAGGTATTTCCCGGTATAGGATTCCTTACATTTTACAAGCTCTTCTGGTCTGCCTTCAAAAACAACATTACCTCCATCTTCACCACCTTCAGGACCGAGGTCAATAACCCAGTCGGAACTCTTAATTACCTCCTGATTATGCTCTATAAGGATCGCAGAATGGCCATGATCAACAAGGGCATTTATTGATTTAAGCAATTTGTTAATGTCATGAAAATGCAAGCCCGTAGTTGGTTCATCGAATATGAACAATATATGTCCGTTACCTCGTTCCTGACTCAGAAAATAGGCCAATTTTACTCTTTGGCTTTCACCTCCGGAGAGAGTACTTGATGACTGTCCCATTTTGATATACCCCAGACCAACATCTGAAAGAGGCTTAAGTTTCTGAACAATTCGTTTCTCATTCTTCCCAGGATGTGAATTGAAAAAGTTAATTGCATCATCAATTGTCATTTCCAACATATCATAAATATTCTTACCATGATACTTAACTTCAAGAATATCTTTTCGAAACCTCATTCCTTTGCAGTTATCGCAAGTTAATTCCACATCAGCCATAAATTGCATTTCAACTCTTATTACCCCTTCTCCCTGACACTCTTCACATCGGCCACCTTCAATATTAAATGAAAAATGAGATGCTTTGTAATTATTCTGGACAGAAGCTTGCAGCTCAGAATAGAGTCTGCGAATCTCATCATACGCTTTTAGATAGGTTACTGGATTTGACCGGCTAGACTTTCCTATTGGATTTTGATCAACCAGCTCAATCCCTGTTAGCCCCGTAACATCTCCGGAAATATTTCTGTACTGACCTGGCTTAAGGTTGTTTCCATTAATTTTATTTGAGAGGGCTTTATATAAAATATCTGATACGAGGCTTGATTTTCCTGACCCACTTACCCCTGTAACAGCAGTAATAGTATGTAGAGGGAATTTTACATCGATACTTTTCAGGTTATTTTCCCTTGCTCCGCTGACTTCAATATAACTGTTCCATTTTCTTCTTGCTTTCGGTACAGGTACTAATAACCGTCCGCTTAGGTAGTCTGCCGTAAGTGATTGATTTGCAGAAGAGAGATCAAGACTTCCCTGATATACCACCGCTCCACCAAGTCTGCCAGCCTCAGGACCCATATCAATTATCTCATCGGCAGCCCTTATAATTTCTTCCTCATGTTCAACAACAATAACTGAATTGCCAAGATCTCGGAGTTCTTTAAGTACCTTTATTAACAGATTTGTATCGCGTGGATGGAGGCCTATGCTCGGTTCATCAAGAATATACATTGAGCCAACCAGATTGCTTCCAAGCGATGTTGAGAGATTTATTCTCTGCGATTCTCCTCCAGATAATGTCGAAGAGAGCCTGTTTAGAGTAAGATAGGGAAGACCGACATCAATCAGAAATTTCAGCCGGAAAGTTATCTCTTTAATTAATCTCTCAGCAATTATAGCATCTTCATTATTAAATTTGATTTCAGAAATCAGGTCATATAATTTGAAAACAGGTATTGAAACAAGATTCTGAATTGTTTTCCCAGCAACTTTAACATAACCAGCCTCTTTCCTTAAGCGGGAACCTTTACATTCGGGACATGTTGTTTTTCCACGGTATCGGCTTAATAACACCCTGTATTGTATTTTGTATTTCTTTTCCTCAAGATGTTTGAAGAACCGGGTTATCCCATAGAAATATTTATTTCCTTTCCAGAGTAGCTCTTTCTGCTCGTCTGTAAGTTGATGTATTGGTTTATGGATTGGAAAATTAAACGATTCAGCGTTAGCAATAAGTCTCTCTTTCCATTTTTTCATGGATTCCCCTTTCCAGCAGACAATAGCATCCTCATACACAGAAAGGTTCTTATTAGGTATCACAAGGTTTTCATCAATACCTATTATCTTGCTATATCCCTCACAAACCGGACATGCCCCGATAGGATTATTAAAGCTGAAAAGGTATTCTGTTGGCTCTTCAAACGTAATTCCATCCTCTTCAAACTTATTCGAAAAGCTCTCACGTTTACTCCCGTTTTCATCAAGTATAACCACCTGACAATATCCCTTCCCGGTTTGAAATGCTGTTTGTGCTGAGTCAGCAGCCCTGCTGAAATCATCTTCAGAATGACTTATTATTAGTCTGTCGACAACTACATTTATATGTTGTCCTGGTACATATCTGTCAGAAGAATTTATTTCATTAATCTTAATCACTTCACCCTCAGATTCAATCCGGGTAAATCCCTGCTTATTCAGGAATGAAAAATATTCAGATACTTTAATATTTTCAGGGATCTCTCCCGAAGAGGTAATGGCTACTTTTGTTCCTTCAGGCAGAGCAGCCAGAAAATCAACTAAATCATCGGCACTGTGTTTCTTAACCTCTTTATTTGAAACGGGGGAGTAGGTCCGTCCGATCCTGGCAAACAAAAGTCGCAGATAATCATATATTTCAGTCGATGTGCCCACAGTAGAACGAGGATTTCTCGAATTAACCTTCTGTTCAATTGCAATAGCAGGAGGAATACCGCTTATAAAATCGACCTCAGGTTTGTTCATCCTTCCTAAGAACTGACGGGCATATGAGGAAAGACTTTCAACATACCTTCTTTGTCCTTCTGCATAGATTGTGTCGAAAGCAAGAGATGATTTTCCGGAACCTGACACCCCGGTTATTACAACCAGTTTATTTCTTGGAATATTAAGACTGATATTTTTCAGATTATGTACTCTCGCCCCCTTGATTTCAATACTCCCCTGCATACCTGATCCTTTAGATTTTATGTTAAAATTCAGTTAAAAGCCAAAAGTAATACTTTCAAATTAAAAAAATTGTTTTCTTTGTATTACGAATAATAACCAAATAAAGGAGGACTGCCTATAGAATATCTCTACTCTTGTTAACTAAAAGAGTGAGTTATGGATAAAATGAGTTCCGATTATGAACTGATAATGAAGTTCATAGAAGGTGAGCAGTCGTGCTTTGAACAACTAATCCACCGTCATAAGAATAAAGTATTTGCTTATATAAATCTTTATATTCGCGATCAGGCTCTTGCCGAAGATATCTTTCAGGATACCTTTCTTAAGGTTATTCAGTCAGTTAAAGCAGGAAAGTACTATGATAACGGAAAATTCATATCATGGGTAATGCGTATAGCACATAATCTTATTATTGACCATTTCCGAAGGATTAAACAGATGAATACCCTTTCAAATGACAATTACGAATCTGATCTTTTTAATTCAAAAAGATTTGCAGAAGACAACATTGAAGATGATCTGATTAAGCAACAGATACAAAAAGATGTAAGAAAAATCATCAGTCAGTTGCCTGATGATCAGAGAGAAGTAGTTATTCTACGCCATTACTCAGACTTAAGTTTTAAGGAGATAGCCAATATAACAGATGTCAGCATCAATACAGCTTTGGGCCGGATGAGATATGCACTTATTAATATGAGAAAAATTATGGAGGAGAATAAAATCAGTCTGACTATTGACTGATAAATGGCATAACGGCACAACAGACTGCCCCGATCTATCGGGGGCGCAAAGGCATATTATGGAGCTATACAACTTTATAACTTTTTTAAACTCAATTAAATTATCTGTTTTAATAAAATAGGTGATAAATGATACAATAATATTTGTTCCAGGGCGTTTTCAAAGAAAATGAAAACATGAAGCCTATGGGATTAATTTCTACTCCTTTTCTTTCTTATCACAGTATTAAGACAAATGATATAGACCTTTATGAAGATGCATGGGGTTTGAATTTTCAATTTTGTGATGTGATTGAATTCCTCAGACAAATAGAACCTGTTCCGGGGAGACGTTTAACAAAGAGACTGATTGAAAAGATCAGAAAGCAGGATTAATAATCTTTATGAGCACAGGAAAAATTCTGTGCTTTTTTTTGGAAATATGAATTCAATATAATATCTTTGTGATATTAATATAATATCATATAAGATGAAACAAGAAATTTCAGTTAAACCCATTTCGGGTTACCTGGCACTGCTAATAGCATTTTTGTTCATTGGCGGTGCAATTGCCGGATTTGCTTTTGAGATAATCTGGCTGGGAGTTATTCTTACACTGCTGTTTATATTCACAATTATGGGATTAACAGTTGTAAACCCAAACGAATCCTGTGTAATGTTTTTGTTTGGTGCTTATAAAGGCACAATCAGAGAAAATGGATTCTTTTGGGTAAATCCTTTTTATAATAAAAGGAATATATCCCTAAGGGCCAGGAACTTTGATAGTGATCCAATTAAGGTAAACGACAAAATCGGGAATCCGATCAAGATCGGCTTCGTACTGGTTTGGAGAGTTGCCGAGACATATAAAGCTGTATTTGATGTAGATGATTATCAGCACTTTGTTTTGGTACAAAGTGATGCTGCCCTTCGTAAGCTAGCTGGCTTATATCCTTACGATAATTTTGAAGATCATGATGCTATTATAGCTCTCAGAAGTGGAGGAGAAGAGGTAAACGATGAGCTTGAGAGGGAGATAAGGGAAAGATTGAATATTGCCGGAATTGAAGTTATTGAGGCCAGGATAAATTATATTGCCTATGCTGAAGAGATTGCAAATGCTATGCTTAGAAGGCAACAGGCATCTGCAGTTGTATCAGCACGATTTAAAATTGTTGAAGGGGCGGTCTCAATGGTTCAGATGGCTCTTGAGCAACTGTCAGATAAACAGATCGTAGAGCTTGATGAAGATAAAAAAGCTGCTATGGTAAGCAACCTTATGGTTGTCCTTTGCGGTGACAAAGACGCTACACCAATAGTTAATACCGGGACATTACATTCATAAGATGAGTGATAAAAAACCATTTATTCTCAGGATTAATCCGGAGAAACTTAAGGCAATGGAGAAATGGGCTGCTGATGAATTTCGTAGCACAAATGGGCAAATTGAGTACATACTCGATCAGGCTCTTCGGAAATCGGGAAGGTGGAAACCAAAATTACAAGACAATAAAAACAACGTCAAATGAAACCAATTAAATATGTGTGCCCAAAGTGTGGTTCAAAAATTTGTACCACTAGTGAGATCCGTGCAATTGGAGATGTTCTGGATTTTCTAATTGGAACATAATTATTATCACTGGTTGATGAAATAGATAGAATGGCAGGCAGCAATGCCTGCCGTTTCTGTTCTCAACCTGCTTTGTCCCAGGTGAACAGGTTTAAAACCTTTATCACATGCAGCTTCTATTTCCTCCGGGGAAAAGTCTCCTTCTGGACCGATAAGGATAACAGCTTCATTGTCTTTGTGATAGATATCCGAAATTTTGCTCCTGGCCGGGTTCTCATTACAATGAGCTATCATCCGGTTTCCGTAACGTTCATCATTAATAAAATCATTAAAGAGGACAGGGTTATTAAGGATTGTCTTAACCGATTTTAAAGACTGCTTCATTGCAGAGACAATAATACTATCCACCCTGGCGGTTTTAATACTCTTCCTTTCACTGTTTCTGCTGATAAGAGGAGTAATCTCATCAAGACCGATTTCAACGCACTTCTCAACAAACCATTCAAAACGTTCTGGATTCTTTAATGGTGAGATAGCTATATGAAGCTTATAATTTCGTTTTTCAAAATTGTGGATCACCCCTGTAATAGATATTGCGCAGTTTCTTGAGTCGGGATTGTTGATTATTCCTTCATATAGATTTCCTTTCCCGTCAATTAGTCTTACACGGCTCCCCTTTTTCATCCTTAAGACCCTGATAATATGTTTCGACTCATTCTCATCAAGTGTATATGTATCTCCTGCAATATCAGGGGCATAAAATATTTGCATAGCAATCAGTTTTTACAAAAATAGGGAATTTGAGTTAACCTCAGTGTGACTTTGTGAAAACCTTTGTGTTTCTTCGTGGTTAATTTTTTTATCATAAAGAGTAGTACAAAGTCCAAAAAAAATTGGAAACATGAAAATAGGCCTTATCTCAGATACACATGGATGGATTCATCCCCGGCTTTTTGATCACTTTGCCGGATGTGATGAAATTTGGCATGCTGGTGACATTGGTAATATTGAAACGGTTGATATCCTTACTGCTTTCAAACCACTAAAAGCTGTGTTTGGCAATGTTGATGATGCACTGGTAAGAAGGGCTTATAAGGAGCATCTGGTTTTTAAGGTGGAAGAAACTAATGTATGGCTGACTCATATCGGAGGAGCTCCAGGACATTACGATCAGAGAGTCAGACCAGGTATATATGAAAGTCCTCCTGATCTTTTTATTTGCGGGCATTCCCATATAGCAAAGGTTATCTATGATAAAAAGGCCGGATTTTTATTTGTAAATCCTGGAGCAGCAGGATATAAAGGATTTCACAAATTTATGACGGCTATCAGATTTGAAATTGATGGAATGAGAATTCACGACATGGAATTAATTGAACTTGGAGAAAGGAGTAAGGCACCTATCTCATAACATCTTCTTCATCTATATTATCACTGGCCATTCTACGAAGGAAACGGCTAAGTCGGTCTTCAACAGCAATCATGTATGTATAAGGCACTCTTACGGAGGAATCAGGATGTTTTCTGTCGTTAAGTTTAATGTTTGCAATAAATGAGTTATAACTATTATTGCCTGCCTGAGTCATCAACACGCCTCTGAAATATGAGAAATAGTACCATGTTGATTCATCTGCTTTGAGATAGACATCAATCAAGTCGCCTGACCTTCTGCGCTGAATTTCAATATAACCGTCAACATAAACATTAATAGGTTGCGGACCAATGAACCCAATACCTATTTTACCTTTTGATATAAATGATGATGTGGCTTCATTCCAGTTTAGTGTTACATCATTAAGAAGCAGTTCGTAAGTGAACTCTTTTGGCAAGCTTCTTAAACTGCCAAACAGGTCCATCTCCTCTTTTATCTGTGTAGCAGCAGATATTCCAAGAAGATCTTTCATCCCTTTGTTGTTCAGATCGGTGTTAAGAATTACTGGCTTTAGTGAAGGCATCATTCTGATCTCGTCTGCCATTATCTTTAAAGCTTCCGCAGAGAAATGAAAATCAAGACCCATTATAGCCTCAATGCTGACTGTCCCGGAATCTATTGAATGGATAACTTTCCCAGCGCTTGTAAAATTAATCAGGCCATATTTCGCCCCGAAATTGAGATTTCCCTCGCCTGACAAGACGCAATAGTTTTTATCGAATGCAATCATATTACCTGATAAACTTTGATCGGCAATCTTTTCAAGCGAAGTAATCAGATATCTGCTTTTAGCTTTTTCGTAATATAGATACCCGGTTGAATTTATGAGAGGTACATCGGTCCATGATTTTTGCGCTGAGAGAAAGGCAGGATAGATATGAATAGAATCAGTGTTGATAAAAGAGCCTGAAAATACAAGATTATCGTTCATATCCCTTGGTTTGTCGCTAACCGGTATCATGACGTTTTCCGGATCGATTATAGATTTGAATTTGATGGAATAACTTGTAATTGCACTGCAGTTATGTTTAATACCTGCAGATCCTGTAAAGGAAAGAAGATTGGCTCTGGAAGAAAGTGTTACATCACCGGCATAAGAAAATGCAGGACTGAGCATGAAATTCTGAGCTATAGGAATGTAACCTCTGGCATTAGTAGTTAAGGTATCAACCTCCAACTCTGGAAAATTTATTTGCTGGATATCCTTGTTCTCATCAACATAATCATAAACAGCACTACCTGTGTACCTCTTTGTCGATTCTATGTCAATCCTGGCCGAATGTAATATATGCCTGTTATTAAGGGCAATTATAGCATTCTGCATCTGCTGAATTTTTGCTCTTCTGTTAATTATTATTTTCCCGTTTTCAGGTTGAATAAGAGCATCAGCGATATGTATATAATTTATATTTTCTGCTTCAATGAATTCCTGATCAAGGTGATAACTCCCTTTCCACGAAGAAAAAGCAAATGTATCCCTGTTATTGTTTGTTGCGAAGAAGGTTGGTTTATCAAGATTGGCAAAGTCCAACCTGAGAAGTTTATCTGCAGTTAATAGCGGAGTATTTGATTTTCCCTTTTGCTCCATATCCAATACCCTGTCTGTTATGTTATATGTAAAATCTGTCATGGTACAGATATACTGCAATTCAGGAAACTTTACCACCGAAGAATCAGTATTCAGATGGAAATGGGTCATCTTAAGATCAAAATTGATATCTGTATTGGCGTTTTCAGCTATGAAGGAGTATCCGTTAGTAGTAGATGATTTAAGGTTATAATCAGCTGTATCAGCTTTGATTGCACTTGATGTGAAGCTGAAAAGATTAGAGGATACTCTGGAATCGGTCATATTTACTATTCCTGATCCATTTAGTTTGGAAGGTGTCATTATTATAGAGCCATCAATAGTTGTTCCGTTTTCAAACATATCAAAGCTCTTCCCGACTGGTACTGATGCAAGCCATTCATCTTTTTGAGTCAGCCATTTTATTGCAACATCCTGGCTTTTAATAACTGGAAATATTCCCGAACCATCATTCTCAATATTGAATGATGATGCTTGAGTTATCATCGAATCAGGGAAGAATCTATACTCTTCCGATTTGGTTGTTGAGGTTAAATGCTGTAATGTGCCGCTTCCTGTTAATCCATTATTGCTCATGCTCATAACATCATATAATCTGCCTCTGCCATCATAGACGTCAATCCCTTCTTCTGGTATGATCATGCTAAACCCAAGCGAATTATTCTCCTGAATTGAGAGGTACTGTTTCATTGGTTTAAGAATATTGCCTCCAACGAATTCCCCGGGAAGATTCATGTCTTCAATTGAATAGTGATCAATATTGTCATAAGTGAAAGGATCTATCTTAAAATAAAAATCCTTCTGCTTGTAGATGCCCTTAAGTCCGGGTATCTTATCATAGAAAATATATGAGTACGATAAAGCATTTATTATAGGATATTGTTTAAGACTTTTAAGTCCTGATTTATTATTTGGATCATCAATAAAAAGTTCTGCTGTTACCAGCTGTATTAGATTGTCAACATCTTGAATAATCGGATTGCCATAAATATCTTCTTTATCGGTTTCCACTGCAATTTTTATTGAATCTATTTTTTGGAGCTTAATATTAAAAGTGTCATAGTTGAACGAGAAATTATGACCAAATACTGTGAAAAGTCCTGCAGTAACAACTCCGTCAAATTGAATGTTTCTATTCTTGCCAATTACCAGCTGTTGATTATAAGGGAATATCGCAACTCTTTGAGAATCACTAAGAAATACCCCTTTTACACCATTCACTGTCATCCTGTAGTTGTGAAGATCAAGAATTGCATTATCCAGTGGTTTTTTTGTTTCACTAACGATATTTATAACATCATAATCTTTTCTTTTTGCATTTGAGTCGAGAAAATCCCTTGTTTTTTTCTTTATTGTTACCTCATTATTAACACGATCGTAGAATATAAATCCCTTATTTGCCATGTCAATGCACATCCCGGTAACTGATTCCACTGGTCTGTTCAGCCATTTTGCAAATTCAACTACAGGAAATGTCTCGGAATAATACCATTCTGAAAATTTAGTAAGACGCAAGAGTGGATGGTACTCGTCAATCCCCAACAGATGTAAAAAATAATCTGAATTAAAGAAGGATGACGATTCAAATTGGGCATGTCCCAGGGCGGCTCCCCTGGCACGCGAAAGAATGATTTTTGACTCATTCATATTCCATGACAGATATTCAAAATACATGTCAAGGTTGTGAAATGAATTAAAGTAAGGACTTTTTGAAACAGGGTTATTTGTCCTGAAAAGATTGACCTGTCTCGTTGTGGCAAAATATGAAAATCCGAGATTAGAGTGATAAATAGAGTCTTTGTCAAGATAGAGCGAGATAGATGTTTCCTGACTGTTTAAGCCATTCTTTGAGAAGAGAAACTCATTAGATCTGATATTGAGATATAGTGTATCATTCCTGAACAGAGTGATTTTCGCAGGTCTGAGTTTTTCACTTGTCCCTTTAACATTAGCTCCTTCAAATGTCAGCCCTCCCTCATAATTAACCCCTTCGTAAAGGTTGTCTATATGAAATTGCTTAGTGTCAGTCACAAACTGTGGATAATTAGCTTTGTCCTTATTTCTGAAGCTGACTGCCTGATCAGTCAGCTTCCCTGAAACAGGTTCTTTAAAATAGGTAAAATGGCTTAGTCTGGCGGAATCGAAAGTAAAACTACGTTTAGTGATGTTAATTGAATAATTGCTTATTTCAGCAAATACATCTTCTCTGGCATATCCTGCTTTTTCCCATGTTACAATTCCTTTTGTGCCTCTGAATTGCTCTATCTCGGGATAATAAATACCTGTGACATTATAAAGTTCAGTACTGTCTTTTTGTGAATAACAAGTTAGAGTAGCATCTGAAATTGCCACATAAAAAATCGAATCATGCAAAAATCGGAGGGTACTGTTTTTTACTTTCCACTTGACACTTCCCGATTCATAAAGAATATTATCTCTTATCATTGAACCGGTGCTTTTGAAATATCTATCGATACTAATATTTGTAAATCTTGGATCGAAAGCTATTTCACTCAGGCCTGTAAGCCAATTAGTGAAAAAGTCATCATCGCGCTTATACTCGATGAAGCTATTGATGGTAAGCAGATAATCATAAAAGTGGGGAACAGGTCTCATTAATCTGCCGGAGAGCTGACTTGAAACATCGATTATCTTTACCATGTTCTCTTTACTGAAGGCAGCGCTGTCCCATCTGACAAGGAAAGAATTTAAGTTATCAAGCTGTTCAGGATTCAGGTTTGGTCCCATGAAATTGGTAAGTTCTTCCCTGAATTTAGAAAGGTCACCAGAAAAGGCAGACCTGCCTTGTGATAGTAAAATACAAGGGGCTACAAGCAGAAGCAACAGAGCAAGAATGATCAGCTTTTTTGACATAAGCCTGAGTTTGAATAGAAACTATATACTAATTGCCTACGTATTTATTGCTTCAACAATAGCAGCGAAATCCTCTTTTTTGAGAGCTGCGCCACCAATAAGCCCACCATCAACATCTGGTTTTGAAAATATTTCCGCAGCATTTGATGGCTTGCAGCTGCCTCCGTAAAGAATTGGAAGTTTTTTTGCACAATCATTCCCATATTTCTCTATTACAAGATCACGGATATATTTATGCATTTCCTGGGCCTGTTCAGGACTGGCTGTTAATCCGGTTCCTATTGCCCAAACCGGTTCATAAGCAATCACTATCTGATCTATTTGCTCCTCAGTAAGGCTGAATAATCCCTCTTCCAGCTGCCTTTTGACAACAAGAAAATGGTTTCCTGCTTCTCTCTCGCTTAAGACTTCTCCACAGCAGAATATAACTTTCAAACCACTGTTTAAAGCAAGTATTGTCTTTTTATTAAGCATTTTGTCATCTTCATGATAATATGTTCTTCTTTCAGAATGACCGATAATAACATATTTCGCTCCGGTACTTTTTACCATCCATGCCGATACTTCACCGGTGTAGGCACCAGAAGCCTCTGCTGCACAATTTTGTGCACCAAGAGCCACTTTGCCATGTTTTAAGATTTCTGATGCGCCTGCAAGGTGAATAAATGGAGTACATAAAATTACAACAGTCTTTCCTGAAGGATTCTCCCTGAAATGTTTATCAATTGATCCAGCAAATTTAAGCCCTTCATCAAGATCCATATTCATTTTCCAGTTTCCGGCAACAATTTTTTTTCTCATATAAATCAATGTTTTAAAAGTAATAGTATATAAAATTATATAATTATTAGATAATTATTGTGAATTTAACTTAATAGCCTGCTCTCTGAACCACTCATTGTCAGGAACATTTGCCCATGACCATTTACCAATTATTGTACCATGATAAAATAATATATATCCCGGATTAGCTCTTATCATGGTTTTCAATGTAATTTCATCTACCGAACAAAATTGCAAACCATTTTCATAATTGCTTACCTCAGATGTTCCTGAAGATGTCAGAATGTAAAAATCAATTCCACTTGCCATGCAATAATTTCCAAGTGCAAACCCCTTAGCCAGATGTTCATAACCTGCGCCAGATAGTTTACTTGTGATCATCAATACTGAATATCCTGGATGAGATAGTATTTTTTCAGTAAGATCATCTCCATTAATTGAAGTAATGCTAAAATCGTGTATTGGAGGTTGATATCCTTTCTTGATTAAAACCGATTTCTGATCGATAAATTTCCATGTAGTATCATCTGCAGGATAGTCATTCAGACTAAACTCTTTTTTAATCCCATCCTTTTCATAAATGAAGGATGTCTGATACTCATCAACAGCTACCCCATCAGGAACAACCATTTTATCAGCAATTTTAACTCCGGTTTTATATGGTAAAAAATCAATAACAGGCAAGTATTTCAGGTTTGTCAGAGAGAATAGAATGAAAATTATAATAAACGCGACAATTATAATCCATTCAGTAATTGTGCTAAAGATATTTCTAACCTGTTTTATGCCAGTAAGAAACATTATTGAAAATGCAATCAAAATGACATTTTTCCCGAATGTTTGCCAGTTGGTAAGATGGATAGCATCGCCAAAACATCCGCAGTCTGAAACGGGATTTGTCAAAGCAAGTATCAGCGTAAGAGGAGTAAATATTATCATCAGGATCATTACAACCCATATTCCTGTTTTTAATCTCAAACCTGTAAGTACAGAGAAGCCGGCAATAAATTCTGCTGTACATAATAAAATTGCAAGAGGAAGGCTTAGCCAGACCAGAAAGCCCATATTAAAAGCCTGGAAATAGTCATGAAATTTGTAGGCAGATCCTAATGGATCAATTGCTTTAACTATTCCCGAGAATATAAAAACTAATCCAATAATTATTCTGGAAGCAGATCTTAAAATCTTCATGCTATATTAAATTTTTTTGAGAAATTAAGGTAACAATAAGATCAAATATTTCATTAGGGGTCAACATTGAACCATTATTGTTACTGCAATTAATTACATCAAGGCGTTCATCTGTCAGTGCAACTTTCAAGTATATATTTCTTACATTTTTCTGGAATTGCATACTCTCTTCATGAATATCCCTGTTCCCGTTAAGGTAAGAACGGTCATTACCAGTTCTTGTATCTGATAATTTTTTCTCAGTAAAGGCAATAGGTACATCAAGAAAGATATTAAGATCAGGTTTTGGGATCGCAAAATGATCAAATTCAAGAGATAGTATCCATCTCATAAGTTCATCTTGTGCTTGTATATCCTGAAGCTTTGCGCACTGATAAGCAATATTAGAATAGGTATACCTGTCGAGAAGGACAATTTTACCCTCTTTTAACCAATTACTGATCACATTAGAAGCATCTTTTCTGTCACCTGCATAAAGCATCGCTACCAGATAGGGATCGACCTCATGCAGGCTGCCGAATTCACCCCTTAAAAATCTTGCGATAAGCTCTCCAAAATATGGGGAATCAGTCCTGGGAAAGTGCATGTATTCACAGTTGAAACCCTTCTTCGAAAAAAAGTCCTTTAAAAGTCTTATTTGCGTTGATTTACCTGCACCGTCAACTCCTTCAATAACAAAAAGCTTCATTTAGTGATTGATTTTTTTCAACACAAATGTAATAACAATGTCGCAAAGAAAAAAATGGTTGCAGGTTTTAATAAAATCACTAAATTCGGGTGTTCAAAATATCATTTTGCCGGAAAAACCAAGATATATCAACGCAGGAGGCAAACTCCTTGACCTGGAGATTCCAAAGGTTATGGGGATATTAAATATTACGCCTGATTCATTCTACAAAGGAAGCCGTTATATTACAGATGAAGAGATTCTCAAAGCATCTGTCAGGATGATCTCTGAAGGAGCTGATATTATTGATGTAGGAGGTTACTCCTCTCGTCCGGGAGCAGGTGACATCTCTAAGGAAGAGGAGGTTAGTCGTGTTTGTAAAGCAATAAAACTTATAAGCAAGGAATTGCCGGAGGCTATTTTATCTGTTGATACATTCAGAGCTGATGTTGCCAGAGAAGCTATCATCGGAAGTGGAGCTCATATTATAAACGATATTTCAGGAGGCGAAGCAGACAGCAAAATGTTTTCTGTTGTTGAGGAGTTAAATGTTCCTTATATAATGATGCATATGAAGGGTAATCCTGGTAATATGCAGGACAATCCAGTTTATGACGATATTGTGGCTGATATACTTAAATGGTTAGGAGAGAGGATATTCAGACTGAAATCAGTAGGAGTGAAGGATATTATTATTGATCCCGGCTTCGGATTCGGAAAAACAGCTTCACACAATTTTGAACTATTGCGACGACTTGGCGATTTCTCTATTGCAGGGTTACCTGTTCTTATTGGTGTATCACGAAAGTCAATGATCTGGAAAACATTAAAAATTTCAGCTGAAGAAGCACTTAACGGGACAACTGTTCTTAATGCAATTGCTCTCACTAATGGCGCTGATATTCTGCGTGTTCATGATGTCAAAGAAGCTAAACAAGCGATACAATTAGTTAGTAAGATTAAAAACTCTTGGAATACCAATCCAAAATCTATCCACTGAAAAAGGTCAGATGGATAATAGTAGCCACTAATTTTATTATTTTTATCGAAAATTTATTTTGAAAATATGCCATTTCATTTAACAGTTCTTGATATAATTGATATTGTCCTTGTAGCATCAGTACTTTTTCAAATCTATAAAGTTATCAGGGGAACTACTGCTTTCAGTATTTTTATTGGTATATTTTTTATCTATTTGTTCTGGCTTGTAGTCAGAGCCCTCAATATGGAGCTTATAAGCGGATTGCTCGGGCAGGTGATTGGCGTTGGTGTTATAGCACTTATTATTGTTTTTCAACAAGAAGTAAGAAGATTTTTACTTGTTCTGGGAAACAGGTATATTACTAATAGCAGATTTTCTTCTGGCTGGCTTTTTTCTTCAGTCAGGAATAAACATGGGAACATCAAAGAGGCTGAAGAGATTGTCCAGGCATGTGAAGCAATGGCTTTATCAAGAACCGGGGCTTTGATAGTTATTGGAAGAAAGAGTAGTCTGGATATTTTTTCTGAAGGAGGCGAAATACTTAAATCTCAGATCAGTTCAGAGTTACTTGAAACAATTTTTTTCAAAAATTCACCATTACACGATGGTGCTGTGTTGATTGAAGGAGGCTTAATACTGGCTGCAAGATGTATCTTGCCAATTACAGACCAGATTGCTCTTCCTCCACATTTCGGAATGAGGCATTTAGCCGCAATAGGAATGTCAGAACATTCTGATGCAATTATTGTAGTGGTATCTGAAGAGTCTGGTTTTATCACTGTGGTTGATACAGGTGAGATAAGGGAAAACGTGACACTCAAAGAACTGAGGAATATACTGCTCCTGAAGTAAATTATTTAAGAGCCCCATCTCCAATATAGTAAATTGAAATAGCTCATCTTCCAGTGCCTGAAAAAACTTTTTAATAGTAACACACGAAAAGTTAAAAAGATTATATTAAACTTTTTGCGATCTTTGTGACTCTTAAGTCAGACTATTCGTAGCATTATGGGTTAATCGGATTTGATTAAGGAGATATTATTTACTATATCAATATGGAAAAAATAATCGTAAAAATCATGGTATTAGCGAGCTTTCTAAGTTTTTTTGGGTGTAATAGTTCTACCGATCCGGCTACATGGAGCAGTAAGAAAATTGATAAATGGTTTAAAAAAGCTGAATGGCTTAATGGGTGGACGGTTTCTCCGGACGCCTCTATAAATAAGAAGGAGTTTGCTGTTTCATATTTTAGAAATAAAGAGAGATGGGATAAAGCTTTATTGTTTTTAAAGGAAAGTGAATTATCGAAACTTGAATTATTAAGATATGACATCGACGGTGATAACCTTTTTGCTACAGTAAGTGAGTACCTTACTAAGAATGAAGAAGACGCCAAATTTGAAGCTCATCAGAAATACATTGACATTCAGTATGTTATCAGTGGTGCTGAGCAAATTGGAATTGCTCCTATGTCGCAGAAGAATGAAGTACTTGAACCATACGATGCTGAAAAAGATATTGAATTTTTTACAGTTATTCAAGGTGCAAATGTTGAAGCAACACCAAAAAAGTTTTTTATTTTTTTCCCAACCGATGCGCATCGTCCGGGATTAAAAGATGGAGACAACACGAAGGTGCGGAAGATAGTAGTTAAAGTGAAAGTTGAGTAGATGGCAACATTATATGATCTCAAGCAGGGAGAAGAAGGGATAATTCTGAAGATCAAGGGGAGGGGTCAATTCCGGCAACGACTTTCAGAAATGGGGTTTGTTGTAGGTAAAAAAGTATCAGTAATAAAAAAAGCACCTCTAAGGGATCCTGTAGAATATGTTATATTGGGATATCATATTTCTTTGAGGAATAGTGAAGCACAGCTAATCGAGGTTGAACGAGGCAGTAAATCCAAAGAATTTTATTCCACCAATGGAGTGCTTTTTACCGATGATGAAAATGGCTCATGGTTAGAAAAAACCAAGCATATTCAGGTAGCATTGGTTGGCAACCCCAATTCCGGAAAAACAACATTTTTTAATTATGCTTCAGGGTCAAGGGAAAAAGTTGGTAACTATGCAGGTGTCACAGTAGACTCAAAAGAGGCTACTTACAAACAGTCAGGCTATACTTTTTCAATTGTTGATCTCCCCGGGACCTATTCAATAAAGAGCTATTCGCCGGAAGAGGTATACCTCAGAAACTTTATTTTCGATAAAAAGCCAGATATCGTTGTAAACATTGTTGATGCTTCAAACCTTGAAAGGAATCTATATCTGACTACACAGTTAATAGACATGGGTATTCAGGTTGTTATTGCCCTTAACATGTATGATGAACTTGAAAAGAAAGGAGATGTTCTTGATCATTCCTCACTTGGTAAGTTATTAGGGGTGCCTGTAATTCCAACTGTAAGTTCGAAAGGCAAAGGGATAAAGAACCTTTTTGGTAAAATAATTGAGGTCTATGAGAATAGGGAGCCTCTGGTCCGTCATATTCACATTAATTATGGTACCGAGATCGAAAATTCTATTTGCGCTATACAGTCAAAAATAAAAATTGACGAGAACAGGGCTTTTACAAATATCATTTCAGCACGATATCTCTCAATCGAATTATTAGAAAACGATAAAGAGTTTTCAAGAAGAATTACAAGATGTGTTAACTCATCTGAAATTATTGAGGTAGCTAAAGCTGAGTATAGTAAGCTGGAAAAGCTTTTTTCTGATCCGGTTGAAACAGTTATTACTGATCTTCGCTATGGCTTTATTTCAGGAGCTTTAAAAGAGACTTTAAAGGTTAATAAAGTTGAAAGGTTGCGAAAAACGAAAGTCATCGATAACTATCTGACTAATAAATATTTGGGTATTCCGATCTTCGTTTTTTTTATGTGGCTTACCTTTTACACTACATTTAGGCTTGGAGGCTATCCAAAATATTGGTTGGAGCTAGGGACAGGAAAAATATCAGAGATGGTGGCTTTTATATTACCCTCCGGTATAGTCAGGGATTTTTTAATTGATGGTATAATAGGAGGTGTTGGCGGTGTTATTGTTTTTCTTCCCAATATTATAATTCTGTTCCTGTTCATTTCATTTATGGAAGATACAGGATATATGGCCAGGGCTGTTTTTATTATGGATAAGCTGATGCATAAGATCGGTTTGCACGGAAAATCATTTATTCCTCTTTTCATGGGATTTGGCTGTAATGTGCCGGCAATTATGGCAACCCGGATAATTGAGAGTCGCAGAGATCGCCTTATTACTATGCTTATAACCCCTTTTATGTCGTGCAGTGCACGACTCCCTGTATATATATTATTTATAAGTGCATTTTTTGCAAAAAATCAAGGCTCAGTTCTGTTCCTTCTCTATCTGCTTGGTGTTTTGTTAGCAATATTATCTGCTCTATTGCTGAAACGCGTTTTTATTAAATCGGCGGATATACCTTTTGTGATGGAACTCCCCCCGTACAGGGTTCCTACTATCAGAAGTATCTTAAAACATGTATTGTTCAGAACAGGATTATACGTTAAAAAAATTGGAGGGATCATTTTGCTGGCATCAATAATAGTCTGGATATTAAGTAATTTTCCACAAACGGTCAGCTATTCAAAGGATTATTCCGCCAATATCTCACTCATTGAAAAATCACAGATTACCAACTATGAGAAAAATGAATCAGTTAACAGATTGAAGATGGAACAAAAAAGTGAGAAGCAGAGCAAATCATTTATGGGAATAATCGGACATTCCATTGAACCTGTTATGAAACCTCTCGGATTTGACTGGCGTTTGAGTGTTAGCATCCTTGCCGGAGTAGCTGCCAAAGAGGTTGTTGTAAGTACTTTAGGGGTTATGTTTCAGGCTGAAAATAATTCAGGTAAGTCTTCTTTAGTTGAAAAGATTCAGAATCAGCAGGATCCTTCCGGCAGACCACTTTTTACTCCACTAATAGCCTTTTCCTTTATGTTATTCATCCTTACCTACTTCCCGTGTATTGGAGTAGTAGCAGCAATAAGTCGTGAGTCGGGAAGCTGGAAATGGGCTGCATTTACAGTCGTTTATACAACCGGAATCGCCTGGCTGTTATCGTTTACAGTATACCATGTAGGGAGTCTGTTCCTATTATGATGCTGATATAGGAGTTCGGCAACCCCTAATTGATTTTTCGAGAACATAATAACTTGCTCCAACTTAATCCATATAGTCCAAAAAGCAGTTATTAAAGATATTGTGATAATTTTGAATAATAAAACAGTTTAAATAATCTGATTATAATGAAAAAAAAGCTTGGCAGAACGTTCATTGATAACATGAGTAAAGACCCGGGAAACTGGAAAGGCCCGTTTTACCATAATCGAAAGGACCCAAGATTAATGGTTCCCAAGTTATACTCATCATTGGGATGGACGTTTAACTTTGCCAGTCCATATGCTTATATAGCTTTAATTGCAATTATTGCTACTATAATAGTCGGTGTAGTAATTTTTTAGTCTAATACTTGCAAAATGATCAGGGAATAATTTTAGGATTTATTAATGTTTTCTATGATTATAGAGTTAATAGATTTAAAGAGATTAGTTGGAAAAAGAGTGAAGGAAGAAGATTAGATTGAGTATCTGACGGTTGAAGATAGATTAAAAATTGTGCTTCGGCTGTGCTCATCGTTATGGGTTGAAAAGGTTGAAAAAAAGAAACACTTATCGAAATAACTTTGTGGTAAAAAATAAAGTTTAACCACAAAGTCACACAAAGTTAATTATTCCAGTTTAAGTGTAAATTTAGTTGTTTTAAGACCTGTTATTAGATAGTCTCATTTTCTGATTTTTTACTACTTTTGTGCCATCATATGGAAAAGCAGTCTTTCAAAATATTACAGTGGCACTTCACCATGATTTCTCATTCAGGGTTGTATTTTGCTGCGCTTCATTAATAAGTTTATTAACAACTTTACCCAAACAATTAAAATTCAGATTTCTTGACAATAAGAATTGTCTTTCAATATTATATGCATGGACTTAAAAAGTGAGATCAGAAAAAGAAGGACATTTGCCATTATAAGCCATCCTGATGCCGGCAAAACAACCCTCACAGAGAAGTTGCTTCTCTGTGGCGGCGCTATCCAGACTGCTGGTGCTGTGCGAAGCAATAAAATCAGAAAAACAACCACTTCCGATTTCATGGAAATCGAAAAGCAAAGGGGAATTTCCGTGTCAACATCGGTAATGGCATTCGATTATAATAATATCAGGGTGAATATTTTGGATACTCCCGGGCATAAAGACTTTGCTGAAGATACTTATCGTACACTGTCGGCGGTCGACAGTGTGATACTGGTTGTTGATTCAGTGAAAGGGGTGGAGGAACAAACCCGTAAACTTATGGAAGTGTGCCGGATGCGGCATACACCAGTAATGATCTTTGTTAATAAAATGGACAGGGAGGGTCTCGATCCCTATGATCTGCTCGATGAACTGGAGAGTGAGCTGAAAATTGCAGTGTGTCCTTATACATGGCCTATTGGAAATGGGAAACAGTTTAAAGGGGTATATAATCTGTTTAAACAGGAAGTACAGATTTATTCTCCTGAAAAAAGCAGTGTTTCGGAAGGTCTGTTAAACACCAGGAATATTCAGGACCCAAAATTAAGGGATTATGTGGGAATCGAAAGTATTAATAAGTTATGGGAAGAGATAGATTTTATAAATGATATGTTTGAGTCCTTCAATATGTCTCTATATCGTGAAGGATATCTTGCACCTCTCTTTTTTGGTAGTGCGCTAAATAATTTCGGAGTATTGGAATTACTGGAAACATTCCTCGATATTGCTCCCTGTCCTGGTAGCGTTATGGCATCAAACAGGCTCATTGAACCAGACGAAAAGCAACTAACCGGCTTTGTGTTTAAAATCCATGCCAATCTGGATCCTAATCATCGCGACAGAATAGCTTTTCTGCGTATTTGTTCAGGGAAGTTTGAAAGGAATAAGTTTTATTTTCATACACGATTAGAAAAGAAGATCAGGTTTTCGTCACCGACAAGCTTTATGGCAAACAATAAAAGTATTATTGAAGAAGCTTTTCCAGGCGATGTTGTTGGACTGTACGATAATGGTAATTTTAAAATTGGTGACACACTTACTGAAGGCGAAATGTTTCATTTTGAAGGAGTTCCTAGTTTTTCACCTGAGATACTCCGGGAAGTTATAAACCTTGATCCTTTAAAAACAAAGCAGCTCGATAAAGGAGTGCGCCAGATGACCGATGAGGGTGTCGCACAACTATTTATGCAACAACCCGGTAACAGGAAAATAATAGGTACTGTTGGCGAACTTCAGTATGAAGTTATTAAATTCAGGCTGGAGCATGAGTATGGTGCTAAATGTAACTTTTCTCCCCTTCCCTTTGTCAGGGCATGTTGGATAACAACAGATAATAAGAAGGAGCTGGAGGAATTTCTAAAAAGAAAACCTGGTGCTATAGCTTACGATAAAGAGAATAATATGGTGTTTTTTGCTGAGAGTGAATGGATGCTTAAAAAGGCTGAAGAGAATTTTCCCTCAATAACTTTTCATAAAACATCAGATTTTAAAATGAGAATAAATAAGAAAGGCGCATAGTCTTTTAGCTGGCTGCTGGTAAATCATCACTGTTGATGATTTAGTAATTTTAGGCTAAAGAGCTTAATGCCAGCGTGAAACTCCAAAGTTAAGTTTGTAAATTTGATACATATTGGCTTGGCAACATATAGAAGAGATAAAACCCTCTACCCGCAAATACCCGGGCATAATTTTTACACCAGGACGAGAACCAGGTAACAATATTTTGACTGTAAAAGGGTACGATGTATGATTGCCAGAATGATGATACGTAATGCTAATGTTATGCTTTTGGATACCCCGACAAATCACCTCGATCTGGAGTCGATTCAGGCATTTAATAATACTTTGATCAGGTTTAAAGGGAATATATTAATGTCCTCTCACGACCATGAATTTATTCAGACAGTATGCAACAGGGTTATTGAGATAGCACCCAGGGGAATGATTGACAAGCAGATGCAATATGATGATTACATAGCGGATAAAAAAATCATGGAAAGGCGAAATAGTCTCTATTAGACAAGTTGACATGATACCATTTCGGATTTTGCTTGTTTAACAGATCAGCAGCATGTAATTTTATAACGGCTGACTCTATTCATATTTTACATCATGAAATTTAAAATATCAATACCAGTTTTAAGCGATGAATCTGATAATTGTCAGGCAGATAGAATTTTTTTTTCGATCAGTTAAAAAAAATTGGTTTTTAATTTATTCTGTCATATATTTGTAAAGAATCTCTTTTTTTGGATTTAATTATCCGGTTTTAGTTCTGTTTTTATTAAACAGGAATGGCTTTATTATCTATACGGAGGAACAATGCCATGCAGTCTAAATCAGGATTAATCTTTTTAATATTGGTCTTCTTGTTGTCTGGAGAAATGAACTCAACTATTGCCCAGCAACCTTCGCAGTGCCTTGCTGTCATAACTGAATTAAATGGTGATGTTCTTGTAAAGAAGGCTGATAAGAATGAATA
Organism: Bacteroidales bacterium; assembly: GCA_035530515.1. Classification (GTDB taxonomy): domain Bacteria; phylum Bacteroidota; class Bacteroidia; order Bacteroidales; family VadinHA17; genus LD21. The sequence goes on from DATKUO010000171.1 coordinate 60,327, forward strand.
TGTAAAAGCCTATTGGGGAACTCAGTTAATCGAAGGGGATCTGATTAAAACCTCAGTAAGATCGCAAGTAAAACTACTTTTTTCGAACAGTACTTTAATAAGTTTGGGTCCTAATAGTACGATCTCTATTTCAGGTAAAGAATCTCCAGCGACTGAAGCTATTGGCGATGTTAAGAACATATCATCAGCAATGATGGTTAACCTGTCTGCCTTAACATCAAAAAGAGAAAACAAAAAAGATATCAGTGCACTGGCCGGTTTGAGATCAGTTAATTCTGAACAGTCAATAGAATTGACATCTCCTTCTAACACTTTTATTAAAACAGATCGTCCATCTTTTTCGTGGCTGGGCAAGAAAGCTTTCGACAATTATACTGTGAATCTGTATAATAGCAGCGGTCTGGTCTGGAGCAAAAAAGTGTCTGATTGTGCTATGAAGTATCCCGATGGTGAGAAGGGACTCGAATTTGGAGGATCTTATTTCTGGTATGTTGAAGGGGAAGAGCTTATAGACTCTGATAAATCACCTGATAGAAAATTTTCTCTTCTTTCACTGGAAGAGTCAAAAGATGTTGAGGAGCAGGAAATAGTGATAAAGAACACTTTCGAAGATGAACCTGAAAGTAGCAGTTTACATTCAGTTCTGGGAGCCTATTACTTAACAAAGGGATTGCTTATGGATGCAATCATAGAATTTCAAAATATTTCAAAAATAAATGCTGATGCACCTATGCCACATGAAATACTTGGCAACCTATATTCTGATGTGGGCAATAAAGATAAAGCAATAGAGGAATTGCAGAAGGCACTGGCTCTGGCAAAGAATAATAAGGATAAGTAATGTTCTGAAATATTTCAATTCAACATTGTTCCTCCGACTGATTTAACTTACAATAAACAGTCATGGCAATAAGAATTAAAAAAACTAAACCTGATAAAATAAAATTCATTTTATTTCTTTCCCTATTAATCTTTCCTCTATTTCAAGGTATCTATGCCCAGGAATCCCAATTGTCAAGAGATGAGTTTAATGTAGAGCTAAGGAAAGCGTTGACAGATAGCAATGAACAGCAGACCCTTTCCCTAATTAAAAATCACAGGTTGTTTGTTAAACGCTTTGTCGACGGACTTATCCAGAAGAGCCTCGATAGTGAGTTGAAAGGAAAAACTGAAGAATCCCGACAAGCACAGGTTAATGCCGGAAAAGCAGCAGCGGATTTTGAAAAATTATTCGGAGAAAAAAGTCTTTCAATTGCTGTTAATTATTTAACAATATGGTCAAAGGAGCAGAAAGAGAAGAAACTGGTTGCAGATAGTTTATATGCACTTGGGACCAAGTTCAGGGGAAGTGAGCCTGAAAAAACTATCCCTTTGTATCAGCAATCATTGAAATTATACGGGGAAATCGGAGATGAGAGAGGAGAGGCTGAAATATTGGGCGGACTTGGACTAACATATTGGAATCTGGATTATAAGACATCCCTTTCGTATTACCAGGATGCACTGACAAAAAGGGAAAAGGTTGATGACAGACAATTAACAGGAAACAGTCTTAATAGCATTGGAGCAATCTATTCCACATTCTTAAAGGACTATGAAAAGGCAATAGACTATTTTGAGAGAGCTGGAGCGTTAAGATCAGAGATTGGAGATTTGTTGAATTTAAACAGAACATTATCTAATAAAGCTCAGGCTTATCTGAGGGCAGGTGACTACCTGAATAATAATGGATGGTATCCTGAGGCTCTGGAAAACCTGTTAAAAGCCCTGGAAATACATAGAAGTTTAAACGACAAAGTGAGAATGGGTATTGTGCTAAACCAGATAGGGTATGTATACTCAAATCTCGGCGATAATAATACAGCCATCGATAAGATAAATGAAGCAGCAGAGATAATGAAGGAAGAGAACGATATGTGGGAACTGGGAGGTGTATATAATCATATGGGAATAGTCTTGCAAAGTGCCGGCCGGACAGAAAAGGCGTTTGAGTATTACAATAATGCGCTTAAAATATATGAAGAAGAGGAAGACCAGTACAACGTATTAGTTTTGTTGAGCAATTTAGGCACTCTTTTTTTTGATACTAAAGATTATACCAGGGCAGAGGAATATCATTCCAGGGTCCTTATTATCAGTCGCGAAACAAACGATAAGGATCTGGAGACCCGTTGTCTATTAAACCTGGCAAATGATCAGAGCCTTCTTGGAAAGCTGGATAAAGCCAGGTCTAACTATGAATTAGCTTATGAAATTGCAAAGTCATCCAATAGCCCTGACCTGAACTGGAGAATATTTGCAGGCATGGCTGAAAATTATGAACAGAGGGGAGAATATAGTAAAGCTGTAGAATTAAATGATTCTGCGCTCACAATTCTTGGAGGAATGCGCAATACTTTGAAGAGCAAGGATTGGAAAGCTAGTTTTATGGCAATGGAACGTTATGCCTTTGAAGACATAATAGATATGCTTGGAAAACTTCATGAGAAGGATAATACAAATGGATATGATATCCGGGCTTTTCATTATGCTGAACTTAGCAAATCGAGGGTTCTACTTGATCTCCTCAATGAATCTTTACCGGGTAATTTTAATTCAGATATGGTTCTCGGATCTGGCAACCAGCGAAATGTTGAGACGGTTTCATTGGAAGAGGTTCCTGCATTATGTCTGGATAAAAATACAGTTATACTTGAGTATTATGTTGGTGACAGCAGCTCATGCCTCTGGGTTATCACTCCTTCTGATCATAAGCTGTTCATGCTTCCCGGGAGTGAAAAACTCCGGGAACAGGTTGAGACTTTAAGATTTGCTCTTCTTGATCCAGAACAGGTTTCAGTAGAATTTCTTTCCAGAGCTGGATATGAACTTTACGAGATGCTGATTAAACCGGCAGAAAAGTTGCTGACAAAGAATAGCAGGATTATTGTCATTCCTGACGGAATATTATACTACCTGCCATTTGAGGTAATTTTAACAGAAAATAAGGAGATCAGTTCTGACTCTTCTCTAAAGGATCTACCGTTTCTTATAAGAAAATATCCGGTCAGCTATGTTCAGTCGGCAAGTGTCCTTAGAAATCTTGTTTCAGGAGGGACAGAGTCCCTTAGATCCATGCCGTCGAATAAGAAACTTATTGCCTTCGGAGACCCTGTTTATGAGAGAGAAAACAGTTTAACAGGAACCCCGGATAATAAATATAAAAGGCTGGAATTCAGTGGAAAAGAAGTTGAAATGATTTCGTCATTCTTCAAAAAAGGAGATGCAGAAATCTTTTTAAGAGGTGAAGCAACAGAGGAAGAAGTAAAACAGGAATTAAAACTGAAAAAACCAGGGTATTTACATTTTGCCACTCATGGATTGATTGATGAGGATAAGCCGGATCTAAGTTCCCTGGTCCTTACACAGGATGATGACCCTGAAGAGGATGGACTGTTTCAGGCTGCAGAAATATTTAATCTCGATCTGGATGCCGATCTTGTCGTATTGTCGGCATGCCAGACCGGTCTTGGAAAACTGATGCGGGGTGAAGGTATGGTTGGTCTTACCCGCGCCTTTATGTATGCCGGAGCGCAATCTGTTCTGGTAAGTTTATGGAGTGTATCAGATATCTCAACAGCAACGCTGATGAGTGAATTTTATAAGAATCTGATAACCAGAAAACTTTATAAGACTGATGCCTTGCGTAAAGCTCAGCTCACACTGATGAGCAACGAGAAATTTGCCCACCCTTTCTATTGGGCTCCATTTGTACTTATCGGTGACTGGAGATAAAATCTAACTTCTTATCCTTTCTCCGTATTTATTTAAATGCAATATGAATTTTGTTTACCCTCAAACTCCTCAGGGGGATCTTTAATAGCTGTAAATTATTAAAACACAAGAAATATGAAATCAATTAAAAGAATTTTTATCGTGACCTTTTTACCGGTACTCTGCCTCCTTTGTCTTTCGATTGACGACAGTGCAGCCCAGGTAAAGAAGATGTCAGCAAAAGATCTGACAGAGGTATCCACTGCCGTGCTTTATGGCAAATGTTCAAAGTTAAAATCCGAATGGAATGAGAACAAAAGCATTATCTACACCTATGTGACAATTGTTCCGGAGGAATATATAAAGGGAAATCTGGGTTCAGAGGCCGTTATCGCCGTTCCGGGGGGTCGGGTAGGAGATATTATTTACGAAGTGTCGGAAATGCCGGTGTTTATGGAGGGCGAGGAGGTAGTTGCCTTTATCTGGACCAACCCTGCTGGTAAGAACCTTGTGACAGGTGGTTACCAGGGCAAGATGAAGATCGAAAAAGACAAAGATAGCGGGAAAAGGATGGTCGTTGGAGCTGGTCTTGATGAAGAAGATGAAACAGGGGAGCTGGGAACCGGGAAGCCTGACAAAGGGAAAAAAGTGTCACTCGAAGATTTTACTGCCAAAGTAAAAGGTTACATGAAGCACTAAGCTGAACGGTTTCCATTTAGAAAAAATTCTAAAAAATGAATGTCATGAAAAAAAATATACTCAATATAATCGCAATAACTGCTCTGTTTGTTGCCTTATCTGGTTCTTTATTTGCACAAAGTGGTACTATTACCGGAGTTGTTAAATCAGGGCCTGAAGGAGTACCAATGGTAGGAGCAAATATAATTATTAAAGGTACTACATTAGGGGTTATTACAGATGATTCAGGAAATTATTTTATTGGAGGAGTTGACTCTGGAGAACCAGTTACCTTGGTTGCACAGGTTATTGGATATTCAGGACTGGAGAAAACTTTCGTTGTTCAACCAGGTAGTAATGAGATGAATTTTTGGATCGATGCTGTAACTGACATTGACAACAATTCATATAGTGCTGTGGAAATTGGATCTCAGGTATGGATAGGAGAAAATCTGAAGTATTTACCAGAAGTCAGTCCATCAAGTTTGAGATCAACCACAACACCGCATTATTATGTTTATCAAAATGAAGGTACTGATGTTGGTGAGGCCAAATTGAATTCCAACTTTGGATCCTATGGTGTTTTATATAACTGGCCTGCAGCTATGACTGCATGCCCTGTTGGATGGCATCTCCCAACTAATGATGATTGGAAACAATTGGAAATGTTTTTGGGAATGAGTCAAAGTGAAGCAGATAATGAGGGAGCTGCTAGAGGTACAAACGAAGGAGGTAAATTAAAAGAAGCAGGTACTTTACTATGGGATTCTCCTAATACTGGAGCCACAAATGAAAGTGGTTTCTCAGCTCTTCCTGCAGGCTACTATAGTGTTTCCCCTAGTGGTTTCACTAATATAAGAGTTGGTTCAGGATTTTGGGTGGCTACCGATAATAACCTGGAAGAAGCATTACGTAGATATTTGAGTACTTCTCAATCGGCCATAAGTAATTATTTTTATGGTAAAGATTATGGCTTCTCAGTTCGATGCATTAAGGGTATCATTCCATCGCTAGTTTCAACTTCTACAATATCATTTATAACTCAAACTAATGCTCTTAGTGGTGGAAACATTATCAGCGATGGCGGAGCTCTTGTTACAAGACGCGGGGTGTGTTGGAGTATCTCTCCCAATCCCAATATAACTAATGACACCACATGGAATGGAATTGGCACCGGAAGCTTTACCAGTACATTACGAGACCTTGCACCCAATACAACATATTATGTAAGAGCTTATGCTATTAATAGTGAAGGGCCTAGTTATGGAGAAAATATTAGTTTTACCACTTTGTCATGTCCGGTAATAACAACAACAATAGTAGGCACAACCTCAGTATGTAAGGATGCAGAATCACCAAATATAACATTCACAGGAGCATCAGGTACAATACCTTATACTTTTGCGTATAAAATTAATAATGGAAACAATCAAATTGTTACAACAACATTAGGTAATAGTGTTACAGTTCCTGTGCCCACAAGTACATCAGGTACTTTTACATACACTTTGGTAAGTGCTTATGATGCAATTGGTCCTTCCTGTTCACAAACACAAACAGGAAGTGCAGTTGTTACTGTTAATCCAATTGTAGTTGTCACAAGTACACCAACCAGTAACTGGTGTAATAATGTATCTAACACTTATATGGCAACAAGTTCCAGCAGCACGGCAACATTTGTGTGGACCAGGGCAGTTGTTTCAGGGATCAGCAATCCTTCTGGCAATGGTAATACGGCAGCTATCACAGAAACACTAATTAATACAACAACCGATCCTGTTGTAGTGCATTATCTTATTACGCCGAGTGTAAATGGCTGTGAAGGGACTACTTTTGATCTGTCAGTTACTGTCAATCCAACCGCACAGCTTAATCCGCCTGCTAACCAGGTAATATGTGACAATGCGTCTACATCAGCAGTGACATTTAGTACAAATAACACAGGAGGTGTAACAACCTATTCATGGACAAACAATGAACCAACAATAGGACTGGCTGCCAACGGTATTGGAGATATAGCATCCTTTACAGCAGTCAATGCAGGTACATCACCGGTAGTAGCAACGATAGTTGTCATACCGCATTTTGCGAACGGAGGTGTTACATGTGACGGTCCGTCACAGACGTTTTCCATCACTGTCAATCCTTTACCAATAGCATTTATAACATCATCAATAACCAATGTTAGTTGCAATGGTGGAAATGACGGAGCAATTAATCTATATGTTGTTTTGGGTGGTGCAGCTCCTTATTCCTTTGCATGGACCGGACCTTACGAATATAATTCTACTGTTCAAAACCCTGACAAATTAAAGGCAGGTTTATATAATGTCACAGTTACTGATGCTAATGCTTGTTCAGGAGCCGATAATATAACCATAACTGAACCTACATCTTTAGCTACAACTGGAATCATTACTGATGTTAAATGCAATAGTTGTAATGATGGAGCTATTGACATTACGGCTTCCGGTGGAACTGAGACCGGCACATATGATTATAATTGGACTACCGGTGATGGAACCGGCTTAGTACAAACTGATGAAGATCAGACAGGTTTGACTGCTGGTAATTATAATTTGACAGTTACTGATGATAATCTTTGTACAGGAAATTTCACTTTTGAAGTAATCAATCCATTTGTGGTCACGAATGTTAATGACGGTGGCAACGGAAGTTTGCGATCTGCTATAGCATTTACGAATTCTACAATCGGTGTAAAAGATACTATAACATTTAACATCCCTGGTGAAGGGCCGTTTTCTATAAAACCGCTGTCATCTTTACCTCTGATAAACGATCCTGTAGTAATTGACGGTTATTCTCAACCAGGTGCTTCCTCTGCCCCTTCGACATTATTAATCGAACTTGACGGCACAGATGCAGGTACCAGTTCTAATGGACTTACCATTGTTGGAGGTAATTCAACTATAAAAGGACTTGTTATTAATCGATTCTCAATTGGTGTCTGGTTAAGATCCAATAACAACATAATAACTGGAAATTACATAGG
>DATKUO010000172.1:0-30348 GCA_035530515.1 Bacteroidales bacterium
ATTAACAAATTGGACCGGGATATTAACAAGAGATTGGTCTCTTTTTTACTGAAAGATGGTTTTTGTTGCCAGAGATCCCCCAACGCAACAAAAAATCTCCCGGTTATTAACAAAATGGGGACATTATGGACAGACACTAATGAGTTAAAAACGTAGTGTCCGTTGAAATCAAACATCATCGCAGATACTCTTGTTTTTTGAGAAAAACCGTTTACTTCTGTTACCTCGTTGGTACGGGGTATTAAATATGTAAAGGAGGGGGCAAGGTGAATGGGAAGGTTCAATTCATAAATTCCACTCAGGTATATTCCGGCAAACGGACCCCTGTATAAAAGTTTTTCATTCTCTGGTTCAGTGGTATTATTGAACTGAAATCCTGTTCCGAAAGTCAACCCACCGCCTATCTTTGTAAACTGGCCATTTGCCAATGAAATCCCGGCAATGACAAAAAGAGATATTAAAATAAGCTTTTTCATACTGTCGATATTAAATTAATTTAAGAATATTTTTATTTGTTAACGCAATAAAGATAAAAAATTATGACATGTCGGATATACGAATCAGGTAATAATTATGAAATAAATGAACTTTTTGATAAAACTGAATTTATAATGGATGATCTAGGGATAAAACCTAAAAATTATTAAATTTGTATCTTCTGTTAACCAAATAACAAAAAAATAAAATCTATGTCACAGAATACCGGGAAAATCAGCCAGATTATTGGACCCGTGGTTGATGTTACTTTTGAAAAGGCGGGGACTGAAATGCCTGATATTTATGATGCACTTGAGGTAAAGAGGGATGATGGCTCAAGTCTTGTTGTCGAATGCCAGCAGCATATTGGCGAAAGAACAGTACGTACTATAGCGATGGATTCTACTGACGGTCTGCGCAGGGGATTGGAGGTTGTCGCAACCGGACTGCCCATAACAATGCCCATTGGAGAACAGATAAAGGGCCGTCTTATGAATGTTACCGGTGAAGCAATTGATGGTATCGGGACCCTCGATAAAACCGGAGGATATCCTATCCATCGTATTCCCCCCAAATATGAAGATCTTTCTACAGAAAAAGAGGTATTGTATACCGGGATTAAAGTTATCGACCTTATTGAACCTTATTCAAAAGGGGGTAAGATAGGTCTTTTTGGAGGTGCTGGTGTAGGCAAAACAGTAGTTATCCTGGAACTGATCAATAATATTGCAAAAACATACTCCGGATTATCTGTTTTTGCAGGTGTAGGAGAAAGAACCAGAGAGGGTAATGACCTCCTTCGTGAGATGCTTGAAGCCGGTGTTATTACATATGGAAAAGCATTTCTTGAGAATATGGAAGCAGGCGGCTGGGATCTTTCTACAGTCGATAAGGAGGCACTTAAAGAATCGAAGCTAGCTCTTGTTTTTGGTCAGATGAACGAACCCCCGGGTGCAAGAGCAAGAGTCGCCCTGTCTGGTCTTTCTGTGGCGGAACATTTCAGGGATGGTGACGGGAAAAGTGGCGGAAGGGATATTCTTTTCTTTATGGATAATGTCTTTAGATTTACACAGGCCGGATCTGAAGTATCTGCCCTTCTTGGAAGAATGCCTTCAGCAGTAGGTTATCAACCAACACTTGCTACTGAAATGGGTATGATGCAGGAACGAATTACATCAACAAAACATGGATCAATAACCTCTGTGCAGGCAGTATATGTCCCGGCTGACGACCTTACTGATCCTGCCCCTGCAACAACTTTTGCCCACCTCGATGCAACTACCGTTTTAAGTAGAAAAATTTCTGAGCTCGGAATTTACCCAGCTGTTGATCCTCTTGATTCAACATCCAGGATACTCACTGCAGAAATCGTAGGGGAAACGCATTATGATTGCGCACAACGCGTAAAAGAGTTGCTTCAGCGATATAATGAGCTACAGGACATTATTGCCATCCTGGGTATGGACGAACTTTCAGAAGAGGATAAGCTGGTAGTTCACAGAGCGAGGAGGGTTCAGAGATTCCTGTCCCAACCCTTCCATGTTGCTGAACAATTTACCGGTATCAAAGGAGCTCTTGTTTCGATTGAAGATACAATTAAAGGATTCAACATGATTATGGATGGTAAGGTTGACCAGTATCCTGAATCAGCTTTTATGCTTGTCGGGACTATCGAAGATGCCATAGAAAAGGGCGAAAAAATACTGGCTCAGTCAGAATAATCAAACATTTAGGGAAACATCTGCCTAATAATATTTTGTAATGAAAATAGAGATTATCACTCCTGATAAAAAAGTATTTGAAGGGGAAATTAAATCGGTAAGGGTTCCGGGGAAGAAGGGATCCTTTCAGGTTCTTAAAGACCATGCCCCTATTATCTCTACTCTCGATAACGGACTTGTCGTTGTGGTTGACCAGGAAGGCAAAGAGATAATATTTGAGATAAATGGAGGAATTATCGAAGTTAAGGCGAACAAAATAATCCTGCTTGCAGATTCCGTGAGATAATATTTACCTGATGACACCAGATGAATTTCGTAAACATGCCCATGAGCTGGTTGAATGGATGGCAGGCTATATGGAAAATGTAGAAAATTATCCGGTTAAATCATCTATTGAACCCGGAGAAATTTTTAATAAGATCCCTGATACACCTCCGTCACACTCAGAACCATTCGAAACACTTATTAAAGAGTTTGATGAGATATTAATGCCAGGTATATCCCACTGGCAGAATCCAAATTTTTTTGCATATTTCCCGGCAAACACCAGCCCTCCTTCAATACTCGCCGAAATGCTCATTGCGACGCTTGGTACGCAATGCATGATATGGGAAACCTCTCCTGCCGCAGCAGAGCTTGAAGAGAAAATGATGATCTGGCTAAGAGACATGATCGGGCTCCCTTCCGGGTTTGAAGGTGTGATACAGGATACTGCATCCACTGCTACCCTTGCTGCAATAATTACAGCAAGAGAAAAAATCAGTGACTTTTCAATAAATAATGATGGCGCAGAAAAGAAAGGAACTCTTAGAGTATATTGTTCCGACCAGACGCATTCTTCTGTTGAAAAGGCTGTAAAAATTTGTGGAATTGGCAGGAAAAACCTGGTTAAAATTTCTGTTAGAGACGACTTCTCTATGGATCCTGAACAACTAAGCAGAGCTATCATAAGTGATAAAAAGAGGGGCCATATCCCTTGTTGTGTGGTTGCGACAATTGGAACTACAGGGACCACTGCGGTTGACCCTTTGAGGGCCATAGGAGAGATTTGCAGCGAAAACGATATATGGCTTCATGTTGATGCTGCAATGGCCGGGACAGCCCTTATTTTGCCTGAATTTCAATGGATGCTCGATGGCAGGGAATATATCGATAGTTTTGTTTTTAATCCACATAAATGGATGTTTACGAACTTTGATTGCAGTGCTTATTTTGTTAAGGATGCTGATGCATTAATTAAGACTTTTGAAGTGCTTCCTGAATATCTTAAAACAAGAACCAGAGGGAAAGTTAATGATTACAGGGATTGGGGAGTCCCCCTGGGACGGAGATTCAGGGCTCTAAAAATATGGAGTGTAATAAGATCATATGGTACAGAAGGCCTTAGCGACAAAATTCGCTATCATATTAATATTGCAAAAAATCTTTCGGAAATGATTTCAAAAGAGGCTGATTTTGAAATACTTGCTCCGGTTATAATCAGCGTTGTATGTTTTCGATATAAGCCTTCTGGCTATAATGAGGATCAAATTAATTCGTTTAACGAAAAACTAAATCATCAGCTTAATGACTCCGGCAAAATATATCTGAGTCATACTGTATTAAATGGCAAATATTCACTCAGGATGGTCACTGCACAGACTAATGTTACAATGGATCATGTAGAGAAAGCCTGGGTCCTGATAAAAGAAGGTGCCAGAATCATTAATTCGGAGTAAATTATAACTGTCTCTTCCCAAGGGTCATTCCAAACAGATCAATATTGAATAAAATCTCAAATGAGGGACTTTCATTTAATTTTTTCCATGCTGCCTGAACTCCGCCTGATATCAAAAAAGGAATCCTCAGAACATGAAAATCGGCCAGCAATTCAAATCCAAATGATCTGAAAGTCTCCTTATCAGGATAACTAAAAACAGGTATCAGTCCATTTGAACTGAATTCGAAAAACGAATTGCCAGGCCCTGAAACATAATCATAAAACAACCCAGTTCGAATTCTCTTAAGATAAAACAGGCTTGCAACATTGAAATCGGGGTATGCAAGAGGAAGAACATAATCAGCAGAAAGGAAATTATAATCCATTGAAAAAAGATCCTTGTAACCACGGGGGAAAGATATCCTGTTGCCATATAGTAATTTTACAGGATCCTGCTTCTCCTTTTCAAATCTGAATTTTATTCCATTATTAGCTAAAATTCCGGGGAAATACAATGAAGTTTTAAAAGATATTGCCGATCCGTAAATCACTTTATCAAAAGGAGCAAAAGAGTAATTCAAATCGATTGTCTGAGCCCACCTTGGGTATATATCCCGCATTGACGACCTCGAATAATTGGAAAAATAGAGCCTACCCGATAATATAGTCTGGCTGTAATCATAAGTGTCGTCTTCTTTTATATAAACGTAATCGTTTTGATAATGTGAAGTAATTGATGGCTGAAAATATTCAGAGAATCTACCCGAGGAGAAATGGAGAGGAATATAGACTGTATTTGAAAACCTTATTCCCGGCATAATTATGGAAGGATTGCCAGGTGCATCGAATTTAGTTATTCGTGGATCATCCCCATAGTCAATCTTGGACTCAATTACAGGATACCACCCTTTCCATGTTATTCTTGAATGAAACAGATGGTTTTTTTCCTGTGAGTATTCATAACCTATTGTTGAGGTTAGAGTGCTTAAATGATTCTGGGTCATGATTGAAACGCCAGGTCTGATAGATGCAGGATCGGACTGGATCTCTTCAATATCTGCATAAAATGGCATCCAGCTGTGAAATTTGAAAAGATGCTGCCATTTCCTGTACGGCTCAGATATATAATTTGCAACGGAGTTAGTATCTGTTGGCTGAGGCTTAATGTCAAAACGGTTTATCAGGAAAGATGCTGAGCTGCCATTTTCATTTACTCTGCCCGGTGCATCGGACAATCTGGTAGTGCAGATATTATTTCCAAGAAAAGTATAATCATTGAAAAAAACCATTTCCCCGTTAATTGAGAGATCACTTGCTCCAAATTTGGATCTGGTAAGAGCAGTGACCTTTTTCTCAGCTGTCTGCAGATAAATATTATCAGTACCCGACACTGAGCTGATAAAAAAGAGAGAATCATTTCTTAAAAATGAAGATTGAAGATCATCTCTGCCTGCCTCCACCAGAGTTAACCATGCCTGGGTTTTTAAATTGTACGACATAATTCCCTCCCCTGCTTCTGTTAAATAAATAACAGTAAGCATGTCGCTTTCGTCTGCCCATTGTGGATGTTGGAGATAAGCATTTCCGGGAGCCGGGAGAGATAGCAGAACAGTTCCGTTTTCAGCATCAAGAATGACAATGTTGTTCGTGTTTCTAATGGTGTTTTCAATTGCTGCTAACTTTCTGCCATCGGGAGAGACAGATGCTGCCAGGTACCTGGATCTCCGGAATAATCTGGTGATTTTTCCGGTATTAAGATTCATCACTTTTATTACGGAATAGTTCCTGTTTTCCCATCGGGGATCCGATTGGCTTTCAACCCATACGAGTTTGTTTTTTCCATATGAGATGAACCATGGATACAATTGACCGGGTGTATGAATTTTTTTTTCTGATTTTTCAGATGGTTTTATCAGCACAAATGATGGAGGAGCACTCAGTGAGGTTTTAATAGCAATTATGCTGTCGTTCCCTGCTAAAATCGGGGAATAATAATTTATATATTTCCCTTTCTTGTCGGGATTAAATGATTCATAAATACGGGTTTTGTCTTCTGAAACATCATTAATCCATATAGTCTTAAGGCTATCAAATGTCTCCTTAAAAAGTTTTTTTTTGGTTAAGCCGGCACTTTTGGAGAGGCTGATATTGGATGGGTTAAGAGTAAATGGCTGGTCTCCTGTATAATTGAGGACCCTGTTCCATATCTGAGTGTCGTACTTTGCCATGGCCCATGTTACCATCTGATAACCAAATTGATAATGATCGGGAATATAATCCATGTATGATCCGTTAAGGATCTTGTCGTACTTGTACATCCCTCCTTTTTCAACCGCTATTGCTTTTAGTTGTTTCTGGAATGATGGGCTACGTCCCCTTCCTGATTCAGTTAATGACGATTCGGCAAACACAGCTTCTCCCTCAAAGAACCATAAAGGTAATAAGGCAGCTACAATTCCGATCGACTGTTCTCCCAGAAATATGGACATTGCTCTGGTAAAACCTCTGTTTAATGATTCCATTTGTAGAACATGAGTCAGTTCATGTATGGCTAATTGTTTCTCATTGTCCAGGGGAATGGTGTTCTGTGCGGGTGTTGGATATATCTCCATCCGCCGTGGTGCCCAGGCAACATACCCGTTTGATTGAGTAGTAAGATTATGTATCACAACCGGAATTTTAAACTTCTTTTCAGGATAAAGGGCCCCTAGTTTTGAATATGCATCATCAAGTGCTTGTGCAAAAGCTACCCCACCCGTACCATAGGTTTTTGGATAAATCACCGTAAACCTGCCGGTCTTTATCTGCATCCATTTAACAGAAGAGGGATCCTCCCCGGTATCAAAGTATTGAGCTGAAGAAAACTGTGCCGGTAAAATAAATATGGTAGCAATAAAGATTAACAGAGATCTCATATCAGGAGCTATTGCTCAAAAATAGTAAAATTAGCGACCTTTTCACAGTTGAGGACAATATGAAAAAAATAAGTATTTTCGTGATCTGAATATGAACAGTATTTTCTGAAAAAGATAACATATAATGAAGAATTACAGACAGATTAACAATATTGCAGGGTGGGCGGTATTTCTTGTTGCTGCTATTGCATACCTAATGACGATTGAGCCTACTGCAAGTCTATGGGATTGTGGTGAATTCATAGCTTCTGCTTTTAAACTTGAAGTAGGCCATCCTCCCGGCAATCCGGTATTTATGGTTATTGCACGATTTTTTACTCTTTTTGCAGCGGGCGATACATCAAAAGTTGCAATGATGGTAAATGCAATGTCGGCACTGGCTAGTGCGTTTACTATTTTATTTCTTTTCTGGACGATTACTCATCTGGCAAGAAAAATTATCCTGAAGAATGATAATCAGTATACTGTAAGCAGGATCACAGCAGTAATAGCTGCTGGTATTGTAGGGGCTCTGGCATATACTTTTTCAGATTCCTTCTGGTTCTCGGCCGTTGAAGGCGAAGTATATGCAACATCTTCTCTATTCACTGCAGTTGTCTTTTGGGCGATCCTCAAGTGGGAAGATGTAGCTGAAGAAAAATTTGCCGACAGATGGATCATGCTGATAGCTTTCCTGATGGGGCTTTCCATTGGGGTTCATCTTCTTAATCTGGTGGCTATCCCTGCAATAGTACTGGTATATTATTTTAAGAAATTTGAATTTTCATGGAAGGGCTTATTAATCTCTTTGGCTACATCGGTAATTTTATTGGCGCTGCTGATGTATGGAATAATGCCAGGAGTTGTTACGATTTCTTCAAAATTTGACATGTTTTTCGTCAATACTATTGGTCTTCAAGCTAATATTGGAATGGTTTTTCATATGATCCTTTTAACTGTTCTATTTATTTTTGCAGTCAGATTATCGTTTTCATCAGCGAATACGACAAAAATCGCAGTTTTGTCTATATCGGCTCTTTTCTTCACCGGAATCTGGGTAATTTTCGGATCGGCTTTTCTTAATATCCTGATACTATTTATAATATCAGGATTTGTGTGGTACATGGCTGGTAAAAACAAGACCGTTCTAAATACTATTCTTACGGCAATAATGGTCATTCTGATAGGTTATTCTTCCAATGCGATTATTGTGATAAGGTCTTCTGCCGATACACCGCTTAATGAGAATAATCCTTCAAATCCCTTTAACCTTCTTTACTTTCTGAACAGGGAACAGTATGGTGAAAGACCTCTTTTTAGTGGTCCCTATTACAATGCTCCAGTCACTGAGTACATAGACGGAAAACCAAAATATGCTCTTGAGAATGGGAAGTATATTATTACCGGTCAAAATCTTGAAAGGGTATATGATCCGAGATTTATTACCCTTTTCCCCAGAATGTGGAGCGAACAAGCTGATCATGAGGAAGCTTATAAGGAATGGGGAAAGATCAAGGGTACCTCTGTGCAGGTTACAGACCAATCGGGTGAGAAGAAAGTCTTAAAAAAACCACGCTTTAGTGAGAATCTGAGATTCATGTTCTCCTATCAGTATGGATATATGTATTTCAGATATTTCATGTGGAACTTTTCAGGAAAACAGAACGATACGCAGGGGACAGGAGGTGCGGTAAGCGGAAACTGGATTACAGGTATAAATTTCCTGGATGGACCAAGGTTGGGGAGTGCTGATATGCCGGCTGATATGAAAAACGATACATCAAGAAACAAGTATTATCTTTTGCCATTTTTACTGGGGCTTGCAGGGATGCTATATCAGCTTAACCGCGATAACCGTAACTGGGGGATTATCCTCCTCCTGTTTATTATGACAGGTTTTGCAATTGTGTTTTATCTTAATCAATATCCAAATCAGCCCAGAGAGAGAGATTATGCATATGCCGGATCATTTTACTTCTTCTCGGTATGGATAGGCTTGGGTGTACTGGCACTGTTCGACTGGATATCAAAACTTACTGGTGATAAAATTGCGGCTCCAGTCGCCGGGTTATTGTGTTTTATTGCTGTCCCTGCCCTGATGGGATCTCAAAACTGGGATGACCACGACAGATCAGGTCGCTATCTGGCACGTGATGTAGCATTTAATTACCTGAACTCATGCGCTCCTAACTCTATTCTTCTTACGAATGGGGATAACGATACTTTCCCCTTATGGTATGCGCAGGAGGTAGAAGGGAAAAGAACTGATATAAGAGTATGCAACCTGATGCTACTAAATACCGACTGGTATATCAATCAGATGAAAAACAAGGCTTATGAGTCTGATCCACTTCCAATTACATTGCCGGTTAAAAAGTATTATGATGGGATCAATAACCAGATATTCATAGTCGAAAAGACAAAAGATCCTGTTGACATCTCAACCATTATAGACTGGGTTAACAGCGAAAACAAGGGTACGAAGATACAGGTATCTGCTACAGAAAGTTTCGATATAATACCATCAAGAACCATTAGAATTCCTGTTGATGCTGCCAAAGTAATTGCCTCTGGAACAGTTAAGCCGGAAGATTCTGCCAGGATTGTTCCATATATTGATATAAAGCTAAAGGGAAATTCAATTCTTAAGAGCCAACTTATCGTACTGGATATTCTGGCACATAATAACTGGGAACGCCCAATCTATTTTGTTACAGGTTACCATAACGATGCTTTTGGTCTGGAGGAGTATTTTCAGCTTGAAGGTCTTGCTTTCCGTCTGGTTCCGATAAAATCCACAAATAAAAGCTGGGTTGATTATGGCCGGATTGACACAGATATTTTATATGATAATATGATGAATAAGTTTGTGTGGGGTGGAGCTAAAGAGGAGGGAGTTAATATTGATTATAATCATAAGCGTACTATTATCGTAATTAAAGCAAGGTTAAATTATGCAAGACTTGCTAAAGCTTTGGCTAACGAAGGGAAGAATGAAAAAGCTCTGAAAGTACTTGATTATTGTATGGAAACATTCCCTTTGGCAAAAATCTCATATGATCCCTATATGGCTGACATAATTGAAGCCTATTTTGCAGCAGAAGATACCGAGAAAGCTATTTCGATGACCGGGGCATTCTGTGATTTTTATTATGAGCGACTTAACTATTACTTAAAACAAAATTCTTATATTATCAGTTCAGCAGAATTTGAGATTCAGACAGCTATTCAGTACACTTCGAGGGTTGCTAATGCCTGCTCTGCAAACGGAAAACCGGAAATGGCAGAAGAGATAAATAAGAAACTTGAGGATTATTACGGTAATTATGTATCCAAACTAAGACCTGCTGCAAACTGAATAAACAAGATCAGTATGTAATGTGAACGGTAGTTTTTGTTTGAAGGTATTTTTCAAGAAGGAAAAAAATCTTTTCCGGATAAATAGGTTTTAATACATATTCATTGCATCCTGCAATATAAGCTTCGGATTTGGCCTGTTCCGATGAATATGCAGTAATCATGATTACAGGGGTGTTTTTTCTCTCTTTCCGGAATATTCTTATGCATTCAATCCCATTAATATGCGGAATAAGAAAATCCATGAAAACCAGATCAATAACATTATTACCCTGACTTAAATAATCGACAAATTCTTTTCCTGTACGAAATATTTTAACATCAGCACCTGAATTTTTTAGGAGAGTTTCGTAATACCTGATTGAGGGCAGATCATCTTCAATAATAACTATATTTTTGTTGGAAAGATCTAAATTACTGATATTCAGTGTCATGATTGGGTTCGTTTAAGATAGTATAAAAATACGACAAGAAATGGATAGAGAGCCTGCTTATTGACTCAGTTATTAACATTTTATCAACAATGTATTAGTTGGTATGTTAGAGGATATTTGTTTTCTTGAATAAAATTGTGCAATTTCGTATTGATAAATCCGAAAAATCATGTTAAAACAAATTCGTTTTGTCAGAACTTCAATTTTTTCAATAGGCTTGCTATTAATTATTAATTGCTCATACAGTCAGGGAGGATTTGATAATCCCACCAGAGCATTATATATTTTTGACCTGGTAGGAAAATATGTTAATTTCGGGCCAGATTTTGCCGATTCATCATCTTTTAAAATTGGTGTTTTAGTAGGAGATTATGATTTAATTAATGAAATGGCAAATCTTGCTAGAACACGAACCAAAATTCAGGATAAACCGGTTTTGGTTATGGGATTTAAAAGGTTGGAAAGCCTTACACATACGCAGGTCCTTTATGTAAATAAAAATGCCGGCTTTGATCTTGAGAAAATTAAAGCCAAAATTGCAGGGCAACAGACAATGCTTGTAACTGAAGGTTATGAATTCAGGGAGTCTATGATAAATTTCATCGTAGTGGACGGCAAACCTCAATATGATATAAATGAAGATTACATTAAGAAAGAAGGCATGTCGGTACCACAGACCCTGCTTTTTACAGCTATAAAGACGAAGGAGGATTGGCAGAATCTTTTTGATATTGCCAGCAAGGAAATAGAGGTTCAGAAAGAGACTATCAAGCAGCAACTCGAATTAATCGATATTCAGAAACAAGAGATAATTAAACAAAAAGCATTGCTCGACAGTCTCGATAAAGAGATAGTTAAAAAAGAAAAGACTCTTAATGAAAAACAAAAGATTCTTGACAAGCAGTTCGCTCAGATAAATAAACAACAGGGTGAAATATCAATACAAAAAAAGACCATTATAGCTCAGCAGAAAGAGGTACAGATACAAAAAGATACCCTGACGAACCAGAAGGAAAAAATATCACTCCAGATTGGCAGAATGGAAGAACAGTTGACGAAGATTGGAGAGCAGGAGAGTAAAATAAAGGTCCAGCTGGCAACACTTGAAAAGCAAAAACTCATACTCTATTTTGTCCTTTTCGCACTTCTTCTTGTCAGTTTCCTTGGTTACTATATCTACAGAGGGTATAAAATAAAGAAAGAGGCAAATATCAGACTGGAGGAAAAGAACAGAACAATTTCATTACAAAAAGATGAGATTGAAGAGCAAAGAGATCTTGCTGCTGCTCAAAGAGATCAGATCGCATACCAGAAAAAGCATATTACTGACAGTATCATGTATGCCAAGAGGATACAAACAGCCTTACTTCCATCTCTTGAGCTTTTCAGTGATAAGCTTGAACACTTTGTATTATACAAACCTCTTGCAATAGTAAGTGGTGATTTTTATTGGGTTAGCACCCAGGACAATTTACAGATAATAATAGCTGCAGATTGTACTGGCCATGGTGTCCCGGGCGCTTTTATGAGTATGCTGGGTGTTACAATGCTGAACGAAATAGTGAATGGCAAGCATATCCTGATGCCTGACCAGATTATTGAAAACCTCAGGCAGGGGGTTATTAAATCTTTAAATCAGGTTGCCGAAGAAGATAGTATTAAGGATGGGATGGATATTGCAATATGCGTTGTTGACTTTGATAAAAATATACTATGGTATGCCGGTGCCAATAATCCACTTTACCTTGTAAGAGGCGGCGAACTTATTCATTACAGGGCTGATAAGATGCCTGTCGCAATTCATTACAGGATGGGGCCATTCACATTACATCAGATTGAACTTCAGAAAGATGATGCATTTTATCTATTCTCCGATGGCTATGCTGATCAGTTTGGAGGACCAAAGGAGAAGAAGTTCATGACAATGAAGCTTAAAGAGACCCTTGTGGCAATGGCCGGATTGCCAATGCTTCAACAGGGTGAACAATTAAATGAGATATTTGAGGCGTGGCGTGGTGACAACCCCCAGATCGATGATGTAATTTTAATAGGAGTGAGATACTAGCGGCATTCGTATGTTGTAATATCCCCGGACAAAGGATTGGTTACAGATGGCGTTGCCTGAATCGTAATGAGATCAGTGCCACAATATTCTGTGTCAGAACCAGAGTTTACTATGTCCCCGCTACTGTCTCGGGTAACTAATTTGCATACTTTACAATCACTCAGGGCTTCACAGGATGTAGCAGCCCATACAACGAATAGAAATGCTGCTCCGAATAATAGTTTTCTTTTCATCCGTACAAAATTATTTTTAAAATGTCGGATAGAGCTCGCATGTTGATTTTGTTCATGCAAGTTTGTGTTTTTAGCTAAACATGCCCGGTTCATAATAGATAGATTTCACCTCAAATATACTAAAACAGTTTACTTAATAGAGCAGAATTGGAATAAAAAGGTTGCATAAATGAAATATTGAAGAGACTGATGCATCAATTTGTAAAATAGTAAGTCATTTTAACAGGAATGAAAATATTAATAACTTGCAGAAAAAAATTATCATCATGGAAGATTTAAAAATGAAAAAACATGTGACCGTGGTTGGAGCTATTCATATCGGCTTCGGAATCCTCGGCCTGATAGGAGCCGTTGCCGTGTTCTTTGCTCTGAGTTTTGCCAGAGGATTTGTGCCGGATGAAGAGGTACCAACGATAGTATTGAAATTCTTATCTCTCAGTCTTCCACTACTTATAGGGTTTATGTCAACACTTGGTCTGGTTGGTGGTATTGGTCTTCTCTCATATTTGCCATGGGCAAGATACCTTATAATAATTGTTGCAGCACTCGGTTGCCTCAACATCCCCATCGGAACACTAAAAGGGGTCTACTCATTATGGGTTTTATTGCAGGATGATACCGTTAAAATGTTTGAAAAGAAATAGATTATTATAAAATAATCGCATTAGAGACGTTCAATTTGAACGTCTCTACTTATTTTTGTTAGTGAATAAACTATAGTTCTATGGCTGACGATAATAAGATCATATTTTCGATGTATAGGGTTGGGAAAACATTTCCACCTCACAGACAAGTACTTAAAGACATTTCCCTGTCGTTTTTTCTTGGAGCAAAGATCGGAATAATCGGTTTGAATGGTTCAGGAAAATCTACTCTTCTGAAGATAATTGCTGGTCAGGAAAAAGAATACCAGGGAGAAGTCACCTTTCTTCCGGGCTATTCTGTCGGACACCTTTCACAGGATCCGCTCCTTGACGAGAGTCGCATTGTAAGGGAAATTGTTGAGGAGGGCGTTAAGGATATAATGGAGATAATAAAAGAATATGAAGAGATAAACAATAGTTTTGGAAAACCGGAGGTTTATGAAAACCCCGATAAGATGGAGCAGCTTATGGACAGACAGGCTGTTCTGCAGGAAAAGATTGATTATCAGGATGGCTGGAATATTGAACATAAACTTGAACGTGCAATGGATGCCCTGCGGTGCCCTGAAAGCGATGAAAAAGTGAATGTCCTTTCGGGAGGAGAACGCAGAAGGGTCGCATTATGCCGGTTGCTTTTGCAGCAGCCCGATATTCTACTTCTTGATGAGCCTACAAACCATCTCGATGCAGAGTCGGTTCAATGGCTCGAAACAACACTTAAACAATATCATGGTACGGTTATATGTATAACTCACGACAGGTATTTTCTCGACAATGTTGCTGGCTGGATACTGGAACTTGACCGTGGAGAAGGAATTCCATGGAAAGGAAACTATTCTTCCTGGCTTGAACAGAAAGCAAAAAGACTTGAGATAGAAGAGAAGGGAAATGTCAAACGAAGGAGAATACTTGAGAGGGAGCTCGAATGGGTCAGGATGTCTCCCAAAGCACGCCGTGCAAAGTCCAAAGCAAGACTTGGCGCTTATGAAAGCCTTCTTAATCAGGATGTTAAGCAGAAGGAAGACAAACTTGAAATATTTATTCCAAACGGACCCAGGCTCGGTGACAAGGTCATAGAAGCCAAGGCAGTTACAAAATCATTTGATGATAAATTATTGTTTGAAGGTCTGGAATTCAATCTGCCTCCTAATGGTATAGTAGGAGTTATAGGCCCCAATGGTGCAGGTAAAACAACTCTTTTCAGAATGATTATGGGACAGGAAGGTGCCACAAATGGGACATTTAAAATTGGAGAAACAGTTACGCCTGGGTATGTTGACCAGGCACATGCAGCAATTGATCCTTTGAAGACAGTTTATGAAGTGATTTCCATGGGACGGAATGATGTAATGGTTGGAAACCGTCTGGTTAACGCAAGAGCATATGTTGCGCGTTTTAACTTCACAGGAGCCGATCAGGAAAAGAAATGTGGTGTACTGTCAGGTGGAGAGAGAAACAGGCTTCATCTGGCTCTTACACTTAAATCAGGCGCAAATGTCTTGCTCCTCGACGAACCAACAAACGATATTGATGTAAATACTCTGAGAGCCCTCGAAGAGGGACTTGAAAACTTTGCAGGATGTGCTGTAATAATATCTCACGACAGATGGTTCCTCGACAGGGTTACAACTCATATGCTGGCATTTGAAGGTAACTCCAAAGTGGTATGGTTCGAGGGAAATTACTCCGAATATGAGGAGAACTACAAAAAGAGAGTCTCTGATACAACTCCAGCAAGAATAAAGTATAAAAAGCTGATATAGAATGGGGGGCACAACGGTACAAGGGCGCAAAGGCTCAAAGGCGTTACGGCTCAACAGTAAATGAAAATGAAAACCTGAATCTGACCTATGCCAGATCTGACGCACAGGTTTTTTCTTCTTATATGAATTCAATTGGCGATGCGCGGTGCAACTGAAGAAAAAGCACTGGCACAGCTATCCCGCAGTTCAGGAGTACATGTTATGGCATCTTCGGAAAGCGATCAACAATCGGCTGAGATAAAAAGCCTGGGGCATGGTGTTTTCACATATGTTTTGCTCGAAGCATTGAATGGTAAGGCAGACGGCGCTCCTGCCGATTCCAAAATTACAGTTTATGAGATCAAATCATATATCGACGATCAGGTTCCTGAAATATCATATAAATTAATACGTCATAAACAGTTTCCAAGTACCTTTTCGATAGGTCACGACTTCCCGATAGCATTGTTTTAGAAACCCGAAACAATTTGGACCTCTGCTGACTGTAGTGATAACGCCAACTCACCAGAGCGGGGAAATGAATTAACGCCTGCCAATCTTTTTTGTTCTTATATTTAGTTTTCTCTGATACTTAGCTGAATAGAAGTATTTATTTTTCCCCAGGTGAGCCAGATCACAGGATGAATCAGGGGTGTTAGTGAAGTGCTTGCTCTTTCTTGCTGAAGCACAGCCGGTACAAGTCAAAAAAATAATTAAAAAAAATATAAATGCATATTTAATTATTCGGATCGCTTTATACATAATCGTATTAATCTATTAATTCAACCGTCAATTTACAACATTATTGAATAAAACAAAAACAATGATTCATTTAACTGCCCGGATTAATTCCGGGATGACAGATCCCTGATACTTCTGCTCCATCTCAACTTTAAAATCTCAAGAACCACTGAAAATCAACAGTGCTAATTCCATCTACCTGGGTTAATTCCTGGGTGGGTGGTACTTAGCCTTTGGTAAATGATGGATTGAAATATAATTGTATTTCGATAAATCAAGTTGTAAATTTGATAGCAGAAATGAAAATCAGGAATAGATTTGTATATATATACTTAGATATCGGGAGTATATGTGTAATAATGCATATACTCTATTACGTTCTATGCTATTCTCCCTGTTTTCTAATTTTCCGGATGGTTCCTTAACTTACAAAACCCTTAAAAGATCTATATGATCCAAACCCGTCAAATAACTATCATCATGTTTACTGATTTCACCAGGTACATCTCCTTTTTAAAAGGAGTAACAAAACATGCACTTCTTTTCTTGGCAGGTTGCTTTTTATTGGGCAGTGCTCTAGGCCAGTCATCCAATCTTTTTGATTCCGATGAAGTAATGGAGTTGACTTTGCGAGGCGACTTGAAGGCGGTATTCAAGGATCGTGGAGATGATCCCCAATACCACCCTGCAACTTTACACTATCAGGCTGATCAGAATGCGATTAAAATCCCCATTGAAATAAAAACCCGGGGGCACTTTCGTAAGATGGCTATCAATTGCAGTTATTCTCCTATATTACTGAATTTTGCAAAATCGTCTACCCCAAAAAGTTCTGTCTTTAAGGACCAGGACAAAGTGAAGTTGGTGACACCTTGCCGGAGTGATCAGTACGTTATACATGAATACTTAGTTTACAAATTGTATAATCTTATCACACCAAAGAGTTTTAAGGCCAGGCTGGTGAAGGTCATCTATCAGGACACAGTAAAAAATAAAAGCTCAGATCCCTATTACGGAATTCTGCTTGAAGAAGAAGCGCAGATGGCCATGCGAAATCTGTCCCGCTCTTTGGAGAAAATTGGCCTACGTCCTGAGAAAACTCAAAAAGGGGACTTTTTGAAAATGGCCGTTTTCGAATACATGATCGGGAATACTGACTGGTCAGTACAGTTCCAGCAAAATATTAAGCTGATCACTGTTGATTCCACGAGCTTGCCTACTACAATACCTTATGATTTTGATCATGCCGGAATTGTGAGGGCACCATATGCCAAGCCGGCAGAGGAACTTCAAATGAGCTCTACCTTACAGAGAAGATACAGGGGCTATTGTATACCGGAGATGAATCAATTCACAGAGGTATTTGAAACCTTCAACCAACTTAAAGATGATTTTTATGCACTCTACGAAGGCAACCCATTATTAACCAGTAGCTACCAAAATCAAACGCTTAAGTTTCTTGACCAGTTCTATGAAACTATTAACGATCCGAATAAAGCGCTGAAGGAATTTAGTTACCCTTGTGATAGATCCGGGACCGGGAATATTGTGATCCAGGGATTGAAAAAAATTGAATAGGCATATTTTCCTTTTTATTCTTCTTTTATTTACGATTTCAGATTCAAAAAGTTTATCACCCTACGCTGATCCCCCATCAAAAGTAGCTGTGCGTACCCTTGTGCGTTGACTCCAGGAGGCATTATCTTCTACTGTCTGGCACTCTACTATTAAACTGTTATCAGAAGGGTTTAAATCATCAACGTTATTCTGACGTACAAGTTTATTTGATAATTTATCAAAATGCTCCAAAGCATTAATACGGCCATATAAAACACATGTTTCTAGTTGTAATATATCCTAACTATATACAGGAAAGTATCAATTATGCAACTTTGGGACCTTGGGAGGTCAAAAATAGAATTGTTTATAATAACACTTATGTTTATTTTTGTTTTAGATGTAAGCACGTTATTGTAAATAATATTTACATTTTGGCAAGTCTCATCCCAGGGTACGAATACGATATATTCATCAGCTACCGACAGAAAGACAACAAGCATGACGGATGGGTGACTAAGTTTGTTGATAATCTTAAGGGAGAGATTGAGGCAACTTTTAAGGAAGATATCTCAGTATATTTCGATGAAAATCCACATGATAGATTACTTGAAACACACAATGTTGACAAGAGTCTTGAAGACAAACTGAAGTGTCTCATATTTATCCCTATACTATCCCAAACCTATTGCGATCCCAACAGCTACTCATGGAAATATGAGTTCCTGCCAGAATATAATAAGAGAGAGTAAAATCCGGCAGCATGGAAGACTAAGAAAATGGCTTGGAGAGCAGGGGATGCTGTAAATTTATCCTCTTAAGCCATTAATAATGAAACACTAAACTAAAATATTTCGACCCGATATAAATTTTAAGGAGGATCATGTATGGCTGAAAACAAAAATGTTGGATTTTTAAAGATTGTTTTAATAATCTATGCTGTAGTTTGTCTGGCTTATGGCATTGGTTATTTGTTGGCACCTAATTTTCTGGTGAATATGTCTGGAGGATCACCAGTGTTTCATGGCTGGCTACGATGGTCAGGTGGCGTAATTATTGCCCTTGGAATAGGCGCCATCCTGGTATATCTTAATCCACAAAACCAGGGTATATTTGTGACAACAATTACTTTAGGATGTCTACTCTGTGCTCTTGCATTGTTGTGGGGATGGATTGATTCTGAAGAAGGAGCAAATGACTGGTTTACTGCTTTACCAACAATTATTTTATTTGCACTTACAATTCTATTATGGTTTAGCAGAGCTAAAGCAAAAGAAATTCTGTATCCTAAAAAAGATTAGAAACATCTGATTTTTAGTATTTAATTGAATTGTTAAGAGTATTCAATTTTAAAACCTGGTTATATATTGTAGCCAGGTAACCCGGGGCGAAATATTTTTCTTTCAAATCAGTCATAAAAAGCCCTCTACATCAGATAGGCCGATAAATGCCGTTACATACCGGCTGAATCTGCCAAAGCTTATTGTCCATACCGACCATTATCAGTGGCAATTTCCTTGTCAAAGTTTTTACAATTCCCCATCCCAATGCCTCCTAAATGATTCAAATTCAATAATATGAACTTAAATATATAATAAAATGTTTAGATATATGAAATCTAATCAAACAAATCTAGAATATCATAATTGAATCAATTATTGAGAACTTGTGGCATAAACAATTTGAGATATTTAATATTACTTTAACTATGTAGAGAACTTTAAGAGTTTCTCTAACCTTCAATTATTCTAATCTCTTCCTCAGTCAAACCATAGTGATCTCATATAGTTTATTTTAGGTTATAAAACTAACCAGTGTCTCATCAATCCGGGAAGTGGTTGGGAATATTGATACTAAATATTTATTATTATTCTAATATACAGCACTTTAGCTCATCACTCTAAGGGTCATATGGGAACGTCAAAGTCATTTTTCATTCATCAAAAAGTCAGTCAGTTCTGACAGACTTAATTTGAACAAGAATACAGTCTAATTAATATAATAATCGCAATATTTTCCTGATTTGTAGATTTCTCAATTTCACTTGAATTCTAAAATATTGATATTATGTTTGTTATGTTTCTGTTTTACATATAAATAGTTATAATATTTTTTTTGCTTTATAGAGAAATAAGATTTAAATTTGGTTAATGACTAAGCAATTTTAAGTTTTACATGAATCAAGCAAGAATACAGTTTTTTTTACTCAAGTCAATAATGAATCTCTTACATAAATAAAAAATCCTTTGTACATAATTATTGAAGGTAAATTATACTATATAGCTTTTTACAAAACATGCTTGAATATAAATTATACACAATTTAGGGATACACATACTTTTAGTGTCAATAGAGCAAAGGATTAAAATATAAGATAACTATTAATAAAATTACTTTAATGAAAAGAATTACTGAATTTTTGGTTCTGATACTTATCGCATTTCTATTAACAAATTGTGCTGATTATACCGATGGTCCTCATCCTACTGTTAATTCGGCTGTAGAAAATTTAAATGAATATCCTGATGGATTTTTTCCTGCTGAAGAAGCCTTTATACAGGTTACTGTTGATGGAAGCACATTGACTTCACCAACTGTTAAAGCTAAAGTTGACATTGTATTCATTTTGGATCGATCCGGTAGTATAGAAGGGACCGATCCAAATGAAGTGAGCAAACAAGTGATCGAGGAAATATTACCAACATTGAATCCTTCACAACACCGAACCAATGTGGTAACTTTCAGTGATGAGGCAAGATTTGTTTGTAATGATATTACTACTTTATCCACAAACTTTAGTGGCTTGTCAACTTGTTTACATAATATAGCGTCACCAACAGGATTTACCAATATTGCAGCTGCAATGAGTCTTGCAAATACTACCTTAAGTACAACTGGTGCCAATCATCGAATTGCTATTCTTTTTACCGACGGTTATCCAGAGTCAGAATCTTCTTATGGCTATGATATGGATCAAGATACTTATATCACAAATACAATTATTCCAGGTGCCATTTTGAAGGATATTGCGTATTATGTTGTTTACCTAAATTCCGATACCCATATTCAACCTGGTTCTGTTGAAGAATCAAATGTTACTTCATTGATTTCCAATATATGTTCTCGAACAGGAGGTCAAGGTTATACTATAGATAATGTAAACCAATTACAAGGCATCTTTAATGATATAATTGAGGATAATGAAAACAGCCTTTATCTTAAAAATGTTAGCATGAATCTTCACATTAATGATGCATATACATTAGTAAATACATCGAGTTACATAACCACTGGGTTAACATATCAGGTTAATGGAAACCAAATTACAACAAACCCTATATCCAGCTTACCTCAAAATCAAAGAATATCTTTAACTTTTAAAACTACTGCATTAGAACCTATTCCACCTGAAGCCGAGGTGTTGAGTACAAATATCCCGATATTTACTGGTAATGCAAAAATACTTTATGATCTTGGTGATGGAGTTCAACAATCTGAAGTTGTTCCTCAAATATCCATCAAGTGGATAAAACCGCCAATGGTTCTGGTTAAAAAAATTATTGAACCCAGCGCAAGGCAAATGACCATAAAAGTAATTAACTACATTAGAGATACTGAAATAAGTGATATTTCTTTATGGGAGATTGTAAGCAGCAATATGGAAATCAAATTAAATACCTGTAATCCTATACCAAATCGTATTTTTAGTCCTAGTTATAAATCAAATAATACATTCGACTATATTCCGGAGATGCTTTATTACAAACTTGGAAAGCTTAATACCTTTGAGACTGCAATAGTAAAATTTAATTTTAGTTATTATGGCAGCACTGAGGGTACAGTTGCAACTGATTTAATGAAGCCTTCGGCAACGTTACTCTATACACTCCCAGACGGAACCAGAAAAGAACTTCAGTTTGTTGAACAATGTGGAGATAATAATGAATGCTGGCAAGGTGAAAGAACAATTAATGCTGCAGAATATGCATTGGAAGATGAAATCCTATTACCTGATTTTAATATTGATTCTCCTAGTTATCAACCACAAAAAGAATATGAATTTGATTTACCAATAGCAATGAATAATCACATATGGAATGATTCTCAACATAATGGTTGGTTGCCATCGGCTTCAGCCGAAGTATTTACCAATCCAGATCCCTTTTATATCGAAAATAAGAACAGAGTTTGGTTTCATATAGATCAGTCTGGTAATGGTGCGTCCAATGCTAACCTGATTGTAAAGTTATACATAAATGATGAATTCAGCTTTTCATATTCAGATTATACAGATGATGGCTGGATATTACTTGGTCAAAAGGAGCTGCCCACAGACAATGAAATAATAATTGATTTTATTGAATTCAATCCCCAGGAGGTATTATCAGGTGATATGTATGATCTTTTCTTTGGACTAGAAAAAGCATGCTATAAGCTTGTTATCGATTATCCAGGTGAAGAACTTCGTAAAAACAACAATGTTGCATTTAAAGAAATCAGAATAGTAAATGAATAGATTGAATAGGAATAAAAGACATTAATATTACATATAAGGCATTTGGCAGATAGTTCTAAAAATGAATATGATAATCATTGAAAGTCGAATCACCCTATATTCAATTCGTCAAAAAATAAAATCATATTACCACCAAATAAGCCACCAATAATTACAAAACCCGCTGATTATCAGCGGGTTTATTGTTTAATCTGAGGTCAGTAGCGGATTCGAACGGTAATAGATCCTTTTAAAATGAAACAATGGTTTGAGTTAAATGCCCTTTGTTTAGTTATGTATGCAAATTTCAAACTTAATACCAAATTGTAAATGGTAAATAACAATGTCGGTTTTTTAGCAAATAAGAATGTAGGTTTTTAAAATCTTTCCTCTTTTTCCCTTGAAACATTTTTGTAAAAAGTAAATCAGTACTTATCAGGATTGATTTACTGGTTTATCGGGATAATTGCTGCAATAGGGTTATTTTAATCCTATTAACTAACCAACAGCAATTATCTTATGAGAAAATTAATGCAGAAGTTGATTATGTATTATGCTGTATTGAACGTGTATAACTCAAACATATAAAGACCTAAGGCGACACCTTATACCTTATATCCTTTCAGACAGGATTGTATTGCAGACATTGAAATCAAAAAGGTGTCGACTTTTTCAAGTTTCTTTGGTGGCCTGAGACTGTTGTCAAATTACCAGTTCCAGGAGGTCATAACCTTATTATATTAGATACTAATAAACCAATAGATTAAATCCTTCCTAAAATTTGGGCTAATTTTAATTTGTATAGTATCTAATTATTTCTGAAATTTGATCTTGCGACACCCCACCACATCCTTTAGCACTAGGAATGCAGCGAGACATATTTATTCCAATGGGGTGTCGCTTTTTAATAGTTTAATCTATTCTTTGGCAATATAATTTCTATAAATAGTTTTATAATGAAAAATAATATTCTTTTGGTACTATTATTCTTCCTTATCCCCATTATAATTAATGGGCAAACTCAGGAAGCCACAACCTCAGATGGTAAGAAAATAATTTTAAATGCTGATGGTACATGGAAATTTGCTGAGGTTAAAAAAGATTCTAGAATGACTGGGGGCACCGGTAGCGGAACAGGGGATGTCGGAGTATCATACAATCTCGCAGGAAGAGGTTTTCAGAAACTCCCTTCACCTAAATATGATTATCAGGGCGAAGGAAGAGTTGTGGTTGAAGTAAGTGTTGACAGATCAGGTAAGGTTATTCAGGCTGTTGCTGGCACAAAAGGATCAACCACGCTTGATGATTATCTGCTTAAAGTCACCAAAGATGCTGCAATGGAGGCTCAATTTGAATCCAAACCCGATGCTCCACTGATTCAGAAAGGTACTATTACCTTTAATTTTATCCTAAAATAGCTCAGAATCCAGTTCAGGAGAATAGCCTGATTGCATAGTCGATTGCCCCGATATATTTGATGAAATACAACATTACTGTTGCAGCGAAACATTGACTAAAAACGGGGTGTCGCTTTTTTAATACCCCATCAATGATTGTTTAACCGGTATTGGAAAAACTTTACTACTTTTAGTCTTCCAATGTCAAAAACCTAACCTAGTACAATGTCTGAAAACAATAAGATTGAAGCCACCCTCTGGAAAACAGCCGATAAGCTACGTAATAATATGGATGCCGCCGAGTACAAACATGTAGTATTAGGCTTGATTTTCTTGAAGTATATCTCAGATTCATTTGAAGAACTATATAATAAACTTAAATCTGAAAGTGTAACAACAGGTGCAGATTCTGAGGATAAGGATGAGTACACAGCTGAACGAGTATTCTACGTACCTCCATCAGCCAGGTGGTCATGGTTGCAAAAAAGAGCCAAGCTACCAACAGTTGGAAAGGATATTGACGATGCTATGGATTTAATTGAGAAGGACAATGCAAGTCTAAAGGGAGTTCTACCAAAGGACTATGCTAGGCCGGCACTTGATAAGCAGAGACTAGGTGAGTTGATAGACCTGATAGGTTCAATTACTTTAAGTGGAAATGGAACTGGCAATAGAAAGGGTCGAGATGTTCTGGGTTTTGTATTTGAATACTTCCTCGGACAGTTTGCTGATGCTGAAGGTAAGAAAGGTGGTCAGTTCTATACACCCCAGAGTATTGTGAAGTTACTTGTTGAGATGTTGGCCCCTGAGGCAGAGAAAAGGGTATATGATGGATGCTGTGGTAGTGGTGGCATGTTTGTACAGAGTGAGAAGTTCATTGAGCTACATGAACACCGTAAGGGCAAGATTAGCATATTCGGTCAGGAGAGTAACCCCACTACATACAAACTTGCAAGGATGAATCTTGCCATTAGAGGTATTGAGGCAAAAATTGAATTAGGAGACACTCTTCTGATGGATAAGCTCCCTGATATTAAAGCTGACTATATCTTGGCCAATCCTCCTTTTAATGTAAGTGACTATCAGATTCAGAAGGATGATCACCGGTGGAAATATGGAGTTCCTCCTCCTGGTAATGCTAACTATGCTTGGCTCCAACATTTCATTAGTAAGCTGGCTCCGGGAGGAACAGCCGGGATTGTCTTGGCTAATGGAAGTATGAGTAGTGATACTAACACAGAGGGGGAAATCCGAAAGAACCTTATTGAAAATGATCTTGTGGATTGTATGGTGGCATTACCTACACAACTATTCTACAATACCCAAATACCAGCCTGTCTCTGGTTTCTTGCAAGAAACAAAACCAATGGCAAGTATCGGAACAGGTCCGGTCACCTTCTTTTTATAGATGCACGTGAGATAGGAACAATGATTAACAGGAGGCAGAAAGAGTTGACTGATGAGGATATTGCTAGTATTGGAGACATATACCATAACTGGAGAAGCAAGGAATGGGAGAGTAAATACAAGGATGTTCCAGGACTATGTCAGTCAGTAGCGTTAGATGTTGTGCGTAAAAACAACTTTGTACTCACTCCAGGGAGGTATATAGATTTTAAAGAAGAGGTAGATGATGGAGAGGCGTTTGAGGAGAAAATGAAGAAACTCACATCTGACCTAAGGGGACAATTAATCAGGGCCAAAGAGCTTGATACTGAAATATCAAAAAATTTGTCCTCTGTTGGGTATAATCTTTAATAAAGAATATTAATGATTGAAGGATGGAGAACATATAGAATTGAAGAGCTTGCTGAGAAAGTAGGTATAGGACCATTTGGATCATCAATTAAAGTAGAGACATTTGTGGAGGATGGTATTCCTATCATAAGTGGTTCAAGTTTAAAGAATAATAAATTAGAAGATGGGAAATACAATTTCGTGACCATAGATCATGCAAATAAATTAAAGAATGCAAATGTTTTTAGAGATGACGTGATTTTTACTCATGCCGGAAATATTGGATCTGTAGTTTACATTCCTAATAATTCATGTTATAAACGATATATTCTCTCTCAAAGACAGTTCTATTTAAGGTGTAATAAAGAATTGTTACTTCCTGAGTTTATAGCTTATTTTTTTAAGACATATCTGGGTCAAAAGAAACTATTAGCAAACTCGTCATCTGTCGGGGTTCCTTCAATTGCAAGACCGGTTACATATCTAAGAGGACTTGAAGTAAGTATTCCAATGGTTGCTGAGCAGAAAAGGATTACCTCCATCCTCTCATCTCTTGACGACAAGATTGAACTCAACCTCCAGATGAACAAAACACTTGAAGCCATTGCCCAGGCTATCTTTAAAGAGTGGTTTGTGGATTTCCGGTTCCCTGGGTTTGATAATGAGTTGGTGGATGGGTTGCCAAAGGGTTGGAGAAAAGGGAAACTACTGGAATTATTTCAACTGCAAAGAGGATATGACTTACCAGCGATTTCAAGGATAGGGGGTGAGTTCCCTGTTGTAGCAGCAAGTGGTATTTCGAGTTACCACAATGAATTCAAGGCGTACGGACCTGGAATAACCACAGGCCGCAGTGGTGTTATCGGAAATGTCTATTATATTATTGGCAATTTCTGGCCTTTAAATACTTCATTATTTATTAAAACGTTCTTTCAATCAACACCCTTACATGCTTACCATGTTTTAAAAAGCATAAACCTTCTCAATTTAAATGGAGGTTCTGCGGTTCCCACTCTCAATAGAAACGATGTACATGGGTTAGATCAAATCATACCTCCAAAAGAAATAATAAATCGATATGAAGTTTTGGCATCATCATTGTTTGCTAAAATCTTTCAAAATTCCAAAGAGAATCAAACACTTATTCAAATCAGAGATACTATTCTTCCAAAGTTAATGACAGGCAAAATAAGAGTTGCATAAAAAACTTTACAATGCGGACCATAACCGAAAATGAAACCGAATATATCTGTCTGGACTATCTGAAAAACCTTGGGTATAGTTACGCTCTTGGTCCAGATATATCACCTGACGGTCTGTTTTGTGAAAGGCAATATATTGATGTGGTACTGGCGACCAGACTTAAAAATGCTATTGACAGGCTAAATCCACTTATCTCAGCTGATGCAAGAGAGGAGGCATGGAAAAAGGTTTTACGAACATCAAGCCCAAACTTGCTAATCAATAATGAAACATTTCACCAGTACTTAACTGAAGGCATTGATATTGAATTCAGAAAGGATGGAAATATCAGAGGTGATAAGGTATATCTAATTGATTTCAATAACCCAGAAAGCAATGAGTTTCTAGCAGTCAATCAATTTACCATAATTGAAAATAACAACAATAAGCGTCCTGATATAGTCTTGTTCATAAATGGCCTGCCCCTAGTGGTAATTGAACTGAAGAATCCTACTGATGAGAAGGCAACTACTAGAGCAGCCTTCAATCAGCTTCAAACCTATAAACACCTTATTCCATCACTTTTCACTTATAATGCTCTGTTGATAGCCTCAGATGGGTTAAATGCCAGGTGTGGAACTCTTACCAGCGACTGGAATAGATTTGTCCCTTGGAAGTCAAAAGATGGGAGAACAACTGCAGAATCAACTGCGCCTCAGATAGAGATAATGTTTAAGGGAATGCTGAATAAATCTACCCTTCTTGACCTTATCCGGCATTTCATTGTATTTGAAAAGAGCAAAGACCAAACCCTTAAAAAAGTTGCAGCATATCACCAGTATTATGCAGTAAACAAAGCTGTAACGACTACCACTACTGCATCAGCAACTACCGGAGATAAACGAGCCGGAGTAATCTGGCATACCCAGGGAAGTGGTAAAAGTCTCTCAATGGTATTCTACACCGGCAAACTTGTACTATCTCTCGATAATCCTACCATAGTAGTACTTACCGATAGGAATGACCTAGATGATCAGTTATTCGATACGTTTACCGGATGCAGACAGTTGTTGAGGCAAATACCAGTGCAGGCAGAGAACAGACAGCATCTCCGGCAGTTACTTAATGTTGCTTCCGGGGGAATAGTTTTTACCACTATACAGAAGTTCTGGCCGGTGCTTGACAAAGGAGAGGTATCAATTAGTGAGGAGTCTGATCCGATTGAAGAACCAAACCCCGACCTCTATTTTGTAAAGAATAAACCGCTAAGTGAGCGAAGGAATATTATTGTTATTGCTGATGAGGCGCACAGGAGCCAGTATGATTTCCTTGACGGGTTTGCAAAACACATGAGGGATGCACTACCCAAGGCATCATTTATTGGTTTTACTGGAACACCGATTGAGACAACTGATAAGAACACACAGGCAGTCTTTGGTGATTACATTGACGTATATGATATTCAACAGGCTGTTGCCGATGGTTCAACTGTCAGTATCTTTTATGAAAGTCGCCTGGCAAAGGTAAACTTCAATGAAGCCGAGAAGATCAAGGTTGATGAGCAGTTTGAAGAGATTACCGAGGCAGAGGAACTGACAGATAAACAAAAGTTCAAATCAAAGTGGACCAGATTGGAAGCAATCGTTGGAGATGATCACCGAATTGAGAAGATTGCTGAAGATATTGTCAACCACTATGAACTGAGAAGTTCCATTCTTGAAGGCAAAGCAATGATAGTCTGCATGAGCCGGAGAATATGCGTTGAATTATACGACGCAATCATAAAGTTAAGGCCTGAATGGCATAATGAGGATGATAAAAAAGGAGCATTAAAAGTAATCATGACAGGAAGTGTTACTGATCCTGTTCCCTGGCAACAACACGTAAGAAACAAACTAAGGCGCAAGGCAATCGGAGACAGGATGAAGAATCCTGCTGATGAGCTAAAACTGGTTATCGTAAGGGATATGTGGCTTACAGGATTTGATGTACCTTGTCTGCATACCATGTATATTGATAAACCCATGAGAGGACATACCCTCATGCAGGCTATTGCAAGGGTTAACCGGGTATTTAAGGACAAGTCTGGGGGATTGGTGGTTGATTACCTGGGTATCGCACAAGACCTTAAAAGAGCATTAGCAGAATATACCCAAAGTGGAGGTAAAGGGAAGCCAGCATTTGACCAGGAAGAAGCTGTAAGAACAATGATGGAGTACTATGAATCAGTAGTTCCGATGTTTAAAGGATTTGATTATAGCAGGTTCTTTAAGTTGCGCACACCTGAAGAAAAATTCAAGTTCCTGCCGGTGGCAGCCGATCACATTCTATCCTTACCAGATGTTAAGAACCTATTTGTCAATAAGGTTACAGGTCTCTTAAAGGCATTTGCCATATCGGTTCCTCATGAAGATGCTCTAGCAATACGTGATGAGGTGGCATTTTTCCAGTCAGTGAAGGCAAGAATTGTAAAAATAATAGTTGATCCAACAGGAAAGACTGAGGAGCAGATTGAGACAGCAATCAGGCAGATCATATCAGAGGCAATAACTTCCGATGATGTTATTGATGTCTTTGATGCAGCCGGTTTGAAGAAGCCCAATATTGAGATACTTGATGATAGGTTCCTGAGTGAGTTGAAGAACATGCCACAAAAGAACTTGGCTGCCGAACTCCTTAGAAGGCTACTTAAAGATGAGATAAGAATAAGGATGAAAGTCAACCTGGTCCAGAGTAAGAAGTTCTCAGAGATGCTGGAAGATGCTGTGAAACGATACCACAATGGCATGATAGATTCTATAACTTTTCTTGAGGACTATCTTATCCCTATGGCAAAGGATATGAGAGAAGCTGATAAGCGAGGAGCAAACCTTAATCTTGATTTCCGGGAGCTGGCTTTTTATGATGCCCTGGAAATAAATGATAGTGCAGTTGCCATCCTGGGAGATGAGATCCTGAGAACCATTGCAAGGGAGTTATTGTCGAGTGTCCGTAACAGTACTACTATTGACTGGACTATCAAAGAAAGCGTACAGGCTACCCTTAGGCGTAACATAAGGCGGATACTTCGCAAGTACGGTTACCCTCCTGACAAGCAGGAAAAGGCTATTCAGACTGTTATTGAGCAGGCAAAGTTGTTGGCGGAGGAGCTGGTTTAATGTATATACCCAATTATGCTATGGACTGGAATCTAAAAAGAATAAAAGAATTATTAGACCATAGGATTGAGGAAAATCTCAATCTTGATTATAAAGCAGGGGACGCTTTACAACACAATGATAAAAACGCAAATGAGATTTCAAAAGATGTCTCTGCATTTGCAAATTCTGATGGGGGAGTCATTATTTATGGAATTGAGGAAGACAAGCAGAACAAGCATTTTCCAGGGGATATTTCACCAATTAATAGACGAATCATATCAAAAGAATGGCTGGAACAAATTATTCAAAGCACAATAAGACCTAAAATAGACAACGTTATTATTTACCCTGTTCCATTGGACGAAAGCTCAGACCTAGTTTTGTACATAGTTGATATTCCTCAGAGTAACACTGCACATCAAGCAAATGACAAAAAGTATTATAAACGATACAATTTCAATTCTGTACCTATGTATGATTATGAAATAAAAGACATATTAAACCGTATAAAATTTCCAATCATAGACCTAGAATTTCAAATTATTAAAACGACATATGAAATAAAATCGGAAGCACCCGTAATGCCGAAATTCTCTGCCGGCAAAATAATTATACCTGAAAAACAGTACAAGACCGAATATATTATTTCAGTCTATGCAAAGAATAATGGTAAAATTTTGGCTAATTATATTAAATGAGTATCGGAAATGAATAATAAAATGATTACATTATAGGAAAAATTTTGCCATGAATCTAATCAAATTTATTGAGTTATTTCCGGATGAATCCTCATGCAGGATCAAATTTAAGGAATTTAGAGATGAACAAGGAGT
>DATKUO010000173.1:0-8480 GCA_035530515.1 Bacteroidales bacterium
TCAGCACCTGAAAAGATTGAAAAAGTGAACAACCAAGAGTTGGTTCTTACAAGAAAATGGGACTGGAAAAACGGGATACTGACTATCCGAATCGATGAAAAGGAACTCAATCAAACGGCAGGGTTTATCATTATTATGTAGATGAAATCAGTGCTGTCCAAGATAATAAATATCTATTATCATATTAAAATTTCAAGTATTGAATCTCCTTCGAAAATCCGGAGCGACATATTTAATTAATTTCGGTATTGAGCCATGAATATTTTGTAATGTTACTGCATTAAATTAGACATTAACTATCTTCCTGTTTTCGTCATTGGGACACCCTAGACAGATTTTCACAGTATTTTGCTAACCTGTTCCTGTTCATCCGTCCACTCAAATGGGATAACTTCCCACTGATCGGTCTCTGGAATCTTGATCTTAATGGTATACATCGTTTTAGTAAGTTCTGCTACTCTTGCCGGGCTTAAGGGTACATTCTTCTCAGTCAACCTTCTCTCGACCTCCTTGTAGATGGTATATGCAACAAAGGCAATGCATATGTGGGCATCGATCCTATTCTCGTTTCTGTGATAAATGGGCCTGATTTTTAAATCAGTTTTCGAGATCCTAAAATTTTTATGTAAAGCTTTACATAAGTTCTTTAGAATGAGCAAGTTCGATCTGGAAGCTCGACCTATTTATCACCAAAGGGAAGATGCCATTCGGTCTCACGTTCTAATCTGTTTCGTAGCTTTACTAATTGAAAAGTATTTGGAATTAAACACTAAAATGTCCTTGAGGAATATTAGGCTTTTAGTGTGGAATATTACTGAATCGCACATCCGGGATATGGTTACAAAAGAAACTTTCAAATTTATTTCTCCAACTTCTGAAATTATGAACAGTCCTTTGAACCCTTTAATTAAAAAATGGGATCTTCTACCGCACTAATCGTCAGAAGTCAGGACCTTTATCTGCCCGGTTTTTAAGATACTCAGTGGCTTCTTCGCGGTTCAAGCGATGAAATAGTTCCCAGGCTGTGCAACCCAGATATAAAAATGGCTTACCTTCCTTAGTCTTTAGATAGCGACCGTTTTCACTTATTTTCAGAAATTTATTTATTAAATTATCCTGCTTTTGGCAGCCTATTAAAAATATGGCCCCGAATATTAAAAATATTAACTTTTTCACCATATTATTTTTTTTTAATGGATAATGTAATATTTAGGCCGTAGATTATGTAACATTTGTGTTTGCGTTTGAAAAACATGATTGTTTTATAAATTATTTAATCCCGCTTTAGTTTTGAAAAAGTATCATATAATTCGGTTATTTCTTCAAATTTATTCTTTTTACCCCAATTTTTGTGTCAATATTTGTCTGAATTCCATCCTGGAGGAAGATCGGGAATGCTTTTAAGTTAATCGGTGAAGCTGTCCCTTTAAAATTGCGAATCACCAGATCCTCAAAATTATTAACTTCAATTCCATGTGTAAAATAGGGCATTCGGGTGCCTTTCCATTCCAATCGAAAATTTTCAATGGTCAGACCGGTTACATGTTGGGCTAAAAATGCAGGAATATCACGTTTAAACAGTTGGTACTTTTCATCCAAACAAGCACGAAGGTCAATGTTTCCGCCAGCAACATCATTTAATTTCGAATCAATCAATTCGAGCGTTAAATTATTGAAGGTGATATTCTTGATGATACTTTCTTCGGTCCCGAAAAGCAATATTCCGTTTTCACCTTTGCAGGTGACATTATTAAATTTCACGTTTTTAATTTTCCCGAGTTTTATACTGTCTTTCCCCCGAATAGCCGAAATATGGATAGGTTCGCCATTCCCCCACCAATCGCCGGTTCGTAACTTGGTTTCAATTGTCACATTAGAAATATTGATATTTTCCAATGAACCTTCACCGCGCACAAAAATACCGATACCACGGGTGGAATTAGTGATATTGCAATTTGAAATATTGATGTTACAAACTGAATTTTGATCAATAAAACCAATACGGATACCGCTGGAATAAGATTGTAAATTGCAATTTGTTATGTTAATATTACCAGAAGGATGACGTAAATGTTTAAACCCCGGAAGCTCAAAATGATTGTCGTATCCCACGACACCAATGGCATCATCCCCGGAGCGAATATCGCAGTTTGAAATTGTTACATTATTGCAGCTTGTTATGTCAATACCATCGGCATTAGGCACAAACATGTTGGTCCAAAGGAGGATTCCATTCACTCTCACCCCATCGCAATCGGCAAAGTGCATCGTCCAAAACGGCGAATTGGTAATGAATATATCCTTTACCGTTATTCTTTTGCAATTGCTGAAAATAAACATCTGATAGGGACGGTTTTTGGGTACCACAGGGCCATCACCAATCCCATCACGAGCTATCTTTCGGTAATTCTCCTTTTGACGGGTATATTTTGTTCCTTCCTGTTCAATTTGTTTGGCCTTGTTGTGGTCGAAAAAATTGTCACCATTGCCGTCAATGTTACCGAAGCCTGAAATAGTTATGTTTTCTGCATTTTCAGCATAAATCATTCCATAATGCACCTCATTGTATGGTGCGTAGTCTTTAAGATCTGGACTACCCCTTAGTATGGCCCCGGTTTCGAGATATAAATGAACATTGCTTTTAAGATATACTGTTCCGATAACAAACACACCAGTTGGAATGATGACCTTTCCACCTCCGTTCAGATTGCACGTGTCAATTGCTTTTTGTACAGCTAAAGTACTTATTGTTTTCCCATCATTCACAGCTCCATAAGTTAAAATATTAAATGACTGTGCGTTGATAATAAATAAATTTAAACAAAGTAAGAGAGCTATCAGACTTGTTTTCATGGTAAATCAGGTTAATTAAAAGTATAGAGTTCCTAGTTGGATTATTTTTTTGTTACAGATGTTAAGCGAAGCACAATCACATCATGACCTTGCAATGAGGCAATAAATTTTTGACTGGTGGTCCCAACCGATTTCTTTTGCCAGACATTCCAAACTGAGTATTGACCTTCAATATAATTATCCTTTCGGTCAATTTTTGATCCTAATAGAAGAGGTTTTGAATCACGGGTTGCCGATAAACTCATTGAGGTCCAGTCAAATTCAACCTGGACGGGATAGTCGAGCCTGTTGAAGAAACAAATTGCCATATTGCTGTTGTTCAAAGGCTTGTAATAGACTTCTATTTCCCCGTAGTCTTTTATTTTATATCCTTGTTTGCCCAGTTTGTCCTGATCTATAGCAATCATGTCCTGATTGATTAGAATATCCTTCGATACAGGATCCATTTGGGTTAAGTCATTTCCTGCAATAAGTGGTGCAGCCAACATGCACCAAAGGCTGAAATGGGACCGGGCTTCGTTTTCAGTAAGTCCTCCATTACCTACTTCAAGCATATCAGGGTCATTCCAGTGTCCGGGTCCGGCATATTTCTCCAATCCTTGTTGCATATCAAGGTTAATCAATACTCCTCCAGCCCAGCATTTTCCTTCTTTTGCATCGGGAATATCCCAATTGTTTTGAATATCACCGGTGGTCCGCCAAAGGTGTCCTATTTCAGTAGCCCATTCCCAGGGTTTGCTCAAACCCCATTCGCAAATACTGAAAACAATTGGCCGACCAGCCTCAAAAAGAGCATCGCTCATTAAAGAATAAGATTCAGAAGCATTTTGTCCTTCGGTATTACACCAGTCGTATTTCAGATAATCCACTCCCCAATTTGCATACGACATAGCATCCTGAAATTCGCGTCCCCTGCTACCGGGATTGTTTCCACACGTTTTTCGACCTGCACAGGAATAGATGCCAAATTTCAACCCTTTGTAATGGGCATAATCGGCCAACGCTTTTATCCCGGAAGGGAACTTTTCAGGGTCTGCAACAATAAAACCCAGGCTGTCACGTCCCGCTTGCCAGCAATCGTCTATTAAAATATAGCTATACCCAGCCTCTTTCATACCGCTTGAAACCATTGCATCGGCTGCATAGCGAATGATGTTCTCATTGATGTTGCATCCGAATTTATTCCAACTATTCCAGCCCATCGGGGGAGTCAATGCCAGATTTTCAAATTTTTGAGTATAAGCATTAAGGCAGGCTACTTGAACAAGAACTATCGTAATGATACTTAATTTTGTACTTCTCATAGGTTTGAATGTTATAAATTTAAAATGTGAGTTACTCTATGTTTTTTAATAAATAATTAATTAGCATAAGTTAGGAATAAAATTAAACAAAACCACCTTTATAAATTTAATACGGTAAAAAGGTAGAAATCTTTTAAAAAGGTATAAGATACACATTTTATATTCTTATTGATACCCAATTTGTTTTCATGAATTGCCTCTATAGCGCAAAAGCCGCACGTATTGACCACATTTAGCTAATTAGATTACAATTAATGTACATAACTTTAAAACAACTCATTAATTCCGGCAAGGGGTGGTCAATTTACTCCGGCCAGAAATTGTCAAGACCAGCGGTTTTTCTACTGTGTTATAAACCTACTGGACTCTTTTATTTCCCAACAGGGTAACAAATGCTTTCATCACGGCTGCGGGGTAGGCGGTACCGTGCCAATCGCCCTTGAAAATTCAGTTCATCGCATATGAAATTGAGAAAACGGGAAGCACCCAGGGTGATCGCCAGCAGGGCAGCAATCATCAGTGATTTGACGTGACCGAGTTGCATGGCTGGGATTAATAAACCTGTACTTTACTATTATTTAATTTCTACTACTTTCTTAAGTCCTTCATTTTCAAATGAAATACCTTTCCCTGATTTTTTCAAATTGTTATTTCGAACCTCTATTTCTTTGGTGTCAATTCCCTTAAAATATACAAATGTTCCACAACCTTCAATTGCTTTTGAATCACGTATTAAACCATCCGATGTATCTTCCATTACAATTGCAGGGTTATCGCCATTTTTCAATCCCTGGCGTCCTTTAAATGAAACAAGTTCAAAGTCAGAAATCCTTTTCATGACAAGTGCACTTTGCCATTTTTCCTCAACATATTCTTCATCCCAATCGATTGTCAAATCTGCAACGCGTAAACCTTTGACATTTTCAATTTCCAATGCATTTTTAGTCCTTTTATCCTTTGCATCTTCAGGAAGCATATTCATTTGAATATTAGATATCCTGAAATTCTCCAAGGGCTGATCAGCATTACCTTTAATGGTACTTGTTCCCCTTGGTGCACAAATAATATTATCAATAATGATGTCTTTAATTCTACCCAATTTTGAATCTTCCTCACGCTTTTTCAAAACAAATTTACACATTTCGGCACTTCCCCACCAGTTCCAATGCCTCCTGTTCGTTTCAATCGTCAGATTACTAAATATTATATCATGAACAGTTGCCCCATCCTGAACATTGATGCCAAAGCCTTTATTCGAATTATGAATGGCGCAATTATTAAAAAGCACATGTCTGACATCAGCAAAAGTCTCTGTTCCAATCATCAATGGAGTAGATGAAGAAGACAAAATACAATTGGTCACTACAATATTCTCGATTACATTAACAGGTCCCTCCTGCCCTCTTTCTTTTGGGGTTTTCAAAACAATTGAGTCATCAGCAGTAATAATAATAGAATCAGAGATAGTCACATTTCTTGATGAACAAATGTCAATACCATCAGCATTTACACCTTTTTCCAAATCGGAATAAAGATAAACCCCATGAATTGTAACACGATCACAATTATTTAAACGAATTGTCCATAAAGGCGAATTAATGATTGATATATCCTCCAACATTACGTTTTTGCAATCGTTCAGCACAAACATAAATGTTTGCATACCAGTCCTGTAATAACGGCGCATATCGATACCGGCAGCACGAGCAAGCTCAATTTCCTCAACAATTTCAACATCGATACCTTGCATATCAACAAACTCATATTGAGCCAGCCCGTTAAATGTTCCCCTGCCAGTAACAGCAAAATTATTTGCATCTTTTGCATAAATCATGGAAAGAGCTCCCTGTATAAAATCATCCCGATCCTGACTCAGGAAAAAAGTTGCCCCGGCTTCAAGGCATAGGTTAACATTATCCTTCATTTGAATAGTACCAACTGTATAATCACCGGGAGGAACATAAACAGTTCCGCCACCTGCAGAAGTACATGCTTCCACCGCAGCCCTGATTGGATTTGTTGCCTTTTCCTCACGTTTGCCGGAAGCGCCAAAGTCTTTCACATTAAAAAAGTTACCTGTTTGTTGTAACCCTGGTATTTCAGCTTTACCGGTAAAAGCAGCCCCAAATAATCCTGCACCGGTTAATACTGCCCCACGTGCAATCATTGCCCTGCGGTTTACTTTTTCATTTAAAATATTTGAATTCTTGTAGTTGTATTTTTTTCCCATTTCTTTTAAGTTTCTTATTTTATTTGCTAATTGAAATTGAATTTCCAGTTGTATGCGTCACCGTAAGAATACCCCCTGCATCAAGTGTCTGCCATGTCCAACCTTCGCTTGAATTATCAGCCACTTCTTTTAAATTTGTTCCATTAACTTTTACCTTTTGGGGGAGTGAAGTTAACCTGAATATTTCCTGTGATTTATTATCAAAAGTGGTATAATTAATCAGGTTAAGTTGATAAGTTATTTTGTTTACTACAGAGGATGTCTTTAATAAATGGTCGGAACTTTCAGGCGCTAATTGAGGTGCTGCAGCCATTGCCCGT
Organism: Bacteroidales bacterium; assembly: GCA_035530515.1. GTDB lineage: Bacteria > Bacteroidota > Bacteroidia > Bacteroidales > VadinHA17 > LD21. Next base: position 6,708 of record DATKUO010000173.1, read on the forward strand.
AAATAATGACGGGTATAATCGCCATAACCATCAGTCATCCAGATAGCATTGGTTGGGTAAAAGTTCTTACCGTCGTTGTCAACCGTATAGGTTGCCCAGTTTAACATTCGTACGGCATTCCTTACATATGTAGTGTCGCCTGTCAATTTCCAGTACAACAATTCCATGGATGACTGGCGGGAAGAATGGCTGTTCCCAGGTTGACGATAAGCAGTTTGTTCATCTATACAAATTACACCGTATTTACTATATCTGTCATCGTCAAATTCATGGTGTACCCATTGAAAAATGCTTTTAACAGTTTCTTTCCAGTCAGGATCTAATTCTGGATTCTCCATAATAAACATAGCGTAAGTTATAGCATTTATTTGTGTGTCGGACCATCTTGGAATATCTTCAAAAAACGGTCCCCATTTATTTGTTTTGGCAGGATACGTTTTTAACCAATCAACAGTTATATCAAATGCATTTTGATAAATAACTGAATCGCCTTCGTTCAATTTAATAAGGTCTGCAAATAAGCCTAATATCCCTATCCAGTTCGTGGTATATGCTGATTCTAATTTTTTTTGTCCAGACGTTTTCACATCTTTATCCATTCCCTGGAACCATACTTCCTGATCTAATATTAAAATTCCAGTTTCCCCGGTTTCAGCATTCAATTTAAACGGCCAGGGTGAATGATCGTTGTCTCCTGGTTTTACTTTGACAGCAAGTGTATTTGCTATTTTAACTGCAGCATCCAGGTATTTTTTGTCACCTGTTTTTTTATAAAGTTTAACCAGTTCAAATCCAAATGAGCCGGCTTTATCAGGCTGAAGGTATCCTTTGCCAATAATCATATCACCATCGTAAATACCCGATTCTACATCCGTATTATATGGGTAAGGTAAGTCTGGCCATTTCGCTTTTGGTGAAGATAATGAATTGGCAAGGTAATAATCTGCCATGTATTTCATATTATCAATAACCGATTCGTCGCCGGTATAATTATAATACAAATCCCACGAAGAAAGAGCCATCATTAGCTGATCGCCACCCAGCCCCCGCTTATCATGGTCTGGTTTCCAAACCTGATGGTTCATGTAATATTGCATTCCGTTTGAATCAACCTCCATATTTTTCCAGAAATTCCAAACCCGGTTCAATACATGGTCGTATGATTCTCCCGGATTAGCAGAATACCAGGGAAGTATATTTCCATTTTCATCAACACGAACTTCATGATAAACAATTTTATCTGAAAGAATGGTGTCTTTTTTGACTTAATTATATCTTCACTTAATCCCCTGTATTCAGGAGTATTAACACTACAGCCTGCTAAAATAATCAGGGCTAAAATACTTTTTGGAATTTTGTTCATTTTCTGCAAAATTTAATTTTCCTTTGATATTACAAAAAAAATATATAAGTTTATTTTCAAGATTATTCATGTATTCTTTCTGTTTTTGTTTGTTGTTAACTACAAATTTGAAAAGAATCCTTTTTTATAATATATTGTCACTGCTGTCCGGTTAAGAATCCCAGAGTGACAACTGGCTCTCATCGGACAAATTATTAAGGTTAATACTGTTATTAAAAAGTTCTTTGATAGGAGTCTTCTCAAAAAGAGTTAGACCTATTGTTTGAGCAAAAGTGTAAAGACTTATAGCCATATCCAGCTTCTTTTTGGCAATCGCAATCAGCAGGTAAGTACATATTGCGATCCATATCTGACAATAAACCGCATTCGGACTGGTACCGTAAAATGCCTTGATATGAAGATGCTGTTTG
>DATKUO010000174.1:0-15237 GCA_035530515.1 Bacteroidales bacterium
TGTCCTATTTTTTATAAATTCAGTTACTTCTTTTTGTTTTAAAATTGTCAACTTCTGGTTCATGTCTGAAAAATTTGCCGTTTCCATAAAGTTACCATCCTGCAGCGCAGAGCATGATACCTTTGCCGTATTATAAACGGCATCATCAATTTTTGTGGCGGCCTTGACCACTTCGCCATCCTCATCGTATATTGCGAAAAAATGATCCTCGGTCGTAAAGTCCAGCCATACTATAACAAAGTTTCCCCCGATTAGGGTGCAGGAGTCCGCACAAGCCGCCCGATGCGCGGCAATAGTCGTTTTTGATTTTATAATATCTTTAGCATCAACGGAATTGCCGTCGTATATTTCAAACGAAAAATTATTTACTGCATGATACCCCGCTAAAACTGTATTCCCATTATTTAACGTCGTTGCCGTTGAACATCCCCCGAGGGTCATCGCTGATTCAACATTCCAACACTGCCCCCAATTACTATAATCTGAAAAAGCCTCGTCGGGATGATCAAGGGTTGGCTTAAATGTCGACTTCTGTCCTATTGCCGCGTGCATCCCCTTAAAATTACCGGTAAACTCAATGCCCGGCTCCTCATAAGTTTCAGAATCCATTCCTTCGATCTCCTGGTGGGTCCCGTCACAAAGTGCAATACCCCCGGCAATAGTATCAACCGGATCGGCCTGAGTTCCCGCACCCCCGGGCCCCCCGCTCTTTGAAACGAAAATGCAATTATCATCGTCCCATTCAGTATCAAGAAGTCTTAACGATATTTTAACCGTTTCCCCGGTCTCGGCGAAAATTCCCTGCAGGAATGTAAAAGTACATCCTGAAATGTCTTCGGCAATGATTGTGGAGTTCTGGACTAAAACAAAAGTTTTATCCTGGGTTGTTGCATCTATGCTATTTACAAGGGTTGCCTTCGGTGCTGCCCCGGTTCCGGGATCACCGTCGTTTCCGGTATCAGTATTCAAATAGATGGTATTATCATCAGTATCGGTATAGTCCTTTTCTTCAACCTCGACGCAATCATGGGACCCGACATCGTTCACCCGGAAGGCAAATTTATTGATGATAGGTGTATGCTGAAATTTTATGACTGGATCTTTATTAAATGACAACATTAATATTCACCCTTCCTCGTAAAAACTGTCGCCCCCATGCTTTTAGCAACTTGCTGAAGTTTCGGGATAACATACCCGTCAACATATTCATCGTTCATTACATTTCCATTGAATGAAATATTTATTGTATTCCCGGCCCCCCCTCCTGGGTTTTCGTTTATTGCCCTTAATAAATTATTATAGCTTCTTGTACTTTGTTTATTTATAACCGCTTCACTGGGATCGATATATGCCGGAACGTGCCCCGATGGGACTTGACCGCCTTGCAACACGGGAACATAACCACGCTTGAATCCGAGAAGTCCAGCTGTGAAACCCCCGGCGAATGCACCACCACCACCAACCGTGCTAAACCCCACGGCTGTCATCACCGCTCGAAGTGCTATAAGTTTTATCGTCGCATAAATAATGTCTGCTACAAATTGCTTCAAAATTTCCGACATTTGTTTTTGCCAATTTTTCCAGCCACCTTCTCCCCATATCAGATCATAAGTAAGTTGGCGATTGGCTTGATCAATATTAGAAAATGCTGAAGTAAATGAGTTTCCGATTGCCGTTGCTGCCTCGTCTGCGGCCTTTCTTAGTTGCTGATAAAGTAAATTTGTTTCCTCCATGCCGCCCGCTTTCATTTCAACTGCTGGCTTCTTTCCAAGCGGAGAAGGCTTTTGGAATTCTTTTGTTTGTTTTAATTGTTTCTGCCTGCGCTCCTCCTGGAGTTTCTCAATCAATCCCTGTATAAATGGATCGCTCTCTATTGGCTTTACCAATTTAGGCAATCCCATAATTCTCCCGAAAACTGCGGCATCAAATCTTTCAAGGGTTTTTTCCAGCTTATCCGCCCATATAACAGCGTCCTTCAGCCATTTTCCAAGTGTCTTCAGATTTTGCACTATATCAATTAAGGATTGGCTAAAACCGCCTCTGCCGAGCTCTTCTACCAAGTCCGACCACACATTTTTCATTTGCTCAATCTGGCCAGTCAAGGATCTCGCTTCAGTTCTTGCCGCCCCTCCCATTTGGGTAGCTAATTCAGAAAGGATAATTTTCTGAGCAGACATAACATTACCGAGCTTCACATACTGCCTAATCTGGCCTTCCTGATCTTTGGAGAGTTGTACCCCAACCCTGCGAAGTGCCGTAACGCCAAGTATCGGATCATTGAGGGCCTTTCCAAGCTGTATCGCAGAGGACTTCATATCCTGCCCGAGAGCAACCGACATGTTGAGCACCGTTTCAAGTGCTTCGGGCATTACCTCTTTGCCGATCTTCGTAAATGTCAAAAGCAAATTTTCAGCTTCTATAACTGTTTCGTCACCGTAGGTTGTCACGTCTTGTAAGGCCAAGGCCATATTTAGGAGTTCGTCTTTTGTGAGTCCTGCGGCATGACCAGTGCTTTTAAGTCTGGCTTCGAGTTGGAGTTCAGCCTTGTTCTGTTTATCAACCGTTTCTATTACATAGCCGATTGCATTTTTTAAGAAATTAAAAGCCTGGCGAGCTAATCCGATACTCGAAGTCAGAGCAAGCATCGGGGCAGCAGCGGACCGCATTGAACTCTGGAGCCTACTTGCAAATCCCTGAGCAACAGCTTGAGACTGCTTCATTTTGGCAAGGTATTCACCATTTAGTAAATCAAGTTCTACCGCTATTTTAGTTCGTGCTGCCATTTATTTTTTCTTCTTTAAAATATTATCAAAAAATGTTGTATAAGTTTCATACTCCTCGTTTGTCAATTGCGCTAACTTTACCTTTTTGACCATCTTTCTCCGATTGATTATTTCCATAAATTCCGGGACTTCTTCGGGGTCCCCACCTGCCAGTTGAAACTCCCACATCTCGCGGTTTGCCTGTTCCTGCTTGTATATTTCGAGAAGTTCAATTGCATCGCAAATTTCTATTCTCTCAATTTCGTCATTTGAAAAATTTAAAAACCGCTTAAAAAAATAAAACAGGTAATAACCAAAATCAATTATTTCCTCTACCCATTCAATGGCCGAGAATTCATCTTCCCCACCTTTTTTCCTTTCCTACCCTCCTCGTCCTGGGTTTTTTGAATTCTACTATAATCCTCTTCCGGTACGCCCCGCAGGAGAAAAAATGCCTTTTTGCTCGCTTCGTTCAATTCAAGATTGTCTATTTTATCCTTGAATCTCGCGAACGTTACGAATGGCTTTAGTCCGATAAAATTTGGAGCAATTAATTCCCACACCATCTCGAAAATAAAATTAAGGAATTCTTCTTCATTCAAATCAGCATTGAATTCCTCATCTTTGGTTATGGCCTTAGTGAGATCGGCGATTTGAGCTTTGTACTTTTTAGAAATCCGTATAACCGATCCCGCCGTGGCTTTTAATTTTCTTTCCTTACCATTGATAAAAGTTGTGTACATGCTAACCTCCTTAATATAAGAGCGGGGCATTTCACCCCGCTCAATTTACGCAGCGTGAGTCCTGCGATACTTCCCTACTGCATTCCTGGTTTCGTCATAGAGAGCTCTGATTGTAGTGCTCCATTCAGACCATGCTTTCTCACCGAATCCAATCGGCATACCGGCGACTTTCGTTCTGTAAAGCTCGATGCTCTGAATAGTCCCGTCCGACTGACGACCACCAGCGATGATGATTCCAATTTCCGAAAATTCAGAACCGGAAGCACCAAACTCGACTTCGATTGATCCAGTGTTCGGCTTCCTGATATAAAATTCAGCCGTATCACCGACAGTAAAATTTGGTGTTCCAACTTTTGAAAGTGTGATCCCAAGCTCCTCAATAATGACATCAGCAGACGAAACATCAAGACTGGCCTCAATCAATAATGTATCATCTGAAAATTCAAGATCAGTTCCCCGCTTGAAATCAACATCCGAAGTACCATAGAGAGAAACAACACCAGCAGCCGTTGCCACCAGGAGATATTTTCCCTCTTTCAGATCATCAGCATCTAAAGCCGTCAATTCTATGGCATCAATACCATTTGCAACACTCTTGATCGATGTTCCTTTCACGTTTTCAAATTCATCAATCGCGCCATTTGCCTCAGCAGCATTCTCTGTGAGATCGCCACCGAGAAGAAGCGCCATGGTATTTGGTTCATATTCTCTGCCCGATATTTTCACATCTCCATTAAGGGATTTAATCTCGGCATCCCAGGGAAACATACTTGAGCCTCCCTCAAGGCTTTCAAACTCGGCATTAAAATCAATTAAGGCTTCAGAAAGAACTTTCAGAATTGAGATTGGTACACCGTTTGTCCTATCATAGAAGCACACCGAATGAATGCTAAATTGTCCACGCTTTCTACCCAGTGCCATTTTTTTCTCCTTTACGCATTTGATGTTTCATAAGGGTCCCAGGCTGGAGTACGATAACAAATAATAATTTTAAATGAAGTGTCCCCGTAAATTCTGTCTCTATGTTCTATGTCGGTACTGTCCCCGCCCGGTTCCGTATCGTATGCAAGATCATTCCAGTTTTCTCTAGCCCCGATTCCTATGGCTTTACAAACATCGGCGATAAGTTCCCGTAGACTTCCCGATGTATCAGCCCCGCTCTCTATTATTCCGATTTCAATTGTTAATCGGTGATCGTGAATTGATCCTTCTTCTTCAGTAATCTCACATTCCGGATCGGCAACGATAAGACATGGAGTTTCATTTTTATTTACCGGAAATTTTCTCCATTCGTAAATAGATTTCCCGGCATCAGTTTTATATCCATTCTCAATGGTAATTGTTTCTAATTGATCAATCACTTCGTCTATTATTTGTTGTCGAATACTATCAGCCATCAATCCTCACTTAAAGTCAAAACAGTCATTCCCGACCCATCGGGAGCTATTCCCCTGATATAATATGTTATAGAATCCTTTATGACTGTATCCCCTATGGCGACCCCGGTTATATCGGAATCCTTGACAAGAATTTTCGGACCACCAGCCTCGAGCTGATTGGTCTGGATATTAAATCCCTCGGTTTCATTGTCATAAATTCCCGATATTACTACCGGGTCCCCACCGCTCGGTGTATATGTTATCTCAATAGCAAAATCATCATTATTGATGAATGTATCAAGATCGGATTCTATTTGATCGGGTAATCCCATTTAATAGGGGCCGGGATTTCTCCCGGCCTCTCCTTTATCTTTTTAAAAATTTACTTATGCAGTGATATTTCCAAGCAAATATCCTGCGCCTGCGAAAACAAAACATTCATCGGTATTTTGACGAACCCGATAAATATTACTTCTTCTTTCTTCTTCTCGATATTCCTCAACCACGGTATTATCTGGACTGTCGTTTTCCCAAAGAAACGTTCTCCCGAGAGATGGATCTCGGAGGTCCATGGTTCTCGCAACTTTTGCAAGAAGCACATATTCGTCATCCCATATATCAGCGATAGATTTACTTGCTCCCTTTTTCGCTGAATCCTTGATCGCATTACCGACAAGAATTTCATCAACTCCGAAGTATTGAGCCATGATCCGCTTTTGTGCCTCAAATCCACCTATCTCAATCGGATTGGTATATCTGAAAGCACTTGTAATTTCCGCAGTTAAAAGAAGATTATTGAAAACCTTCTCGCTCATGCCTATTGCATTCGGCTTCAGTCCGGATGCTGCCGCCATTGATGCCTTGCCAGCCATTACATTCAGTCTCGGAGTTGCCGTTGATGCCGTGCTCCACTCTGTCGCAATATTGGTGTACGCCAAGTTGCTCGTATTGTAGAGCATCGATGCGATTCGCTGTTCCTGTGCACGGAGTATAATATCAACACTCCTCATCGTAGCAACTACTTCAGCATCGAAATATCTCCGATAAAGACTTGCTTCGGAATCATCAACCGGCTCTTCCCATCCATGCTCCTTACAAGCATAAGTCCCGGTTTCAAATTCGTAATCGGATCGATTATATGCACCGCGTGGCGCCCTTGCTGTATCTTTCAGTTTAATCAATGCCTCAATCGGAATTACCGGATAATCGGCACTCTGCTCGGATACTGAAAAAATCGGCAATAGGGAAAGCCCTATAAAACCTCGTTGCGACGCTTCCACCATGTACTCAAACGCAATGGAAGCAAGATCAGGCCGCTGTAAAGTTGTTCCACTTGTTGGTCTCGGCATTTTTTTTGCCTCCTTTTAACTCGTCAAGATTTGTCGTGTGTATTCGATCCACACGCCATAAATATAAACTGCATCCCCATCGTTAGTCCCGCCAACCGCCAGAACAACTGTCAACGCACCTGGGGCAGCAAGAACACCATCGGCCCCGCAAACAAATGTGAGTTCACTTGCGGCCTCGGTAATCGCCTGGGCTGCTGTATCTTGAATATCTGCATTTGCAACATCACCAGCAGCACACGGATAGACCTCACAATCAAGTGTTAGTGAATCAAGATTGGCAGCTTTCCCCACCAGAACATGAACCTCAATATTGGCTGAATCATCCAAATCCTGCGGAACAGGAACCGAAAAACCAAGATTTTCTCCCGATGAACAGTCTACCGGAATATCTATCACCTGCTCGGCGTTTCCAATTTGTGCAATACCAGCGACTGTAGTTGCTTGCTTTGTAAGTACTGTTCCATCTTCCATCGTGATTGAACCCAATGGGATTGGGATAGTTACTTGAGCCGAATGCAGATGTATATATATTTCCTCCAGTGCCGCCTCAACCGTTGCCGCATCGGTATGTGCAAGAGCATCAGCGATAGATACAGTTGCCGCGGTAGTTGATAGCACCGAGAAATCAACGATCTCAATAATGTCTCCATCTGCACCAGCCGCCTCAAGAGCTATACCAATGGCAGATCCTGCCGAAGCATCATCAACCTTTCCATCGGCCGCCCCATATATGACAGCACCCTGAACTACGATACCCGCCGCTATCGCCTCAACCGTTCCTGGAAATGTACGGAGTTTAACCGCCACTATAGTCCCATTTCCCGCCGCGTATTCTGTTATACCGATATGTTGTTCTCCGGACCCAGCCAGTTCAACTTGCACGGGTGATGTGACACTCCCACCGGAGGCTTTCACCCTCGCGTGTGCTGTAAGAGCACCATTTGCCGTAAACGCTCGAATTCCTTCGTTATACATTTTCTTTTACCTCCTTCTTATTGGAGTTTTGGATATAGGCTTTGTGTAAATCTGGATGAGATACAACTATCGCCTTGATTGCTTCCGATTTCTTGCAGCCCTTTTCTTTCATGTATGCTTCAACAACTTCCATGAAATTCTTTTCGCCTTCTTCTTTGATTCTCAATTCTCCACGATCTTCGGCAGAATCAATCGGCTTGATCCCTTCTTCATCGAGAACTTTTAACTTCTCTTCCCTCATCACCTTTTCTGCCTGTGCTTGTTTTAGCGCAAATTCCCCAGGAGTTGTTTTGCCGTCAAACTTCGCCACCCTGGCGAGCTCCTCATGTCCGGGCATGGTTGATTCTTCAATGCCCTTTATTCGTTCTCTCTCGGCCTTTGCACCATCATCTCGGGCATTTGCGATCTTGCCCTCAATTTCTTTTTGTGCCTCGTCAAATCCCATTTGCTTTATTTCCCTGAAAGCATCCGGGGATTTTTCTTCAATATCTTTAATAGATACCATGTCATTCTCCTTAATGTTTAAATTTTTCGTGTCATCACCGGACACTGTTTTGGTTTTAATCGTATCATCACCGGATTCGATAAAAACCAATGAATAAAGATTGTCTTTCATATATTCTAAAAGCTGGTCCATCGTGGAAACTCCGTCCACCAGGCCAACATCAATCGCTTGCTTACCAATAAATATTTTCCCCTCTGCCATTTTAGTTGAAACTTCTTCCTCGGACACTCCCCTGAATAACGCAATATCCTGAATAAAAACAGAATATATATAATCAACCTGTGATTGGATATATTCTGCCCCCTCTTTGGTAAGAGGCTTATTTGAAGATGCTATTCTTTTATATTTTCCGGCAACAATCTCAGTAATTTTGATTCCATCCATCTTATCCATTTCTGAAAAATCTGTGTGAATAGCAACAACACCAATGGACCCAACCTCTGTCGTATCTCCTGAAATATATATCTTATCAGCAGCTGAAGAAATCCAATAAGCAGCTGAAGCAATCATCCCATCTGAAAAAGCATAAATAGGCTTCTTCCCCCTTGCGCCATAGATTGTTCTTGCAAGTTCCTGAGTTCCGTCAACGTTACCCCCTGGACTATCCACATAAAGCAATATAGAATCCACCTGGAGGTCGTTGATTGCATTATTAAATATATTTCTAATATCATTAGTTGAACGAGTGCCAAAAAACAACCTGTCAAAAAAACTTGTTTTCTTTGTGAGCACTCCTGATATTTCAATTACTGCAATTCCATTCTGAAAAATTTTATATCCTGGTCTTTCCACAACTTCATTGATTCTTGCCTCAAATTCAGTAATATCAATTCTTTCCCCCTTCATGTGCGTTTCATAAATTTGTCGCATCTCCTGAAGTTCTTCCGGGATAATCGCCCAGGGCGAAGTCACTATATCACTGAGTTTCATCTTCCAAATCCCCCTTGTCGTCCGGCTTGTCATCGTCTTTGTTTAAAATATTTAATTGCTCCGGCATTAGTTCTTTCCTCATTTTGTTTTCCTTAACTTGCTGCTGATGAACTTTCTCATAATCAAGTCCTGTTATCTGTGCTGTCTCGTAGGCCCGCGTTGATAACCCGAGCTCGATTCGCCTTCCCGCAGCATTAACCTCTTTAAGTTCATCAATCATTCCCTTTGTAGGGCCGGTCCATTCAGATCCATGATATGCCATTCTCATTATTGGATCTTGAAAATATCCCGGAGCCGCAATCCTTCCCTTTGCGACTGCCTCATACATCCATATTTCGTAAATAACTTGACAGAAATTATCAGACAGCCATTTTCTTCGAGATTGAAAAAATTTCCATGCTTCCAGAAGTGCCGCCCTTGCCGCCGAATAGCTCGCCGTAAAATGTTTAATTAAAATTTCAAATGGTATTTCAAGAGCAACACCTATTTGTCTAAGGCAAGATTGAACAAATTGGTCAAATATCGGATTCGGCCTTCCGGGGTTTGCTATTTGTATTTCTTCCCCTGGGGCAAGACCAAGAATAGCACCGCTTGCAAGTTTATAATCTTCGTCATCAGTCCTTCCCCCAGTTTCACTGGTTGGGTGCATGGGCGCGAAATCTGAATCTCCCGATTCCGTCTTGATAAATACTGTGTACATCGCAGAAATTACAGTTGCATCAATTTCCGCTTCTGAATATCGAGTTATTTGTTTAATGGGTTCGATAACAGGCGCAAGGAATGGGACCCCCCGCGTTTGTCCTGGTCGTAATACTTTATAGAGATGGATTATATTTCTTAAACCTGTATTTTTCCCGAATGCTGGAACAGTTTCCCATTCCCACTTGCTCGAACGATAAATATTTCCGGGATGCTGTTTTAAAATATGGTATTCGATAGGTGCTCCATAGTTATTTTTTTTAATTCCACCTGAATATAAATCGGTATCAGGGGATCTGTCCTTATTACAAAGCCTGTCGCTTTCAATAACCTGAATTCTCAATGTATATGGTTGGTCCTTTCTGCTAATGCGTGGAAGTAAAGAAATTGAATCCCCATTTTCCAGGACCTGTCTGAAAACAAGATCCTGAATAGATGTAAAATTCATATTTCTTGAAACTACACAATCGCTTGAATCTGCAAATAATCTCCATTCCCTTTCGGTTTTCAATTCCCATGTATTCGCTTCTTCTTCGTTCATGTTGACAACATCTCGGTCAATTCGAGAATTTAATTTTAACCCAGTCCCGACCACGTTTGTTACCGTTGTATTTATTGCACCCCCGGCCAGGGGAGCGTTTCTTATAAGGTCTCGGCTTCGTTGTCTAAGCAAGGGGAGATCCGGTAAAATATCAGAATCGGCACTTCTTCCGCTTGTAATCCATTCCTTTGTTGGTCGCCTATCTGTTCGAGCCCCGATATATCCACCAGCAAAAGACATAAAAGCACGGGACCTAAAGCGCCTCGCTGCATGAACTGGAGCGATATATTCTAAAACCCTATCAATGAAGTTTAATTTTATTTCCGGTTTATAATGTCGTTTCTTGTTCATTGTCGATCAAAAATGTTTTTCTTTTTGGTTTCCCCTCCTGACAATCTGGACACTGGTATCCATTTGCGACTTGCCCCCATCCTTCCCGATCTGCGAGCTCGGCAAAAGTGCCAACTCCTGTTATCCGACTCTTATTACATTTTACACAAAGAATAGAACTTCTTTTCATATCGGTGTCGCCCCCCTTACGCGGATTCCGCCCCTGGTAATACGCTTAACCTGGCGATCCCAATATTCAATCCTATCCTGTATATATTTCGCATCTGCCCTGGAAAGAGAACGCCCCGCGATTGAATAAGATTGACCGGTTGCAACCGCATCATCTGCAGCCATCCATAATGTTAATTTTGCTTGAGCTTGTGCTAATGTTATTCCCGCCATTTTTCCTCCAAAAAAAAGACCTATCCCCGATTATCGGAAATAGGTCTTACTGCGTTCTTAAAATCCTATGAATGTTTAAGGGCCGGTAGGCTCCTATTTTGCTATTTTGAATATTTATCTTCACCGGTTATATTCCCCTCTTTGCAATGAACTATCAAAATAAGATTTCCAGTAAATCTTTTTTCTTTTATCCACTCAATTATTATCCTAAAATTAAAGTACATTTTTATTATCTTTTTGTCAACAATAATATTGATTATGTCTCATTATATTTTAAATAATTTTATTTAATGAATTCCCTTGCTTCGGACCTGTCTGGCTGATTTATTTTGTAATGTAATAGTCCCATCTTCTTTCTCGCGCTTATAGGCATACATTTGATCAACAATTTTATTGATGTCTTTTATTTTCAAGCTATAATATGCAGCGATTGCATATACCATTAAATCAGTTGCCTCATTTTTTCTTCCACCAATTCTGACATACTCCCTGCGGAGAACTCCTTTGTGATAACGGGGGACCCTTTTCTCTGCTGTTAATTGTCTAAAAAATTCCTGGTCAAATTGCATATTGAAATGAATATAGTTTGGTCCCGGTGTTTCATTTTTAAGCCTGTTAAAAAGTAAATCTTTTCCCGTATCCGTTCCAATAGAAAATAATTTTACTTCTCCTTTGTTTCTTCTGCTGGGCCTTCCAACAAGCGGGACCCCCGTCATCCCAGTTTGGCTTGATCCCTTAATCGGGAAAATTCTTTTATGTTCTCTCGGTCGACAAAAATTATAGACATCCTGAGTATTCAATCCCCCACTATCAATAAACATTCTCTGCATCACTAATCTTGCACCGGATTCGTGAATAATAGGCATATCTAAATATTTATCAAGATCTTCCCATACATGATATTTCCCCGGATCTCCCTCGAATATTTTAAAATCAATTGCCCAGCATTCATCATCACGGCCGAAAGCCAGCTGTAGGGTCTCAATTCTGTCTTTTTGAACATCACAGGCACCCACGACAACCGCCGCATCCATTGGAACATTTGTATAATTTTCGCGCCTTAAAAAGAGCAAATCTTCTTCTATCTTTTCCCCTTCATCCCTCCAACATTCACCGAGTACCGTATTGATCCAAACCTGAAGCGTTTCTCTCCCGCCCCTTTTTGCCTCAAGAAAACTACTCGCTATATCGGAAAATCTCGACCATGGTGAATAGGCCTCCCATATATGAAATCCCGCAGTACCCTTGAATTCTGCAGTTGCCCTCCATTCTCCATTTTTGATCATTACGATTTTATCGGAATCTGATATTTTTTCACCACAGCAAGAACATTCGTAATAAGCATCTGCTGTTATATATTCTCCTTTTTCGTCTTGAGGAATTTTTAAATATTTAAACTCGAATTTTTGAAACTCCCCACAGTGAACACATGGAACAAAATAATATCTTTTATCGGATTCATTCCATGCCTTTTCAATTCTGGAGATATCCTCCTGAGTAGGCGTACTCCCGAGAATTAATTTCCTATTCCAATATGTCTGACTTCGCTTGAATGCAAGAAATATCGGATCTCCCTCGCTGCCAGCTGAAGCAGGATACCGATCTATCTCATCGCAGATGACAACCCTAATTGGCCGCATCGCCAGTCCGGCAGGACTATTTGCACCAACTGCAGAGAGATGGCCTCCTGGAAATTTCTTAAATAAAACAGTATTCTCTGCATCTCTCGATCTTGCATCTTTTACTTTCCCTTTCAAAGCCGGAGTATCTCTCAGCATTGGAGCAAAACGAAGTTTTGACCATGCTTGAGCCATTTCCCTTGTAGGATTTACCAAGAGGATTGGGCAGGGATCAAGATCAACAAAATAACCGATAATATTATTGAAAATTTGTGTTGCACCTACTTGAGCACTTTTCTTAAAAACAATCTTCTCAACACCAGGATCATTAATTGTATCCATTATACCACGCTGATATTCTGCTCTTGAAGTAAACCATTGTCCAGGCTCGGCTGAATCTTCAGGAGAAAGGATACGATAATTATCAGCCCACTCGGAAACTGCCATATCCGGAGGGGGAACAAAATTTGATAAGACTGACAACATTATTAAATATAAAACGGGATTAATCATTTTTTTCTTTTGAGTCCCCTTTCTCGTTTTTCCTTTTGAACACCGAGAGCTCTATCAATAAGATCAGGACTTGCCAATTCTCTCAATGTCTCATTCGTTACACGCTTCAGAATATCTTCAGCTTCGGCGATTCTTTTTATCCCCACCATCAGCGGTGCCGTCTTTTTCGGTATGGCAAGAATTCGAGACCTCACAATCATCACCACCTGCCCCCAAGCTTTCATTGCCTCATCAACATTTATTACTTCCGCTTTAGCAAGATCAATTTCAATTTGTGCTTTATCCGCTCTTAATCTATATAGTCTTTTTTTCTGCTCTTCCAGGTCTACGCTTTTACCTTCTGCAGCATCTCTTAAAAATTTAATATACCCACGGACTGAACCGGCAAGATCGTAAAATCCTCTTTTTGTTTTTATAATTACACCATCTTTAGCAAGCCTTTGAATATATCTTTCAGTGACATCAAATAAAATGGCAAGTTGGTTGACTTTTATTTCTGCCATTTATTTAATCCATAAAAGATTGTAATAATCTAAATTTCTATGATTGGCTTTTATTTCGGTGTATGGAGCTTCTTTCGAGAGATCGTATTTTATATAATATTCCTTATTATTTTTTTCCATAATATCAATAGCACTTTGAAGGAATATTGACCAATTTATTTTTTTATCAAGATCTTTATAATTATTTAATTTGCCGATTTTATATTCATCAATAAAATCAATGGTTTTCCCCATCAACTCAAGACTTTGCTTTGTATCAATAACGGGTTCAAGACTTGCCCAGGTTTTAATATTATTCTCATGCAATATCTTCAACGTTTTCATTCTTTCTTCCGGTAGTGCTGCACCAGGTTCCCATTTTTTAGAATCCGATTCATTTATAAAGGTTAATGTTGCCCCTATTGAGATATTTTTTCCAAACTGTTTAAATATTTCAATATCCTGTAAACATCTCATTCCGCCCTTCGTTAAAATCCGAACTGGTATTTCGTTCTCCAAAAGAATTAAAAGTGATTTCCTCGTTTCTCTGTGTTCATCGTTTGCCATGCAATAGGGATCGCCGGAAAAGCATAATAGAACTTGATTTTTATTTTTTAATTTTATGCAGTCTTTTTTTAATTGCTCAATAAACCCAGGCTTTATCTGCACATCGCTATGATTATAATTTTTATTGAACTGTTTAAACATCCCAGGAACATAACAATATAAACACCCATGATCGCATCCTTTGTAAATATTGGCGGCAAGCGGTGAGTACTCCCTGGCCTTTCCTTTAGGTTTATAAATAGTTTGCATTTTTATTTTTCCTTTTTAAAGTTAATATAATAATATTTACTTTGATGTTCAATATAATTTATATTGAATATTCCATTTTTTGTCAACACTTTTTTTAATTTGTTAAAATGATTTTTAGATATTAAAGTAGGACATTTTTTATACATCTTTTCTGTATATCCCAGGAATAGAGCCATTTTCATTGGGATTGGTCCACGCGGGTCCTTTATGCAAGTCATAAATATTTCACCGATAAAATTTGATTTCAAAATAAAGTCAATTTGATCATAAGGTATTCCGTAAGAATCAATATCAATCACATCATATTTTTTCAGATTTAATGATGGTAAATATTTTCTATTGTCTCCTATAAGATGGAATTTTTCCGTATCCTCTTTTTTATCAATGCTCGTTATATTTATATTTCTTTTTGTTTTATTTTTTATTGTTCCCCAAATTAGACCATCTCCAGCGAACAGATCGAGAACGTTTATATTTCTCTTTCTGGGGAGAAACTCCATTCTTAATTTAATCTTATCACCGAGGTATGTATTATCAGTTTTGCCCTTGTTCAACTTCAACCCCCTCGATTAAGGTTATGGGGAATATATACTCCTGAACCTCATGGAATTTATCAACTGGAACACTTATTAAAAAATGGACCTGCTCGAATGGATTAAGATTTTCTTTTTTTATCTTAGCTTCCTTATCGTCGAGAATATCTATTTCCGGGATTTCTATTTCGAGCTCAATGTCCAGCAAGTCGAGATCCTCAATAAATTGATTAAATGAAACTTGACTAACTTTTGCATATTGGCTTGTTGCCGCGAGCAATAGTTTTTTTGCGCGCTTTTCGTCTTTTGCAGTTATATATACAACTGGCAGATCGGTCGGTATTTTATAACCTTCCCTTTCCAATCCTTTTAATGCTTTTATCCTGTGTATGCCGTCAATGCTATATATTCTTTCCCCTTTTTTCCATGCAAATATCGGGAAAGCAAATCCATTACCTATAATTGAGTTTTTTAATTTCTGCATGGATTTATCGGAAATACTTTTCAAATTTCCCTGAAGGTTCTCCACCTTGTTTATATTCACCAGTTCTTTTGTGTCGCAGGTTATATCAATCTTTTTAATATTTGCCATGTCTTTTACCGAAACGAAACCCTCTTATTATGTTTAGATACTGCAAAAAAGCTGTGGCAATGTGACC